>JAXDGW010000015.1:0-53882 GCA_034664845.1 Thermoanaerobaculia bacterium | reverse complement strand
CGCAATTTCGTCGAAGAGTACTTTTGCCGCGATCTCGAGCCGATCCTCACTCCGCTGGCGATCGATCCGGCGCATCCGTTCCCGTTCATCGCCAACCTGTCGCTCAATCTCGCGCTGCAACTGGAGTCGGAGCGCGGCGAGCGGCACGTGGCCATCATCAAGATCCCCGAGTCCGTGCCGCGCCTCGTGCCGATGCCGGAAAAAACGCGCTTCGTGCTGCTCGAGGATGTCATCGCCTCGCACGTCCATCGCTTCTTTCCCGGGCTGAAGGTGCTCCGCTCGGCGGCGTTTCGCGTCATCCGCAATTCGGACATCGACATCAAAGAAGAGGACATGCAGGACCTCCTCAAGAGCATCGAGATCGAGCTGCGGCGGCGCGAGCGGCGCGAGGTGGTCTGGCTGGAGATCGAAGCGGGAGCCGACGATCCGCTGATGGCGCTGCTGGCCGGCGCGACGGATTCGTCGCCGGACGACATCTTCTTCGCGCCCGGGCCGCTGAAACTCGGCGATCTGCAGCAACTGCACACGCAGATTCCGAACGCGCAGTTGAAAGAGGCGCCCTTCAATCCGCGCATGCCGGCCGAGCTGGCGACGACGGACGACATCTTTTCCATCATCCGCAGAGGCGATCTCTTTCTTCACCGGCCGTACGACTCGTTTACGGCCCTAATCGAATTCGTGCAGACGGCGACGGAAGATCCCGACGTCGTCGCCATCAAGCAAACCCTCTACCGCACCGACCCCGGTTCGCCGATCATCGCTGCGCTCTCCGCCGCGGCGCGTGCGGGAAAGCAGGTCACCGCGATCGTCGAGCTGCAGGCGCGTTTCGACGAGCGCAAGAACATCACCTGGGCGAAGACGCTCGAAGAAGCAGGCGTGCAGGTGGTCTACGGCATCGTCGGCTACAAGACGCACTGCAAGCTCTGCCTCATCGTCCGGCGTGAGGGGGGCGAGCTTCGCCGCTACGTTCATCTCTCGACGGGCAACTACAACGCCGTGACCGGCCGGCTCTACACCGACGTCGATCTCTTCACCTGCAATCCACAATTCGGCGCCGACGCCGCGCAGCTCATGAACCTCCTCACCGGCTTCAGCGTAGCCGGCGTTCAGGAGCTGGTCGAAGCGAAGGGCTCCACGCTTCGCTGGCGCGAGTTCGTCGTCTCGCCGATGGACTACCTGCGCTGGACGATCCGGATGATCGAGCGCGAGGCCGAGAACGCGAAGGAAGGGAAGCCGGCGTTCATCGTGGCCAAGATGAACGCGCTCGTCGAGCCGAGCGTGATCGAGGCGCTCTATCGCGCCAGCCGCGCCGGCGTGCAGATCGAGTTGCTTGTGCGCGGCACGTGCTGCCTCGTGCCGGGCATGCCCGGTTTCAGCGAGAACATCCGCGTCACCTCGATCATCGACCGCTTCCTCGAGCACTCCCGCATCTTCCGTTTCGCCAACGGCGGCGCGCCCGAGGTGTGGGTATCGAGCGGCGACTGGATGCCGCGCAATTTCCTGCGGCGCATCGAGACGACGTTCCCGATCCGCGACGCATCGGTGGCCACGCGCATCAGTGATCAGATCCTCGCCATCGCCCTCGCCGACAACGTGAAAAGCTGGACCCTCGGCGCCGACGGAAACTACCGCCGTCGCACACCCGGCGACCAGCGCGCCGTACGCAGCCAGGAAGCGTTCATCTCGATCGCCCGCGCCGACTCAGTGAGCGTCGGACCGTACGAGGAGAGCATCAGGCATCCGGCGTCGATCCGACGGAAGGCGAAAAAGAAGAAGAAGCACTAGCGGGCGCGGGTCCAGAGTGCCCGTGCTGGTGCCGCGGCAGTGGCGGCGAGACGCCGCCACGCCAGCCGGCGAGGACGCCAGCGTTCCATCCGCGCTAACGCGCTTTGTGTCGGTGTTCCAACCCTGTATGACGCGCGATTGTGCAAGAGGAACGCTGGCGTCCCGCCGGCTGGCTAGGCGGCGTCCTCGCCGCCTACCGCGAGCGACGCAAAACGCGCGGTGGCAGCATCCACTCCAATTGCGCGCTCTCGTCCGCGGCCAGACGCAGCCCGTAGCAGCCGCCCTTTTTCAGCTCGATCTCGCCGTCGGACATCCTCGTCATCGCCAGCATCGTCCGGCTCAAATTCGGTTCGTGCCCGACGAAGATGATGTAACGCGCTTTGATTCTGTTCATCAACACGCGAAACGCCTCGACATCCGCATCCGGCTTCAGCGCGTCGGTCGTCTTCATGTGCACGGCCGATCCGTACGCTTTCTCCACCCACTCGGCCGTTTCGATACAGCGGATCAGCGGACTCGAATAAATCACCTCGGCCTTCGGAAAATACTTCGCCAGCCCGCGGCCGATCTGCTTCATCCGCCGGTTGCCGGTCTTCGTCAGGATGCGCGCGTCGTCGTCCTCGCGGGCGCCGTGCGGCTCGGCGATTCCGTGACGTAGTAGAACGATGAATTTGTCCTGCGAATCCACGCGCGGCCTCCTTACATCGTCTCGAAACGAACTTCTACTTCGAACAGAGCGGCAAAATACTTCGCACGTTTTCTGGCGCTGGCAATCTCGACCGAGGAGTCGGAACGGGTGCGGACGGTGAAGACCGCCTGCTCGCGCGTCACGCGCACCGCCACATCGCGCACCGAGCGCCGATGCCCGCGGTCGAGCGCCTCGGCGATCCGCAGGATGGCGGCGAGTTTCTCGACGTCCTGCTGCTGGGTGTGCGTCAACTCGGCGAAGTTGTCGTGCGAAGGATCCGGCGGCGCTTTCCGGTAGTAGCGCGCGGTGTTGGCGACGAGCAGGATCTCCTCGTCGGTGTAGCCGCGCAGATCGGCGTGGCGGATGAGGTAGTAGCTGTGTTTGTGATGCGCGCGGTCGCTGACGTGCAGACCCGCTTCGTGCAGCACCGCGGCTGATTCGAGCAGGTCGCTCATCTTTTGTTCGAGCGCGTGCAGCGCCTTGGTTTGATCGAAGATGCGCGCCGCCAGCTTGGCGACGTGCGTGCCGTGCTTCAGGTCGACATCCGTTCGTTGCGCGAGCGCGAGCACCGAGGCGTGGCGGAGCGATCCGCCATCCTCATCGCTCTTGTCCGCAGCGGCGATCCGGCTTTCGAGCATCCCTTCGCGCATCGCCAGCGGACAGGCCAGCAGCTCTTCGATATCGAACGACTCCATGAGCGTGGCTAGCACGAGCGCGCCGGCGAGGATGCTCGTGGAGCGAGGCGCGTCGAGACTGAAACGCTCGGCGCGCTCGCTCGCGGTCATCGACGCAAGAACAGGAATGAGATCCTGAACCGCGGCGCGCTCCAGCCGTCGCAGACCGTGCGCCGGCGGCTGGCTTTCGGCGGGCGAGGCCATCGTCGCGAGTGTTTGAATCGTTCCCGAGGTCCCAGCGCAGAGGTCGACGCCGAGGCGGCGGATGCGGCGGCGAAGCTTGTTGATGCGGGCCTCGATATGGTTCCGGCACTCATCGAGCGCGCGCGGCGTCGGACGATCGGTGAGGTCGAAGCGTTGCGCCAGACGGAGCGCACCGAGGGGCTCGCTGCGCGTGAAGTAGGTCTCGTCGGCGGTGCCGACGATCATCTCCACACTGCCTCCGCCGATGTCGATGCAGAGCGCTGTCTGGCCATCGACATCGACCGCTGACCGGACGGCGCGAAAGATGTAGTCGGCCTCCTCTTCGCCGGAGATGACGCGCACCTTCACGCCGGTCGCGTCTTTCACGCGTTTCAGAAAGTCGCGGCGATTCGGCGCTTCGCGCACCGCGCTGGTGGCGACGGCGAAGACTTCGTCCACGTTCCACTTCGCCGCGATCTCGGCCATATGTCCGATCGAAGCGACGCCGCGCACGATGGCGTCCTCGGTCAGCGGTTCGCCGTCCAGACTGGCCAGCCCGAGCTGCACCATCTCCTTCTCGCGATCGACGACGCGATAGCCGCGGTCCCGCGTTTCCGCCACGATCATATGGATGGAGTTGGTGCCGACGTCGATCGCGGCAATCCTCTTGGTTTTTTCAGGCATGTGAGACGCAGTATCCTCGCTCTCGCCCTTCGTTCGATGCAGATGCCCGCAACGAACACCCCAGCGGGAGGAGAATCGCACAATGCACACCAAAGTCCATCGCATCGATCCCGGCAGCAAGGTCCGCATGAAGGATCTCGATCCCGACGCCACGCCGCTTTGCGATGACAAGGCGGACGGCAAGCAGAAGTGCGTCGCGCTCGAGGAGCGCCTCGGCGAGCTGCAGGAGTTGCTCTACGCCGAGCACAAGCACAAAGTCCTCGTCATCCTCCAGGGAATGGACACGTCGGGCAAGGATGGAACAGTGCGCCACGTCATGAGCGGCGTCAGCCCCGCCGGCGTACGCGTGGTGTCGTTCAAGAAGCCGACACAGGAAGAGCTCGATCACGATTACCTCTGGCGTGTTCACGCGGAGATGCCGGGAGACGGCGAGATCGCGGTGTTCAACCGCAGCCATTACGAGGACGTGCTCGTGGTCCGCGTCCACAACCTCGTCGACAACGAGATCTGGCGAAAGCGCTACAAACAGATCAACGAATTCGAGCGGACGCTGGCGGCCACCGGCACGACGATCCTGAAGTTCTTCCTCAATATCAGTAAGGCCGAGCAGGGAAGACGTTTGCAGGAGCGCATCGACGATCCGAAGAAGCACTGGAAGTTCCAGCACGGCGACCTCGACGAGCGCAAGCTGTGGGACGACTACATGGCCGCCTACGAAGACATGCTGGAAAAGACGTCGACGAAATGGGCGCCGTGGTGGGTGGTTCCGTCGAATGCGAAGTGGTACCGAAACCTGGTCGTCGCGCGCGTCATCAACGACGCGCTGAAATCGCTGAGGATGAAGTATCCGAAGATTGATTTGTCGGGCGAGGTGGTGATCTGAAGTTAGAAGGGGAACTGGCAACGCGCGCGTCGCACACTTCTCACTTCTAACGGACTCGCGATATGAAAATTGATCGGCCGCGAGGATGCCAAACTTCGTCCAGTGACCGCGAGGCCGAAGTCGGACGCTCGATGGCCGGACGGTCCCAGCAAGCGCCCGATCGCGCACGCGCTCCCGCCCGCGGACGGCACGATGATCACGCCCCCAGGGACTAGAATCACGGAAACCAGCCGTAGGTAGAAAGCGATGAGCCCCACCGAAGACGTCACCGCCATCCGTCCTCCCGATCATGGCGGAACGATGGGACCGTACACCCTCGTCGCGCCGATCGGCGTGGGGGGCATGGGTGTCGTCTACCGCGCCCGCGACGAACGCCTCGGACGTGACGTCGCGATCAAAGTCATCCGACCGGGACTCCTCGCCAGTGACGCCGCCCGCAGACGTTTCCGCATCGAGGCGCTGGCCCTCGGGAAGCTCAATCATCCCAACATCGCCACGGTCTACGACGCAGGCACTCAGGATGGGTCCGACTATCTAGTGATGGAGCTCGTCTCCGGCCAGACCCTCAAGGAGCGGCTCCAATCAGGTCCCCTTTCGACGCAGGAGAGCGTGACGCTCGCGTCCGAGGTCGCCTCCGCGCTGGAAGAGGCGCACGAGCACAGCGTCATTCATCGCGACCTCAAGCCGGGGAACATCATCATCACGGCGAAAGGTCACGCCAAGATTCTCGACTTCGGATTGGCGAAGATGGTCATGACGGATGCCAATGACGAGACGCATCCCATCATCGAGACGGGCGTGGTCGGCACGCCGTTGTACATGTCGCCCGAGCAGGCGGAAGGGAAACCGGTCGACGCGCGCACCGATCTCTGGAGCCTCGGCGTCGTCCTGTATGAGGCGCTCTCCGGCAAGGCACCCTTCCGCGGAGAGTCCGGGCTGGCGGTCCTGCGCGCCGTCACGAGTGACGCACCCGAGCCGCTTCGAAACTCGCGAACGGATGTTCCGGCCGATGCGGAGGCAATCGTTTCGCGGGCGCTCCAGAAGGACGCCGGCAGGCGTTATCAGTCCGCCGCGGAGATGGCGCACGATCTTGCCGCTGTCTCGGTCCGTCTGAGCGCGTCCGATCTGCCGCCGGTCCGACGGCAGGCCGGATTCTCGCGACGTTTTGCCGCGATCGGCGGCGCGCTCATCGTCGTTCTGGCGGCAGGAGCCGGTTGGCTCTATTACCGTTCCGAACGAAGGCACTGGGCGCGTGAACAAGCCATTCCGCAAATCAGAAAAGACTTCGACGAGTCCCGCTCGCTCGCAGCGTTCAGTCTCTTGAATGACGCGCAACAATTACTGCCTGGTGACCCGAACCTCGCTGCACTCTTCGCGAAGAAGACCAGCATGGTGTCGATCGACTCGATGCCGCAAGGAGCGACCGTCGAGATCCAGGACTATGTCGCTCCCGACACACCATGGCTTCGCGCCGGGGTCACGCCGATCCGCGACCTGCGCCTCCCGAACGGCTATTTCCGATGGAGAGTGTCGAAGGCGGGCTCTGGCGAACTGTTGCTGGCACCTTCCACCCGAAAGAAGATGACGTTCGATCTCCAGGCGCAGAAGAGTGCCCCGGCCGGGATGAACTTCGTCAATGGCGGCGCCTGGGGAGACATGATCGCGTTCGTCGGCTGGGTCGGTCCGTACGAATTGCCGCCGTACTACATCGATCGAACGGAAGTGACCAATCGCGACTTCCAGAAGTTCGTCGACTCGGGCGGCTACGCGAAGAGCGAATACTGGCGGGAGAAATTTGTCCGTGACGGCCGCGCGCTGGCGTGGGACGAGGCGATGACGTTGTTGCGCGATCGCAGCGGGCGCGCTGGACCTTCGACGTGGGAGGGGGGCCATTATCCCCCCGGCCAGGACGACTATCCCGTGTCAGGCGTGAGCTGGTACGAAGCCAGCGCGTATGCAGCGTATGCCGGCAAGAGCCTGCCTGTATTTACGCAATGGTTTCGCGCCGCGCCGACGCAGACCAGCGTGTTCGTGGTTCCGCAAAGCAACATTTCGCGCAACGCAATCGCGCCGGTTGGAAAGTACGGTGGCGTCGGCCCGTTCGGCACCGTCGACATGATCGGCAACGTGCGTGAATGGATCGCAAACAGCGATGACAATCATTCGCGCTTCATTTTGGGTGGCGCCTGGAGCTCGCTCCCCTATCTGTCGTCCGACGCGGAATCGCTGCCTCCGTTCGACCGCTCACCGGCAAACGGATTCCGTTGCGTTCGCAACACCGCGCCGCTGTCCGCGCAAGTCGCCGCTCCGATCACGACACAGAGCCGCGATTTCGATCACTACAAACCGGCGTCCGATGACGTGTTCCGCGCGTATGAAGCGATGTACGCGTATGACAGGACGCCGCTCGACGTCGAAAGCGAGGGCGTAGTGGAGAGGACCGCCGACTGGCGCAAAGAGAAGATTACGTTCAATGCCGCATACGGCGGTGAACGCGTCACCGCGTATCTCTTTCTGCCGATGAAAATCGAGCCGCCCTTCCAGACCGTGGTGTTCTTTCCCAGCGCGCGCGTGCTGTACCTCGACAACAGCAAATCACTCGGCGACCTCGAGTTTTTCGACTACATCATCCAGAGCGGTCGCGCGGTCCTGTACCCGGTGTACAAAGGCACGTACGAACGGCAGGACACTCTGGCACTGCCTGGCACGCCTGCCGACGGTGATCTGAGGATCAAGCGCTACAAGGATCTTGCGCGCTCCCTCGATTACCTGAAAACCCGACGCGACATCGACTCGAACAAACTCGCCTACCTCGGCGTCAGCATGGGCGCGGCCGGGGGAGTGATCTACAGCACGCTGGAACAGGACGCGTTTCGGACAGCCATCTTTCTCGATGGCGGCTATTTTCTCAACAAAACCAGGCCCGGCGGCGACCAGGCCGACTTCGCACCCCGCTTCAAGAAGCCGGTGCTGATGGTGAACGGCCGGTACGACTTCACGTTCCCGCTCGTGAAGTCGCAGGAACCGCTGTTCCGGACGCTGGGCACGAACGCGGCCGAGAAGCGTCACGTTGTGCTGAACACTTCGCACGACGTCTCAGCGAAAAAACCGACCTCGTGCAAACAGTCCTCCCCTGGCTCGACAAATACCTCGGCCGGGTCAACTGAACGGCTACGCCGGGAAGAGCGCCGATCGGGCGATGGATGCGATGCCGATCCTTGAACACCGCGCAGCGAAGGATGCGCGCTTTTTACGCATCGACAACACCCTCAATGATTCGACTCGCTGCCGCAGCCTAACTTCCTTTCGGCCCCAAGCTCTTCTGCTCCGCCGCGATCGCCTTCACGGCCTTCCCCGCCTCCAGCGCGAGTCCCTCGTTCGCTGCGAAATCGGCCAGCGCCTGATCGGCGAGCGCTTTTTGCTCGTGCTCCTGCACTTCGAAATCCGTCGCGTGCAGCGTGTCGCGGGCGACGCGGGCGCGGCCGGCGGCTTTCTCGCGTTCTTCTTCCAGCATCTCGTGCAGGCGGTTGAGCGTGTCGCCCGAGCCTCCGATCTGCGAGATCATTCCTGACGCCATCTCGTTCAGCTCGGCCGTGGCGCGTTTGATCTTCAGATCGTTGAGGCTGGTCTTGAGCGAGTCGATCTTCGCCTGCGCTGCTTTCACAGACACATCACGCGCCCGCAGCAATTCTTTGTACGTTCCCTCGGCCGATTCAAGCTGCGTGCGGTTTTCGACCAGCTCACGCTGCACGGTTTGCAGGCGCAGCGCCTGCTGGCTGGCGAGGTCGCGGTTGCCGGCGCGGAGGTTGGCCGTCGTTTTCGCGCGCAGCTCGCGCTCTTCCTGCTCCAGCCGCTTCACCTGCGTCATCAGCCGCTCGCAAAGACCGGCGTGCGCGGCCAGTCCCTGGTTGTAGTTCGCGATCTGTCTGCGGATGTTCTCCTTCTCGACCTCGAGCAGCGCCTCGGGATTCTGGCGCTCCACACTGCCGATGAACAGACTCAGGAATCCGCGGAACAGGTTGGCGATTCGTCGGAACATTCAGCTCTCCTCTGACGGGTCCATCATGCGCCGTTTTTTCGCGCCGTTCACGCTGAGTTTACGCGCGCCGCAAGCCGAGTGCAGAGCCCAAACCTACCATCCGCCCAACAACAGGAGGCTTGGACGTAATGAACATCCGCAACTTGGCAGCTCGATTCCTCGCCGCGGCCGTGATCGTGGTCAGCTCCAACGGCGCCTTCGCCCAGGTCACGCCGGCGGAAGGCGTGACACCGCCTGACGATACGCCGTCGTACAAGGTCGGAGCCGTGATTTACGGCGACTACACCTACATCGCGTCGCCGAAAACGACGGACGCCGATGGCAACAGCATTCACTCCAGCTCGTTCAACATCGCGCGTGCCTACCTCAACCTCACCGGCAGCCTGAATCACTTCATCACATTCCGCGTCACGCCGGACGTCGCCCGCGAGACCGGCAGCGGCAGCTCTCTCTCCGGATCGCAGACGTTCCGCCTGAAGTACGCATACGGACAGGTTGCTCTCGATGACTGGACGACGCACGGCTCGTGGGTGCGCGTTGGCGTCCAGCAGACTCCCTTCCTCGACTACACGGAAGGGATCTATCGCTATCGCTGGCAGGGGACGCTCTTCGCCGAGCGCGAAGGATTCATCACATCATCGGACGCCGCCATCTCCGGCCACTGGAACATCCCGAACGGCTACGGCGACATCCACGCCGGCTACTACAACGGCGAGGGGTATTTGAAGAGCGAGACCAACAACGAGAAGGCCTTTCAGTTCCGAGCCACCGTCCGGCCGTTGCCGCTCGGCGGCATCTGGCGCGGCCTGCGCCTGACCGCCTTCGTTGTCGATGATCATTACGTCGAAGGGGCGAAACGGCAGCGGCAGATCGCGCAGATCACGTACGAGCATCCGCTGGTCAATGGCGGCATCGACCTTCTTTCGACGAAAGATCGCACGTCGATCACGAAGTCCGAGGTCGATGCTAAGGGGTATTCGATCTGGGCGACGCCGAAGCTCGGCGACAAGGGATGGGAGCTGCTCCTGCGCCACGACCAGCTCACGCCGAACAAGAGCATCAACAGCCAGAAGCGAAAGCGCGACATCGCCGGCCTCGCCTACTGGCTTCCGAACCTCAACAAGCTTTCCGCCGCGGTGATGTTCGACCGCGACTCGCTCAAGCAATCCGGCTTCACGCCCGTCCGCGCCGACGACACCCGCTACGGCTTGAAGATGCTGCTGATTTTCTAAGGAGAAATCGATGAAGAAACTGTTCCTCGCAGCCGCCCTGTTGCTCGCTACCACTGCATCCGCGCAGACCGTCCAGATCAACGGCGCCGGCGCGACGTTCCCGTATCCGATCTACTCGAAGTGGTTCGACCAGTACCACAAGGCGCATCCGAACGCGGAGATCAACTACCAGTCGATCGGATCGGGCGGCGGAATCCGCCAGCTCTCCGCCGGAACCGTTTTCTTCGGCGCGTCCGACGGCCCGATGACGAACGATCAGATCCTCGCCGCCGGCTTTCGCATCCTCCACCTTCCCACCGTCCTCGGCGGCGTGGTTCCGATCTACAACGTCCCCGAGGTCAAGGCCGAGCTTCGTTTCCCTGGCCCCGTGCTCGCGAATATTTTCCTCGGCAAGATCACTCGATGGAACGATCCCGCCATCCGGGCGGCGAATCCCGGCGTCAATCTGCCGAACAGCGAGATCACGGTCGTCCACCGCTCCGACGGCTCGGGCACCAGCTACATCTGGTGCGATTACCTCTCGAAGGTGTCGCCCGAGTATCGCAAGACCGTCGGTGTTGCCACGTCGGTCAACTGGCCTGCCGGTGTTGGCGCGAAAGGCAACGAGGGCGTCGCCGGTCTCGTCAAGCAGACGCCGTCGTCGATCGGCTATGTCGAGTTGATCTTCGCGCTGCAGAACAAGATGTCGTACGGCGCCGTACAGAACCTGGCCGGCGAGTTCGTGCGCGCATCGACCGAAACCGTGTCAAACGCTGCGGCGGTCGCGGCGAAGAACATGCCGAAGGATTTCCGCGTGTCGATCACCAACGCGCCGGGACACAACGTCTATCCGATTTCGTCATTCACGTGGCTTCTCCTCCAGCAATCGCCGCGCGACGTGGTGCGCTCACGAACGATGGCCGACTTCGTCCGCTGGGCGCTGACCGACGGCCAGCAATACGCCGCCCCGCTCGGCTACGCGCCGCTGCCAAAGGAAGTGGTAGCGATGGAGATGGAGGCGCTCAAGACGGTGAAGCAGTAGGGTCAGGAAAAACCGATCACCACAGAGACGCAGAGGGCACAGAGGTTACGCGCTACCTCTGTGTCCTCTGTGTCTCTGTGGTGATCTTCCCCTCTCTTCACGCCGAATTTACACGCGCTGCATCGCCTCGCCAATGCGGGCTCGTACCCTGCGCGCGATCCGATGAAACGCTCTTCCGACGACCGCAAGTTCCGCATCGGCACCGGCGCGTTTGCCGCGCTCGTGCTGCTGATCGTGCTCGGCATCGCCTTCGAGTTGACGCGGCAGTCGGCGTTGTCGATCGCGAAGTTCGGTCTGAAGTTCTGGACGACGTCGATCTGGGATCCGGTCTCCGGCGACTTCGGCGCGCTGCCGTTTATCTGGGGAACGCTCTATTCGTCGATCCTCGCGCTGCTCCTGGCCACGCCGATCGCCCTCGGTATCGCCATCTTCATCTCCGAGCTCTCGCCGCGCTTTCTGCGCCAGCCGCTCGCCTATCTCACCGACCTGCTCGCCGCGATTCCGTCGATCGTGTACGGCCTCTGGGGAGTCTTCGTCCTCGTTCCCTTCGTCCGAAAACTCGAGCTGGCCACACCGGCGGGGATGAAGAAGATTCCGCTCTTCACCGGCCCACCGCTCGGCGTCGGGATGCTCTCCGCCGCGCTGATTCTCGCCGTCATGGTCATCCCGTTCACCTCCTCGGTCGCGCGCGAGATTCTGAAAAACGTTCCCTCGGCGCAGCGCGAGGCGGCGTACGCCCTCGGCGCGACGCGGTGGGAGGCGATCAAAGTCGCGATCGGCTTCGGCAAGAGCGGCATCATCGGCGCCGTCATGCTCGGCTTCGGCCGCGCCCTCGGCGAGACGATGGCCGTGACGATGGTCATCGGTAACTCGCCGCAGGTCACGGCGTCGCTGTTCAAACCGCAGTACACGATGGCCGCGGTGATCGCGAATGAATTCACCGAGGCTGCCGATGAGCTCTATCTGCACGCGCTGATCGAGATCGGGTTGCTCCTCTTCATCATCACCGTCGGCGTCAATCTGCTCTCGCGGATGCTGATCTGGTCGACCAAACGCCGCGTCATCGCACCGATCGCGGCGCCGATCGTTGCCGAGGAGGTGGCGGCGTGACGGCCAACCTGCGGAGACGGAAATTGTTCTCGCGATTCTTCGAGATCCTCTGCGCACTCGCTGTCGTCATCGCGCTCATCCCGCTGGCGATGATCCTCTTCTATGTGATCAAAGAAGGCGCCGGCGCATTGAGCACCGACTTTTTCACGAAGATGCCGAAGCCGGTCGGCGAGAGCGGCGGCGGAATGGCAAACGCCATCGTCGGGACGTTGATCCTCATCGGGATCGCCGCGTTGTTCGCGGTGCCGGTCGGCGGCATCTGCGGAATCCATCTGGCCGAGTATCCGGGAACGAAGTTTTCGTCGGTCGTCCGCTTCGCTGCCGACGTTCTCAATGGCGTGCCATCGATCGTGGTCGGCATCTTTGCGTACGGAATCCTGGTCCTGCCGGTGAAGCGATTCAGCGCCATCGCCGGTGGTGTGGCCCTCGGCCTGTTGATGGTTCCGATCGTCGTGCGGACGACGGAAGAGTTGATCCGCCTCGTGCCCGGCGGCCTGCGTGAAGGCGCGCTCGCCCTCGGTGCGACGCGCAGCCGCGCAGTCTTCGGCGTCATTCTTCCGGCCGCGCTTCCAGGGATTCTCACCGGAATCCTCGTCGCGCTCGCACGCGTCGCAGGCGAGACGGCGCCGCTGCTCTTCACCGCATTCAACAACCGCTTCTGGTCGACGAATCTCACGCAGCCGATCGCATCACTCACAGTGCAGGTCTTCACCTACGCCATCTCGCCATACGACGACTGGCACCGCCAGGCCTGGGCCGGCGCCTTCCTGCTGGTGATGATGATCCTGACGCTGTCGATCGCCGCCCGCTTCGCAGTCCGCCGCCTCGAAAGGATGAACCGATCATGATGATGACTGACCTGCGGCGGCGAGACGCCGCCGAGCCAGCCGGCGAGGACGCCGGCGTTCCGCCTCGCATTGCCGCAATCGTCGCTCGAGACGGATGGAACGCTGCCGTCCCGGCGGCTGGCCCGGCGGCGTCCTCGCCGCCGACGAACGCCCATCACGCGCAGAAAGCAACCATGGCCGACGCCAAAATCTCCGTCAGCAATTTCGACTTCTACTACGGGGCCGCAAAGGTGCTGCACGGCATCAATCTCGACATCCCCGACCGCAAGGTCACCGCGCTGATTGGCCCCTCGGGATGCAGCAAGTCGACGTTCATCCGCTCGATCAATCGGATGAACGACATCATCCCCGACGCCAGGGCCAGCGGGACGATCCTCGTCGACGGGAAGGACGTGTATGGAGGCGATGCCGACGTCGTCGAGCTTCGCCGCCGCGTCGGGATGGTCTTCCAGAAATCGAATCCCTTCCCGAAGTCGATCTACGACAACGTCGCCTACGGATTGCGCATCGGCGGCATGCGCAACAAGCGCCAGCTCGACGAGGTCGTGGAGCGCTCGCTCACACGCGCCGCGCTCTGGCACGAGGTGAAGGACCGGCTGCACGCCAGCGCGCTTGCACTCTCCGGCGGCCAGCAACAGCGCCTCTGCATCGCCCGCGCCCTCGCTGTCGATCCCGATGTCGTGCTGATGGACGAGCCGGCCTCCGCGCTCGATCCGATCGCCACATCGAAGATCGAAGAGCTGATCTACGAGCTCAAGAACAACTACACGATCGTCATCGTCACGCACAACATGCAGCAGGCCGCGCGCGTGAGCGACCGCACCGCGTTTTTCATGCTGGGAAGGATCATCGAGTACGCCGAGACGAACGAGATCTTCATGAACCCGCAGCAGAAGATGACCGAGGATTATGTGACGGGAAGGTTTGGATGATGCGCTTCGCGCGTTGTCGGTTGTCGGTTGATTGCGCTTCGCGCGTTAGAAACCTGCAACGAACTCGCGAGCATCCAGAAAATCGACAACGCGCGAAGCGCATTTCACCGACAACCGACAACGCGCCGAAGGCGCAATAACCCAACGCGCGAAGCGCAACCAACCGACAACCGACAACGCGCGAAGCGCAATAACCCAACGCCGAAGGCAAATCATGCATCGACATTTCGACAAAGACATCGACGACTTGAAACACCTCCTCCTGCGCAT
Source organism: Thermoanaerobaculia bacterium (assembly GCA_034664845.1). Taxonomy (GTDB): domain Bacteria; phylum Acidobacteriota; class Thermoanaerobaculia; order Gp7-AA8; family Gp7-AA8; genus JADGNZ01. Next base: position 39,533 of record JAXDGW010000015.1, on the reverse strand, counting down.
GGGAGGCATGGTCGAGGATGCGATGGCGCGCTCGATCAAGGCGCTGCTCGAGCGCGACTCTGCGCTGGCCGAGGAGGTCATCGCGAATGATGATGAGATCGACCGGATGGAAGTCGCCATCGATCAAAAGACCATCGAGCTCATCGCCAAAATGCAGCCGGCTGCGAGCGACCTCCGCTTCGTCGCAACCATCATGAAGATCACGCCTGAGTTAGAGCGGATCGCCGATCTGGCCCAGGACGTCTGCGAGCGCGCCATCGAGCTCAATCGCGAGCCGCTCCTTCGTCCGCTCGTCTCTCTTCCTCAACTCGCCTACGATGCCCAGGCCATGGTGCGCGACGCTCTCAACTCCTTCGTTCGCGGCGATGCCGAGCTTGCCCGGCGCGTCATCACGCAGGACGACAACGTCGACGCGCTGACCGAGAGCTCATTCCGCAGCCTCCTGACCTACATGCTTGAAGATCCCCGCAACATCTCGTCGGCTATCCGCCTGACCTTCATCGGCAAGTACTTCGAGCGCATGGCTGACGGCGCGACGAACATCTGCGAGATGGTGGTCTACCTCGTCGAAGGAAAGATGATCAAGCACACGTCGACCATTGCGGCGGGCGAATGATCAAAATCGCGCTGATCGAAGACGACGCCGACATCGCCTTTACGGTTCGTCTGAATCTGGAGCGCGAAAACTATCGCGTCGCTCATTTTGCCGATGGACACGAAGGGCTGGTAAGCGTTCAGGCCGGCGGCTTCGACTTCGTGATTCTCGATCTCAACCTTCCCGACGTCGACGGCCTGACGATCTGCCGCGAATTGCGGCGCGAGCCATCGACGAAGTCAATCCCTATTCTGATGCTGACCGCCCGCGGCTCCGAACGCGACCGCGTCACCGGCCTCGAGCTCGGCGCCGACGACTATCTCGTCAAGCCATTCAGCAACCGCGAGCTGGTCGCGCGCGTCGCGGCGATCCTGCGACGCACGCAGTCCGCGCCGGCCGGCGCCTCCGGCTACGACGACGGCGAGCTGCGCATCGATGAGAAAGCCTTCCGCGTCTACCACCGCGCCCAGGAAGTGAAGCTGGCCAAAAAAGAGATGGAGTTGCTGCTCCTTCTGATCCGCAACCGCGGCTCGGTGATCTCGCGCGACCGCATCCTCTCCGAGGTCTGGCAGATGAGCGACGACGTGGAGACGAGGACGGTTGACGCGCACATCCGCAACCTGCGAAAAAAAATCGGAACGGAGCGAATCACGACGGTGGTGGGGTTCGGGTACCGCTACGATCCGCCGCCAACCACGCTGTCATCCTGAGCCGCCGAAGGACACGAAGTGCCGAAGGACGGTCGAGGGACCCCCCGATCTTGTGCAGGGTCGGGCGGTGGCAAACAAACCAGGCAGAAAGCGCGGGGGGTCCTTCGACGTCCTCCGGCACTTCGTGTCCTACGGCGGTCTCAGGATGACAGCGATTCTTTGCGAGAATGCGAAACGCGCCGCACACAAACATGCTCCCCCTCGCACTAATCTCTCTCGCCGCCATCGCCTGCGCCATCGTATTCGGCACGCTCTGGTCGCGAACGCGCGCTGACATCCGCCGCCTCTCCGATCGCCTCGGTCGTCCGGATGCCGAGGCCTCGGCATCGCTCGATGTCGATTCGTTTGGAACGCTCGACGAGATCGCCTCGCGCTTCTACCGCTCGCGTTCGGACCTGGCCCGACGCCTCGCCGCATCGGAGTTCCAGAACGCGCTGCTCCAACAGATCATGAACGGCATGGGCGAGGGCGTGCTGGCCATCGACCGGGAGCGCCGCGTCGTTCTCGCCAACCGCCGGTTCGCGGCGATGTTCAACCTGCAGTCCGGTTTCGTCGGACAGCCGCTCTCCGCCGTTCTCCGCAACGAAGCCATCCTTTCCGGTTGCGATCGCGCCCTCGGACAGACCACGTCTCCCGCCGATTCCGCTAGCCGCTTCTCCATACGCAGCGGTATCGAAGAGAGGACGATCGAGATGCGCGCCTTTCCGCTGCCGTCGCACGACCTCGCCGCCGTGGCGCTCTTCATCGACGTCACCCGCGTCGAGCGCCTCGAAGAACTGCGCCGCGAGTTCATCGCCGATTTTTCGCACGAGGTTCGCACGCCGCTGGCAGCACTAAAGTCGGCCGTCGAGACGTTCGAATACGACCGCGCGCACCTCACCGACGAGCAGGAAGGACAACTCCGCCGCATCATGACGCGGCAGCTGGCGCGTCTCGAGCGATTGGCGCAGGACCTCTCCGAGCTCAGCCACATCGAAGCCGGCGACCTCAGTCTGGAGCGCGCCGAGATCGACCTCCGCCGCCTGGTCGAAGATCTCTGCGAAGACTTTCGCGATCGCGCGTCACAAAAGAACCTGCGATTCGAAGTCACCGGCGACGGCGCACGCGTTCACGGCGACGCCATGCGCATCCAGCAAGCCATCGCCAATCTTCTCGACAACGCAATCAAGTACGGGGGAGAAGGAACGTCGATCGACCTCGTCGTTGGCTCGACCAGCGACAGCGGCATCGTCCGCATCACCGATCACGGCGAAGGCATCCCCCCCGAGGAGCGCGACCGGATCTTCCGCCGCTTCTACCGCGTCGACAAAAGCCGCTCCCAGGAGATCGCCGGCACCGGCCTCGGCCTCGCCATCACCAAGCACCTCATCCTCCAGCACCGCGGAAACATCGAAGTGGAGAGCGAGCCGGGGAGGGGGGCGACGTTTGTGGTGACGCTGCCGCAATAACGTAAGATTTAGAGATGTCCGCACGCCTCGTTGTTCTCATCGCTCTCCTTTTTCTCGTGGCTGCGTCTTTGTTTGGAGCAGACCTTTCCGGACGCGATCTCGTCGTGCCAGTCATTTCTCGGGTTCCCGGAGTCATGGGGTCCGATTGGCGCACGGACCTCATCGTGACCAACGAGAAGGGCGTCGATCCGGTCGTCGTCACATTGAGATTCTTTCCGTCGGGCGGAACAACGATGACGGCCGCCTTGAAGCTGGCACCTTTCGCTACCGCCACAATCGAGGATGTCGTTTTATCAACGTTCAATCTTTCCCGCGCCAGCGGCCTGCTGCGCGTCATTGGCCCTGAAGGAGCGCTGATCGTCGCCCGAGCCTACGTCTACAACACTGCAGCGACCGGCCAAAGCGGTCAAAGCATTCCGGCCGTGCCGCTCGATGCCCTAACGGGATCGCACACAATGGCGGGGTTGACCGGCCTTGGCGACCGGCGCACAAACCTGGGCATGGCCAATCCATGGTCGTTTCCTATGGATGTGAACATCGAGTTTTTTGATGAAACTGGGAGCTCGATCGCCAGGACGGCTCTAGCTCTGCCACCATCGAGTCTTACGCAATTCGATTTATTCGCCGAGCTCAAGGTCGCGCCGCGGGCGAAGACGACGGTGACGCTGAATGCCGGCTACGGTGGCATCTATGCGTACGCGTCGACCATCCAGAGCAGCAATGGCGCCGCCACATTCGTCCTCGGCAGCGGGATTTCATCTGTCAACGAGGACTACGGCAGCCCCCTTTGCTCCGCTCCTGCGCCGCTAAATCGTACGTTTCCCAGAGCGGCCGGGTGGCTCGTCAGTGTTCAGCCGGGCTCCAACGCGACAACGTTCGCTGCGTTGGAGGCAAAGTACGGCTTTCAGGGAGAGCTATTCGACTTTGCGGATGGTTTTTTTGTTGAGAAGTTGAGTGCTGCGCAGATTGCCGCTCTTCGGTGTGACCCCTCTATTCGCGATATGGAAGAGAATGGAATAGGAGCAGTCCAAACGCGGCATCGCCACTGACGCTCGCTGTCTTCTCTGAGTAACGTTTGCTACAATTCGACCCGGCGACGACTCGCGCCAAACCTCCTGAGACCTTCCCCAGCGAAGGCCCGATGCGGAGGCAAAGGGGGGCAGACTCCCGGGTTGGGTACTTGCGAACCCTTCGTTCGAGGGCTTCGCTGCTGGGAGCGATGCTCGCGAACGTGAACGAAGGAGATTTTCGCGATGCCCCAGCAAAAAGACTTCAAGCGCGTCGTTCGTACGCGCATGCAGAAGACCGGCGAGTCTTACACCACCGCCCGCCTTCATCTCGTCAAGAAACAAGCGACGCCTGAACCGACTCCCGACTACGCAGCACTGGCCCGCCTCAGCGACGAGTCGGTGAAAAAAGCCACAGGATGCGATTGGTCCAAATGGGTCTTCGTCCTCGACAAAGCCGGCGGAAAAGAGATGTCGCATCCCGAGTTGGTGGCGTACGTCCGCGAGAAGTACAAAACGCCGAGCTGGTGGACGCAGATGGTCGCCGTCGGCTACGAGCGCATCCGCGGCCTGCGCGCGCACGGCCAGATGCGCAGCGGCGACTGGTCGGTGAGCAAGAGCAAGACGATCAACGTTCCGCTGGCGAAGCTCTACGCCGCCTTCAGCAATGCGCGTCAGCGTGCGAAGTGGCTGACCGGAGTGAAGGTCACGGTCCGCGGCTCGACGCCGAACAAATCGATCCGCCTGCGCCTGGAAGACGGCTCCCCAATCGACGCCGGCTTCCTCGCAAAAGGCGAGTCGAAAAGCCAGGTAGCCCTCGAACATCGCAAGCTGGCCACGAAAGCCGACGCCGATCGCGCCCGCGCCTTCTGGACCGAACGACTCAACGCTCTGGCTGCGACGTTCTAAGGAGTGCAGGCGTCTCGCCTTCGGCCACCGGGGCGTCCTCGCCCCGGTGGTTTCTAGCGCGAACCAGCAACGGTTGCCAGGAAAGCACCCGGGCGAGGACGCCCGTGCGCCCGCGGCCGAGACGGCCTCACTCCTCCAGCACCGCAGGCGCCAGCTCTCCGTCGTCCCACGGCAGGATCCCGCGCTCGATGTAGATCGGCCTAATGTGCTCGGCCAGCATGGCGCGCCGCATTCCGAACCAGACGCCGCCGATGAGACAGATCAGCGCTCCGCAGAAGATCGTCCTCTCCGCGCCGATGCGCTCCGCCACCATGCCCGACAGCAGGCTCCCGATCGGCTGCATCCCCATGATGGCCACGGAGTAAAACGCCATCACCCGTCCGCGCAGATGCTCATCGACCACGGTCTGCAAAATCGTGTTCACCGCCGCCGCCTGCACCATCATCCCGGCGCCGACGACCGGCAGCAGAATCGCGCAGAGCCAGAGCGTGCGCGAAAACGAGAACGCGATCAGGCCGAGGCTGAGGGCGGCGTTCGCGGCGACGATGACCTTGCCGAGGCCGACGACGGAGTGACGTGAGGCGAGATAGATCGTTCCCGCCAGCGCGCCGATACCGGACGCCGTCATCAAAATGCCCAGCGTGTGCGGCCCGCCGTGCAGCACCTTCGACGCGATGACCGGCATCAGCGTCGCGTACGGCATCGCCGTCACCGCGGCCAGTGCGACGATCAGCAGCAACGCGCGAACGGGTGCAAAACCGGCCACGTATCTCCAACCGGTCCGCAGCTCTTCGATCATGCGCGTGTCGACGCGCGCGCGCCGCGTGGGCGTGAGCCGCATCAGCAGCAGCGAAATGATCACGGCGATGTACGAGATCGCGTCGACGCCGAAACACCATCCCTCGCCAAGTGTCGCAATCAGCAGCCCTCCGATCGACGGTCCGATGATGCGCGAGGCGTTGATCATCGACGAGTTGAGCGCGATCGCGTTCGGCAGATCCTCACGGTCTGCCACCATCTCCACCACGAAGCTCTGCCGCGCCGGCGTATCGAACGAATTGATCACCCCCTGCACCAACTGCAGCACGATCACCTCGGCCACCGTAATCACATGCGTCAGCGCCAGCACAGCCAGCACCGCCGACTGCAGCGCCGAGAGGATTTGCGTGATGACGAGGATGCGATGCCGGTCCCACCGATCGACCAGCACGCCCGCGATCGGCGCGAGGATGAGCAGCGGAATCTGGCTGCAGAATCCGACGACGCCAAGGAGAAACGCCGATCCCGTCAGGCGATAGACGAGCCAGCTCGTGGCGATGCGCGTAACCCACGTCCCGATGAGCGAGACGCTCTGCCCGCCGAAGAAGAGCCGGTAGTTGCGATGCCGCAGTGCGCGCGTGATCCGATTCAAGCCATCGGGTCCTCGCAATTGATGTTCCCACACCCCTCGGCTAGAATCGCCCGCCACGGAAATTTTGACGCCCCCGCCGCGTTAGTTCCCGTGCTTCCCAGCATCAAGCACCATCGTGGGGCCGTAGCTCAATTGGGAGAGCGCCTGAATGGCATTCAGGAGGTCGACGGTTCGATCCCGTTCGGCTCCACCAAAATCGATTCCAATCCAACGCCGATCCGAGAGGTCGGCGTTTTTTGTTGTCTTGTGGTGTCTGAAGTTTAGCGGCCGATTGGGGACGAAGAGGATCTTCGCGAAGAAGTTCTTGCGCCGAGCGACAGCGTCAGGAGATCTCGGCGAGCGCCTATTGTTGACAGCAAGATGAGCGAACGTGCCGGGTCTACGTACTCCGCGGGCCACTCGTTGGTGTGTGCTTTCGCCAAATCGCGTGCCGGCCGCGGCGGATGACTTCGATACGCCCGGCGAGGCGCAGGGATTTCATTGCTAGTTTAATCGTTGCCTGGCTGACTCCCGGACAAGCTCGCTCGACTTCGGCCACTGTGAACTGATCGGGGAGTTGGTTAATGGCCAGCGTTACGCGAGCGCTCTTCGTGGGAACCGAAGTGGTGCCGAGGCGCTCATCGAGTTCTCGGTACGCGGCGAGAATAACTCCCAGAAAGTACTCCAACCATGGCTGGATCGAGTGCCGACCGGAATGCCAGCCCTCGGAAGACGACCGCAGGCTCGCGTAGTACGACTCGCGCGTCTGCTCGATGATTCGTTCGACACTCACATAGCGAGGGACGGTGAACCCGGCTTGATACAGCGTCAGCGTTGTGAGCAGTCGCGCGATTCGACCGTTTCCATCGAGGAAGGGATGGATGCAGAGGAAATCGAGTACCAGTGCGGCAAGAAGGATCAACTCGTCGTTCGCGTGTGTGTCGCGAGCATTCTGGAAGCCGCGGCAGAGATCCTCCATCGCCTCTCGCGTTAGAAACGCGGCGACGGGGCGGAAGATCACTTCGCGCGTTCCGTCCGGCAGCGTGGCCTCGATCCTATTGTCGACATTCTTCCATTCGCCTCCGGCTACTCCTGCCAAGCGATAGAGGTCGCGATGCATCTGCAGAATCGTGTTCGGTCTCACGGTCATGTGCGGATACGAAGCATGAATCGTCGCCAGTACGTCTCGATACCCGGCAATTTCTGCCTCCGACCTGGTCACCGGGGCGGCGCCGAGTCCGACGATCTCTCGAACTCGTGCTGGAGAGGCAATCACACCTTCGATGCGATTGGATGATTCCGTGCTCTCGAATGTGGCATTCCGCTGAAGGCTGGCGAGCACCTCCGGCGCCTGTCGTTCATACAGTTCCTGCTTCCCGCGAAACTGATAGATGGCCGTCAGCTGCGCCAGGAGCGCCGGAGGAATGGGCTCTAGGATTTGCCCGGCCTGAAAGGAATTCAACGGCATAACGCGCATCCAAAACTATATAAAACTGCGCCTCCGTTGTCTAGTTTGTTTGAGCAACGTGGGATCCATGTCTATGAAGATAATAGTAGCCTGCTACTTACATACTCACATGTTTTAATTGATAGTACTTGACTATTGACATTCGATCTTCATGAGCGCATCCTGACCAGCGTCGGGACGATTCATGAGAGCAAGACTAGGAGATATCGCAGAGATCGCCAGCGGTTACCCGCTCCAAGGTGCATTGATCTCCGATCCTGCGGGCTCGCACTGGGCTGTTACGGCGAGGGATATCGACGGCTCGTTCCGGCTGAATCCATCGTCGCTGGTACATGCGACGCCCGATTTGGATCCCCAGCCCTACTTCGTACAGGAAGGCGATCTTCTCTTTCTAACCCGCAGCCGCTACGGCGCTGCAGTGATCGAACGCCTTCCCGGTCCGACCTTCGCGGCTGGGAGCGTGTTCATTCTGCGCGTCGATCACGCGCGCGTCGATTCCCGCTACCTCGCATGGTACTTCGCGCTTCCGCGGACGCAGCGCGAGCTGCGGCGGCGAGAGAACGCCGGCAGCATGCCGTTTCTTAGAAAAGCTGAGATCGCGGAGATTGAGATTCCGCTTCCCCAGCTCCTCACCCAGCGCGCGATCGGTGAGGTCGCTGGGCTGCGTCACCGCGAGCGCGATCTTCTCGCGCGGATCGAAACACTGCGGCAACAGACCGTCGAAGATGCGCTGCTGCGCGTCACGACGATATAGGAGAACGCCAATGCCCCCGACCCAGGAAGAAATCAACGGAATCATCTGGAAAGCTTGCGACACGTTCCGAGGAGTCGTCGATCCCAGCGACTACAAGAACTACGTCCTCGTCATGCTCTTCGTGAAGTACATCTCCGACGTCTGGCGCGATCACCGCGAGAAGCTGGAGAAAAAGTATCCCGGCGACGCGGAGATGGTGACCCGTCAGCTCAAACGCGAGCGCTTCGTCCTCGACGACGAGTGCACCTTCGAGTATCTCTACGAACGGAGAAGCGCCGACAACATCGGCGAGCTGATCGACATCGCGCTGGCGAGGATCGAAGAAGACAACCACCCTAAGCTCGAAGGCGTCTTCCGCAAGATCAGCTTTAACAGCGACAACCTCGGCAGCACGAAGGACCGCAACCGCCGGCTCAAGCACGTCCTGGAAGACTTTGCCGATGAGCGCCTCGATCTGCGGCCGTCGGTCATCAATGAAGACATCATCGGCAACGCCTACATGTTTCTTATCGAGCGTTTCGCCGCCGACTCGGGAAAGAAGGGCGGCGAGTTCTACACACCGACGAGCGTCTCGAAGCTTCTGGCGAAGCTGGTCGCGCCAAAACCGGGAGACCGCATCTGCGATCCGACCTGCGGCTCCTGCTCACTGCTCATCCGCGCGGCCGATGAGGTGGGCGCCGCCGATCCGTCACGGGCTCGCGACTACTCACTCTACGGCCAGGAATCGAACGGCACCACCTGGGCCCTCGGGCGGATGAACCTCTTCCTTCACGACAAAGACAGCGCCGACGTACGTTGGGGCGACACGATCGGCGATCCGCAGATCCTCGACGGCGACTCGCTGATGAAATTTGACGTCGTGGTGGCCAACCCGCCGTTCAGCCTCGACAAGTGGGGACAGGACAAAGCGCCCGGCGATCCGCACAAGCGATTCCTTCGCGGCGTGCCCCCAAAGAGCAAGGGCGACTACGCTTTCATCCTGCACATGATCGAGACGGCGCTGCCGCGCTCGGGCCGCGTCGGTGTGATCGTCCCGCACGGCGTGCTGTTCCGAGGCGGCGGCGAAGGAAAGATCCGCAAGGCGTTGATCGAGGAGAACCTCCTCGATGCCGTCGTCGGCCTGCCCGAGAACCTCTTTTTCGGCACGGGCATCCCCGCCGCGATCCTCATTTTTGATCGCCGCCGCGAGGCAGGGGGCGCTCTTGCTGAAAGAAGGGGAGTCCTGTTCATTGATGCCAGCCGTGAGTTCGTCCCGGTCAAGAACCAGAACGCGCTTGGCGACGAACAGATCGAAAAGATCGTGGCGACCTTTCTCGAACGAAGAGCTGATGGGAAGTACTCGTCGACCGCCACACCGGAACAGATCGCGGAGAACGATTACAACCTCAATATCTCGCGGTATGTAGAAACTTTCGAAGAGCTAGAAATCGTGGACATCGCTTCAACCCAGAAAGAGATCGTCACTTTGGAGGATGAGCTGCGCGAAGTTCGCGCGCGAATCGATGGTTTCTTGAAGGAACTCGTTGTATGAGGGCGCGAGGTGACTGGCCGCGAACGACTGTCGGAGAACTTTGCGATTTCAGCAGCGGAACAGGATTTGGACCCAAGGATTGGTCGTCTTCCGGACTACCGATAATCCGAATCCAGAATCTCAATGGTTCGCGGACGTTCAATCACTTCGACGGCAATCCCGATGCCGATTGGATCGTCGAGCCGGGAGACTTGCTTTTTGCGTGGGCTGGCGTGAGAGGTGTCTCGTTCGGACCGACAATCTGGAACGGACCGCGAGGCGTACTGAATCAGCACATCTATCGCGTTCGACCACGCTCCGGGGTTGACAAGCGTTGGCTATACGCTTTGCTACAACACGTTACCGAGCGAATCGAGCAGCGCGCTCACGGATTCAAGAAATCCCTCGTCCATGTTCGAAAGTCCGACATCGCTAACCAAGTCTCGCCACTCCCGGGTGCAAAAGAGCAGATCCGCATTGTCTCGGTCATTGATGGGTGGAGGCGTAGCACAGACCTGGTCGAGACGACGATCGCAGCAAAAAGGCAGCTAAGAACCGCTCTCATGCAGCGCCTGCTGACGGGGCGAGCGCGACCCAATAACCTTCTCGATCCATGGCCGACGGTCAAACTTCGGGCCGTCACTCGAGAGATTCGCGATCGCAATGCCCAAGGCCTGGACGAATCGTTCGTCATGGGAATCAGCAAATCTGACGGTGTCAGTCCGATGCGGGGGCAAACGATTGGCACGGACCTCGATCGGTACAAGATCCTTCCACCTGGTGCATTCGCGTACAACCCGATGCGTATCAACATCGGATCGATCGCCCGATGGCCGGGAAACCATCATGTACTCGTCAGTCCGGACTATGTCGTCTTCGAAGCGATTCCTGGAAAACTGGACGGGCGGTTCCTCGATCACTACCGGCGCAGCCACCCTTGGAAACATTTCATGGAGGCTGCCGGAAACGGCGGCGTGCGTGTTCGCGTCTACTACAACGATCTCGCGGCACTGAAGCTGCCTCTGCCTCCGCTCACCGAGCAGCAGCGCATTGCCGATCTCCTTGATCTCCTCGATCGCGAGATCTCCCTCCTCGAACGCCAGCGCGAACTACTCGAAAAGCAGAAACGCGCGGTAATGCACAAGCTCCTGACCGGCGAAGTTCGTCTCGCCACAACCGAGTGAACGCGATCATGGACATTCCCGAATTCGATTTCGACGACAACGAGGTGCTGCAGTCGCAGCTCCCGGCCATCGTGCTGTTGCAGAAGCTCGGCTATGAATACCTTCCCGCTGCGAGGGTGGCCGAACTGCGTGGCGGACGGACGTCGACGGTTTTGTTGGAACCAGTGCTGCGCGCTCAACTCACCCGCATCAACCAGATCACGTTCAAAGGCCATCAGCGCGCCTTTAGTGCAGCCTCGATCGAGAAGGCGATTCAGAAGCTGAAGGACATCGGACTCTCGGGCGGCCGCGTCGCCGCGGCCGAGGATGCGTACGACCTGCTGGCCCTCGGCGAGAGTTTCGATGAGACTATCGATGGCCACACCAAGGCCTTCTCGCTCCGCTACATCGACTGGAACACACCGTCGAACAATGTCTTTCACATCGTCGCAGAGTTTCCTGTCGTCCGCGCCGGCCGCCGCGATCTCCATCGCCCCGACCTGGTGCTCTTCGTCAACGGCATCCCGCTCGTCGTGATCGAGTGCAAGCGACGCGACGTACCGATTGACTCGGGCGTCAGAGACATCCTCGAATATCAGCGCAACGACGGACTCCCCGACCTCTTCAAGTCGGTTCAGGTCGTTGCCGCTATCAACGGCCAGAAGGCGCTCTACGCCACGACGGCGACGCCGCGAAAGTTCTGGAACCTCTGGCGGACAAACGATCCAGCCATCGACGCGTCGTTGCGCGGGCTCATCCGCCGCCCGCTCACCGAGGAACAGGCAACCGCGGTGTTCACCGACTTCGGCCGCATTCGCGACCGATACCTTGGGCTGAAACCAGAGACGCGCGAGCCGTCGAAGCAGGACCTGCTGCTCTTCGACGTGCTTCGTCCTGAGCGGTTGTTGCTGATGGCGCGCCGCTATGTGCTCTTCGACGCCGGCGAGAAGAAAATCGCACGCTACCAGCAAGTGCGTGCTGTCGAGAACGCGCTGGCCCGCCTTCGTGTGGTCGACGCCGATGGCAAGCGGACAGGCGGCGTCGTCGCGCATACCCAAGGGAGCGGCAAGTCGCTGACGATGGTGATGCTGGCGAAGGCGATCGTCGAAGACAAGACCATCATCAACGAGCGCATCGTCCTGGTCACGGACCGTATCGATCTCGACAAGCAGATCGGGAAGACCTTCCGTCACAGTGGGGCGGAGGTAGTCCGCGCCACCTCGGGCAAGGTTCTCCGGGCACTGCTTCAGGAACCGAAGTCGCGCGTCATCACGACCGTCATCAACAAGTTCGCCGCTGCAGTGACCGGCGAGCGGCTTCGTCTCGATTCCGGCAACATCTTCGTCTTCGTCGATGAAGGCCACCGCACGCAGCACGGCAACCTCAAGACGAAAGTCGACCTCGTCTTTCCGAAGGCCTGCTACTTCGCGTTCACGGGTACGCCGTTGCTGAAGCGTGAGAAAAACACCTTCGCGAAGTTCGGTGGCTCGGTGGACGTCTACAGCATTCGCACGGCAACGGAAGATGGCGCGGTCGTGCCGCTGCTGTACGACGGGCGGCTCGTCGAACAGCAGGTGAACAAGGATCCACTTGACCTCTGGTTCGAGCGTCTGGCGAAGTCACTGACCGCGGAACAGAAGGTAGATCTGAAGAAACGGTGGAGTCGCGCTGACGTCCTCCCGCAGATTGATCCATTCGTGCGCGTAGTGGCCTGGGATGTCTACGAAGACTTCAAGCGGAACTGGAAGGGAACTGGCTTCAAGGCCATGCTGGTAGCACCGCGGAAGGAAACGGCGATCCAGTATCGCGAGATCCTGCGCAAGCTTGCCGAGGTGGATGGGGAGACTGGCGGCGAACCGATAACCTGCGAGGTCATCATCTCCGCGCCGCAGGAGCGGGAGAACGAAGACGAGCCCGAGGAGTCTGGAAGTCCGAAGGTGAACGCGTTCTGGTCGCAGATGATGGAAGCTTGGGGTGACGAGGAGCAGTACAACGAGCGGATCATCGAGCGATTCAAGGACACCGACCAGATCGATATTCTGATCGTGGTCAGCAAGCTCCTCACCGGCTTCGACGCTCCCCGCGCAACCTCCATGTATATCGCCCGTTCGCTGAGCGATCACACGCTCTTGCAAGCGATCGCGCGCGTGAACCGACTGTATGACGGGAAGGAGTACGGTGTCATCGTCGACTACATGGCGAACCTCGGCCGGCTCGACAAGGCGCTCAACAAATACCTCGCGCTGGAAGGGTTTGATTTCTCGGATATCGAGGGGGCAGTGCTCGATATTAAGACCGTGTTCGGTCGCGTCAAACAGACGTATGGAGATCTGATCGGATTGTTTGGCGGACTGTGGGATCGCACCCACGACTCCGAGACGATCGAATGTTACCTCGGTAACAAAGAGATCCGGGACGAGTTCGGCGATTCGCTCCGCGCGTTCCAAAAGGCGCTTCACCTGGCACTGACGACTCCGCGCTTTCACGAGGAAGTCGAGGCAGAAACGATCGAACGCTATTTGTACGACCTCAATCGATTCGTGAAACTCCGCGCGGCAACGAATCTGCGCTACCAGGAGACTGTGGACTTCAAAGTGCTGGAGCCCCAGATCCGGAAGCTGCTCAGCGAGTACGTGAGCGCGATCGACGTCAGGAAGTTGACGCTTGCCCCCTTTGACATGCTCGACCAAGTCAAACGCGACGAGTTGCTCGGCGACATGGAACCGGCGGCTCAGGCTGATCTCGTGGCCAGCCAGACGCGTAAGCGGATTGAAATCGATCTCAGGGACGCTGATCCGGTGCTCTACAAGAAGTTCTCGGAGATGCTACAGAGCGTGATCGATGAATTTCGCCAGGGTGCGCTGGCCCAGATTGGCGGTGCTTACGAATACCTCCGGCGCGTCCAGACCGTTAGCAATGAGGTGAGCAGCGGCGGGCGTGCTGATGTTCCGCCGATGCTTCATGCACGTGACGCCGCGCGTTCGTACTATCGCGTGCTGCAGGAGTGGGCGGGTGGTGTCGGCTTCGACGACAAGGACGCGGTCGCACTCCTTGCGTTGGATGTCGAGAATGCCATCGATCGCGAACGTTGCGTCGACTGGATCCGAAAAGACGACGTCAAGAATCAGATGTACAAGAACATCGACGACGCCTTCTACTCCTTCTGCAACGAACACAAGCTGGAGAAGCAATGGGACGCCATCGAGCAGTGCTCGCGCACTATCGTGGATTCCATCGCGGCAGCGAGACCCTGAAATGGCGCCTCGCGGTCAGAAAGCACTCGTGAGCGGTATCGCAACGATTGAATACACGCTCACGTTCGTGCCGCGAAAGCGTCTGGCGATCGAAGTCCATCCGGATCTGACCGTTATCGTACGGGCCCCCCAGCACGCGAAGCCCGAGACGATCGAAAATGCGGTTCGCAGAAGGAGTCGCTGGATTTACCGGCAGCTCCAATACTTCTCCTCATTCCTGCCCCGCACCCCCCCACGCCGTTTTGTCAGCGGCGAGAGCCACCTGTACCTCGGCCGCCGGTATCGCCTGAGAGTCGTCCGCACGCGCGATGAAGAATCCGTTCGATTCGAATCTGGCGAGATTCGCATCTCGACGGGAACGCCAAGTTCAATGGAAGCAAAACGGGAGCTACTCCAAGCGTGGTACCGCGCGCGCGCCCGACGGTATCTGAACGAACGGTTCAAGGAATGCGCGCGTCATCCGGCGTTCCGTGACGCCAGAGGAGCTCAGCTGTCGATTCGAAAGCTAACGAAGAGGTGGGGGAGTTGCTCGTCGCGCGGACGCATCACACTCAATGCCGATCTGATCCGCGCGTCCCGCGCATGCATCGACTACGTCATTACCCACGAACTCTGCCACCTGATCGTGCCGTCTCATTCGCCAAAGTTCGACCGTCTGCTCGCTCGTGTGATGCCGGACTGGCGGGAGAGGAAGAACCAGTTGGAGAGTAGGTTGTCGTGACCGTCGAAAATGCAATCTGAGGGCGCACAGACACTTGATCCTTGGTTGACCGCAGGTACGACGAGCGTGCCCAACACTCACCGCGCAGACGTCGAGATCGACGATCGAGCGTAGTGCGTCGGCATAGTTGACGTCGTAGCGGCAGTGTTCTCTGTTCATTCCGGATATCCGTTCGATATGCTGTCCGCCGTGCGCAAGGTTCTCATCTCGGTGTCGGAAAGCGACCTCCGGCTCATCAACGCAGCGGCGCGCATAGTGGGCGAGGCGCGCAGCTCGTTCGTCCGTCGAGCCGCACTCGCTGAGGCGCAGCGTGGGCGCCGGCTCGTCGACGATCCTGCGAGCCGCAGGGCGTTCGCCCGATTGCTTCTCAGGGCGGAGCTCCGCAATCCGATCTCGACTGCCGAGGCGCTCGAAGCGCGAGATCGGGGACGGCGCTGATCGATCAGGGGTTACCGCCAAACGGCGCCTACCGCGCCGCGCATTCACCCCACCCCCAACCTTCGCTCCAACTCCTCCCTTCGATTGCGGCTGAGGCTCAGCTCTGTTCCGTCTTTGAGGCGGACGGCGTAGTCGCCGCCGGAGGCGCGGAGGAGGGTGTCGATGCGGTCGAGGCGGACGATGGCGGAGCGGTGGATGCGGAAGAAGACCGCGGGGTCGAGTTGCTCCTCGAGGGTTTGCATGCGTTCGCGGACTGCAAACGTGCGGTCTCCGACGTGGAGCTCGGCGTAGGGGCCGCTGGCGCTGACGTAGTCGACTTTCGAGACGGGGACCACGCGGAGCTGGCCGCGCATTTCGACGGTGATGCGTTCGAGGTATTTCGGTTTGGGCGACGTATCGGGCCTAGCCGGAGAAGACCCCTCGGGGACGTGCAGCAACGACAACAGGCGTTTCGTCATCTTCTGGACTTCTTCGAGCTCGATCGTCTTTCTCGCACGTTTGAGGGCATGTGCGAAGCGCTCGTCGTCGAAGGGTTTGACGAGGTAGTCGGTGGCTGCGACTTCGAAGGCTTTCAGTGCGAATTGATCGAAGGCGGTGACGAAGATCGTGGCGGGCATCGACTCGGCGCCGATCGTTTCGGCGACCTGCAGGCCGGTCAGGCCGGGCATCTGGACGTCGAGAAAAAGCAGATCCGGCTTCAACTCGCGCACCTTCTCCACCGCCTCGGTGCCGGTCGATGCGGTTCCGACGATCTCCACGCCGTGCTCTTTCGCGAGCAGGTCTTCGATGCGCTGGCGGGCCAGGAGCTCGTCGTCGGCGATGAGGACGCGCAGCGTTTTTTCACTCTCAGTCGTCATAGCGAAACTCTTCGGTGCGCAGATCGGAAGCCGTGTGGAAGGGAAGGGCGATCTCGGAGATGGCGCCGCCGCCGGGCGCCGAGGTGAGGGAGAGGGACGATTGGTCGGCGTAGAGCTGGGCGAGTCGGGCGCGCGTGTTGGCCAGGCCCACTCCCGCGCCGGCGTTGCGCTCCACGCCCGGGCCGTTGTCGCGCACGGTCAGCACGAGGCGGTCGCCCGAAACGTGTGCGGCAATCTCGATGCGGCCGTCGGCGGAGGCGCGGGCGGCGCCATGCTCGAGCGCGTTCTCGACGATCGGTTGCAGCACGAGATTGGGGACGAGCGCATCGAGGGCGGCATCGTCGATGTCGGTCGTCACGCTCAAACGTCCCTGGAAGCGGATCTCCATGATCTCGATGTAGCGCTGCAGGATGGAGAGCTCGTCGCGGAGCGGAACTTCGTTTGGCGCGTCGCTGTCCATCGTGTGCCGGAGCAGCTCGCTGAGGCGGGCGATCATCCGCCGCACGCCGCCGGGATCGCGCTCGACGAGCGCCGACACGGCGTGGAGCGTGTTGAAGAGAAAGTGCGGATTGAGCTGCATGCGCAGCGCGTCGAGACGTGCGTCGGCGAGTTGAGCCTGGAGAGCTGCCGTTTGCCGCGAGATCTCGATCGCCTCGCGGGCGCGCTGCTGATCGCGGACGAAGTACTCGCGTGCGAAGCCGGCGGCGAGGACGGCGAGGTAGATGAGGAACTGATTGAGGAAGCGGAAGCGCGCCACCTCACGCCACGGCGACAGCGTGCTTCCTCGGCGCGGCCGCGGCGAGATGACGAGCAGGTCGCGCGCGAGATCGACAGCGAGATAGACGCCGACCGCGATCACCACGCCGATCGCCAACAGCAGCGGGATGCGCACGATCCATCGCCATTGCCGGCTGAAACGATTGCTCAGCCAGAAGATGAGGATCGTCATCCCCCCCCAGATCGTCGACTCGATGAAGCTGACGGCGATCGGTCCAGCCGGCGAGAAAACGCGGAATCCCTGGTCGGGGCGGTCGAGCAGACGATTGACCGACGACAGCGCTGCCAGCGACGTCCAGAAGAGGAAGATCAGGAAGATCTCCCGCGGCTGGAGGCTCCAGCGGGGGTGGGTCGGTTGGTGTCTGGCGATGCTCATCGATCGATTTGTCTGTTGCAAAGGTGTGGCCCCACAAACTGATAGCCATCTTAGCGACTCCGCTTCGCCGTTCGTGCCGCGTTCGTGCACTTCATGACAGCGGGGTGCACTTCGCTTCCGGCGGAAAGGAACGCCGTTCCTGAACTGTCCTCATTCGCGTCTGGCACGATCGCCAGAACAACCAAGGAGAAAGACCGATGAAGAACAAAAAGTGGTTTGCAGCAGCAGCGACCGCGATTGCACTCAGCGCGTCCCTCGCCATCGCCGGAACGACTACCGGAGACGGCGGCTGGAAGCATGAAGGCAGAGGCGGTCATCATCATCGTGGTGCGGGCTTCGCCTCGAAGCTCAACCTGACCGACGCGCAGAAGGAGCAGTGGAAGGCGGTGGAGCAGAACTTCCGCCAGGAAAACAGCGCGGCCTTCGAGCAGTCGAAGCAGACGCGGGAAGCGATGCATGCCGCGAGAAAAGCCGGCGACACTGCGCAGTTCGACTCGCTGAAGGCGACCGCGAAGTCGCAGCACGCGCAGATGAAGCAGCTCCGCTCGACGATGGAGCCGAAGCTGATGGCGATCCTCAACGCCGACCAGCAGGCGCAATTCCAGGCGTTGAAGGCCGAGCGCGCGGCGCGTCATCAGGAGAAGTAATTTCTTTTCACAGTGGTCGTTCCAAACGGGAGGCGGAGACGTCTCCCGTTTTTGTTGCGTGCTTGTCGAGGTCGGGTCGCTGGAAGCAGAAATGTTGAATGTTGAATGGAAAGTCGTGGGCCTACCTGGTTCGCCGATTCCATTCAACATTCAACATTCGACATTTAACATTCAACATTTCTCTTCTAAACCAACCTCATCCTCGCACCGAATACGGCTCCAAACCCGAGCCCGGCACGCGATCAGCACTCTTGCCCGCTACGAGCTTTCCGCTTGCGGTCCGCCTCCCGCGACCGGTTCATGACCTCCGGGTGCGCTTCATGACCTCCCGGTGCATCTCGCTGAAAAGGGGCAACATCCGGCCGCCCTGGCCCGTTGGGAGTGTTCATGAGTCAGACAATCGCAGTCGAGAGCCCAAACGTTCCGCCGCCAGTTTCCCCGCGCCGGCCGGATGAAGGAGATCCTCATGAACAAGAAATCGCTCGCCGCCGTTGCGGCCGTCATCGTCATCGCCGTGATCAGCCTCCTCGTTTACCGCAACGGGCTGGCAAAGAACGCAACCTCCTTCCGCTTCGTCACGATCGAGAAGGGGAACATGCAGTCGAAAGTGTCGGCCACGGGAACGCTCGGCGCCGTCACCACCGTCAGCGTCGGCACGCAGGTCTCCGGACAGGTGGCCTCGCTTCTCGTCGACTACAACGACGTGGTGAAGAAAGGGCAGTTGCTGGCGACGATCGATCCGACGCTGGCCCGTTCGGCTGTCGTCGACGCGCAGGCCAACGTCGACAAGGCGCAAGCCGAGCTCCTGCAGATGCAGCGCGATTACAAACGAAACCGCGAGCTGAGCAACGATGGCTTGATCGCCAAGAGCCTGTACGAGCAGAGCCAGTCGTCGATGATGGTGGCTCAGGCCCAGGTCCGTTCCGCGCGGGTGGCCATGGACCGCGCCAAACAGAATCTCTCGTTCACCTCGATCTACGCGCCGATCGATGGCGTCGTCGTCGAGCGCAACGTGCAGCAGGGGCAGACCGTCGCCGCCAGCCTTTCCGCGCCGCAGCTCTTTCTCATCGCCAACGATCTCGCCCACATGCAGATCCTGGCGCAGGTCGGCGAGGGCGACATCGCCCAGATCAAAGCCGGCCAGTCGGTGAAATTCAGTGTTCAGGCGCTGCCGAATCAGACCTTCGCCGGCACCGTGCAGCAGGTGCGTCTGCAGTCGACGACCGCGGATAACGTCGTCAACTACACCGTCGTCATCGCCGTCGACAACGCGCAGAACAAGCTGCTGCCGGGCATGACCGCCCGCGTCGATTTCCTGACGCAGTCGGCGACTGATGTGCTCAAGGTCTCCAACGCAGCGCTACGATTCTCACCAACGGATGAACAGCTCGCCGAGCTCGGCGTGAAGAAGGCAGCCAAGCCAGCCAGGACTACGACGGCGACCGGATCGAATGCCGCGACGTCGACGGTCTCCGCTGCCGATCGTGCCGCGCGCCGCGCTGCACGTGGCGCAGGCGGCGGTGGCGGCGGACGCCCCCCGATCGCCACGCTCTACTACCTCGACCAGGATGGCAACGTGACGACCACGATGGTTCGGACCGGAATCAGCGATGGAACTAGCACGCAGATCGAAGGCCGCAACATTCAGGCGGGCATGAAGGTGATCGCCGGAATCACCAGCGGCACTGAGACTGCGAAGACCTCCACCGCGCCGACGACCACCAGCCCGTTCAGCGGCGGTGGGCAGCAGCGCGGCGGCGGACGTCAGGGAGGCTTCTGATGAACGACGTGGTCATCCAGACGAACGCCATCACGAAGATCTACGAGAGCGGCTCGAACTCCGTGCACGCTCTTCGCGGAATCGACCTGACGGTCCAGCGCGGCGAGTTCATCGCCGTGATGGGCCAGTCGGGCTCGGGCAAATCGACGCTGATGAATGTTCTCGGCTGTCTCGATACGCCGACCTCAGGCAACTACCTGCTCGACGACGTGCACGTCGAGACGCTCGACAAGAATCAGCTTGCGGCGATCCGCAACGAGAAGATCGGATTCGTCTTCCAGGGCTTCAATCTCCTCGCGCGAACGAGTGCGCTCGAGAACGTTGAGCTGCCACTGCTCTACGACCGCAGCGGCCGCAAGCGCGATACGAAAGCGATGGCCATCGCCGCCCTCGGGCGCGTCGGTCTGGCCGAGCGTGTCAACCACCAGCCGAGCGAGCTCTCCGGGGGTCAGCAGCAGCGCGTAGCCATCGCCCGCGCGCTCGTCACCGAGCCCGCGCTCGTACTCGCGGACGAGCCGACCGGCAACCTCGACTCGCGTACGTCGATCGAAGTGATGGCGTTGTTCCAGGAATTGAACGAGCAGGGCATTACGATCGTCCTCGTCACGCACGAGCCGGATGTCGCGGTCTACGCGAAGCGCATCGTCGAGGTTCGCGATGGACGGATCCGCCGCGATGAGCCGGTCAAGAATCGCCGCAATGCCACCGAGGATCTAGCGAACGCCGAGGTGATCGAGGACGACGACATCATGGCACCGGTGATCACGCCGGCAGCGGATGCGCTCGTCGCAGGAGGTGCCGCATGAAACTCATGACACTCGTGAAGCTCGCACTGCAGGCCATCCGCAAGAACAAGATGCGGGCGACGCTGACCATGCTCGGCATCATCATCGGTGTGGCCGCCGTCATCGTCATGGTGGCGGTCGGCTACGGCGCCCGCTCCCGCATCAAAGATCAGATCAACAACCTCGGCACCAACATGATCGTCATCACGCCCGGCGCATCGGCGACGGGAGGTGTCAGCCAGGGCGCACAAGCCTTCGCGACGCTGACCGTCGACGACGCGACGAAGATCCGTAACGAAGCGCAGTACGTGAACGCGATCTCGCCGGTAGTCGCCACCAGGATGCAGGTCGTGGCGCCGTCGGGAAACTGGCGCACGTCGATCAATGGTGTCGACATCGACTACCAGACCATCCGCAACTGGACCACCTCGGACGGCGCATTCTTCGGCCCCGACGACGTCCGCAGCGCACACACGGTCGCCGTCCTCGGGCGGACCGTCGCGCAACGTCTCTTCGCCAACAACGAGCCGGTGGGAGGGGAAGTGCAGATCGGAAAAGTCCCGTTCACCGTCGTCGGAGTTCTCGCGCCGAAAGGGCAGACCGCTGCCGGGACAGACTCGGATGACGTCATCCTCGTGCCCTACACGACGGCATCGTCGCGTTTGTCAGGAAGGGCGCGCATTCCGCAGATCATCGCCAGCGCCGCGTCGCAGCAGGACATCCCCGCGGCACAGGATGAGGTTCGCGCTCTCGTGCGCGAATCACACAAGCTCACCCAGGGTGATGAAGACGATTTCACCGTGAAGAATCAGAACGAGCTGGCCGACGCTGCAGCGAGCAGCACCGACGTCATGACGATGCTGATGGCCGCCATTGCGTCGATCTCGCTACTCGTCGGCGGCATCGGCATCATGAACATCATGCTCGTCTCGGTGACGGAGCGGACGCGCGAGATCGGCATCCGTCTGGCCATCGGCGCGCGCGGCTCGGACGTACTGACGCAGTTCCTCGTCGAGAGCATCGTCATGGGCGTGATCGGTGGCGCCATCGGCCTCCTCGTCGGCTTCGTCGGCGCAAAGGTCCTCGGCCATTTCACAGGCTGGGAGACCGTGATCTCGCCATTGATCATGATCATCTCGATCGGCTTCTCCGGCGCAGTGGGCGTCTTCTTCGGCTTCTATCCAGCGAGGAAAGCGGCGGCGCTGAATCCGATTCAGGCTTTGCGGTACGAGTAAAAAACCGATGCACCACGGAGGCGCAGGGGACACAGAGAAAAACTCTGTGCTCTCAGTGTCTCTGTGGTGGAAAGGTTTTCACTCTTCGTCCGCAGCGCGGGTTACCCGGATCGCCTTCTTCCGCAGCGGCCCCATGAACGGCAGCGATGACGCGCGAAGGAGTGGCACGACGAGATCGAGCGTCGCATCGAGCAGCCGTTTCGTCTTCCGCTGCCCCGGCGAGTCGTCGACGATCCAGTAGTAGATGAGGCCCATGTGGTAGAGCCAGAGAAGCCGCGGCAGCTCCGGCGCGAGGTCTTTCGGGATCGTCACGTCGGAGCCTTCGATGGCGCGGGCGTACCAGGCGATGTTGTCGTCGCGCACGGCTTTGGTTTCTTCGCCGAACGGGGAGAGCCGGTCGCGCGGATCCATTCCCGTCCGCAGCAGCGCGGTCAACAGGACGCGGTGCGAAGCAAACTGCTCGAACTTCGCCTCGATGATGCCGCGGATTCGTTTTTTCAAATCCTTCGTCGATGCGATGACCTTCGCGAATTCGGGACCGGCCTCCTCGTCGGTGCGGAGATAGAAGGCCATGACCAGGTCTTCCTTCGTCCGGTAGTAGTAGTACGCCGCTCCCGTCGCCACACCCGCCTCGGCGGCGACGTCGCGCATCGTCGCCTTTTCGAATCCATGCTTCCGAAACAGCGTGAGCGCCGCGTCGAGAATGCGTGAACGCGTCTCCTCGGCTTTCGCCGTACTCACCGTTCGTCGCTCGATCGCCATCGATCTTCAGCTCTCCGATCCAACCGATGAAGGATACAGGGCCTCGACGGACTACCAGACCCTTCCCTGCGCGGGCGCCTTCAGCCGCGCGCAAAGGTCGTTGGCCGCGGCCGGCCACTGCGGATAGTCGAACGTGAAGCCGGACTCCAGCAGGCGTGTAGGAACGACGCGGCGGCTCTTCAGCACCAACTCCGGCTCGGTGCGCATCAGGAACGCGCCCGCTTCCACCATCCACCCGCGGACCGGCATCCCGAATCGTGCGCCGCACGCCTTGCCAAGGATCGAGATGAACTCATCGTTTGGCAGTGGCTCCGGAGCGGCGAGGTTGACGGCTCCGTCGATCTCTTTGTGCGCGATCAGCCAATCGACGGCGCGAACGAAGTCGCGCTCGTGAATCCACGACATATATTGGCGTCCGTCGCCGAGGCGGCCGCAGCCGAGCATGACGTGGCGGTGAAGCGCGGCGAAGGGGCCGCCCGGGCCGAGGGCCATCACCATCGCCGAACGCATCGTTACTTTTCGGGTGACCGGCGCCGGGGCGTCGTCCAGCGCCGTTTCCCAGGCCCGGGCCACGTCGATGCTGAATTTCCACGACGGCGGTGCGTCGGGTTCCTCTCCGCCGATGATGCCGCTGCGCTCATCGTTCGGCGCGTCGAAGCGATGCGAGTAGATGGTGGCGGTGCTCATCTGCAGCCAGGTAGCCGGCGGACGGGCAGCGAGGGCGATGGCCTCGCCGATGACGCGCGTCGAGTCGATGCGCGAGCTCATGATCTCGGCGCGGCGCCGCTCGTCGTAGCGGCAATCGACGCTCCGGCCGGCGAGATTGATGACGACGTCCGCGCCGTCGATCTGGCGAGTCCATAGGCCGAGGGTTCTGCCGTCCCAGAGGACGGCATGGGCTTCGACATTGCGGCTGAGAACGACGACGTCGTCACCACGATCGTGGAAGGTGGTGGTGAGGAGTTGACCAAGATGACCCGTGCCGCCGGCGATTACGATTCTCATGTTCTGGCTCCCAGTGTTGAACGTGTTCAATTCAATGTAGAGCCGCGGGTATCGCTTGTCAATCGTTTAATTGAACACGATCAAAACTATTGACTTCGGTAGACGGCGGCACTATGTTTTGAACATGTTCAAGTACGCCGTCGTTCTCGCCGGGGTCACTCAATTGGCCATTGCCGCAACCAGTCTTCTCATCCCCCGCCTGCTCGGCTGGCGGAAGGAGACGGCCCTCCTGCGCCCTCTCACGCGATGCGTCTTCTGGACGTACGCCGGCTACATCCTCGGCACCAACCTCTGGTTCGCGGCGCTGGCAATCGGCTGGCCTTCCCAGCTCCTGAACGGAACGCCGCTGGCGGCGATGGTCACGGGATTCATGGCGGTTTACTGGCTGGCCCGCGTCGTCATTCAATTCGGCTGGTTCCACCGGGCGCTTTCGGAGAACCGGACGCTCTTCAAGATCGCCGAGGTCGTCTACGTAACGGGATTCGCGTTCATCACGATCGTCTTTGCCATCGCCACGATTCTCAATCTGCGCATGGTCGGCCGATGAACGCCATGGCCGACGCGTTGCTGGCCTACACCCCGAGCGCAGCAGCGGTCCGGGACGTCGCTTTGGTGGTCGTCGCGTTGCTGGGCGCTGGCTACGCGGCGGCTCGCGCCCGCTGCCGAATCGCGGCGTGGGCGCTTGCCGTGATGGCAGTCCTCGCCACGCTTCACTTCGTCGAACGCGAGCCGGCAGGAGCGCGAATGGTGATGATCGTCGTGACTCTGCTCCTGGCCATTAAGGGGGTCGTCGCGAGCGAGAGTGCAACATCGTTGACGTTCGGCCAGTGGGTCGCGTTCACGCTCTGGCCCGGAATGCGCCCCGGGATCTTCGCCAGCCTGGGGTCGCGCCCGCGTGAGGGCGCGCGGACGCTGGCTCGCGACGGCGCGCTTGCCCTCGGCGCAGGCGCAATCCTTTTGTTGATTGCGCGAGTCCTCGGGCTCGCACTATCGCCGGCCGCCGCGCGGATTTGCGCGACGCCTCTACTCCTCGTGGGATTGAGCCTGATGTTGCACTTCGGGCTGCTGAATCTTCTGGCAGCATGGTTGAGAACGCGCGGCGTGGCGGCCGAGCGCCTTTTCCGCGATCCGCTGCACGCCCGTTCGCTGGCCGAGTTCTGGAGCCGCCGCTGGAATCTGGCGTTCACCGAGATGACTGTCATCGCCATCCACCGTCCGATCAACCGGTCGGCCGGGCGTAAGGCGGCGATCCTCGCGTCTTTCCTCGCGTCAGGCCTGCTCCACGAGATGGCGATCAGCGTCCCTGCCCGCGGTGGATATGGCCTTCCCACGCTCTATTTTCTTCTTCACGGAGTCCTGGTCCTGCGCGATACGAGATCGCGCGCAGTCATGTTCCTTGCGCTCCTTGCCCCGATTCTTCTGGTCTTTCACCTGCCGTTTCTACGGAGCGTCATCTGGCCTCTTGCCGGCATCCCATGACGCATTTCAGAAACCATGCACCACAGAGGCGCAGAGGACACAGAGAAAAACTCTGTGTTTTTTTTCTCTGTGGTTAAAAGGTTTTGTGATCAACCGCGCTACGCCAACTCCACGCCGTGTAGAAGATTTGATCTCCATCGCATTCCGAGGGAGCCTCGGTACAGGAGGTTTTATGAATGCGAAGCTGAAGAAGTTGAAGGCACAGATCGAACGGGCCGGCGGACGAGTGATGATTTCTGAGGACATGCCGCCCGAGGTTCTCGACATGTTCGCGAAGATGATCGCGGACTGCCCTGATTGCGCGGCGTCCATGGCCGCGTCGTCGAAACAGAATCGCTCGAGGCACGAGCACTGAGGCGGCCATGCGCTATTGGGTCAATACCGTTTCTCGCGATCATGTGCAGCGCGGCGCCGGCGGCGGTTTCACGCAAGCCGGCCACGGAAAGGCGAGCGGGCTGAAGAGGATGGCGAAGGGCGATCGCATCGTCTTCTATTCGCCGCGCACCGCGCTCGACGGAGGAGAGCCGCTGCAGGCATTCACCGCACTCGGCGAGATTGCGGACGACGCTCCGTATCAGGCCGAGATGACGCCCGACTTTCATCCGTGGCGGCGCCACGTCAGGTTCGACGCAGGCGAAGAAGCGCCGATCCGGCCGCTGATCGAATCGCTCGACTTCATCCGCAACAAGAAGAGCTGGGGCTTCGTTTTCCGGCGAGGTTTGTTCGAGATCACGGAGGCTGACTTTCAGAGAATCGAGCAGGCCATGGGAGCTTCTTCAACCGCTTGAGGAGGACGGGCGGCGTTCGAATCCGCGCTCAATTCGTCGAGAACGATGTTCCCGCCGAGTACACCTGCACCGTGCGCTCGCGGACGTCCGAGGTGCCGTAGATTTCCGAGGGCGTCCATGCGTGGTCGCACTCGAGGAGGATCATGACCATATTGCCGGCGCCGATTCGCGCCCGCATCGCCTTTGTCGGAAACCGGTAGCGATGAATCCCATCCTCGGCGATGTTGGCGACGCCGACGAGAACTTTGAATCCGCCCTCGCCGTCGCGAAGGCTGACTCGTACGGGTAACGACGTCCACTCCGGATGCTTGCGCCGGAGGTCAGACACCGGGGCGGCGATGAGAAGATCGAGATCGGATGGGGCGAGCATCGCGATCAGCGCTCCTCGCTTGTTCATCCAGCGGGACGGCTTCTCCCACTCGTAGAATCCTTCGATGATCCAATCGTCGAATGGGGCCGCGCGAAAGTCGATGGTCGTGGGGATGTGACGGTTGATCATGACCCCGTCGACGATGCGCACGAACGGCAGTCGCTCCCCGATTTCGTTGGCCCAGGCGTCGAACAGCGGATCAAGGCGGCGGCTGTCGACAGCGCCTTGAGCGAGGCGGAGCCGCTTGCCATCGGAAAGAATGTTGGTCATCACGGCCGCATCGATCGGCGTGTCCAGCTCATCGAACCAGACGCGGTTGTTCGGAATCTCCAGCGGCCCCGCGGCCTCCAGGCGGTGCACGAGTTTCTCGAGCGAGGCAAAGCGCCGGGCATGGCGGTCAAACGTGTGTACCGGAAGTAATCGCAGCATGGCTCGCCATTGGAGCGCGGCTTCGCCGCAAAGGCCGGCGATGAGCGCGAGGGTGAGAATGACCCGCGACACGCGAGTCCAGCCGGAGAGTGAGATCGAAGCCGCGACTGCGCCGGCGAGCAGCGAAATCGGGATCAACAGCGGATAAAAATAGCGATCCGTGTCGTAAAACTCGGCGTATGACATGCGGTAACGAAACAGCCCGATGAGGAGGAGAACCGCGAGCGCCGGGACTGCCGTGAGCGTCGCGACGATGGCGAGACGCGGAACGCCTCTGCGCCAAAGGGCGGCCAGGAGCGCAGCGAGGATCGCAATGGTCGTGATGCCGAGTGCGCTGCCGAGGAGCGCGGTGGAGCGGCCGGGGCCGGCTGCGGTGATGGCGACACAAGGGAAGAAGAGGTGGAAGGGGGAAACCAGAGCCAGGAAGAGCGCGCGCAGGACTCCGTACTTGATGTTGCTCTCGATGTGAATGGTGATCAGGCTACTCTCGCCTACGACCACCGCGATGATCGCTGCGAGGCAGAAAAGCGTGAAGGGTCCGATCGAGCGGCGGGCGCCTTCATTGCGGCGCTCGATCTCGTCGATGATCGCCGGCAGGAGCGCCATCGGCGCATACGATCGCCAGCAGAGCAGCGCCGCAAGCACGGCGAGTCCGGCGATGATTCGTCGGGTCCGAAGGTGATCGCGCCAGGCCAGGAGCGCGGCGGCCGTGGTAAGCGCAGCGAACGCTACCGGCGCTGCCGACGCTGACGGGTACCAGAGAGCGCTTCCGGCGAAACCGCAGGGCACGACGTACGCGAGCGTCGCGGCGACTCCAGCACGCCGCGACTGCGTGTAGCGCCACGCTAGCAGGCCGGTGCAGACTGCCGACCAGGCGTGGCAGAGCACGACCAGCACCCGCCAGGTGGTGGCATCAAGTCCAACGAGCTTCAGGTAGGCGAGAAAGAGAAGCCGGAACAGCGGCACCACATGCTCGTCGTGCGCGAGGGTCAGGGCCGACCAGAGAGAGCGGGTGCCGGCGATGACGGCGGCGGAGACGTTGATGTACTCGATCTCATCGTTGCCCCAGGAGTAGTGGAACGTCGGAAAGTAAAAGGTGAGGGAAATAGCGGCCGCGAGGGCTCCCAGGGTGAGTACATACCGCGGCGAGAGGGGCTGCTCATCGATCGTGCCCATCGGGCTCATCCTATCAAGCTGGCCTGCGTGAGACGCACCTCATGACGCGCAAATGCAGCTCGTGACACCAGCACGCCACTGGCGTTTTTCGCGAAAGAGAAGCCCTCGGCGATTTGTCTCTTCATGCGTAATGAGGAGGAACAAAATGAAAAGCAGAAAGTCAGCAGTGAAGTGGGCAGGAGCGAGCGCGTTGTCGGTACTGCTCGTCTCCACATCAGCATTCGCAGCTGCGCCTCGTCACAACCGCGATCAGAACGGTACAGACGGCCAGGCAGCGCAGACGCAGGTGCAGACGGATCAGCGCGGCGCCAGCCGGAGCGGTGCGAACCGGAACGGTGCGAACGACCAGCGCTGGAATGGTCAGCAGCAGGCGAACGTCGCGCCGGCAGCCGTGCAGCCCGCGTTCGATTCGCGAGCAAATACGAACGCGCAGCGCTACGATCAGAACGCCTCACGAAGCGGCAACCAGTCGTGGAACAACGCGAGCCAGTCGCGCGGACAGGCCAACACCTATCGCGAGAATCAGCGCGTGAATGTCAGTGGCCGCGTGCAGTCGTTTCATCGCGAGCGCGACGGTTATCGCGTCTATCTCGACAACGGTAACTACTGGATTCCCGTGTCGCAGTTCGGCAATCGCGCCCGTGATCTGCGCGTCGGCATCTCGCTCAGCTTCGGTGGCATCTTCCGCGGCGGCGTGTTCGGTATCGACGCGGTGAGCTGGCCCTCCAGCGGCTACGGATACGACCAGGGTTACGTTCGCGGCATCGTTCAGCAGGTCGACTACCGCAGCGACACGATGACGCTTCGTGACGCTTCGACCGGCCGTCTGTTCGAAGTCGATATGCGCAGCGCCGGCAACGCCCGCCTCGGACGCGGCGACTACGTCACGCTCTCCGGCCAGTGGGTGCGCGGCAACGTCTTCGCGGCGTATCGCGTCGACAGCATCAACCGCGGTTGAGCAGTCGGATGTTCAAAAGAAGAAGGGCCGGCCATCGAGGCCGGCCTTTTTTGTTGTTTCGCGCGACGATCCTTGCGGCCTCTGCGGTAAACTCAGCGCATGCGATCGGCGCGAATGGGCAAGCCGCGATCTGCTTCTCCCGGGACGTTCTCGTTGTCGCGGAGACTGCCGCGTTTGTCGCTGCCGTTGTCGGCTGCGGCTACCACGGCGGCGCGGCCCAGACCAACGATCGGAAAACCGGGTCGATCGCTCTTCGGCAGTGCGCCGGCTGGGAAGCCTCCGCTGCGCGATCCGGTTAACCCACCTCGCAATGGACGGAAATGACGAGCAGGCACCGCATCCCGCGATCCGCGGCCTGAAAACCGTCTGCCTCTGCAACAACATCAAGTACCGGACGATCGAGCGCGCCATCAGACGAGGAGCGTGTACGGTCAGCCAGATCGCGGCGTGTACGAGCGCGACCACCGGTCATTGCGGAGGAAGTTGCACGCCCGAGGTGCAGGAGATGCTGGCCGAGCACGGGCCGAAGACGGCGCTGTCCCAACCACCTCCGAAGCCGGCCGCATCGCCCGACGCCTGGTGGATTCGCAAGCAATGATTCCTGTCGTTGCGGGCAGCCGCGCCTTGCCGATGATTCCGCCGACCGGCATGGCCATCGCCGCGCTGACGGTGATGCTGTGGCTGATCTGGAGCGACACGATCCGGTCGAGCCGCTCGCCAGCCGTGCTCTACGCCGTGCGCGTGGCGCTCTTCGTGATCGTCGCGGGCATCCTGGTGCTCAATCGCGTCCGCTATCCTTTCCTCTTCTCGACGACGGCGACGGTGCTGGTGGTGGTCGTCGCGCTGGTCGGCGCGGGCGGGGCGGTGTATTTCGCGCGGAAGCTGGTCCGAAAATCATGAACCACAGAGACGCAGAGGACACAGAGGTTTTCTCTGTGCTCTCTGCGCCTCTGTGGTGGATTGGTTTTGTGACCGGTAGATGCGCGGAGCCAAATGTATACTCCGGCGCCGATGACCCCCGATCTCGTCACACTCTTCCAGGCCCTCAGCGATGCGACGCGGCTCCGCCTTTTGAGCCTCATGGCGGCAGGCGAAGTTTGCGTTTGCTACTTCGTCGAGATCCTCGATGAGACGCAGCCGAAGATCTCGCGGCATCTTGCCTATCTCCGCCGGGCCGGACTCGTATCGGCGCGCCGCGATGGCAAGTGGGTGCACTACGGGCTGACGATGCCGTCCGATCCCGGCGCGGCGGCTGTGCTCAAGAACGTGCTCGACGTCATCGCGAACGACCGCCGGATGCAGCGCGACCGCGCGGCGCTGGAAAAGGTTTGCTGCGCGGTGCGTTTGCCATCCGCGCTGCAGAACGCGCCGAAGCCGCTAATGAGGGCGCGGACGAACTGATGCTGTCGGCGATCCTCATCGCCATCGCGGCGTTCCTGGCCGGTGCGGTGTCGGCAGTGGCCGGCTTCGGCATCGGCAGCATCCTCACGCCGCTCCTCGGGTTGACGATCGGCGTCAAGCTCGCCGTTGCCGCCGCGGCGATTCCGCACTTCATCGGCAACGCCCTCCGTCTCTGGACGTTGCGCGACAAGGTCGACAAACAGGTCCTGAAGACATTCGGACTGATGAGCGGCGCCGGAGCGCTTGCCGGCGCGCTGCTGCACGCAGCCGTCGCGACCAGCGCGTTGCGGCTCGTCTTCGCGATCGTGCTGATTATCGTTGGAGCGTTTGGCGTCACCGGCTGGAGCGATCACCTTCGCTTCGGGAAGCGCGGCGCGTGGGTCGCCGGCGGAGTCTCCGGACTCCTCGGCGGACTGGTTGGCAACCAAGGCGGCATCCGCGCGGCGGCGATGCTGGCGCTCGACGTGCGCAAAGAAGTCTTCGTGGCGACGGCCGTGGCGATCGCGCTCATCGTCGATGGCGCGCGCCTGCCGGTCTACGCGTTCAGCACCGGCCGCGAGTTGCTGACCATCTGGCCTCTGCTCGCCGGTGCCAGCGCCGCCGTCATCCTCGGCACCTACTTCGGCAAATCGCTGCTCGGGCGCGTTCCGGAAAATGTCTTCCGGCGCCTCGTCGCGGCGTTGCTGATCGCGCTCGGCGTGGCCATGCTCGTTGTGCGATGAAATTCGCAGCAGCGTGACGGTTGTCATGAAGGCTACGTCCCCGTCCTCGGTACGATCCTCAACCATGCGCGCTCCGATTTTCATCGCTTTCCTGCTCATCGCGGGAGCTGTGAATGCGGCGACGTTTCTCGTCCCGCCGGACCGCACGCTCGTCACCGCGTCGAAGGCGATCGTCGTGGCGACGGCAGGTGAGTCGCACGGGCGATGGGCGCCGGGCGGGTGGATCGAGACAGTGACCGAGCTCCGCGTCGATGAGTCGATCAAAGGCCCGGTTATCGCCGGCGAGACGATTCACGTCACCGAGCTTGGCGGCGCCGTTGGCGAGATTCGATACATCGTCGCCGGCAGTCCGAAGTACGCGCCGGGCCAGCGCACACTCCTCTTTCTGGAGACGAACGATCGCGGCGAATGGGTGGCCAAAAACATGGTCGTTGGTACGTTCGCGCCGGCCGTCGACACGAGCGGACGCCGGCTGCTTGTTCGCAGCGCAGAAGAAATCGCAGGATGGAATGTCGATGGCACGCCACATCGCGAGCCGGTCAGGCTTGAAGATGAATTCCTCCGCTTCGTGCGCGCGGTGGCGCGTGGACGCGAGGCGAAGGAGGACTACATCGTCAGCGATCCGCGGCCATTGCGAAAAACGGCGATGGCCGAGGCAACGGCATCGGCATTCGCTCCAAGCTCGTATCTTCTGCAGGGCTCCGGCGGCCTCGGCATCCGCTGGCCGATCTTCCCCAACTCCGTCATTTTTCTCAGCCACGGCACGCAGCCGGGCGCGGCGAACGGCGGCATCACCTCGATGCAGCGCGCCTTCGCCGCGTGGACGAACGACGCCGGATCCAACATCGTCTATGGGTACGGCGGGACGACGGCGATCGCGAGCACCGGTTTCAATGCGGACGTCAACGACGGCGTCAACACCGTGCAATTCAACGATCCAGCGAATGAGATCCCCGGCTCGTTCGTGCCGAACACCGGCGCGACGCTCGCCATCGGCGGCGCATGGACAGGCAGCGCAACGCATCAAGCAAACGGCGAGCGATACTTCTCGATCGTCGAAGCCGATCTGGTCGTGCAGGACGGAATCACCGGCGCCGGTCTGGCGGGCAACGGCTTCGATCACGTGCTCACTCACGAGCTCGGCCACACCCTCGGGCTTCGCCACTCCGACAAAACTGCCTCGGATACAGGAGGCTGCGCGCCGCCACTGGACTGCGCGACCAACGCGATCATGAACTCGAGCGTCGCCTTCAACTCCGATCCCTTCGGCTCGGCGCTGCAGGCGTGGGACATCGCCGCGATCGATGCGGTCTACGGCTCGGGTGTCGTCACGCCACCATCGTGCAATCCGCCGAGGATCAATGCGCCGCAACCGCAGACGGTCGATGTGGGAACGTCGCCCGTGACGTTGGTGGTGACGGCGTCGGGCGATGCTCCGTTGTCGTATCAGTGGTACACGGGCGCATCGGGCAACACGAGCGCGCCGATTGCTGGCGCGACGTCGTCGACATTCACGGTGAAGCCCGCGGTGACCACGGGTTACTGGGTGCGCATCACGAACGGATGCGATCCTCCCGCCGACAGCATCACGGCCTACGCGATCGTCAACAGCTGTCCGCCGGTCACAATCGGATCGCAGTCGGGCGACGTCACGATTCTCGAAGGGAAGACAACCACGCTCTCGGCCGCGGCGAGCGGCGGAACGATTTCGTATCAGTGGTACGCCGGGACGAGCGGCACTACGACCACGCCGATCCCTGGCGCAAACGGCGCGGCCCTCACGCTCCAGGCGATTCAAACCGCAAGCTACTGGGTGCGCGCCTCGAACAGCTGCGGATCGAGCATCGACAGCAGCACGTTCACGATCACGGTACTGCCCTGCAACGCGCCGAAGTTCGTCGTGCAACCGGCCAGCGGCGACGTCGTCACGGGCAACGGCGCGACGCTTTTCGCAGGCGTCACCGGCACGTTGCCGATCACCTATCAGTGGTACGCGGGAACGTTCCCCGACGCTTCCCATCCCGCGACCAACGGCACGTCGGCGACGCTTGCCGTCCCGTCGCTCATCGCCCCCGCCTCGTACTGGTTGCACGTATCGAGCGAGTGCGGCGTGGCCGACAGCGGCACCGCGCGGCTGACGATCGTATCGACCTGCACGCCGCCGTCGATCGCCGTTCAACCGCACGATCAGAGCGTGTTGTCGGGATCAACCGCGATCGTGTCGGTCACCGCCACCGGCTCATCACTCTCGTATCAGTGGTACCAGGGCCCCCTCTTCGATTTCACCCACCCCCTCGGCGGCAACGCGCCGTCGGTTCTGACTCCCGCGATCACCGGCCCGACGCCGTTCTGGGTGCGCATCTCGAGCCCGTGCGGCAGCATCGACAGCGCGGTGGCGACGGTGTCGGTCACGGTGATTTCGCGGCGGCGCGCGTCGAAGTAGGGTCTGCGCTCACGCTGTCATTCCGAGCGGGCGGCGCGGCGGGGGGCGAGGAATCCCCTGACGACGTGCGATGACCGCTCCGAAGCAGGGGATTCCTCATCGTGCTCCACCGCTCCACCCACCCCACCGCCCCCGCGGTTTCGCCGATTCGAAATGACAGCGTCGGGCAGCGCCAAAGTCGGAGGTTGTCATTCCGAGCGGGCGGGGCCGCGGAGGGCGAGGAATCCCCTGACGACGTGCGATGACCGCTCCGAAGCAGGGGATTTCTCATCGTGCTCCACCGCTCCGCCCACCCTGCCGCCCCGCGGTTTCGCCGATTCGAAATGACAGGTGCGCTCTCACGACTCCCCCGTCACGCCAGCTATACTTCCACCCATGCCGGCGCCGCTCCCTCCCCTCCCGCCCGTGACGACGATCGATCAGGTCGTCGGTGCGATTGAGGGCATCATTGCCTGGTCGATCGCGAACGAGAGCCGCCTCGGATACTTCGCGGCGCTCTACAAACGCATCACGATCGCCATCCGCGCGGCCATCGCGCAGAACCTTTTTCAGAACGGGCCGCGTATGGAGCTGTTCGATGTCACCTTCGCCAGCCGCTACTTCGCGGCGCTGAACGGCTATTTTCATCCCGGCGCGTTTCCGCAGCCGTCGCATTGCTGGCGCGTGGCTTTCGATGGCGCGACGCATCCCGAGCCGATCATCGTCCAGCACCTGCTCGCCGGCGTGAACGCGCACATCGATCTCGACCTCGGCATCGCCCTCGAGCAGGTCGCGCCCGGCCCGAAGCTGCCGTCGATCAAAACGGACTTCGATACCGTCAACAAAGTGCTTGCGGCGCAGGTCAACGGCGTCGTCAGCGAGATCGACGAGCTCTCACCCGTTCTCTCCGAGATCTACGACGTGCTGATGCAAAACGAAATCGACCTGATCGGCGACGCGCTGCTGATCTTCCGCGACGGCGCCTGGCGATTCGCCGAACTGCTCGCATGCGAGCCGCAGTTCGCACATCCACCGACGATCATGATCAAGGATCTGGAAGTGGCGAAGTTCGGTACGTTGGTCCTCTACCCGCCGCCGCTCCTCGCATCGATCGCCGCCGTCATCGCGTCGAAAGAGAGCCGCGACATCGTGCGCAACATCCAAGTGCTCGACGCGATCGCCGCGACGCCCGCTCCGATGTAGAGGGCCGGATCCGAACCATCGAGGCGTCCTCGCCCGAGTGCTGTGAGTTGCGCAGATCGAATTCGACAACCTACGTATGCACGCCCGGCGCTTCATGCCCGCTGTCGTTGACGTACTCGACGTACGAGCCGCCGAACACGCGCGGTGGAGCGCCGCGCTCTTCAGGCAATTCGAGCACGCGATTCGATAGGCCGCGCAGAAACATGCGGTCGTGCGAGACGAACAGCATCGTTCCTTCGAAATCGTGGAGCGCTTCGACCAGCATCTCTTTCGTGGCCAGGTCGAGATGGTTGGTCGGCTCGTCGAGCACGAGGAAGTTGGGTGGATCGAGAAGCATCCGCGCCAGAACGAGCCGTGACCGCTCGCCGCCGGAGAGTGAGCGGATCTTTTTCTCCACTTCGTCGCCGGAGAACTGAAACGCGCCGAGGAGGCTGCGAAGAGTGCCGATTGACTCGAGCGGAAAGTCTTTCTGGATCTGCTCCCATACCGTGAGATTCGGATCGAGCACGTCGAACGCCTGCTGGGAGAAGTAACCCATCTTCAGCGACGCGCCAAGCTTGACGTTGCCGTCATCGGGCTCGATGGCGCCCGAGACCATCTTCAGCAGCGTCGATTTTCCGGCGCCGTTCTTTCCCATCACGCACCACCGCTCGCCGCGGCGGATGAGGAAGTCGAAGTCTTCGTAGATGGAGCGCTTGCCGTACGACTTCGAGACATCCTTCAGCGTGACGACGTCGTCGCCGGAGCGCGATGGTTTGCGGAAATCGAACCTCATCGTCTTCCGCTTTTTCGGCGGTTCGAGCTTCTCGATCTTGTCGAGCGCTTTGACGCGGCTCTGCACCTGCGCTGCCTTTGCGGCGTGCGCGGCGAAGCGGTCGATGAAGCGCTGCTCCTTGGCCAGCATCGACTGCTGGCGCGCGTAGGCGGCCTCGCGGTTGGTCTCGCGGATGGCGCGCTCGCGCTCGTAGAACTCGTAGTTGCCGGAGTAGGTGACGAGGTCGCCCTCGTCGATCTCCACGATCTTGGTGACGACGCGGTTCATGAATTCGCGGTCGTGCGAAGTCATGAGCAGCGAGCCTTCGTATCGCTTCAAGAAGTCTTCGAGCCAGATGATCGACTCGATGTCGAGATGGTTGGTCGGCTCGTCCATCAGCAGGACGTCGGGCCGGCCGAGAAGAACCTTGGCCATGGCCACGCGCATCTTCCAACCGCCGCTGAGCGCGCCAACGTCGCCGTCGATGCGGTCGTCTTCGAAGCCGAGTCCGTGTAGCACTTCGCGGGCGCGCGCTTCGAGCTCGTAGCCGCCGAGGTGGGAGTAGTCCTCCTGAACGTGGCCGAAGCGCTCGAGGATGGCGTCCATCTCGTCGAGACGGTCGGGATCCGACATCGCGTTCTGGAGCGCTTCGAGCTCGTGGTGAAGATCGCCGAGGCGTCCGCTGCCGGCGATCGCCTCGTCGAGAACGGAACGGCCCGACATCTCTTCGATGTCCTGGCGGAAGTAGCCGATGGTGATTTTCTTCGGAACGGAGACGTCGCCGTCGTCGGCCGATTCTTCGCCGACGATCATGCGAAAGAGAGTGGTCTTACCCGAGCCGTTCGGGCCGACCAGTCCGGCGCGCTCGCCGGGATTGAGCTGGAACGATGCGTCCACGAAGACGAGCTGCCGGCCGTACTGTTTGGAAATCCTGCTGAGGCTGATCATGAGCGCGCGGCAGAACGCGTTCGTGAGCGGCGAGATTTCGCGCGGCAGATGCGTGCGCCTGCGATCGCCGGAAGAGTCTGGACGCCGCCGTCGCGCGCGATCCGATAGCGAAAGTAGGGCGCATCGAGATCGAGCGGCGGCGTGACGCGCGGCATCACGCGCCGGATGGCAGGCACGCGCAACGCGAGCGGATCGCCCGGCGCCGGCTCGAACGTGAGCGTTGCGCTCAGGACGGCAGCGCGCAGGGAGTGGTTGGGATCGGAAGGCATGTGATGATGGGAAAGTCAGGCGCGCGCGTCATCATTCCGGGAGCTCAAGCAGTGCGTAGCGGAATCAAACTCCTCAGCCGCGGCTCACGCAAATAGAGTCCGAGCCAGATCATGTTGCCGAGGATGATCTGGACCCAGAAGGGATCGCTGACGCGCCAGTGCGTGCAGATCGCGCCGCCAACCAATCCGGTCAGGAGGATTGCACCGACGACGGACGTGGGAGGAATCAGATAGATCACGACGCATGCGATCTCGAGGATCGCCAGGGGAATGATCATCGAGGGAGACAACCCGACGTGCGCGAAACCCTGAAGCAACTCAGGTCCGCCTTTCAGCTTGAAGCCCGCGCTCATCAAAAAGACGAGGCAAGGCAGGATCGAAACCACGCGCCCGACCCATATCGTTTTCACACCCGTTCCCGTCATCGTTTCTCTCCGCATCTCCGCGTCTCCGCGTGAAACCGTTTGCGCGCCATAATCAACGAAACATTCTCCCTCACAAGGCGTCCAAGACTCATGACCATGGCTCCCTCCAAAGCGAACGTAATCCTCTTCTCCCTCCTGCTCCTGTTCGCGGCGAACATAAACGCGCAATCAGACCGGCCGGTTCGTCCCAACGGTCCCGGTACCGGCATTCCCGACGATGACCGCGTGCCATGGAAATTCGTCGAGAAAGGCGCGCCGATCGAGAAGACATCGCTGACTCTCTATTGGCTGCCGTCGTCACAGAAGGAGCTGGAGCGATCCGAGCTGGTGAGCTCGCGCGCCCTGATTCAGGCCGGCCTTCGATGCGTGGCCTTTCGGATCGTTCTCCCGGACAACGCTGCGACCACCCAGCTGCTCGGCGCTACCGGCACGCTTCCGACGGCGCTGCTCGTGAACGATCAGGGCACCGTGATCCGGCACATCGTGGATCGGCGCCCCATGCTTCCGCCCGCCTCCGTCGAGGGGATGGTCCATGACGAGCTCGCGGCCCGCGACGAAGCGATGTACCGCAACATGAGCGATGCCCGAAAGCACGCGAAGGCCGGCGAAAACGACGCAGCCATTGCGCTCTACAAGTCCGTCTGGAACGACCGCTGCTTCTTCCCAATGGCCGGCCTCGAAGCCCAGCGCGGACTGAAAGCCCTCGGCGTCGAAGTACACGACGTGCCGACGCCAGGTGCAGTCGATCCGCAGCTGAAGAAGCCGCTGACGGTAAAGCCGGACGCTCCGAAACATTAACCAATCACCACGGCGACACTGAGGGCACCGAGAACCTCCGTGTCCTCGGCGTCTCTGTGGTTCAAGAGGCTCTTCACTCCGGCGTGATGTACGCGCCCGAGATTCCGCCGTCGACGAGGAACGACGTGGCGGTGATGAACGACGATTCGTCGCTGGCCAGGAAGAGTGCCGCGTTGGCCATCTCCTCGGCGCGCGCAAATCGTCCCATCGGGATGTGGACGAGGCGGCGATTGCGCCGGGCGGGATCGGAGAGGAGCTCGGCCAGGAGCGGCGTCTCGACGGGGCCGGGGCAGAGCGAATTGGCGCGGATGTTCTTGCGCGCGAACTCGACGGCGATCTCGCGCGTCATCGCCAGCACGCCGCCTTTGCTGGCGGTGTACGCGATCTGCGGCGCGGCCGCACCCATGATGGCGACGAACGACGCGGTGTTGATGATCGAGCCGCCGCCGGCGCGGAGCAGCGCGGGGATGGCGTATTGGCAGCCGAGGAAAACGCCTTTGAGGTTGACGTTGATGACCATGTCCCAGATCGCTTCGGACGTGTTCGTGACCGAGTCGTCATCGGGATGAAAAACGCCGGCGTTGTTGAAGACGACGTTCAGCTTTCCATAGCTCTCTTCCGCGAACTTCACCATCGCTTCTGCATCTTTCGCTTTGGAGACATCGGCCGCGAATGCCTTCGCGTCGCCACCGGCCTTGCGGATCTCGTCCGCTGTCGCTTCAGCCGTATCGAGTTTCAGATCGACGACGACGACCTTCGCGCCTTCTTTTGCGAAGAGCAAGCACGAGGCCTTGCCGATGCCGGAACCGCCGCCGGTGATGAGAGCTACTTTGTCTGCTAGGCGCATGCGAGTCTCCTGATTCGATGAATGTAGAAGTTACTGTCATCCTGAGCCGCCGAAGGACACGGAGTGCCGAAGGACGGTCGAAGGATGACAGCGCTCCTTGATCAGCACACCTCACGCCATTTCGAAATACCGTCTTCGCTCCCAATCCGTGATGACGGCGTCGAACTTTCTCTGTTCGGTGCGGAAGAAGTGCAGGTAGTGATCGACGACGTCTTCGCCGAAAACGTCGCGCGCGAATGCGCTTTCGGCAAGTGCGGCGATGGACTCGTTGAGTGAGTGCGGCATGTGCGGCAGATCCGAAGCGGCTTTGTAGACGTCGCCTTCGAACGCAGGGGGCGGCTCGATGTGATTGACGACGCCGTCGAGTCCCGCGGCGATGGCGGCGGCGAAGGCGAGGTAGACATTCGCGTCGGCGCCGGGTGCGCGGCATTCGATTCGGAGCGATGGACCGTGGCCGACGATGCGGAAGCCGGCGGTGCGGTTGTCGAAGCTCCACGCGATGCCGGTCGGGGCGAACGATCCGGCAACATATCGCTTGTACGACGCCGGGTACGGCGCGAAAAACGCGAACAGCTCGCGAATGTGCTTCATCCATCCGCCCAGGAACCAGCGGAAGGTGTTCGAGCATCGGATCGCGCCGAGGGATTCTTCTCCGGCGAACTGCGGCTTCTTCCCCGCTTCGTCCCACAGCGACATGTGGATGTGGCAGGAGGAGCCGGCGTAACGCTCGTCCCACTTGGCCATGAAGGTGATGGCGTGGCCCTGCTGCCATGCGATCTCTTTCGCCGCATGTTTGTAAATCGAGTGCCGGTCCGCCATCTCCAGCGCCTCGGCGTATCGCAGTCCGATCTCCTGCTGACCCGGTCCCCATTCGCCTTTCGACGTCTCGACCGGAACGCCGGAGCGCTCCAGGTGAGAGCGAATCGCGCCGATGACATGCTCTTCCTTCGTGC
>JAXDGW010000014.1:0-2652 GCA_034664845.1 Thermoanaerobaculia bacterium | reverse complement strand
CCTCTCGACCTCACGCGCGACGAGCAGTCTCGCCCAATCCCGCGGGTGGGTTGGCCTACACTCTCAAGCCGATGTCAATGCCGTGCCCGAAGTGCGGGGGAGTCCAAGTCCGGCAGATCACGCCCGGATTCTTCGAGTGTGTCGGTTCGGTCAGGTCCAGGTGGACTGGCTGGAGAGCCCGCCGTCCGTTACCGGCGCCGGGTTTCAGCGGACGCCGGTGTTCGGCCAGTGTGGCGCGCGATTTCAGGTGGGTGCAGGCGTGACGCCACAGTGCGGCGTTTCCGCGTGCGGCCGCGACTCGATCGGCAGTTGCCAGGGCGGTTGCCAGCGTCGGCTGTGCGGACTTCACGGAGCTGGGAGCGGTAGCTTCGTATGTGCCGACTGCGCCGCAGGACAGCGACAGCGCGAGAAGCTGCGACAGGATGACGCCCACGCGGCGATGCACGCGCGCGCAGCGGACTGTCATCAGCGTCTCGTTAAAGAGTTGCGCGCCGCGAACAGCCCCGAGGATCTGTTGCGATGCCTAACCTCGGGTGATGAGCAGCTTCCGGTGGATCTATGTGTGCACGCATGGATCACAACTGTTGAGTCAGGGCTCCTCACCCCGTCGGCAGAGCTCGTACACGTTCGGGCTCAACCGCGCCTGTTCAGCAGGGCTACCTCCTGGGTGGAGGCTGGGCGGCTCCCAGCTTGGAAGGCGCTGGACGCCGTCTGGGTCGATCCCGCGGGCGATTGTTGGACCACTCGGGAGCGCCTGAACCCGAACGCCCAAGGTGCCGGAGGCGGATCGGATCTAGCGGATGGCACATACGTCGTTCCGCCGGCACGCCCGTTTCACGCTGTCAGCAGGCGAGGTTCTGGCAGCGGCAATCAACAGGCGGGGTACTCTCGCGGACCGCTGATCTACAGCTGGACCGGGGCCGCTCGCGTTTGCCGAGACAACGAGGCGGAACTCGTGGTTGATCGTGTGGCGGCGATCACTCGCGCGGCCAAAGCATCAAGTCGTGGAGTAATCGGATAGCCGGCAGGCGTCACGAGTTGCAATCTCGTCTTCACGACGATTCCAGCGCCGTCGCCGCGACCTGCCCTTAGGACGAGCCTCAGCAGCGCGCCGGCGCCGGCCAGAGCGCTCCCTCGCGCGAGGAGCGACACTCTGGGCCGACCGCACACAGGGGCGGAGCGGCAGACTTCGTTCACGGCGGGCCGCGAGGTACTGGTTGTCCTCGTCCGCGTGCGGGTCGGGCCACAACCGGTAGAGCAGCGTAGCAATACGAGAGCGGTCATCGCGGCCAGTGAGCCGCTGACGAGGCCACCCTCGAATGCATTGAATCCCCGTCCTGCCGCGCCGGCCTTGGCCGACAGAAAGATGGCGGCGGCCACACCGCAGACAAGCGGAATGGCGACCGCCGTTCCGAGCCAGCCGAGAAGTTCATTCGGCAATGTCTTCTGTTCCACGGCAGCGGCGACCAGCAGCGTCACGAGGACCTGCGCAGCCTGTGGCGGCCACTGAATCGAGCTCTTGGTTGCGGCCAAGCAACCGGCCAGCAGGCCGAGGAAGATAGCTGCGAGCAGGGTGCCGACGACGATGTTCGGAGTTGGCGCCCTAGACATGGGCGAACGTTACACGGGTGAGCATCGGTACGGCGCAATGGGCATATTCAAACCCGTCCACTGAGCGGGATAGGTGGATGGGGATCCTCGCCGGATCGAGATCGGGGAAGGCGTCTCCTCGCGGAAGACGCGTGTCGACAGGCGACACCGCGAACACCAGAAACACCACGCACGAACCGACGTGGAGACGCCCATGGCGGCACAATGGTGTCGTGCGTGATCAACCGCAGCAGTTATGGCTAGTCGTTGCCGGCCCTCGCGCACTGCGCGGGTCGGATAAAGTCGCTACGAAAGTCATGGGATTTGCTATCCACTCGCCAGGCGCGGACCTTTACGCCCGACTCACGACACCGGGCAATTCGGTCCTCGATCGGAGCTACGCGGCCTTCGCGATTGCTCTCGTTACTGATGCCGATGATGAGCTGCTCGATCTCCTGGACCAAGAAGGCGGCAAGATCGACAACGTGACTGGCCCCGCCGTGGCGTTCCTTGTCCTGATCGATACTGCGACCGTGGCCGGCACTCCGTCGAGCTTCATTCCCCCAGGAGTAGATGTGCTCGCGACGGAAACCCTTTTCCGGCTGCCCGCCCGCGGCTTCCGAGGCCAGCGAACCCTGACGGAGCACGTGAAGAATACGTCGGTTTTCGTATCCGGGCCGTGCGCTTTTGTGATCAACCCTAAGCAAGCAACAGCATTCGCTCGGCGTGCCAAGATTCCATTGAACAGTCTGCCGGCGGTTGCAGTCCTAGATCAAGCGTCTGACGAACTCGCCATCATCTCGCATGGCAACTGGTCAGATATGTTGGGCGATCTATACGATGCAGTTGCTAGGTTTTACCACGAGAATGCGCAACATGCGTTTCTTATGTTGACGCAGAAGATGGACGACATCGATCAAGAGTTGGCCGACCTTGACCGCGCAAGGGCAGACATCTCGCGAGGCTTAAAGCAAAGCTGGCCCGCATCGGCTACGTTGACGTTGGACTGGCTCTACCACACCTCAAGGGATCTTGAGCAGTTCGTCTCCCGATGGAGAGAAC
>JAXDGW010000013.1:0-12732 GCA_034664845.1 Thermoanaerobaculia bacterium | reverse complement strand
CGCTGAGACCATCGACCGCTACGGATTACGCGATCCTTCTGCGAAGCAGGAGCTGAATGGCGTTCCGCGTCCCGCGGTATTCGTTCTCGATCGAGAGGGGAGAGTCCGCTGGTCGAAGATCGAAAGCGATTACCGCGAGCGGCCTACGACAGAGGAAGTGGCGGCCGCGCTTGACGCCTTCGATTGAGCGATGGGTTCAGGCATTTCGAACGCACTCGTGAGTTTCAAATCCGAATCGCTAAACGAAGTGCGCGGCTGTCATTTCGAATCGGCGGAACCGCGGGGGCGGCGGATGGGGGTGAGCGGTGGAGCGCGATGAGAAATCCCCGCCGAAGCACGAGACTCGCTTCGTAGGCGGGAGATTCCTCGCCCCCCGCCGACCCGCCCGCTCGGCATGACAGGGACAGAGGTCCGCGGTATTGAGCTTGAGCGAAGGACGGCGCTCTGGACAGCGCCTATGATGGACACGACGAGCTTAGACCTTAGCTTGGTTCTGGATTTGTTCGATCGCCGCGGTCAATGCTTTCAATGTCTCATCTGGAAGAAGCGATTGCCTCTCCTCAGTCTAGTTCCCCGATCCCGGATCATACCGACGAAGGAATCGAACGGCGTTCGCCCATCCAAGCGTCTCGGCCAAAGCGCGAAAGCCCCGCTCTCGAAGTTCGCTAGGACTTGTGATTAGTTCTTTCATCGAAAGGGTAGCAGCGCCGAACGGGCCGTCGTTTCGAGCGACGATCTCGTGCGGTGTATCATTCTGGCATGGCGCGAACTGTAGAAGCCGTGATCGGACCAGATCACATAATTCAACCGGTCGAACCGATCGATCTTCCTGAGGGCCAGCGCGTTTTGGTTACTGTGGTCTCGGCTTCGGAGCCGGCGCTGCTTGCCGAACCAGCGCTCCATGAATGGCTCCATCCTGATGAGGAGGCTCGGTGGTCGTACTTGAGCCAGGTGCAGTCGTAGTTCTGCGATTTCCTTTCTCGGATCTCTCCTCGTCCAAGGCACGCCCCGCGGTTGTTCTCGCACCTTCGTCTGCTTCAGATTGGATTGTCTGTCAGGTCACCAGTAATCCATTCGCAGACACCTCTTCCATCGAAATCGGCGATAGCAGCTTCTCGAACGGTAATCTTCGGGGGAAAGCGTATGTGCGCCCGCTGAAACTGTTCACCGCCGATCACTCGATCATTGCCCAGCGGGTGGGAACCTTGAGGTCTGAGGTGCTCCGGTCGGTGCTCGAAGTCCTGCTGAACTCTCTTTCCTCCAGCCTGCTCACATAGCGACTACCGCTGCGAGCATCTCCTCACCGCCACGTCAGCTCATACGTACACACCCCATCGCCGCGGCAGTGGCATTTCGTTTCCACCACGTCCGCTTCGGTGGCGCCATGCCGGAGGATCGCTTCGAGGATGAAGCCGTTGCCGCTGGCGCAGAAGTAGGGGCTGTAGCAGGGGTAGTCGCGGTAGTGCATGCGCGCGCCGGACGGGGTGCGCTCGATCGTCAGGTGACCGTACTTTTGGTACTGCTCGTGGAACTGCGCGAGGTTGTCGAGGAACGCGTAGAGTTCGGCGGCGTCGAGTTGTTGAAAGACTCTGCCGATGCCCAGCTCCGCGGACGCGGCGCCGACGAGCTCGAGGATGTACGGGTAGCGGACGTGACACGACTCGTAGATGGCGCGGTCGTATTCGACGATCGTGGCGAAGTCGTACCAGGCCGAGGCGACGGGATTCATCGCTTGCTGCAGGGTGATCGGGCTGAGCGTCGTGAGGATCGAGTAGAAGGTCCGCTCGCCGAGGTCTTTGATGAGGAACTCGCGGCGGGCGGCAAACATCACGCCGATGACTTTGCAGATGTCGGGATCGGGACCGGCGAGGACCTCATCCCCCATCACTGACGCCGCGCCTCGGGAGGGTCCGCCTTGCTTCATGAGGAGGGACATGGCGCTTGGGTTCCGCGCTTTATCTTATTCGAGAACTCGCCCTCGGGATGCCTTCCGGATGTGACGTTGCGTAGTGAATTTTGTGTCGTGACGGCGCCTCAAACTG
Organism: Thermoanaerobaculia bacterium; assembly: GCA_034664845.1. GTDB lineage: Bacteria > Acidobacteriota > Thermoanaerobaculia > Gp7-AA8 > Gp7-AA8 > JADGNZ01. The sequence continues at coordinate 10,690 of JAXDGW010000013.1, read as the reverse complement.
TCGCAAGTTCAATGCGAAAATGGGCTGCCATGTGGATCATCCGCCACGCCTTCGCGATCGTGATCCTTCCCGTGACGATGGCCGTCCTCATCCCGATTTGGGTGATCCGAGGGAACGCGATCGTCTTCAGGCCTCCCGCCGCGCCTCTCGATGTTCTCTCTGTCATCGCCGGAGGGCTTCTGTTCTGCGCAGGCTTCGCGCTTTTCGTCGCGACGGTTTTTCTCTTCGCCACGCGCGGACGGGGAACGCTGGCACCGTGGGATCCGCCGTCGCGACTGGTCGTCGCGGGGCCGTATCGATACGTCCGCAATCCGATGATCGCCGGTGTGACCTTCATCATCGCTGCCGAGTCGCTGGTCTTTCGCTCACTGGCGCTCGCGGAGTGGGCTGGGACCTTTCTGTTGATCAATGCGATCTACTTCCCGCTGCTCGAAGAGCCGCAACTGGAGAAGCGCTTCGGTGAGGAGTATCGCCAGTACAAACGGCATGTGCGGCGGTTCATCCCTAGGATTCGTCCGTGGAATCAGAAGTAGACTATTGAGGGAGGTCTAACATGCCCGTGACCCGCGACGTCAAGCCTCGGAATGGTGATGTTCTTCTGCTCGTCGGCACGATGAAGGGTGCCTTCATTTTCCGCTCGAATGCGAAGCGCAGCTCGTGGGATGTGGGCGGCCCGTACTTTCCGGGAAGCGCGGTCTACGCCATGGCCTACGACGGGCGCGACGGACGGCATCGCATCTGGGCCGCGCCGCACAGCATGCACTGGGGCGGGAATCTCCGGTCCAGCGATGACTTCGGCAAAACCTGGACGAATCCCGAGAGCGCGCCGGTCAAGTTTCCGGAAAGCGCGGGCGTGGCCCTCAATCAGATCTGGCAGATCGCGCCCGGCCGCGAGGCGGAGTCCGACACGCTCTATTGCGGCGTGGAGCCGGCCGCGCTGTTCGTGTCGCGCGACGCCGGCGAGACGTGGTCGCTGAACGAAGGGCTCTGGAATCATCCGCAGCGCGAGCGCTGGCAGCCGGGCGGCGGAGGGCTCTGTCTCCACACGATCCTGCTCGATCCGCGCAGCCTCGACCGCATCCGCATCGCCGTGTCGACCGGCGGGATGTATGTGACCGAGGATGGCGGCGAATCGTGGCGGCCATCGAACCAGGGAGTTCGTGCCGATTTTCTCCCCGACAAGCATCCGGAGTTCGGACAGTGCGTTCACAAGGTCGTGCAGTCGAAGGTCGATCCTGACCGGATGTTCCTCCAGAATCACTGGGGTCTTTATCGCAGCAACGATTGCGGCGAGAAATGGACCGACGTCGCCAAAGGCGTCCCCTCCGACTTCGGTTTCGCCATGGCCATTCATCCCGACGATCCCGATTGCGCCTGGATCGTGCCGCTGGAGTCGGACGGATTCCGCTGCACGCCGGAAGGAAAACTTCGCGTCTACCGCACCACCGACGGCGGCAAGAAGTGGGAGCCGATGACGAAGGGCTTGCCGCAGAAGGGCGCGTACGAAACGGTTTTGCGCGATGCTATGGCCGCCGATCCTCTCCAACCTGCCGGCGTCTATTTCGGCACACGCAACGGCAAACTGTACGGCTCCTCCGACGAAGGAAAGAAGTGGTCGGAGCTCGCCGACGGCCTTCCCGCCGTCGTCTCCGTCAAAGCGGTCGAGATCTCCATTCCTCGGAAACGCACCTGATGTCCCTCGTCTTCGTAATCCCCGGCCCATTGCGCGACCTCGCCGGAAACCGTTCGGAGGTCCGGGTCAAAGGCTCGGCGGAATCGGCGTCGAAAGCGCTCTCACTCTTATGGGCTGAGTGCCCGGGAGTACGGGATCGTGTTGTGACCGAGGTTGGGAGGGTGCGCCCGCATGTGAACATCTTCATCGACGGCGAGGACATCCGCTACACGGGTGGGCTGTCGTCGCCGGTGCGGGATGGGGCGGAGATTGTGATCCTTCCGGCGCTGAGTGGGGGGTGAGAGTCGCCGCCGTTGTAGGTTCGATAGATGCCTCTGCCGTTCGACTTTCTGAAGCGGCAACTTACCAGCGGGGAAGCTTGAAACCGTTCGCATCACCGCCTGAGCTAACGGTAGACTAGACAATCAAACATGCGCCTCGTGAAACAAGACGACGGGATACTCGACGTCCTGACCAAGGCAGTCAGTGTTGCTGGCATCATCCTAGGAGGATGGGTCTATTTCCATTCGATTTATCCTGTCTTTACGAAGGAGCAACAACTCCGCGAGGCAAAACGAGAAGCTGAAGCCCTTAAGCGCGAGCGTGTCAACCAGCAAATGGCCATCGCAGCTAACGCACAGACCATGCGAACCCAAGCCCAGGAAATCGAGGCGCAACGCGGCGAGCTGCACACGCTTCAAGAGACAGGAGCCGCGACCCGTGCCGAAGCCGATCGTATTCGCGTCCAGCTTGCAGCGGAGCAGAGCCGCGCGCAGCAGATCGAGTCGGCGGCAATCGAAAGTCACTTGGTGCGTTATCGCGATGCGATCGTTCGAGAAGGAGTCGATCGAGAAGTTAGGCGAGTATTTGACGCGCACGTCCCTCTCTTTGATGCCCGCGAGTACACCCTCAACTATGTCGAGCAACAACGACACAAGATTGGCGATGTCAATACGACCGCGGCGAAGACTGAAGCTGAGGCGCTTTCGCTTCTGGACCAGTTTGCCAAAACGAAGTTGGCACCCCATAGCAGCTATGGCGACATGTATAACGTCACGATCTTCTTCTTGGACCTGCAGCGCCGGCATAGCGGCCTCTAACTCGGCATGCATGGACTCGGCGCAGCAGAAAAAGGGCGAAGCATTGGTGCACTGAGAAATGTCTACGTACCTACGAGTTGATGTATTCAGACTAAGCCAAGAGGAAACACGCTCGCTTCTTCAACAGCCCGAATCGGGAATGGGGTATCAGGTAGTTGATGCCATCACCGCGGACTTCAAGACGAAGCGTGGCATCGTGTTTAACGCTGAGCTCCTCGTGCTCGAGGAGGATCGTCAGGCCGGTCGACTCGTGATGCTGAGGGTGTTCGCTTCAGAGGCCTTGAAGACGGCCAGCGGCACGGCCGGTAGGTTTCGATCGCTATCGGTGGTGAAAGATCACAGGACGACAGCGCTTTCGACACGCGAGGTGAAGGCCAGTGGTGCAAATGAGGCTCCGAAGGGGAACTCAAAGGAGGGCGACGGGTTCCACCGGTTTTCAGCATTCGCGAACGATCGCCGCGTGACTGCCGATAGGAGCCTTCTGCCTGGCTCCTACGCTACAACGGAGCAAGATGGCAACGGGATCAAGACCGGCGAGGAAGCCGTCGAGCGGTACGCTCTACCGAACGACGACCCGGCATCCTATCGTTTTACAATCAAACCGGAGAAGGACACGAGGATTCAGACGGGAATCGTGCAGCCAGCGAATGGACATCAAGGTGGAGGCGTCGAGGTGATTTTCTCCGACGGCACACAGAAGGACACTGTTACACTACCGCCGACGAAATTGCCTGATGAGTAGCGTGAGGATCAAGCTTGATAAGCGATGGGTCGAGCGACTGCTGAAGTTGCCCGAGTCGGGAATGGGCTACCAGCTAGTCGATGTGGAGATGGCGGATGGTCGGGAGTTGAAGAAGGCAGTCGTGCTGAATGCCGAGCTGCTGGAACTGCCCGACGGCTTCGGATCAGCCACCGTCACCGCAATTCGCCTGCACGAGAGTTGATCGGACGTTGGACGCTCTCAATCATCACTGCTACGCGGCGCGCAGTTATCGGACAACGTAGTCGTTCCTCCCTACAGAACGTTCCGCCCCACCCACCACACAACCGTCACGATCACCGCGCCCCAGCCTGTAAGTGGGTGAGTAACAAATCGCCGCGAGACAGAGGCGAGAACCCCAAACGGCGCCACCACGAACAACATTGCATTGAGGCGGAACGCCCCGGCGACGTCGCCGTGGAGCAGGTGGTGTAGCGCGCGCGTCGTGCCGCAGCCGGGGCATTGCAGGCCTGTCAGCTCGTGGAAAACGCAGCGTGGAAAGAAATGCACCGTCGCCGGATCGAAGCGATAGAGAATCGCTGCGGCGACCACGCCAATAACGGCGGCGACAACGCTAATGAACGTTGTTGAGCGCGCCAATGCCGCCGATGATCGCATAGATGATTCCCAGCAAAACGCCAGCGCCGAAGCCGGCCCAGCTCCAGATCTTGGCGAGGCGGGCCGATTCGTGCGCGCCCTGCACATCGCCGCCGGCCAGCTTCGAATTGACCTGCGCGGCGTAGATGATTCCAACGATCCCCGCCGGCATGCAGCAGCAGAGCGTGACCAGGATCGATTGCACCAGGTAGTTCTGAATCTTCGCCGGCTCGACGAACGTTGCCGGCACCATGCCGCAGCCGGGGCAGGCGGTCGTTCCGCCGGGACGGATGGTTCCGCATCGGGTGCAATACATCAGCGCTGTGCTCCTTCCGGGTACTCCACGAAGCTGCCGTTGGAGTAGATGATGTCGCAGTCGAAGTTCGAGGTTGACTGCGGCGAATGAGTGGCCGCGGTCTCCATCGAATCCTGCTCGAAACGGGCATCCTTTCCGGCGCTGCCGATCACGTAGCCCGCGCACTTTTCGCTGTCCTGCGCCGTAGCGTCCTTCAGGCAGGCGTACCGCAGCGGATTGCCCCAGCCATCGACGCGCACAACCTTGATGTACTTCGGCACGAGGAGCGGCGTCAGCTCGGAAGGAGAGGCGCCCTTCGGATACTCGTTGTTGTCGACGTTGTAAGCCTCCACCGCGGTCGCCAGAGATCGGATATCAGCCATCGTCCTCTTCTGCTTGGCCCGCTGCGCGCCGGTGATGAAGTTGGGGATGGCGATGGCGGCGATGATGCCGAGGAAGGCGACGAGCACCAATCCGACGACGATCACGATCACGACGATGATGGCGGGGTTTGTCTTCGCGCCCGCCGCCGCGCGTGGCGCGCCGTTCGTCGGGCTTCCACAACGCGGGCATGGAGCGTACGAGACGGCTTCGACGGCATTGCCGCAATGAGCGCAGTACTGCATGCATCCCCCTGTTTTGTCTCTACCGGTTGTGGAGAGCCGCATTGTAAATCACGAGTTGAATGCACCACAGAGACGCAGAGGTCACAGAGAAAATCTCCGTGTCCTCTGCGCCTCTGTGGTGAAGGCCTTTGATAAACAGGTCTTAGAATGGGCACCCCGAATGTCGCCCCTTCGCCGCCTCTTCCACTACTTCGGTCTCCACCAATCTGCGCTCAGCCTCGGCGCGCTCTGCGTGGCGGGATCGGCGGTGTTCTCGCTCGCGAAGCCGCTCATCGTCGGCAACGCCGTCAATGAGCTGGCGAAGGCGGTCACGCGTGCTGCGCTGATCCGCTACGGACTGCTGCTCGTGGCCGCGGCGGCGCTGGAGGGACTCTTCCTTTTTCTGCAACGGCGCATCGTCATCGGCGTCTCGCGGCACATCGAATACGAGATGCGCAACGACTTCTACGATCACCTGCAATCGCTGCCGGTGTCGTACTACCAGGAGCAGCGCACCGGCGATCTGATCTCGCGCGCTACGAACGACCTCTCGGCGGTCCGCATGTTGATTGGACCGGCGGTGATGCACGCCCTGTCGTCGCTGATCGTCGTCATCGGCGCGTTCGTGATGATGATGCGCATCAGCCGTGAGATGGCGCTCCTCTCCCTCACCTCGGTACCCTTGATCGTCTTCATGGTCCAGCACTTCGGCCAGCGCATTCACGTGAAGTTCAAGGCAGTCCAGGACTACTTCGGCGACATTTCGGCGCGCGTGCAGGAGAACCTCTCGGGCGTGCGCGTCGTGCGCGCGTTCGGCCGCGAGCGGGCGGAGGCGAAGACGTTCGCGGACATGAATCGCGAGTACGTGGAGCGCAACCGAACGCTCATCAAGCTGACGGCGACGTTCTATCCGGCGCTGCACGCAATGATCGGGTTGATGTTCGGCGTGATCTTCTACATTGGCAGCCGCAAGATGATCAACGGCCTCCTGACCATCGGCAGCTTCGTCGCCTTCCAGCTCTACCTCGGGCGCATGGTCTGGCCGCTCATCGCCCTGGGATGGGTCACGAATCTCTTCCAGCGCGGCATGGCTTCGATGGTGCGCTTGCACGAAGTCTGGTCGGTGGAAGCCGAGGTGCGGACGAGCGCGGGGGAGCGGGTGACGGCGCCGGTGCGTGGCGAGATCGAGATCCGGCAGCTAACGTTTTCCTACGCCGGTGCGACGCGCCCAACCCTTCGCGACATCAACCTTCACGTTCAACCGGGAGAAACACTCGGCATCGTCGGGCGCACCGGCAGCGGGAAGTCGACGCTGCTCGCGTTGCTCATGCGGACGTTCGAGCCGCCGCCGGGAACGATCTACATCGACGGACGGCCGATCGAGTCATTTCCGCCGACGCAATTACGCCAATGGATCGGCGCCGTGCCGCAGGAGACGTTCCTTTTCTCGGAGTCGATCGCGGAGAACATCCGATTCGGACGGCGCGAGGCCACGATCGATGACGTTGACGAATCGGCGCGGCTGGCTGGACTCAGCAGCGATGTCACCTCATTTCCTCAGGGTCTGGAGACGCTCATCGGCGAGCGAGGCATCACGCTTTCCGGCGGGCAGAAGCAACGCACGGCGATCGCGCGCGCGCTCGTACGCGACCCGTCCATCCTGATTCTCGACGACTCGCTGAGTGCCGTTGATACGAACACCGAGGAGCAGATCCTGCGGGCGCTGCGCGAGATTCGCAAAGGACGGACGGCCCTGATCGTCTCGCACCGCGTCTCATCGGTGAAAGACGCCGACACGATCATCGTCATCGACGACGGCCGCATCGTCGAGCGCGGCACGCACGACGCGTTGCTCGCACACGGCGGGTATTACGCGAACTTGTATCGAAGACAGACGTTGGAGGAGGAGATCGAGGAAACGGCTTAATTGCGCGGCCCGAGGGGCCGCGCGTTGTCGGTTGTCGGTTTGTTGCGCTTCGCGCGTTGTCCGAGGCAAAACCAGACCGTCGCCAGTGACAACGCGCGAAGCGCAATCAACCGACAACCGAGAACGCGCGAAGCGCAATGGACGAAAGGCACGAAGACGAAGGGGCGAAAGCCTTTGACCCGCATCTGGCGCGGCGGCTGCTGCGCTATCTGGCGCCGTATCGCGTCCGGGCATCGGTGTCGGTTGGGCTGGTCATTCTGTCGTCGCTGCTCGAGATCGCGGGGCCGGCCATCGTTGCAGTCGCCATCGATCTCTACGTCAAGCCGTCGCAGGGCGCGCATGTCGCTGGCGTCAGCCAGCGTATCGGAGCGTGGCTGGTCGGGCACGGATGGGCGCTCGATCCGCTCAGCGGAATCAACGTCGCGGCGTTCGTCTACTTCGCTGTCTTGTTCGCCGGTTTCGGCGTGCTCTACACGCAGATGGTGCTGATGAATCTGATGGGGCAGTACATCATGTACGACCTCCGCAAACAGATCTTCGGGAACCTGCAGAAGCTCGACATCCAGTTCTTCGACCGCAATCCGGTCGGCCGCCTGATGACGCGGGTGACGACCGACGTCGATGCGCTCAACGAGATGTTCACGGCCGGTTTCGTCTCGATCTTCGGCGACATCTTCGTCCTGGCCGGGATCGTCGGCGTGCTGTTCTGGATGAACTGGCGGATGGCCCTTGTCCTCTTCTCGATCATCCCGCTCATCATCCTTGCCTCGGCGTGGTTCCGCGCCGGAGCGCGGGCCACGTACCGCAAGACTCGGGCGCGCATCGCCGCCATCAACGCGTTCCTGCAGGAGCACATCTCCGGCATGGCCACGGTGCAGCTCTTCAACCGCGAAGCCGACGAGGCGGAGAAGTTCGACGGGCTGAACGCGCGCCACCGCGACGCCAACATCGAGTCGATCTTCTACTACTCGGTCTTCTATCCGGTCGTCGAGCTGGTCGAGACCATCGGCGTCGCGCTAATCGTCTGGTACGGCGGCGGGCAGGTCATTCAGGGAACGCTATCGATCGGCGCGCTGATCGCGTTTTTCCAATATGCGCAGCGCTTCTATGAGCCGATCTCCGACCTGTCGGAGAAGTACAACATCCTGCAATCAGCGATGGCGGCGAGCGAGCGGGTGTTCAAGCTGCTCGACACGCCGCCACGAATTCTGGACGACGGCACGATCGAGATCGATCACTTCGAGTCGATTGAGTTCCGCAACGTCTCGTTCGCGTACAACGAGCCGGAGTGGGTGTTGAAGGATGTTTCGTTCACGGTCGCGCATGGCGAGCGCGTCGCGCTCGTCGGCCACACGGGCGCAGGAAAGACGACCGTGACTGCGCTGCTGTTGCGCTTCTACGAGCCGCAGCGAGGCGAGATCCTCATCAACGGCATCGACATCCGCAAGTACACGATCGGATCGCTGCGCTCCCTCTTCGCCATCGTCCAGCAGGACTTCTTCCTTTTCACCGGCACCATCGCCCAGAACATCTCCCTCGGCAACCCGGACATCAGCGCCGAGCGCGTCCGCGAGGCAGCCGTTCGCGTGCAGGCCGACCGGTTCATCCAGCGCCTCCCCGAAGGCTACGACGCCGAGGTGCGCGAGCGTGGCGCGGGGCTGTCGGTGGGAGAGAAACAGCTCCTCTCCTTCGCTCGTGCGCTCGCTTTCAATCCGCCGGTGCTCGTGCTCGACGAAGCGACATCGTCGATCGATACAGAGACCGAGGTGCTGATCCAGGAAGCGATCCGAACGCTGATGGAAGGACGAACGTCGATCGTCATCGCCCACCGCCTTTCCACGATCCGCTCCGCCAACACGATCCTCGTCTTCCACCACGGCGAGATCCGCGAGCGCGGCACGCACGAGGAGCTGATGCAGCACGCCGGGCTGTATCGCAAGTTGTACGAGATTCAGTATCGCGAGACGGCGGTGGAGGTGGGGTAGGGTGCGTCGTCGTAGAATGAGCCCATGAACAACCAGAGCGGATGTCTCTGCTGCGCGGCCGATCAACCGACGAGTCGTCCGCGCATTTGTCCTAATTGCGGTCATCGCTTTCAAGGAAATGGCTGGGACGGAATCGATGCCCATTGGCGATCCAGGCACGAGCTTGATTTGCCGTACGAGAGCTTCCGCGATTCGCTTTGTTCTTCGCACCGTGCGTAAATGATGACCAAGATGATGGCCCGGAGCTGTAGGCTTCCGCACAAGTGACCGCGTTACATTCCTCATGAAGAAGCTTGAGATTCAGATCCCCGAGGAAACCGCGAGCAGAATCGAGCGCGCCGCTCACGAGAAGGGCGTATCCCCCGAGGAGTTCGTTCGCATCAGCCTTGAGGTGAAGCTCGCGCGAGACGACGAATTCGAGAAGGCCGCTCGACACGTGCTCGCAAAAAACGCGGAACTGTATGAGCGGCTGAGCGGTAAGTAGTCAGATTGGGCGAGGAGCAGTGCCTTACTGTCATCCTGAGCCGCCGAAGGACACGAAGTGCCGGAGGACGGTCGAAGGACCCCCTGATCTTGTGCGGGATCGGGCGGCGGTAGAAAACCATTGCAAAAGCGCGGGGGGTCCTTCGACGTCTCCGGCACTTCGTGTCCTTCGGCAGTCTCAGGATGACAGGTTGCGTCAAACGCCCACGTACCCCCGCAAACCCAGCGCCTGCACGATCGCCATCGCCAGCCGCCACTCCTCCGCGGCGATCGTCTCGATCAGCTCGTAATCGCGGCCGAACCTGAACATCGGACGGTTGAACTTCTTTCTCACAGAGCGGACGTCGATGGCGCGGACGATGCGAAGTTGTTTCGCTCGGAGCTCGACGACATCGAATTCGGCGATCAGGTTCGGTTCCAGCGCCACCGTAACTGTGGCGTTTGAAAGGAGACGCTCCACGTACGCCAGCTCGTCCGACCGCACCCAGTAACGCTCGCGGTCAGTGATGTTCATCGGCTCGACCAACGGCGGGCCGAACAGCGCCAGCGGCTTTGAAAGAAACCCGCTCGTGCGCCGTTTGACGATCACGCGCGCCGCTGACGCCGTCTTCACAGTCAGCAGCAGCCGCTCGGGCATCGATTTGTAACGCCCGAAGTGCTGTAACTCGACATCGAAGCCCTGCCAGCGTGCGCGGAGACCCGCGCTCCACCAGACCCGGCTCGGCGTTTCCCATCCGAATGTAGTCACGAGCCGCGCAAGCCGAGCGTACAGCACCGACGATTGCCGGACGTGCAGCGAGACGAGGGCAACGAGCAGCAGGACGGCGGCGCCGATCACCAGCCAGAACGCCTGTTCATCGCTCATCGTCACAGCATACAAAATGGATGGCGGTACGATGCGGCGGATATGGGTCTCTTCGAATCTGCCAACCGCCGCATTCTGACGCTCAAACCGGGCAAAGAGCGCCTCGTCGCCAACCGCCATCCCTGGATCTTCGCGGGCGCGATCGCGCGCGAGAGCGGGCCGGAGAATGCCGCCATCGCCGATCTTCTCGATCCCCAGGGCCGCCGCATCGCCTCGGGATTTCATTCGCAGCATTCGCAGATCCGCGTTCGCGCGCTAACGTTCGGCGACGAGGTGCTGACGGAAGAGACGATTCGCGAGCGAGTGAAATCGGCGATCGCGCGGCGAATGGGGTCAGGTCGAAAGTCGAAAGTGCCGGCCGGCGACTTGCCCACAGGCGTAACGCACCCCCCGGCACTTTC
>JAXDGW010000012.1:0-120301 GCA_034664845.1 Thermoanaerobaculia bacterium | reverse complement strand
CACCGTGGCCGAGACCGTCACCTTCACGGCCACCATCAACGGCACGCCCGTCACCCAGACCGCCGCGGTGCGCTGGGACAGCGGCACGGCCGTCTGCGCGCCAGATAGTTCTCAAACGCGCACGGTCAGCGCTTCCCCGACGTGCCTCGTGGCCGGCTCGGCCACCACGGTCACCGTCACCGCCAGGGACGCGGGCAACCTGCCCATCAGCGGCGCCACGGTCACTCTGGCCAAGTCGCCGAGCTCCTCAAGCGCGGTGATCGGCGCTTCGACGCCCGCAACCACGAACGCCAGCGGCCAAGTCACCTTCTCCGTCACGGACACCGTGGCCGAGACCGTCACCTTCACGGCCACCATCAACGGCACGCCCGTCACCCAGACCGCCGCGGTGCGCTGGGACAGCGGCACGGCCGTCTGCACTCCTGATGCTTCGCAGTCGCGCATCGACGCGGCGCCGAACGCCTGCGTGGTCACGGGCTTCAACACCACCATCACGGTCGCGCTACGCAATTCCAACGGCACACCGCTGACCAACAGCGAGACGGTGACCCTGGTCCCGAGCCCGAACACCAGCCTGACCGTCTCGCCGGCTAACACCGTGACCACCAACACAGGCACGGCGATCTTCACGGTCTCCAGCTCCGTGGCGCAATCCGTCACCTTCACGGCCACGGCCACCGGCCCCAGCGGCACGGTCGCCATCGCGACCCCGAACAACACACTGGGCAACCGCGTCACCTTCAACACATCCTGCTCGGGCACCACGGGCTCGGTCATCAGCCTGTCCCCGGCCTGCATCGTCATCCCCAGCTCGGGCAGCACCACGACCTCGGTCGTCCTGACCTCGACGAACAACGGGTCCTCGTCCGCCTTCTCGAACCTGAGTTCTTCGAACTCCAGTCTCTCGCTGAACCCGACGAGCGGCAATTCGGGCTCCACGGTGAGCGTGACGGTTCCAAGCTCGACATCGAGCGGCAGCGCGACCGTCACGGCGACCGTCGCCGGCGTGTCCGCGAGCACCACGCTGGCCTTGATCGCCAATGGCGGTAGTTGCACGGGCGGATCGCAAGCCCATGATGACCCTTTGTTCAAGGATCAGTGGTGGCTGGCGAATACCGGTCAAAGCTTCTTCATCGGGTTGGCCCATTTCATTGTCGCCGCGACGGGCGTCGATCAGATATTTACGACATTCCATGCAACAGCTGGCGCGGACGTCCGCTGGACCGAAGCACGCGCGTTGAACGCGTGTGCGGGTGGCATGTGTACCGGGAGCGGCGTTACCGTCGCAGTAGTCGATTCTGGCGTTGACGCGTCCCATCCCGACTTGCAAGGGCAGGTCTCACCAGCAAGCCAGAGCTTCGATCCGACGCAGCCGAGCATTGACGACACCGACGGCCACGGGACCTTCATTGCTGGCCTGATCGCAGCTCGCGCAGGCAATGGCGCCGGCATCGTTGGCATCGCCCCGCAGAGCCAGATCCTGGCGGTAAAGAACGAACTCACGACGGACAGTCTGAGCCGGTCGATTCGGTATGCAGCTGAGCATGGAGCGGCGGTGATTAATCTTTCAGTTGGCGGATCGTCGCCAGACGCCGTTGAGCGTGCCGCAATCGACTACGCGACACAGGCACCTTATAACGCCATCGTGGTCGCCTCGGCGGGGAACGACGCCTTCGAGGGCAACCCCATCTTGTATCCGGCTTCCTTCCCGCACGTCATTTCTGTGGCGTCGATCGATCCCGACGGACTGCAATCCCTGTTTTCGGAAGTGAACTCGTTCGTGGACGTTGCAGCGCCCGGCGGGCTCATAACGTCCTTGATGGCACGTTCGGCGGTGGCAACCGACGACTGCCGGACGAACGCGAGCTCCTACAACATGGGTTCTTCTGCTCGGCTGGTGTATGTCGGACCGCACGACTGCATTTTTGGAGACGGCAGCGCGAATGGTGCACTCTTCACGAACGAGAGCGGAACGTCCTTCTCCGCTCCGATGGTCGCTGGCGCAGCAGCGCTCGCAAAACAGAAGTGGCCGGCACTCACGAGCGATCAGTTCGAGCAACTCGTGCGCGCCACTGCGGACGACGATGCGTCGGGCAATGGATACGACCCTGTGTACGGTGCGGGGACTTTGAATCTTGCTCGGCTCCTCGCGTTCAACTTCCCGCCCGAGATTCCGTCAGGATCAGCCGCCTTTACGCACCCGGTGGTGACGACGAGCGGCGCCGATACGACACAGCTGCTGGCCAAGGTCAACAACATGGAAGGGGCTTCGGATATCAGTACAATCACTGCCGACCTATCAGGACTAGGACTCGGTTCAGCTGTCGCGATGACGGATACTGGAGGACTAGTGTACTCGTCGCCTGTCCTCACGATTCCTAGCACTCTCCCGCCCAACCAATACCCGGTCACCGTGACAGCCCGTGACGCCGCAGGCGGCCAGGCGACGGCTGTCGTTGCGCTGCAAGTCTCCGCGGTCGGCGATCGGCTCCCTGCTGGGGGCTCTCCCTCTGCATTCGCACCAGCCGGGTTGGACGTCGCTGTCGCGATCACACGGCCCTCGACCAAGAAGGGCCGAACAACCCAGAAAAAGTCTCTTCCGATTTCCGGCACCATCGGCGCGGATGTCGCCTTCGTCGATGTGAATGGAAACGCCGCAGAGATTGATGCGACTGCCCACACGTGGGGCGCACTCGTCAAATTGAAGGACGGTAAGAATCGCGTCGTGGTGACGAGCTACGATCTGACTCGCGCAAGTTCCGACGAAGACAGTCTGACCATCACCAAGGACGCCGCTGGTTTGGTGTCCGCTTCAGGAAGCCCCTCGCGTCTCACTTCACCTCTTGAAAAGCTTCGCGCCAACGGGGTAGTGAACAGCGCTGACCGGCCTAACGCATCCGTGACCCGTGCTGAGTTCGCGAAGATGCTGGTTCTCACTTTTGGGAAGACTGCACAGCAAGGCTCCCTGCCGGCTGATGTTCCCGTGTCTCACTCGCTCGCGAAGTTCATTACGACGGTCGTGAAGCTCGGCTGGGCCAGCGGCAACAACGGCCGATTCTCTCCAGATCAACCCATTAGTCGGATGGAAGCCGCTCGGATGCTACTTCGGGCTGCTGGTTGGAAAGCATCCTCCGAGGAGTTCTTCAGTGACCTAACAGGCGCGGAGGACCGCATCGCCACAACGCTTCGGACTCATGGTGTGGTTGCCGGACTGAATGGTCGCTTTGAGCCCTTCCGACAACTGACGAGGAGCGAAGCGGCCACGATCCTTATCGCCGCCAGCACGAAGTAAGGCACTCTTCGTGGGCGATGTCTTCCGATCAGGACGCTGCGTACCGCGGGTAAGATCGGCTCGCTGGTCCAAGCGTGCCGTTACGGATGCCCTCACCAACCGCCTTGGCACCAGCGTCGGTCATCTGTATTAGGCCCACGGTGGTTCGTACGACCCAGCCGAGTCCCTCCTCATCGTCCCGTGCTCGGGTGAAGTTCTTTGGAAGCCGACCTACCCGCTCCAGGATGTATTGAAGGTCCAGGCCACGGTAAGACTTTTCCGGTGGCCTCCTTTTTTTTCTGCGTGCTGCATAGAGCGCCGCCACGATGAGTCCCTTTTGGGTCGGAATCGACATGTCCCGCAGCAGTATCCGGAGCTCGTCAGCGATCTCGTCAAGGTCCGGTCGCTTAGGACGTGGTACCTTCTGAAACGTCGGCAGCCGAGAAGCGGCTAGCTCGTCCTCGAACAGTTCGCTTAGAACCTTGCCGGCCATTTGCAGGCTGATGTCTCTGCGAACTAGGTTTCCATCGCCGACGATCTCAATGTGATACGTCTTGCCGCTAGTAGTTGCCTCTACTGCTTCCCCCACAGGCGTGTCCGTTATAGCAATATCTCGCAGGACAGCGTTATCCGTAGCTGGGGAGGTGTGACCTTTGGACGACATGATGGTGATTGCAGCATTGGCAGAGTTGCACACCTACCCTTGCCTGTCAAAACCCCCGTGGGGCGCACACATAGGGTAAGGCTGACGGCTCGCTTCGTGCCGCTACCATTCGAGAGCCTCGTGATCTCGATCATCTCCGGCCGGGACAGCTTGCTTCAACTCGTCCTTCATCTCGCCAGCCTACCCTCGTCAGTCAATCGTCACCGATCACTCGGCTCCGCCCGCACCCCCACCCTTCACTCCACCCATCTTCACCAGCAGCTCCGCTTCGGCGAAGCGCCACACCAGCTGGAATCACAACTGTTGGCCCGATTCGACTTAGAGTCATCCGCCTGTGAATTCGCATGAACACTCCCACTCAACACTCGCCGGAATAGACGAATTAGCTCCCGTAACAAACGAAACGCCGTGTCGGTCGATCCTCGCCAGGACTCGCATGTACCGCGAGAACCAACGAAAGGATTAATCGACATGGATTCTCAGGCGCAGTATGGAGTTTCAATCCGATTTGTCGCGGATGCGACAGGGAGCATGGCGCCCGTCCTCGACCTCGTGAAGCGCGACTTGCTGACGTTCTCCCCTCGTCTTTCCACTGCACTCGCGGCGAAGGGCAAGACGATCGGCAAACTCATGGTCGGCATCGATGTCTTCCGTGATGTGTTCGTCGACGGCGCGGACGCATTCTCCTCGTCGCGTTTCTTCGACATGGCAACCGAGCAGAACGCTCTGCAAAAGTTCGTCAAGAGCATCCAGCCCCTCGGCGGGGGCGACGAACCGGAGAGTGGGCTCGAAGGACTCAGCCTTGCGCTGAATGCGACTTGGCCGAACGACGCGGCCAAGCAGCGTCACGTCGTGGTCGTGTACACCGACGCGAGCGCCCACCCGCTGGAGAAGGCGGCGGCGATGGCGGCGCAAAGCAACTACCCGCCGAACATGCCGAAGAGTTTCAGCGAGCTCACCGACCGCTGGTCCGCGCAGTCGATGAACCGCAATGCGAAGCGACTCATCCTCTTTGCGCCTGACGCGTACCCCTGGACAGAGATCGCCAAGCACTGGGAGAACACCGTCCACTACGCCTCGCGCGCAGGCGAGGGCCTGTCCGAAGTCGATTCGCAAACGATCCTCGATGCGATCGTGAACAGCATCGCGGTCTAACCCAGGCGCAACGTACACGCCGTGAGACCACTCCATGACCACACCCACCCAACGCCCCTCGTTCCGTCCGGCGCGCTCGTTCGAGCGCGCCGGCATGGCGCTGTCCTTCAACCTGCAGAAAATCGCCGATCACGGAGAAGATGCCGACCCGCTCCTCACGGTCGGCGGTGACGGCCGCGCCGTCGTCGGCGTCTTCGATGGGCTCGGCGGGAGCGGGAGTGTCCGTTGCGATGGGACGGACGGGATTCGAAGCGGCGCGTATTACGGTTCCCGTATCGCCCGAGACACCGCCGACACCGTGCTCCGACTTGCCGCGCCGTTTCCGGACGTCACACCCGAGGCGATCGCGGGTGTGCTCGGACAGCGGTTCGACGAGACGCTCCGTGCGTACTTCGACAAGTGGGGCAATGCTGGAACGTCGGCGCTTCGTAGTTCGCTCTTCCGCCGACTGCCGACGACCGCGGCAATCACGATTGTCCGGCCGCTGGGCGATGTCGCGAACACGACCGTCCTGTGGGCAGGCGACTCTCGTTGCTACACGCTCGCGCCAGATATCGGCTTGCAGCAACTGACTGGCGACCACCTCCACACACCTGAAGACGCGCTCGCAAACCTCACGGGTGAAGCGCCGATTTCCAACTGCATCTCCGCCGATACGCCATCCTTCGTGGATGCGCACGAGGTCACGGTGCCGCTTCCCTCCATCTTCATGGCCGTGACGGACGGCTGCTTCCACTACCTGAACACGCCCATGCATTTCGAAGCACTTCTCCTCGGCACCATGCAGGACGCGACGTCGCTCCGGACGTGGGGCCAAGCGCTGCGGGCCAAGATTGGCGCTGTCGCGGGCGATGATGCCTCTATCGCGATCGCCGCGCTGGGGTGGAGAAGGTTCCGTTCGCTGCGAGAAGCCTTCAGGCCACGATTCCGCGTCCTCACCAAAACGTACATCGAACCGCTCGATGCGGCGGACGATGCTGGCGTAAGACGGCGAGAGCTGTGGGCTAAGTACGCCGAAGTCTATGAGGCACACCTGCGGCGGGAGTCGCCATGCGCCACGTAATCAATGGGTACCAGGTCACTACCGACTTTACGACCGTTGGTGGTGGCCAATGCCAATGGGCACTCGCCGAGCGCGACACGGTGCCGCTCTTCATCAAACGGTTCCTCGCGCCGCGCTACCCGGTCGAGGGTAGCCCGGGCAGTCCCGCCACGAAGACGCTCAAGCTCGAGCGGTGCCGCGCGTTCGAGTTGCATCACCGTTCCCTTATCGGAGCGCTCCAGCATCGCTGCGCGGTGGGCGGGAACCTCGTCGTCGCGCGGGACTTCTTCCGCGATGGCACCTCGTTCTACAAGGTCACGGACCGCGTCGATATCGCCCGTCTCACGCCCGACCATATCGCCGCACTCCCGCCCGAGCAGCAGCTGCTGCTGCTGAAGACCGTCACGCACAGCCTCTCGATCCTGCACGAGGCCAGGCTCGTTCACTGCGACCTCCGTCCGGACAACGTGCTCGTGAAGCGCACGGCAGCGGGCATCTACATCACGAAGTTGATCGACCTCGACAGCTGCTACTTCTCGGAAGCGCCACCACCTGCCGACCAGGTCGCGGCCGACCCGATATACCTGTCGCCCGAGATGAGCCGATATACCGCAGGCACCGCCGTCGATCCCCGCCTGCTCACCGTGAAGGCGGACATCTTCTCGCTCGGCCTGCTCTTCGCGATGTTCACGGTCGGGAGCAACGCCTTCTCGGCCTTTCCGTCGTACGGCACGCAGTACGCGCACGAATTCGTGCTCGCTGGCTACTCCGTGCCGCTTCCTTGGGATCGGATTCCACGACGATTCGCGCCGCTCATCCGCCGCATGGTGTCCTTGTCGCCCGAGGAGCGGCCGACCGCCCGCGAGATACTCAACGCATTGAAAGCGGACGCGCCGCCCGAGAGACCGTCAGTTAGCCGGCTCCGTGGTGCCCTCGTCAGTCCTGCCAGCGCACCCGTCGCGACACGGCTGCGCGGAACGCTCATTGGGTCACGATGACGACGATGTTCTGGCTCTGTGCCTGTTGTGAAACCTCGAACCGCTTGGAACTCGCCGCGTGCGATGTCTGCGCGGGTCCACGCCCGGGGGCGCTCACGCCGAGGGTTACCGCACTCGACGCCGCTCGCCGCAGCGTGGCCAGCGTCGCCGCCGCAATGCACCTACCTGCATCGGCCACGCGCGCTCGATCGTCAACGCTCAGCGGAGAGTCGATCGCTCGGGCGGCGCGGTCGATCTGGCGAGATGCCGTACGTGCGCTGGGTGAACTGGAGAGCTTCGTCGTGCAGGAGTTCAACCGGACCGTGCGCGACGTGCGGCGACTCCTCAACCTCTGACTAGAACGAGTTCGTTCCGAGGGCGTGGCAGGCATATCAGCGAGGTGAACTCCGGAGGCTGTGCGGGAGCTTCACAGGTTCGCCAGACTCGGGGCCGCTGTCGCGTGATTCCAGTGATGCCAGGAGAGCGTGGACTGATAGTCACACGGGCTCACGGCCTGTTCGCACGCGGCAGCAAGCCGCCGAGGTGGAAAACCTGAGCATTGGGAAAGATGCGTCACCTGTTAGTTCCTTGCCGTCTGATTTCTGCTTTGAACCTTTGATATGAGACTCATGTGTGTTTGTTTCCGAAGGTGCAGCCCTAGTCGACCGGAATCGAGTCGAGGCTGACTTTTTCGATGCCGCCCTTCTTCTTCCAGGTCAGCATGTTTATCTCATCCGCACGGATCTCGGTGATGTACTTCCGCTCGCCGTCCTTCTCGTAGGCGCGGTTGAGCAGTGTGCCCTCGACATACACGCCTTGTCCTTTGCTGAGGTACTTGGCGCAGATCTCGCCGAGTTTGCCGTGCGCAACGACGCGGTGGTAGTCGGTGACTTCTTTTCTCTCGCCGTCCGAGGTGTACTCGCGATGGGTCGCGATTGGGAAGGTGACGCGGATGCCGGTCTTGGTCTCGCCCGACTCGGGGTCGGCGGCCACATGGCCCACCAGCACAACCCTGTTGATGCTCTTCATATTACTTGGGGTTAGGTGACGACGGCTCAGACTGCAGGTGACGGCATACCTCCTTCTGCTCAAGATTGAGATCACGGTTCTTCCCACTCCGGTTCCTTCATCGAACGAATCCAAAGACCGCTTCAAGCTCGGCAAGGCCAGGTCGGCCAGGCGCGCGCGGAAGCAGTTCGACGACGACCGGGAGCGAGAGATCGCCCGCTACAGCACGCAACGCGTCGCGGCGGCGGAGATTATTCGTGAGGATGACAAGAGCCGCGGCGGCGCTACCGGACCACGTCTCCATGACCGTGCAGAGCTTCTCCAGCTTCGGCAGGAAGACCGCCTTCAAGCGCTCCGAGCTGAGATCTACTTCGACGCCGAGGAGGAGCGCGGGCTGCTCGGGTGGCTGCGCGAAGGACGCGAGCACGTCGGGAATTGCGGGCGGGCGTTCCGCGAAGCGGCGTTGCAGTGCCCACGCCGGCAAGAGGAGGTCCGGCGTGCGTGTCGCGCGGCCGAGGACGATCATCGCGTCCACGATCCAGAGTTGGTGCTCGATGTGGCCTTCCGCGATCGGACTTCGCGGCGTGAAGATCGCGTCCGCGCTTGTCCCATGCGTGATGAGGAGCGCGCGGCCGCGTGTTGTGAGGCGCAGGCGGTTGATCCCAATGCCGCGCCAACGCGAGACCACAATCAGATCGCGGGCCACAGCCCGTCGAACAAATCGTGAAACGACGACTTCACTCACCTCTCCGAAAACGCCGGCGTGGAGCTGGTACTGCGCGAGCTCGCCGGCGCGCCCGATGAACTGCAGCGCCACGAGATCACGCGCGCTGATCGCGCCGTCGCGGGGATCAGTGCCGCGCCGAATGTCGGGCCACTCCGTTCTTCCGGAGGGAGGCTCCGCGACGAGCATGTCCACTGGACTGCTCGGGTCCGGAGCGCCGTTCGAACGGAGTGGCGCCGAGGCATTGCTTGTTGGGAGGAAGACATCAGCCATCAGAACACCGTCGCCCGCGTTTGTGTAAGCTCGAGGAAAGCCGCCTCCTGGCGGAAGTACAGGCAGATGAAACTCTCGATCTGCGCAATCTGCTCGTCTGCGTTTTCCGCAGACAGCGTGACGACGTAGGAGCGAGACCGATCGCGCATGATGATGCCCGTTTCTGGAGATCGCCATACTCCTTCGACGTTGCCACGGCGCGTGAAGCCACCGCAGAGCGTCGCGAGGAAGTTCTCGAACGTGTGAAAAAATGTTGCGGGGAAGGGTCGGCCATCGTTGTCCGCGAGCGGGACAAGGATGTCGACATGTGTCGTGATTCGCATAAGCGCGGGGGTAGGAAGTCGCGCGATGCGGCGATGGCAATGGCCTTGGTCTCCTTCCCATCAAGATGGAAGTCAAAGAAAAGAACTGCGGCGCGGCCCCGCCGCGGCGATGGACGCGCTCCCGTCGAGTCGTGCCGTGCAGCTGCGCCATCGGCGAACAGCAGAGCGGCTGCGGACGTTCGCGCGCCCGCCGCGTTGGGCGGGGTCGCGGGCAGCTTGAGCGTCGAGAGGGATGCGGACATTGACCTTACTTTCCAGACGGCAACGCGATCTGCTGTGTATGTCGTGCGATGACTTCTTCGACGAGCGGGTTGATTCGCTCCCGGAACGCGTCCACGAGCTCTTCCTCGATAAGGACTTCGATCAGGTAGTGCGCCTCCGCGACAAACTCGCGGCCGTGGTAGGCACCTGGCTCCGTATGGTCGTGCAGCGAGACGTTCGCGTCGAACTCCTCGTCGGCGATCTGACGAATGTCGGCCCACGCAGAGAAGGGGATCTCCACGACACCGTTGTCGGTGAGCTTAGGGATAGCGCGAGAAATGATGGTGTTCATACACAGGGGGGTTAGAGATGCGCGACGTTGCAGCAGCGCGCGAAGCGTGGAAAGTTCGGAATGCGGCATCCTCCTCTGGCTCAAGATGAAAGTCTGTGAAACGGGCCGGACCCGGCCGCGCCCAGGCGCACTTCCGCCAACCTCACGGTTGATGCGCATCACCGAATGAGGCGGTACGAGCGCGAGGAACCAGTGAGCGCGTGCGTGCGTCTGCGGCGTCGGCCGAGTGCGACCGCGCTTGAGCAGGATCACCATGTCCGTGACGCTGCTCCCGTCGTTTGGTGCGGTGCATCTGATGTGTGTGTTCGACGCGAACGCGATTACCGCTGGAAAGCCGGTAGGGACAGCCCGGTGCGGTAGAGCGCATAGGACGCAAGGGCGAGCCACACGATCGGGTCCTCCAGGATGAGCGTGAGAAGCAGTAGCGGCGCGCGAAGAACGCGTTGCAGTGCCGTACGCCGTCTCCTGTGGATCGGTCGACTCACGGTGGGTCGCCTGCGTCGCCTGCGAGAGGGATTGGTAGCCATAGGCGACACGGGTTAGGGTGCGTCGAAAAGGCGGAAGATGGACGGGAGCTGCGTGCAAACACGCGCGCTGCTCAAGATGAAGACGATGGGTCGCGGTTGCGTGCGCCCGCCGCGCGGTAATCGCAGTTCCGGATAGTGCGCTCAGAGTGCCGAACGACGTGCGGACGGCATCTGGACGCTCCGTGCGAGCAAGACCACGCGGCGGGGCAGGGGCAACGAGAGCGATGACGGGGAGAGGGTTACTGCTCCGGCTCGAAGGTACCAATGTCAAACGCGAGTTGTTCGAACGCATGAATCTGCGCGAGACGTTGAACGTCAAACGAAACCTCGTATCGTGGAAAGTCGAGCCACACACCGTTGTGAACGGTCGGCTCGTCTGGTTCGTTGATCTGCACCTCGACCTCGAAGCGAAGCTCGAAATCTGAGCGCAGCATCTTGAGACCGAGGGGCGTGAACGTTCCGAGTCGGCGGCCGAGCGGCGATTCTTTCGGCACGATCGAAACAAAGTCCGGAGTTGCTTCAAGCATGGGTGATGGGTGGGAAGGATGAAGCCGGAGCGAGAGTCCCCGTACTCGCTCAAGGTGGTGAACGTTGTCTGAATGAGCTCGCGCATCACAGCACCTTGATCGTCGCGGTGCAGCGGTCGCAGGCGAACGACTTTGAGAGTTGCTTGCACACCGAGCAGAGCAGACGTGAGCCAAACTCAGTGTTGCCGCAGCGACGACATGAGGCGAGGATGTCGAGCGGATTGTGAAAGCCGCAATGCGGGCAGTCGATGAAGCCGCTGCGGAGCACGGGCATCCGGGCGATAGCTTTTCGAGCGCGCAGCAGCCACTGCACGAGATAAATCGGCGATGCAAGGACGTAGAGGATCGCGATGGTGATCCGGCCGAGGAATTTCGCGCTCATTTGTCATCCTTGCCGGGCATGAGGAACTTCTTCAGGTCCACGATGCTCTTGATCGTGCCCTTCGGCTTCTTCGGGGCTGGTGGGATAGCCGCTTTCTCCACAACGTCCGCCTCCCACTCTTCGATGAGCTTGAGCGCAGTGGCGTTCGGCAGCATCGATCGCACCGCGATCTCCCGATTGAAAGTATCGAGGAGTGCGTCATCGGAAACGCCGGCCAGGACTGCGGGATCAGTCACGTCGGGTGCACGGAGAGGCAGCGCGGGCTCACCTTTCACCAGCAGCAGATAGTGCTGGCGCGCCATGCCGGCCATGTCGCGAGAAAATGCATCCCGGCGCGCTGCGTCGGTGCGCCGATCGGCCGGATCGTGGACAACATGCGGCCAGAAGATCTGCGCGTCTTCGCGCGCCCGAAATCCCGCGACCCACGTCGTGTTCAGGAGGATGTTGCGCAAGACCGTTGAGGGCAGCGCATTCGAAACGTCCTGACCGAGCAGCACGGTCCCCATGTTCACGCTGCGCAGCGTCCGTAAACCGGTTGCCAGAGCCTCGGTGTGCTCCGCGTCGGGGTCGCCCATGAATTCGAGAGCCTCGTCAATGACGAGGCTCTTCGGGCGGCGCGGATCACGTCGTGGCGCGGCGCAGAGCACGTCCATCGTGCGCCATGCTCCGCGCTCGACGCCGAGAGCCTTTGGCAAAGTTGTCGTGCATGCCGTATTCACGAGCGTGATCGGCGCCTCGCGCAAGAGGCCGAGGCGATCGAGTGCGGCGGGCGGAACGTACGAGGCGCGGAGTTCGGGGAAGCTCGTCCCGTACTGCACGCGACGAAGAAACGCATCGCGTGTCTGCCGAGGTACCGTCGTGTCGAAGTTCTCGAAGTAGTAGCGGACCTCGGGCTCCGGAACGCGCGCGAGGATTTCCGCGCGGAACGCTGGGTCGTGCATGAACTTCACGGCGAAGCGGTAGCTCGGTGGAAATCGCAGTTCAACGAGAAGCCAGTTGAACATGTAGGCGAGCTGCCGCATCGAATCGGTGTACGCGTGCCCGCTCGCGCGCACCGTGACATCGGTGCGCAGGTGAGCCAGGTAGGCGTTGCTGATGTCGGCGAAGAAGTTGTCGAACGGTGCGAGCGGCGTCACGCGATCACGCGACCAGTCGATGACGCGCACAGAGCGCTGGAGGAGTTCGCGCCCGGCATCGTTCGCGGTGAGCCAGAGGGCTGCGATGTATTTGCGGAAGAGATCAAAGGTTTCGAATTTCGGGTCGATGAGTTCCAGCTCGACACTGACTTCGCGCGGAGCGTGTGGGTCGGCCCGGAGCGCGGCGATGGTTTGCCAGAGCGGCTGCATGAGCAGTGACAGAAGGAAGCGGGTCTTGCCGGCGCCAGTCGCGCCGAGAACGAGGGCACTCATAAGTGCGAGGGGGCGACGCACCCGGACGGTATCGCCGTTCCGCAGCGTGCCGAAGGTGAGCGACTCTGGTCCCTCAAGCCTGCGACGAGCACCGTCGTACGCGACATCACGGGTCACGGGAGCTTCGAGAATGCGTGACCGTTCATTTGAGAGCGCCCGCGCGTACGACGCGTCTTTCTGAAGGCGCATCGCAAGGTCAGGACGTCCGACCGCTATAAGGATCGTTGTAAGGAGCTGTCGCATGGCTATGGGTCCACGTCGAAAAGCGAGGAAGTATGGGAAGTCTTGGGATCGCTGCCGACAGGCCGTTTACCCGAGGAGCGCAGACCGACGAACTCGCTCCATGCGTCCTTCGGGCTCTTCTTCAGGCGCTTGCGGATCGCGAGGATGACGTACGCGGTCACGGAGAGCACAACGAGGCCGCCGATCGTCGCGAGCGGGTTCGCCGGAGAACTCGGCGCGGCCCCGCTGCCCTGCGACGGCGTGATGAGCCCGAAGAACAAAGAAGGCAAGAAGGCGAGGAGAAACAGTGCGCCTGCGATCCTGCGCATCGTCTTCGCGATCGGCAGCTTCGCGATCGGCAACGAAACGACGAAGAGCAAGCAGGCCACTGCGATGCCGTATTCGATGAGAACTGAAAGCATTGTTGACCTCTTTAGTCCGTCATCCACGCTGGGAACGTCTGTAACGCTCTACTTTTCACCACGGGTCCCCTCTCCGCCGACCGTCTGCTGGCCCGGTCGCACCGGGGGCGCTGGTCGTGGCGCCGGCTTCTTCGGCTCGGTGCGCGGAACGAACCGCTGCTGGATCTCGGCAAGCGCGTCGCCGACGCGGGCACGCCCGGTCTCGTCGTCCGGTAGTTCAAGATGAACCTCGTATTTCTGATGTGCGTCTTCGACTGTCGCGATGAATTTCATCGGTGGCTCCTTTCAACGACGTTGTAGCGATAGATGCCGTGGTAGTTGCGAGGCGAGCTAATTCAGGTGTGTGCGGGAGCGTTAACCGGACACGAAATAGGAGGTGCAGCGTTGGCCGCACCTCCTAGGGCACTTCGCTGCCCGCGCTCACGAACATGCCCGCGCAGCGCTCCGCATCGATGTCGGCTTGCTGCTCCGCGTACATCGATGCGCGCGCTCCCAGGTCCGTCGTGCTCTCATTGATGACTGCTTCTGTGACGGTCTGGCGCGGTGGTATCGGATCGAGGGATTGCGTGGGAAACGCAGGTTCGGCGCAAGCAGGGCCAGCATCGCGCTGGCGGCGAGGGCTGCGTGACCAGCCCGCCGAGGCAGGCTTCCGGCGACGCCGGCGACGATCATCGCCGGCCTTTCGCGGCTCGCATGCGCCGCGATGTTTCGCATCGTCTGTGCAGAAATCGTTGTGGGGACAGACGCCGCGATGATTTCGGATCGTGCAGTGTTCCGCATGGGCACCAGGGCGTCGGCCCTTCGATGCGGCCACGCGTTCCGCGAGGTCATCGATGCAGCGCATGTCCTTGTCGAAGAGCGTGAAGGTGTCGAAGAACACGAGTCCGCGGATCTTCCGCCGCGATTCCAGCTCGCGAGAAATTCGGTAAAAGGTGGTGAGAGCGATGCCGAGGATTGCCGCACTTTCTCGGGCATCGAGTTCGTGCTTGCATGGATACCAGCCGTACTGCGGTATGCGCTTCATTTCGAGGCGAACGTTCCCGGCTTTTCGACCGGCGCGATCGTCCTTCAGGGCAATGGCCATCATGACTCCACCGTTGATCGCCTTGGGGTAGAGGAGATCTGGTGGAACTGGCCGCGTCGAAATCAGCCTGCGCCGAGGCGCAAGGCTCCGGCGGAGCAGCAGCAACGAACGTTGAATGGTGAGTGGGTGCTCCACCTTGAATCGCGGACATCTATGGGTGTAAGTGAATCTGTCTCGAAGGGTCGTCACTCTTCGCCTCCTACGCGAATGAGGTCAATCCGAGAGACCAGCACCGGGTTTCCGGAGCTGTGTGAGCCGTCCTTGGTGCCCTACACCTTGGCCGGCTCCTTCTCCGTAGTGGTGCCTCTCGAAGTGCCGAGACTCTCCGAAGCAGCGGTAGCACCACAGTCATGTGCCAATCCGAGCCCCCGCTAGCTCCAGACGCCTCCGGCATCCGCAGCGCCCACGAAGGCGGATGCCAGAGTCACATGACTAATCGAGTGACCTAGAATGGCGGTCGAGCCGACAGAAAGTGACGACAAACGCCAGCTTGAATCGCGCGAAGGACGCGCGTGGCAGCATCTCGCCAACGGATGTCGCGACGATCATCGAGACGCTTGGCGGCTCGCTCGTCGATGCCTACGCGGGCGTGACTCCCGCGGACACGGATCACGCCCGGAGCGGGTGGGGCAGCAAGCAGCGCGAAGAGCTCCTGCGTGCACTCATCGAACGAGTCGCGTTCCATGCCCTCAAATACGAGAACGCCGCTCTGAGCGCGACGGAAGCGGCACTCGCGACCTTCGCTCGCAGCGAATTTAAGCGTGGCAGGACGCGATCCGAGCGCGACCGCGCTCCTATAACAAGAAACATGGAGAAGGTGGTCGGGGGGTGGCTGCGGCGGCTCGGCAAGAAGCTGCGGCAGAACGCCATTGAAACGTCGATGAAGGGCACGGTGCGACTCAGCACCGGAACCGCCACATTCCGCCTGACATTGACCTTTGCCTATCCCTGGCGAGTGGTGGCGGACCGGAGGCTCCTCATTAGCGCACGCGTGGACGAAGTGTTGCCAGACGGCAAGTTTCGACCGCTACCAGTCCGTGCGGAGCCCGATGCGCCTGCCGTCGCGTTGCCCGATAACCGTCGTCGCTATCAGCCGGCGGAGGCGGAAGCGGTGCGGCAGTATTTCTTGTCGTTGAAGGCGATGGCTGACTTGGTGCGCGACCCCGAGCTGAAGGCGTACGCGGACACCGGCCTCCGCACCTTTGTGCCGCTGAGTGCCGCGAAGGTACTGTTGGTGCTCTTTCTCGGGGTGAGTGTCGGGGCGCTGGCATCGCCGCCAGGGCGGCGTTTCGTTCGCCGCGTCGTCGACGCGATCACCTCCAGCGGTTCTCTTCGTGAACTGCTGGAGAAGCTCAAGGT
Organism: Thermoanaerobaculia bacterium; assembly: GCA_034664845.1. GTDB lineage: Bacteria > Acidobacteriota > Thermoanaerobaculia > Gp7-AA8 > Gp7-AA8 > JADGNZ01. Next base: position 104,379 of record JAXDGW010000012.1, on the reverse strand, counting down.
CGATCCGCAGGACGGAGTGTTCGTGACGCCGAGTGGGGCGCGTTCGCAAACAGCGCGGAGTGGTAGCGGATCGGAAATCCGCATGTCACCGGGGCAATCGCCCGAGCTTCTGCATATTGAGGCGTCTATCAGCGGGAAAGACATGTCGGAACTCGCCGCGCAGATATCGCCACTTGCTGATATGGGGTACACCGGCGTCGCCGCCGTCCAGTTTCGCTCCGCGCCCGCAGCACCGATCCTGCCGTGGCTCGTCGAGGTTGACGTCATCCCTGAGCAGGACAAGGATCTCGCTGCGGAACTAGCACGACAGAGGGCGACAGTAAGTGTCGCGTACAATCCGCCGCTTCCTGCGCCAGCCGTCTCGCGTGTGGGCGTCTCACTGTCCGCGACGCACGTGGATCTTGTGTCTGAATTGCGAGAGGTTCCACATAGAGAAGCGACGTATGCCATCACCGCCACAGTCCGTCGCGAGGCGCGAAAGACTGAGGTGTACCACGCAGAGCTGCGTGTCGATGCAAGCGGATTCATGACCCTTCATCGGCAACCCGGTCGGCAGCTCGCACCGGTCAAACAGGACGTCCGGGTGGGACAGCCGATTTGCACGACACTCCTCACGCACACGATCCCTATGCCCATCTTAGGACAGACGGATTATGTGTGGGCGTTAGCGAACGCCTTCAAGGAGCAGGACGTCATCCTCGTTGTCTATCCACCTTCATCAGCCCCAGGCGTGGGCGCGATGACAGTCGAGTGGGGTGACGGCAGCAAGGCGAGCTTCGAAGCTTTGGAACACGCGATCTCTTCGAAGCACGCCTACCGCGTCGGCGACCGGGCATATCCGATCACGATCTATTTCAAGGGATCTGATGTCGTCTATAACTTTGATTTGTATGTCTTCCGCACCCGTAGCCCCGCAGAACAAGCAGCAATGCTGGATTACGTAACCCCATATCCTCCGAACCCGGAGTCCAGGCTTCTTGCCGACTCGTTTCCCGATACACCGAACGAGACCGCGATCGCGAGACGCAGTCCCGTTGTGCCGGACAGCATTACCTTCAGCCGTCAGTTCGATCGTCACTACGTTAAGGTTACGATGCCGCGCGCCAGGCACGACCCGGAGAAACACCAAGTACGATATTTTTGCTGCGCGGGTTCGGAGATCGATCTCTCAGCTGAAACTCCCTCCACAACGTCTGCGCCAAACTGATCCGGCTTCCTGATCTTGCCGCAACGCCTTCGGGATGAGAGGAGCGACCGCGCCGCGATCCCCATTATTGTGAAGTCGACGTGCCGATTCACCGAATGCGGCGAATGCGACCTCACTGGTTCTCGCGGCGACGGCCGCGCCTTCGCATTACCCACCGTCGTGGATGATCGAGCGACGGCCGACCGGTAGTCGGAATGTTACGGTCCGTCGTGTTGATCTTCGAAATCCATCAAGCAATTGATCCTTCGAATGAGTGCGTCGAACGCCCACGTCTCGACTGCCACGTAGTCGCCGTGCCTGTCTGCGCCGTTGGCCACGGTGACCGCGGCGCTGCGAACAGCCTTGAGCAGGGTCGTTCGTCGCTTCGCGATGCGCGTTGGTGATGTGTCTGCCATAAGAAAAAGGGGGTAGCGAGACGTCGATCGACCATTGCACTCGGGTGGGTAACCAAGAAATCAGGGAGACAATCATTTCTCCGTCCGGCGCGTCCCCTTCCGTGCATCAGCAGAAGACAGCGCCGTGGTGAAGCCGAGCCGCTCGTTGTGCGTGTCGAGCGCACGTCGTGCCTCGGCGACCGCCGTATCGTTCACCCGCACGTAGCGCTCCGTCATCTTGATGGACGTGTGGCCGAGAATCTTCTGAATGACTTGCAGCGACACACCTGCGGACGCGAGCGTGCACGCTGCCGAGTGACGAAGGTCGTGGAAACGAAAGCGCCGCGTTATCCCGGCGACGCGTTTCGCGCGCAAGAAGGCCCGTCGAACCGCCATCTCCGCGACGCGTTGCCCCTCGTCGGTCACGAAGACGTACCGGCTGACGATCGCGCGCTGCCGACACTCGTCGAGCGCCTGGAGACAGAACTGCGAGATCGGAACGACCGCCCACTTCTTCGTCTTCTTCATCGTCAGGCGGATAAAGCCAGCGGCGAGATCAATCTGTGTCCACTGCAGGTTGAGGAGGTCAGATTTGCGGAGTCCTGTCTCAAGTGCAATGACAAAGAGGGGCTTCAGAGAGCGAAACCGTTCAAAGAGCAGCTGCGTGGCGTCGCTCTCCGGATTCGGCCCGAAGCCAAACTTTCGCGGCGCATTGAAGTGCGGACTCGTGACGACATGTGCCTCTCGACGCCGGCCCGCGACGTCGGCGCGAAAGCCGTCCCCATCATCGAATGCGCCGATGAAGGCGATCCGCTCCTCGTCGTTGAATTCGAGCTCCGGCAGCTGCACGTCCTCAAACTTGATCTTCTCGGTGAGCGGTGAGGCGCTGATGACGCGGCGCCTCACCGCGTGATTCATGAGCGCTTTCATCGTGCGCACGCAGGCGTTCACGTACGCGGGGCTGCATTCCTTGAGCATGAGCGCGATGAAGTCTTCGACGTCGCAGGAGTGAATGTCCGTGAGGATCTTGCTGCCGAAGGCCGGAACGAGGCGCGCATCCGCGATCGTGCGGTAGGTCGCGAGCGTCTTCGGTGCGAGACGCGCACAGATCCTTTCGAGGTGCGTGTCCACGAAGTCGCCGAACGTCGGCACCGCGGGTGGCGCTGGTTGCGGCGGAGGGGTGACCGGTGGAAGTTGGGGCTGTGGCTTCGTGCGGCCTGCGAGTTCGTCGCGGAACGCTGTCCAGAGCTCCACTGCTTGATCTCGAGACTCCGCCTCCACCGTTCGCTCGCGGCGCTCCTTTCCGCCGGACTTCGGAACGTAGAGCGAGAAGTGCGCGACGTGGGTCCGTGCGTTGTACTTGAAACCAGAAATCTTTCCGTTCATCGGGGATCTTCTCCGTTGCGTCTGCGGCGTTGCATGGGCGGGCGCCGGAACGCATGTCTGGCCGTCTTGCACTCGGAGAGGAATCGCTCCACTTCACCTTCCGGGTAGACGACGGCGTTGGACGAGAGGTAGATCCAGCCGTGGGGGGCTTTCTTCAGGTATCGCCGCTTCGCAAGTGCGCCGGTCGTAAGGCCGGTGCGTCGTGCGGTTTCTTGAGCCGAGAGGTACGAGTCAGCCATCGCAAGGAATCTCCGTTCTTGCGAGGCACCGTACGGTCAGCGTGCGAGCGAATTGGGAGCCGGGCTAACCGACACGTCTGGGAGAAATAGAGACTTTTTAGAGGGGTCGGCGGTTCGATTTTGGGCGTGTTTCGCCCTGCTGATCGCCGCTAAGTCTCTGAAAGGAAATTGGCTGTGGCGGGAGGACTCGAACCTCCGACCACCGGATTAACAATCCGGCGCTCTACCAACTGAGCTACACCACACCATGACGCGGAACCGCGGGGAAAGGGGCGGCATGGTGGCCGAGGGAGGTGGCGCGTGTCAACCTACGAATATTGACGCCCTACGCCCGGTTCACTACACTCGCGAACTTTCCTCCGATGGGCGACGTAGCCAAGTGGTAAGGCAGAGGTCTGCAAAACCTCCATTCGCCGGTTCGATCCCGGCCGTCGCCTCCAACTCCGTCCCTTCCATTTCTACCCCCGCTAACTTTCACTTCGCCTCGACCGTCGTCTCGCACGGCTGGTATCTGCTGGCGCCGTTCCGGTGGGCGCGTCAGGAGCAGACGCTGCACCGGCCGCTGGTTCTTGGCGGCAAGCCGGTCGATCTGGCGATCTCGTTCGCCGAGGGCGAGCTGCGCGTCGAAGGGGCGATCGAGGATAGGAACGATGCTGAGTTGCGCCGGAAACTCGGCCGCATGTTTCAGCTCGGCATCGACACCAGCGAGTTCGTTTCTCTTTCGCGAAGCTCACAAACGCACGGGTGGGTCGAGACGTCAGGATTCGGGCGGCTGCTCTGCGGTGCCACGCTGTTCGAAGATGTCGTCAAGATCATTGCCACCACGAACACGATGTGGAAGCAGACGATGCGGATGACGGAGCTGCTGGTCGAGAAGTGCGGACAGCGGACAAGGTCAGGCCGTGCGGCGTTTCCAGAGCCTGCCGACGTCGCGCGCTTTTCCGCGGACCAGCTTCAGGATGACTGCCGCCTCGGGTACCGCGCCAAGTCGATTCACACGCTCGCCAGCGGCATCCTCAGCGGCGCGATCGACTTGAATGCGATGAGCGATCCGAATCAGTCCACCGAGGAGCTGTTTGCGAGTTATCGGGAGCTGCCGGGCATCGGGCCGTATGGCGCCGCGCATCTTCTGGCGATGGACGGGCGTCACGATTTCATCGCCGTGGACACCGAGTTTCGACGCTTCGTTCGCGAGCGCTACCACGGCGGCCGCGCCGTGTCCGACCGCACCATGTTGCGGCGCTACGCGAAGTGGGGGCGCTGGAAGTACCTCGCGTATTGGTCGGAATTGTGGGAGTCGGTGTCGGCCGGTTTGCAGCCGCCGGAGGCAGAGGGCGAATAGGATACGCTCCCTCGCGTCGCTTCGGAATATTGACCTTCTTCGGCGGCGTACTACACTTCTTTGCAGCCGGAACGAACCTTGGACGACAAAATCAAACAGCTTTTGCGCGAGCTCGGCACCGCGATCAACGAGTCGATCTCGAACTCCGAAAACGTGAATCAACACATCCAGCGCATTCGCGACGAGGGCTACAACCTGTACGTGGTGCTCGATGCCACGATCGGACTGAACCGCATCGGTGAGGAAGAAGAAACGCCGGCGCCTGCGCCAGCCGGGATGCGGGTCAAGAGCGACCGCGAGGTCCAATTCCGCATCGACGTCAACGATCTGGCCCTTCTCCGCGCCCTCGGCATCGATCCCACCCGCAAAGTACGAGGCGCACGGCGCGTAGAACCGCTCGCGGTCAGCAGTGACGAAGAATGACGCAGTGAACCTCTACGATCTGCCGCCAAAGCAGCTCGAAGAGGCCGTCGCCACGATCGTTTCCCCGGCCTTTCGCATCAAGCAGATCGAGGAGTGGATGTACGTGCACGGCGTCGATTCCTTCGACGCCATGACCAACCTGCCGAAAGAGCTGCGCGCGGCGTTGGCGGAACGATTCATGGTCGCGTTTCCGCAGGTCGTCGAGCGGACGACGCCCGCGGCCGATGGCAGTCAGAAGTACCTCTTCCAACTCGCCGACGGCAATCGCATCGAAGCGGTCTACATGCCGATGGGGGACCGAACGAGCGTCTGCCTTTCATCGCAGGCCGGATGCGCGGTCGGCTGTACGTTCTGCGTAACCGGATTCTTCGGCGCGGGACGCAACCTGACGCCGGCCGAGATGATCGGCCAGTTCTTTACGATCCAACATGAGCACGCCGTGCCGATGGAGATGATGAACGTCGTCTTCATGGGGATGGGCGAGCCGTTCCTGAATTTCGAGAATCTCGTGATGACGCTCGACATGCTTTACCGGAACATCGCGCCGAAACGGATCACGGTGTCGACGGCGGGCATCATCCCCGGCATCGACGATCTGGCGAAGCTGCCGCGCCGCCCCAATCTGGCCATCTCGATCAACGCACCGGACCGACGGCGCCGCGAGGAGATCATGCCGATCACGAAAAAGTATCCGCTCGATGAGCTGCTCGCGTCGCTGCGGCGGTACCCCGCAGAAAAGGGCCGCGAGATCACGATCGAGTACGTGCTGCTCTCCGGCTACAACGACTCGCACCTCGACGCCGTGGCTCTTGCGAAGCTCCTTCACGGACTGCGCGTGAAAGTGAATGCGATCCCGTTCAACGAAGATCTGAACCTTCCGGCCTGGATGAAGCGCCCGAAGGAAGGATCGATCGACCGCTTCGCCGACACGCTCGTCCGCAACGGCGTGGCCGTGACGGTGCGCCGATCGAAGGGGCGAGAGATCGCCGCGGCCTGCGGACAGTTGCGCGGCAAGGATGTCGCGAAGAGCCGCGCCACCGGCGGCCGCGACGTCGATTGGCGGCGGTAGCGCTCAGGATGACAGCGATTGGGCGAGCGCGAACTTCTGGAGCGGCGTATGGATCGCGCCTTTCGGATTGAGCTCGCTGGCGAATAACGTCACGCCATCGACCGGGAACGGCTCGGATTCGTAGTCCTGGAGTGCTCCGACGAAGATCTCGGTGCAGGCGGGCGGCCAGCGATCGCGGATGCGGAAGAGCGTGAGGTGCGGGCGGAAATCGGCGCGGTCGAGCGCGATACCTGCTTCTTCCACGGCGCCGCGTACGGCATCGCCGACGGCGCGAAACGGCGCTTCCGGTTCGACGCCGGCCCATCCCACCCGCGCGTGGCGCCGGTTGGGGAAGAAGCCGCCGCCGCGAAGACGGCCTTCGAATCGCGGAAGACTGGCCAGTCGCGATTCAACGATCGGTGCCAAACGCGGCAGGAGAGATTCCGGCTGCTCGCCGAGAAATGCGAAGGTGAGGTGCTGCGTCTCGGCGCGCGCCCATGACGCCGAGGGCAAGCGCGATTTCACTTTCGCAATGCGGTCGCTGATCGCGCGGAGCGCCGGCTCCGGAAAGGACGCAGCAATGAATAGGCGCATTGTTTGGGAACGGACGACGTGTGCGGATTGTAGCCGTCAATCCGCCTGCCCCGCGAGAAACTCCGGAGTGAAGATCCGGGCGATCTCCTCGTCGCTGAGAATCTTTCGCTCGCGCAGAAGCTGCGGAATCGGTGTGCCGCTCTTCGCCGATTCCTTGGCGATCTCCGCGGCGCGGGCGTAGCCGATGATCGGATTGAGCGCCGTGGCCAGCGACGGTGAGCTGATGTAGTACGCCTCGCACTGCGCGGCGTCCGCCTCGATTCCTCGGATGCACTTCTCGATGAAGACCGGCAGGTAGTTCTTCAGGATCTCGATCGAGAACAGGATCTCGAACGCCATCAGCGGCATCATCACGTTGAGCTCGAGCTGGCCGGCCTGCACGGCATAGTCGATCGTCGTGGCGGATCCGATGATGTGGAAGAGCAGCTGGTTCATGCATTCGAGCATCGACGGATTCACTTTGCCCGGCATGATCGAGGAGCCGGGTTGAACGGATGGAAGCGTGATTTCGGCGAGGCCGGTCTGTGGTCCGGAAGCGAGCAGGCGGAGGTCGTTGGTGATGCGCGTCAGCTCCAGCGCGAGGTTGCGCAACGCTCCTGACACCGCGGAGACGGGAAGCTGTGATTGCATCGCTTCACGCAGGTCGTCGGTGGGAGTGAGTTCGAGATTCGTCAGCTCGTTCAGGTGGCGGACGACGATCTGGCGATAGCCGCGCGGAGCGTTCATGCCGGTGCCGACCGCGGTGCCGCCGATGCCGAGGATGCGCAGCTCGTTCGCGGCGGCGGCGAGCAATCGCGTGGCGCGACGCGTGGCCGATGCGTAGGCGCGAAACTCCTGGCCGAGCGTGAGCGGGACGGCATCCTGCAGATGCGTGCGGCCCGACTTGATGACGCTGGCGAAGGCGTTGCCGCGGTCGTCGAAGGCGGCGGCGAGCGCGTCGAGTTGCGGCGTGAGCTCGGCAAGGAGGAGCAGTGTGGCGATCCGAATCGCGGTCGGAAAGACGTCGTTCGTCGACTGCGCCATGTTGACGTGATCGTTCGGATGGATCGGCTTGTAGTCCCCGAGTTGGCCGCCGAGGGAAACGTTGGCGAGGTTGGCGATCACCTCGTTGCAGTTCATGTTGAACGACGTGCCGGCGCCGGCCTGGAAAACGTCGACCGGGAAATGGCGGCGATTCGTATCGTCGCCGAGAAGCTGGTCGCAGGCGCGGACAATGGCGTCGGCAAGCGATGCGTCGATCGCGCTCAACTCCCGGTTCGCCAACGCCGCCGCTTTCTTCAGGAGAATGAACGAGCGGATGAAGACCGGATGCGCGCGCAGGCCGCTGATCGGATAGTTCTCGACGGCGCGCTGCGTCTGCGCGCCGTAAAGCGCGTCGTCAGGGACCTGGACTTCGCCGAGGGTGTCGCGTTCGGTTCGCAAAGCTCTTAGCTCTTAGCTGTTAGCTGTTAGCTCTTAGGAGAAGCGAAGCACGTGCCGGAATCCTAAGAGCTAAGAGCTAACAGCTCAGAGCTTCACGCCTTCATCGCTTCCAGCCGCGCCTTCGATTCCTCGAACACATTCTTGTGCAGCGATTGGCCGTGCGCATCCATCGTGACGATGGCCATGAAGTCTTCCACCCAGAGATGCCAGATCGCTTCGGGGGAGCCGAGGTCCATCCAATCGACGCCGTCGACGCGTTTGATCGAGGCGGCGCAGACTTGCGCGGCGCCGCCGATGGCGTGGAGGTAGACCGCGCCATACTCGCGGCAGGCGGCCAGCGTCTTCTCCCCCATCCCGCCTTTGCCGATGACGCCGCGGATCTTGTAGTCGCGGATGACTTCCCACTGGTAAGGCTCTTCACGCGACGAGGTCGTCGGGCCGGCAGCCTTGCAGACCCACTGATCGCCTTCCTTCACCATCACGGGGCCGCAGTGATAAATGATCTGGCCTTCGAGATCGACGGGCGGATTTGTGCCGGTGTGAATGCGATGGTGGACGGCGTCGCGGCCGGTGTAGAGGCGGCCGGTGATGTTGACGGTGTCGCCGACGTGGAGCGAGCGGATTGTTGCTTCGTCGATTGGGGTGGTGAGTTTTACGACAGCCATTGAAATGTTGGAATGTTCAATGTTGAATGTTGAATGTTGAATGGAATGCAGCCACCGGCGCGCATTCAACATTCAACACTGAACATTCAACGTTCAACATTCGGTTCTCCTTAGTACAGCCACTCCGTCACGTTTCCGCCGAGGTCCAGTTGAGCCCCCCGCCGCCGGTACGCCCAGCACATATAGGCGATCGATACGAAGAACGACGCAGGCAACCGATTCAGCTTGCCGATCTTGCACGCCAGGAGCGTGGTCTTGCCTCCAAAGCCCATCGGTCCGATGCCGGATTGATTCGCTTTCTCGACCACGCGCTCTTCGATCTCGGCGAGGACTGGATCGGGATTCGTGTCGTCGAGCAGGCGGAGGAGCTGTTCCTTGGCGTAGCCGTAGCCGGTGCCGCGGTCGCCGCCGATGCAGACGCCTAGGATCCCGGGACCGCAGCCCTGACCCTGCGCCTGCAAAACGCAATCAAGGATGGCGTTCTCGACGCCTTTGAGATCGCGGCCGCCGAGATCGGGGTGCGGGAGCGAGTATTGGGCGTTCATGTTCTCGCAGCCGCCGCCTTTGAGCATCAGCTTCACTTCGACGTGCGGCTCGCGCCACTGTTGGAAGTGAAAGACCGGCGAGCCGGGGCCGGTGTTGTCGCCGGTGTTCTTGCCGGTGATGCTGTCGACGCTGTTCTGCCGCAGGTAGCCTTTCTTCGTCGCCTCGCGCACCGCGTCCGTCGCGGTCTCCTCGAACGCGAGCTGGTCGTAGCCGGCAGGTGTGTGGACGTAGAAGAGGATGGTGCCGGTGTCCTGGCAAAGCGGGAGTGAGCTGTCGCGGGCGAGGCCGATGTTGCATCCGATGACGTTCAGCGCGACGTCGGCGTTCGATCCCTCGACCTCGTTCTTGCGCGCGCCCGTGACGGCGCGGACTACATCGTCTGGCAGTTGCGTGGAAGTGCGGCGGATCAACTCGAGGATGGAGTCGAAGAGGGCGTCCTGCGCCGGGACTTCGTGAAGCGGTGCGCTTGCTGACATGTTGTTCTCCCGCGGAGTTTAATCGTTCCGTCGTCAACAGGATGGATCGGGAGGCGATTTCAAACCATCGTCAGCAGGTCCCTGATCTCGTGGTTCGGGAATCCGCGAAACACAGAAGGGTAAGCGGTACGCAGAAGCGGCGGAACGAGCGCCGGCAGCCGGACGCGGCCAAGCCATGCTCGAATCGAGAGGATCGTGTCGCGGCGCGCGCAGCACTCGAGGAATAGCCGCTCATACTTCGCGCCGGCGTGCCGCGCATAGATCGAGGCTAGCTCGCGCCGCCGCCGCTCGCCGCCGGTCGCGCTTTTGTGCCCAGCGTGCATTCGGTAGACGGCCAAGTAGCGATCGTCGGGAGTGAAGTCGATGCCTCGCTTTCTCGCGCGCAGAAACCAATCCCAGTCGAGCGCGAAGTGCAGCGCTTCGTCGAGCAGGCCGGCCTCGGTCCACGCCTCCGCGTCCAGAAGGCGCTCGGTTGAACGATGTAGTCGGCCAGCGCCAGATCCATTTCGTCATGCATGCGCCTGACGTCACTGCCGCGAACTTGCCGCTGCGCCTCAACGATGTGCGTGCAGTTTCCAAAGCGAACCTCGGCGTGCCCGGGATCGAGCACGCCGCTGATGTAATTCAGCGTGCCGGGGAGGTACATGTCGTCCGAGTTCAGCCAGCCGAGGATGTCGCCGGTGGCGCGCGCAAAACCGCGATTGATCGCCGCGGCCTGGCCGTTGTCTTTTTCGCTCACCCACCAGGCGAGTTGGCTCTCGTACTTCTTGATGATCTCGACGCTGCCGTCGGTGCTACCACCGTCGATGATGATGTATTCGAGGTTGGGATGGTCCTGTCCGAGAACGGAGAGGATGGTCTGCTCGAGAAAGGGCGCCTGGTTCAGGGAGGGAGTGACGATGGTGGTTCGGGGAGGAGGCATCGCGTCAGAGTTCCGATTGCGATTCGCTCACCAATGGATGACGGTCAAGCCTCGGATGAAATCGAATCCGCGGTCGTTTGTGAGGAGTGGGAGCTCATGCTGGAGGCAGAGAGCCGCAATCCATAAATCGTTCGTTTTCGAAGCGGTGATTGGACGAGCAGTTCCGAGTTGTGCGCGAAGTTGACCGTAGATTTGAGCAGTTGCGTAATCGGAGGCGAGGAGCGTGCATTTCGTGATCAGGATTTCAACGAGTTGCAAATGTTGCGATGGCCGCTGCGTTGAGAACGCGCCAGCGAAGAGCTCACCTGCCACTGGTAGAGGAAGAAAGACGTGGTGATCGGAGAGCAATTGGGGCGGTGGCGTACCCGCTCGCAGGACGTCGACCGCAGCACTTGAGTCAATTGCAAACCGCTCGATCATTTCTCGATCGGGAACATCTCCTCAACCGCGTTGGCGAATCGCTCCCCTTCTTCACCAGCGAGAGCACCTCGAAACTCCAACCAAGGTCGGTCCGGATCGATGTGGTGCACGATGACCGTGACATGCTCGTGATCGTCGAACCCGTCGAGCGGCTCGGAGAGCTTTAAGATCTGCTTTTCTGCATCGAACTCTGCCTTCACAATCTTCATAGCACATTCAGTTTACGCCAGCCGGCCTTTCGTCCAAGCGTGATCTATGGGTTGTTTGTGCAGTTCATGGTCGTTAGGGCGCGCACTGCCCTCTGCCGGGAGTATTCGCGCTCTCTTCTTGCACCGGAATCTCCGGCAACTTTTGCCCGTTTCGTAATCTGAGTCCGATCGACTCAATGTGAGGTAATCGTATGAATTTCAACAAGCTTACAGTCAAAGCTCAGGAAGCTGTGGCCGAGGCGCAGAACCTCGCTCGGGGCGCTGGCAACCCCGAGGTGACAGCGGAACACCTGCTGATTGCGTTGCTTCGGCAGGACGGCGGAATCGTCGGACCGATCCTGACGAAACTCGGCCTCCAGCCGGGACAGATCGAGGCGGAGACCGCGTCCGAGATCTCAAAGTTCTCGCGCGTCGGCGGTGCCTCGGCGGAGCCGATGACCGGCCCAACCCTTCGCAAGGTTTTCGACGCCGCCTTCAACGCCGCGACGCAGTTCAACGACGAGTACGTTTCGACTGAGCACTTCCTCCTCGCGATCGCGCAGACCAAAGAGGCGACTGCAGCGAAGATCCTGGCGCGGCACGGTGCTGTGCCCGATGCTCTGCTCAAAGCGCTGCAATCCGTTCGGGGCACGCAGCGAGTCACCGATCAGAATCCCGAAGACAAGTACCAGGCGTTGGAGCGTTACGCCCGCGACCTGACGCAATTGGCGCGGCGCGGGAAACTTGATCCCGTCATCGGCCGCGACGAAGAGATCCGCCGCGTCATCCAGGTGCTTTCCCGCCGCACGAAAAACAATCCCGTCCTCATCGGCGAGCCGGGCGTCGGCAAGACTGCCATCGTCGAAGGACTGGCGCGGCGCGTGATCGAAGGCGACGTCCCCGAGGGGTTGAAGAACAAGCGTGTCGTGGCGCTCGACCTCGGCGCCATGATCGCCGGCGCGAAGTACCGAGGCGAGTTCGAAGACCGCCTCAAAGCTGTCATCAAGGAAGTCGAGGAGAGCGACGGGAACGTCGTCCTTTTCATCGACGAGCTCCACACGCTCATCGGCGCCGGAGCGTCGGAAGGGGCGATGGATGCCTCAAACATGCTCAAGCCGGCGCTGGCGCGCGGCGAGCTGCGCGCGATCGGCGCCACGACGCTCAACGAGTATCAGAAACACATCGAGAAAGACGCAGCGCTCGCACGCCGTTTCCAGCCGGTGTTTGTCGGCGAGCCGACGGTCGAAGACACGATCGCCATTCTTCGCGGTCTCAAAGAACGCTACGAAGTGCACCATGGTGTGAAGATTCAGGACTCGGCGATCGTCGCCGCGGCCACGCTCTCGCATCGCTACATCACCGACCGCTTTCTGCCCGACAAAGCGATCGACCTGGTCGATGAAGCGGCGTCACGTCTGCGCATCGAGCTGACGTCGATGCCGCAGGAGATCGACGAGCTGACGCGGCGCATGACGCAGATTCAGATCGAGAAGCAGGCGCTTTCCCGCGAGACCAATCCCGCATCAAAACAACGCCTCGGCGAGATCGAGAGCGAGATCAGCGAGCTGCAGGAAAAAATCAGCACGCTGCGCACGCAGTGGGAGAACGAGAAGGGCGTCATCACGCAGATCACCGATCTCAAAAAGAAGATCGAGGAGACGCGCGAAGCGGCGAACGCCGCGGAACGGCAGGGCGATCTGAACAAGGCGGCGGAACTTCGCTACGGCGCACTCCCCCAGTTCAACCGCGACCTCGAAGCCGCCTCGGCGCGCCTCATGGAGATGCAGAAAGGCGGCGCGCTTCTCCGCGAGGAAGTCACCGACGAAGACATCGCCGAGATCGTGTCGAAATGGACCGGCGTGCCGGTGACGCGAATGATGGAGTCGGAGATCCAGAAGCTCGTGAAGATGGAGGACAACCTCAAGCTTCGCGTGATCGGGCAGGAGGAAGCGATCACCGCCGTCTCGAACGCTGTGCGCCGTTCGCGCGCCGGCCTCAAGGATCCCAGCCGTCCGATCGGCTCGTTCATCTTCATGGGCCCGACCGGCGTCGGAAAGACGGAGCTGGCGCGCGCGCTGGCGGAATTTCTATTCGACGACGAGAACGCCATGGTTCGCATCGACATGTCGGAGTACATGGAGCGACATGCGGTGGCGCGGCTGATCGGCGCGCCTCCCGGCTACGTCGGCTACGAGGAAGGGGGCCAGCTAACCGAGGCCATTCGCAGGCGGCCGTACGCGGTGCTGCTGTTCGACGAGATCGAGAAAGCGCATCCGGAAGTCTTCAACATCATGTTGCAGATTCTCGATGACGGCCGTCTCACCGACTCAAAGGGCCGCGTCGTCGATTTCAAAAACACCGTGATCATCATGACGTCGAACGTCGGTGCGCAGTACATCTTCGACTATCAGAAATCGACGCAGTCACCGGCGCAGGAAGCGGAGATGGAACGGAAGGTCGAGGAAGAACTGCACCGTCACTTCCGCCCCGAGTTCCTCAACCGCATCGACGACGTGATCATCTTCCACGCCCTCGACATGCAGCACATCAAGCGCATCATCGAGATCCAGATCCGCAAGCTGACGAAGATGATCGCCGACCGCGGCATCACCATCGACATCAGCGATCACGCGAAGGAGTTGCTGGCGAAGGAAGGCTACGACCCGGCCTTCGGCGCACGCCCACTGAAGCGCGCGCTGCAGAAGCTGATCATCGATCCGCTCGCGCTGAAGCTACTCGAGGGGAAGTTCAAACCAGGCGACATCGTGTTCGTGAACGCCGGGCAGAGTGGGAAGGTGGAGCTATCGCTGGAGCCGGAGGCGGTCGCGGTGAACTAGATCGCGGATCTCGGGCCTCTATAGCGACCGCCTTCGCGGCCGCGCGATTGGGGGCGGTCTCGCATACCCCGGGCCGAGCCCGGGGCTAGAATTGTGGAGCGCGCCTTCGCGCGCCCACCCGCGCCTCGGCGTTGACGCGCCACGACCGGGATCGTTGAGGTCGTCGTGCGGCGCGTCCTCGTGCGGGCGCGTCCGCTGATGTCCAAACGATTCGGCCCGAGCACACGCCGATTGCGCATCGCGCGAACCTCGCGAAGCGCGCACTGTCGCCCCGGATGGTCTCTAAGGGCGGCGGAAATGGCTCGATGCGTTGTCGATGCAGGAGCGCGCGAAGGCGCGCTGCCCAAACTCAGCCCCGGGCTCGGCCCGGGGAACGGAATGCGCGCGCGGTTTTGCGGCCGCGAAGGCGGCCGCTACAACGCGTCAGGACAACGGGCTCTGATGACCGGCGGCTAATCCTTCGACAACATGACCGTCGCGGATAGCTTCGGTTCGGGATAGACGCGCCTCGATTCGGGAACGCGGTCCGACTCTTGTCTCACGCGGTGAGGTACGGCACCCTCACCGCGGCAGCGAGAGCACGATCTTGCCGGTGCGGTAGTCGGTGGTTGTCATCATCGCCCACACTTGCGAGCCTGCCGATTCAATCGTCACATCGACCGGCTCGCCGGCGAGTTGCGGAAACTCTTTGCCGAGGTCGCCGTTCGCGAAGTAGCCGGTCGGATCGGCGGCGAACTGTTTCTCCGCGATCAGACGTTTGTCTCGCGGCGAGCAAACGCGAACGACGATCGGTGCGCCAGACGCTGATCGCAACCAGACGCGCAGGTTCAGGCGGGCGTTCGTCGGGACGGACGGAATCCTGATGCTCTCCTGCTGAAACGCGTTCTCGGATACCGCCGGTATGGCGACCTCGGGCCACTGACTGGCGCGAACCACGGTCGAGAACTCCAACTGCTTCTCTGCTGCGCGAGGAAAGGTGACGAGGATGAACGGGCGCGTCGAGGCGAGACGCTCGGTGTGTCCGGGATCGATTGTGAGCATGCACGGCGACTGCTTCGCTCCGCACGAGCTGACGAGGATGCGAATCCGTTTGGTGCCGCTGTTGCGGACTGTCTGATCGACGCGGAACCAGGTGCCAACCGGCCCACCGACGACGCCGATGGTCCCGGCAATCGGAAGGAGGATCTCTTCCTCCCGCGACTGCGTTTCGATCGCGGCGTCGAGTGGCACGTGGTAGAGGCGCGCTGATTTTCCGATTCGCGTCATCGGGAAGGGATCGAGCCACGACCATCCGCCGATCGCGTGCTCGGTGCGGTAAACGTGCTCGCCGACGGCGATCCATCCTCGTTCGGGACGATTGGATTTCGCTTCGTGCGGCTTCGGAAATCCGAGAGCGTCGTAGTCGTGATAGCCGAGGTTTACGGCGATTTTGTCGATGCGTCGCTCGCGCACGGCGGTGCGCAGGCGAAGCAGATCCTGACCCCAGTCGAGATTGCTGTCGACCAGGTAACGTCCGGGCTCGCGGCCAGCCAGCGCGTTGAAGTACGGGAAGTAGTCGGGATGCGCGAGCAGTGAGGCGCCGATGTGCAATCCAACGAACACCATGGCTGCGATACGAATCTCCTTGCGGGCGCTGTCGAGAAGGGCGATGGTTCCGATGGCCGCGGCCGCACTGAGCGGCACGTAAACCGGCAGGACGTAGCGCACGCCGAGATCGAGAATGCTGGGCATGGCAACTGCGACAATCGCCGCCGAGCCGGCCAGCGTTTCGGCCATCGCCCAACGCCGCGAGCGATTCGACCACGCGGCGCCGGCGCCAGCCAGGATCAGAGCGAAAAACGCGAGCGTCGTCTTCAGACCAACAGCGATGGGGAAGTACCACAAGAACCCTCGCGTGGTGACGCGGCCAAACAGGTACGACTGGAAATCGGCGTGACCGATCTCGAGGAGCCCACCGATGCCGCGAAAAAAATTCGGCGCAGGAACCGGCATCGAAGGCGGCAGGTGTGAGAGCAGAAGGCGGTCGAGGATGCCGAATTCGCCCTGGTAGTGTTGCAGCTCCGACAGGCGCCCGACGGTGAACGCGTAACCCGCCCAGATGACCGCCATCGTTACGAGCGGCACGATGAGAATCGTGGCCAGCGCGCGCAGGCGCTCGCGGCGCCTCGGGGGATCGCTCAGCAACCGAACGGCATACATCGCTGCGCAGGCCGTAGGAACGTAGCCGATGTTGGAGAACTTCATGAGGACGCTGAAGCCGAAGCCGGCGCCGAGGAGCGCGGCGCGAACGGCGTCAGGCCGGCGAAGCCAGGCCGAGAACGTGATCATCGCCACGGCAAATCCGGCCGTTGCGGCGGCGTCGAACGTGGCCAGTCCGGAGTAGCCGAGCACGATCGGCTGCGTCGTGAAAAGGAGCACGCCGATGAGCGCTTCCCGTTCGCCGAATTCGCGCCGCATCCAGACGAAGAGTGCCCAGCAAGCGAGGATGAAGAAGACGAGAGTGCCGAGGCGCATCAACACCAGGTTCCGCTCGTACTTGCCGTTGCCGTACAGGACGCCGTACAGCTTCTGGTAGCGGTTGCCGTCGTTTGACCATCGCATGCCTCCGGCCAGCGGAGCGGCCGCCATCACGATGCGAGGGATGGGAGGATTCTCGGGCTGCACGTCGTAGCGGTGGTATTGCAGGAGTTGGAGGCCGGCGCCGATGTGCGTCGCTTCATCGACGGTGTCGGAGAACGTCGTCCACGTCGACGCGATGCGCAGAACTGCGATCGTGATGAGCAACGCGGCCACGACTGCTGGCCGGATCTTCGGCAATCCAAGCATCGTCAGCGAATATAGCCGCTCAGGGGATGTAGTAGAGCGAGATCGACTTGCCTACGCGGCGCGTCGGTCGCGGCGGCAGCCATTTAAGGCCGCCCTGCTGACGCATCACCTGGCGCGCGTGGTCGCTGACGGCGACCCATCCGTGCGAGCGGGTGAACATGCTGATCGGATAGATGGTGGGAAATCCGAGAGCAGCGAAGTCTGCCGGTCCCATGAGTGCCACGGTGAGCGACGGGATGTGCTCGCGCCGGACCACCGAACGAAGGCGGAGGATGTCCTGCCCCCAGTCGATGTTGCTATCGACGAGGTAGCGTGAGGGATCGCGTCCGGCGAACAGGTTGAAGTAGGGGAAGTAGTCGGGATGCGCAAGCGCCGACGCTCCGAGATGGCAGACCAGGAGCGCGATAGCGATGGCGGCAGTGGGGCGGGATGCGCGCAGCATCGCTACGACCGTCGCCGCCGAGGCGATCGCGAACGGCACGTAAAAGGGCACGATGTAGCGGATGCCGACGTCGAGTGTCGTCGGCATCGCGACGACGATCGTGAGAAGCGCGGCCAGTCCCCACTCCGCGAACGGACCACGCAGCGTGCGATCGCGAAGGGCGAACCAGGCGCCGGCGAGGAAGAGAACGAGCGCAGCGATCGTCGTCTTCAAGGCGACGGCGAATGGGAAGTACCACCACCAGCCAGTCGTCGATAACTCTCCGCAGAGAAAGGTCTGGAATCCATCCTTGTTCGTTTTGTGAATGGCGCTGATGCCGGCGAAGAATGCGGGCGCCGGAAGCGGAGTGGATGAGCTGAGGCGTGCCAGTGCGTGTTGCAACGCCGGCGGATAGGAATCCATCCACGGCTGCAGTTCCGCCAGCGTGTGCACCGTGAATCCGTAGCCTGCCCAGATGACGAAGAGCGTGACGATTGCGGCAGGGATCATCGTCGTCGCCGCCCCTCCGAAGCGCTGCCGCAACTCGGCGTCGCGAATCAGGCGGACCGAAGCGATGGCGACGCACGTCACCGGCACGAAGACGATGCTGGAGAATTTGCAGTTGATGCCGAAGCCGAAGGCCGCGCCGAAAATGAGAGCACGCGCTACGTCCGGCCGGCGCAGCCAACGCTCGAATGCGAGCAGCGCGACGGCCAGTCCCGCCATTGCCGGACCGTCGTGCGTGACCAGCGCTCCGTAGCCCAGAACGATCGGCTCCATCGTGAAGAGAAAGGTTGCGGCGATGGCTCCGGTGTCGCCGAGGGCATCACGTGCGGCGAAAAAAAGCGCGGCGGCTGCGATGACGAAGAAGACGATCGTGCCGGCGCGGGCGCGAAAAAGGTTGGCTTTGTACTCGCCATGACCGTAGAAAACGCTGTGAATCTGATCGCTGAACGAGCCGTGCGGATCGAAGCGCATCCCGCCCAGCTCGGGAATGGCCGCGAAGATGAGCGGTGCGAGCGGCGGGTTCTCGGCCTGCACGTCGAAGCGGTGATTCTGGAGCAGCTCCATGCCCACGCCGAGGTGCGCCGGCTCGTCGTTCGTCACGGAGAAAACGCGGAACGTCGTGACCATGCGGATCGCGCCGAGGGCGATGAGCAGCGCGGCGAGGGCGGCGGGACGAAGGCGCTGCACGATGGCGGCGATTCTACTTTCTCACGCGAAGACGCTCACGCGAAGACGCGAAGACCAGCTTTCGACTCTTCGCGTCTTCGCGACTTCGCGTGAGCTAAGGGATGCGATACAGCCGAATCGATTTCCCCACCCGCCGGTACCTTTCCGGCAGCCATTTCCACCCGCCCTCGGTGCCGCTCAACTGATAGGAGTGATCGCTGACCGCCACCCATCCGCGCGACTCCGTCCATGGGCTGGCCGGCTCGATGGGCGGAAAGCCGAGGGCGACGTAATCGGCGGGCCCCATCAAGGACGCGGTGATCTTCTCCATGTGCTCGCGCCGCGCGACGCTCCGAAGGCGGAGGATGTCCTGGCCCCAGTCAATGTTGCTGTCGACGAGATAGCGCGATGGATCGGAGCCGGCGAAGGCGTTGAAGTAGGGGAAGTAGTCGGGATGGGCAAGCACCGAGGCGCCGGCGTGAACGACGAGGAGCGCGATCGCCAGAATCGCCGTCGGACGCGACGCGCGAATCATCGCCACCACCGTACACGCCGCGGCGATCGCGAAGGGAACGTAGAACGGCAGCAAGTAACGAGCGCCGAGGTCGAGCGCGCTCGGCATCGACACGAGGATCATGCCGATCGCCGCACCGCTCCACTCCGCGAACGTCCATCGCAGTTCACGGTCGCGCAGGGCGAACCACAAGCCCGTCACGAACAGAATCAGCGCAGCGATCGTGGTCTTCAGCGCGATGGCGAACGGGAAGTACCACCATCGTCCGGAGCGCAGGATCTTGCCGCACAGGTAGGTGAGATATCCGCGCTGGTCGTACTTCAGGAGGCCGGCGATGCCGATGAAAAAGTCCGATGCCGGGAGCGGCGTGCGTGGATTAATCTGCGTTAGGACTTGCTGCACCGAGGGAGTGAAGACGGGACCCCACGGCTGCAGCTCTCCCACTGTCCCGATTGTGAATCCGTAGCCGGCCCAGATCACCAGCAGCGTCACGAATGCAGCAGGAACCAGCGTCACCGCCGAGCGCCCAACCCGTCCTCGGAGCTCCTTATCGTGCATCAGCCGGACGATTCCGATGGCGAGGCAGGCCACCGCCACGAACGGGATGCAGGAGAACTTGCAGAGGATGCTGAAGCCGTAGGAGGCGCCGAATAGCAGCGCGGATTTCCACTGAGGCCTGCGAAGCCAGCGCGTGAACGCCAGGAGCGCGACGGCGACACCCGCAGTAGCCGCGGCATCGTGTGTGGCTACCGCCGAGTAGCCGAGGACGATCGGTTCCATCGTGAAGAGAACGAGAGCGAACAACGACGGCCCGTCTCCAATCGCATCACGCGCCGTGAAAAACAACGACACGCCAGCAATCACGAAGAAGACGATGTTCCCGACGCGGGCGAGGACGAGGTTCGCTCGGTACTCGCCATGACCATAAAAGATGCTGTGGATCTGCTCCGGAAAGTTCCCGCGATTGTCGTAACGCATCCCACCCAGATACGGCGCAATGGCCATCACCAGCCGCGGCAGCGGCGGATTCTCGCGCTGAAACAGATAGCGGTGATACTGATAAATCTCCAGCCCGGCGCCGATGTGCGTGGCCTCATCGCTGGTCGCTGAAAAGACCCGAAACGTCGTGGCCATACGAATCGCGCCGATGGCGATGAGCAGCGCGGCGAGGGCGGTGGGAGGGAGGCGCTGCATCGGGGCGCGATTCTACGTGCTCACGCGAAGACGCGAAGACCACGCTTCGTCTCTTTCGCGTCTTCGCGCCTTCGCGTGCTTCACGCAAGGAACCTAATTTCGACCTCCGCCCGCCAGCACTCGGGCGAGGACGCCCAAGTGCCCGCGGTCGAGACGACCGCACTCCTTCTACCAATACCCCCGCTCCGCTCCAAACATCACCTCGTACACCTTGCGCGCCCAGCTTCGTTTGCCGAATTCGACGGGGCTGTTGGCTTCCTGCGTCAGCCATTCTTTGATCGGCAGCGTGAATCCTGTTTTCCTCCTCTGCCTTACCTCGGCGGGCAGCGGCGGACGTGCTGCGGATGCGAGAAGTTGCTTGCCGCGCTCGCGGCGCGTGACGAGGGCGGGAGCGACTTTGCGTAAGAGGTGCGCGTCGACGAGCGGGACGCGCACTTCAAGCGAGTGCGCCATCGACGCCCAATCCATGTCGCGCAGGAGTTGGTTGCGCAGGTAGAGCGATGATTCGAGGGCGGCCACACGGGCGAAGGCGTTGCCGGGATCGGGCGTGACGGTTTGTTCGATGAGGCGAAGGAGATCGAGGCGGGCCAGACCTTCGCGGGCAATCTCGTCGCCGAGGATCGCGGGCAGCTCGGAGGCGAGGAAGCGGCCGCGTTTGACGAGGTAGGCGCCGGCGTAGCTGCCGCCGTAGCGGACGATCTCGCCCATCTTCGGGCTGACGTGACGGCTGCGTTTTGCGAGCGCGGCGTTGAGTCGTTGCACGGCATCGCCGAGTTTCGGCACGCGAGCCAGGACCGAGGTCACCGGCATCCAGCGGGGTATGTCTCGAAAGGATGTATAGCCGCCGAATAGCTCATCGCCGCCGGCGCCCGACATCGCTACTTTCAGGCCGAGGTCGTGGGCGGCTTTGCTGATGAAATAGCTGTTGAGGCCATCGACGCTCGGCTGATCCATCGCCGCGAAAATACGCGGCAGCTCGGCGCGAAACTGGTCGAGCGTCAGCTCCTGGATTTCATGGCGCACGCCGTACTGCTGCGCCACCATCGCTGCCAGCGGCGCTTCGTCGTTCACGCGGCCGCGGTACTCCGAGAACCGCAGCGTCATCGTCTGCAGATCGCTCGCGCCGCTCTCGCGTGCGAGCGCGACGACCGCGGTGGAGTCGATGCCGGCGGAGAGAAACGCACCGACGGGAACGTCGGCGACCATGTGATAGCGGACGGATTCGAGCACGGCGTCGTGAACGATTCCTCGGCGTTCCTCCTCGCCGAAGTTGCCGCCGCGTTCGACCGCATCGCGCAGCGTCGCCGCAATCGAAAAGTACTGCACCGGTTCGCTGACGCCTCGCGCATCCACGTACGCGTACGAACCGGCAGGCAGAGCGCGGATGGCGCGGTACATGGTGAACGGCTCGGGAACCGTTCCTCGCAGAAAAAATCCGGCCGCGCCGGCGGGATCGAATTGCTTCGACACGTTCCCACTGGCCGCAAGCGCGCGAACCTGCGAAGCGGCGCGGAGCGTTCCGCCATCGTCCGCGTAATACAGCGGCTTGATGCCGTACGGATCGCGCGCCAGCAGCATGCGTCTGCGCGCGCCATCCCAAAGCGTGAAGGCGAACATGCCGCGCAAGTCGTCGAGCATCCGCTCCTGCTTCTCGTCATAAAGCTGCAGCAGCACCTCGGTGTCCGATTGCGTCGTGAAGCGGCGTCCGCGCGCTTCGAGCTGTGCGCGCAGTTCGCGATAGTTGTAGATCTCGCCGTTGAACACGATCGACAACGCGCCAAAGTGCATCGGCTGCGCGCCGCCCGGCGAGAGGTCGATGATGGCCAGCCGCCGATGCCCAAAACCGACGCGGCCATCGTCCGAGAACCAGGCATCGCCGGCGTCGGGCCCCCGGCTGTGCATGCACTCGCGCGTAGCGATCACTTCCTCGCGATCGACGGCAGGAGCTGCGTCGCGGTAGGCGTAGATCGCATTGATGCCGCACATGGCGGGCGAGTATACGGAGTGAATCAGAGATCAGGAATCAGAGATCAGAGACAAGAGATAAGGGGAAAGACGAGAGACTAGAGATAGGCGAGAGACAAGAGACAGGCGAAGACAAGAGAGGAGGGACGTAGCTCAAAACTCTGCGATCCCCTGATCTCTGATCTCTAGTCTCTGATCTCTGATCTCACCGCGTGCCGCTGATCAACGTGCCCGCGCCGCGCTCGACTTTGATCGAGACGTTGCTGGCGGGGATCGCATCGCCCTTCGATCCGTGCGGGCGGACCCAGACGACGACGGTGTAGACGCCGGGGCCATCGGGGAGGGGAACGGCGAAGGCGAATTTGCCGTCCGAGGTGACCTGGAAATCGCCGCGGCTGCCGTCGATGTACTCTTCGCGCACTTCGCGGATGCCGCCGCCGATGCGCTGCGTGAAACGTCCCTTTAGCCGCGGCAGGTATTGACGCCGCGTCTCGGGCAGTTTGTAGCTGGCGATGGCATTCGCGGTCACGACGCCCATCGGTTGCGGTAGCGCCTCGTGATGCACCGTGATGGCTTCGACGTCGTAGCCGGGAACGGCGCGGCCGCTGCAGAGAACTGGCTGCACGGCGTCGGCGGTGCGGGGAAGAGGGCGCGTCCATTCGACGTAGCGGCGGATGAACTCCTGCGTCAGCCGGAACTCGCCGCGCTCCCAGGCCAGACCGATTCCGACGTGCGTCGCGGCGGGATCGAGGATGGTTCTGCGATGGCCGTCATGCGGTGCCACCTCTCCCATCATCGCCGCCTCGGAGCGCCGCATCATGTCGTACAGAGCGCGGTCGCCGAAGCCGTAGTTCGCCGACCAGGCCGCCGCGTTCTCGCTCACGCCGTCATTGCCACCGGCGAAGGAGTAGCGCATATACGGCGCTTCGCCGTCGGTGGTGAAGTGACCGGTCGTCTTGTTGCGGATCTGCGCCTGGCAATACGCGTCCGCGATCACCGACGCCTGCGCATCGAGCTGCACCGGCTTGAGACCGAACTTCGCGCGGTCGTGGTTGATCATCCGCACGAGCTCGGCGCGCAACGTCATCCGCGTCTCGTCATTCGCACCTTCGCCCTGGGCCAGCGTGGCGCCAAAGGTGAACGCGATCGTGAGCAGTGCAAGGCAGAGCTTCTTCATTGGGGGGCGCGTTTAGAACGATGGGGGTGGGTAGTTTATTCGGTGTTGGTTACCAGCTTGGAGGTTTGCGGAACGGCCCTACGGCGTCGGCCAACTCATCAGGAAACTGCGCAGCCCTCAGTGCTCCCGCTCGAAGCCTGCGGACGGTGGTTGCGTGCCTGCCAAGATTGCCGCTTGCGTACTTCGAGGGATGAAGAAGGGCAACGCCTTTCTTGAGCTCGTCCTTCACGACGCGCAACGGCTCTTCCAGATCGGTGTCATTGGAAATCACTGCCGCGACATCAAAATATCCGCGAAATCCGTCGCAAAGCAGGTGAGTGGCGAGATTGACGTCGGTCCCTTTTTCTTCCGTTTTGATGATCGTCAGCGGTTTATAGAAGCCTTTTGCCCAGCTTTCAGCGCAGGGCGCCTTTTTCGGCAAGGTGAGAAACGTCCCTCGATAGATCTCAACATTCGGAAGAGTCCCGAGCGCTCTGAGATAGGTTAGCTGGCGCGCCTGTTGATCAGGGTCCCAAGGACTCGGGGCGACCACGGCCGTAAAATACTTGATTTTCAGTACGTCGTATTGAGGAAGGTAGAGGTTTGCAAGAGCACTCAGATCCAGCCAGTTGCACCTGCTCGGCTTCAGCGCGCGGTAGTAGAGATTGAAGCCGTCTACGTACACGTACGCACGAAGCTTAGCCACTGAAGAAAGATAGCAGAAAAAGCTGAAGCCGCCTTTCGGCGGCCTCGCACCCCTTCACCGAAGATCCAGGGCAGTAGATGAACACATTATAAGTCTGAGCTGCCCGCAGTCAACTCTCGATATGGCAAGCACCCATCGCGAGACTGCGCCACCCCGAAACCCCTACCGCACTGGAAGCTCCAGCGAGATTCGAAATCCGGGATTGAGGTTCTCCGCGTGCACGCTTCCGCCGTGCTCTTCAATTGCTTTGCGGGTGATGGCAAGGCCGAGGCCGGTGCCGGAGGATTTGGTGGAGAAGTAGGGATCGAAGATTTTCGGGAGGAGCTCTGTGGCGACCCCGGGGCCGTCGTCATCGACGGAGACCACGAACTTCGAATCGACGCCGTAGCTGTTCATGCGGACGCGGCCGCCGGGTGTGGCTTGGAACGCGTTCTCGATCAGGTTGGCGATCGCGCCGCGCAGGAGGCGGGCGTCGCCGGAAAACGTCTCAGGTGTTGACGGCTGGATCTCCGAGTGAAAGTCGATGCCGCGCTCGCCGCTCTCCGCGTAGCTCGCCGCGATCTCCTCCAGCAGAGTCCGCAAACGGAACGGTTTGCGTTGGACTGTGCGCGACGACGCGTAATCGCTGAATTCTTTGGACGTCTCGCGCAGCGTGACGACCTGGCGAAGGATATTTTCGACCGCACCGATCACGATCCTGGCGAGGTTCGGATCGTTGCGTTCCGCGACCGCGGCCAGATGCTCCGCGGTCAACTGAATCGGCGTCAGCGGATTCTTGATCTCGTGCGCGACCTGGCGGGCCATCTCGCCCCACGCTTCGAGGCGGTTGGAGCGGAGGATCTCGGTGACGTCTTCGGCGATGAGCATCTCTTCGTCGCTGCCGGGCAGCGGCACGATGGAGACGCGGAACGTCCTCGCGTTGCCATCGACGTTGAGCTCGATTTCTTTTGCCGCGGCGTGGCGCCGGCCGTGCGCCGACAGAAACTCGCGGACTTCGTCGTGAAACTCGATCGTCTCGCCGAACAACCGGCGCGCGCCAGCATTCGTCGCCGACACCTTCATTTCTCCGTCGAGCACGACCACGGCGGCGTTGATGTTTTCGAGCAGCGTCTGCAATCGGTCTCGCTCGGTGCGCAGGTCGTTCTGCTGGCGGCGGATCGATTGGGCCATGTCGCGGAACGTCGTCACGAGAAGGCCGAGGTCGGGGTCGGAAGGGACGCGGAGATCGAAATCGAAATCCCCGCGTCCGATCGCGCGCGCGCCGCCGACCAGCGCCTGCACCGGCCGCGTCACGCTTCCCGCGGCGACGTACGCGACGAAAATCGCAGCCAGCACGATGAAGATCAGGAGCATGTAGATCGTCGTGGCCAGATCGTTGACCTGCGACTCGATCTGGCGGCCCTGCACGATGAGAGGCAGCGCCATCGTGTAGTTCTGGCCATGCACGAGATTGATCGGCGAGTAGAGCTCGATGAACTGCGCCGGCCCGGAGTTGCGGATGGAAAGTTGCTTGCCGCCGACGACGATGTTCGCGTAGACGTCGCCGGGAAGGCGCTGCGCCTCGACGCGCGCGGCGAAGAGATCGCGCCGGCTCGATGCGATCAGCGTGTCGTCGCGATAGAGATGGAGATCGTGGCCGATGACCCGTGCCAGCCAGCTCAGAACGTCGTCGTCGAGAACCTGCTCGGGATGTGCCGTTGAAGTCGTCGAGGCGAGGTAATCCTCGATGACACGCTCCGCCGCGGTGAGCGCCGTCTGCCCTCGGTCGAGGTACTCGGCCTCCAGCCGGTTCGCCAGATAGGCGCGGACGAAGAGGACGAAGATCACCAGCGGCAGAATCACGACCGCCGTCAGATATAGAGAGGTTCGGGTGCGGAAGTCGAGGTTTCGTGGCGCGCGGCGAATGACCGAGGCGATCACCGGCAGCGACCGCGTCACGATCACCGCCAGCACGAATGCGATTGCCCAGATGGCCACGCCGCCAGCGCGCCGCACCTGCTGGCCGCGCGTCGGCACCTGCAGTGGGAAGGCGTAGAGCGCGTCGTCGGTGCGGCGCACGTAGACCGCCGATCCCGCCCCTTCGTTCTGCTCGATCCAGACGCCGTGCCCCGGTTTGAGTGTGGCGAAATACGAGGCCGGACTCTGCGGCAGCCGAACCGTCGTCGTGCCGTGAGCGTTTCCGTCGCGGTCGTAGACGACGATCTCGCGCTGCGGCCGCAGGCCAGTGACGGTGTCGTCGAAGGACGGCTCGAAGAAGTCGCGATAAACGTCGGCGAAGGTCGTCGCTCCAGGGTCCGCGGGATTCACCACATGCACGCTCCCCTCGGCCACCGGAATCCCGCCGATGGTGAGGTCGAAGTCGTGATGCAGCAGGACGCGCGTCAGGCTTCCGATCTGCAAGACCTCGCGGCCTGCCTCGGGACGCCGCTCGCTGAACTGCGGCAGTCCGACGCCGAAGCGGCTGAGGGGATGATCGAAGATGTCGTGTACGGCAATGACGGCGGGGACGCGCCACTTCGACAGGTCGCTGCGCAGCCAGAGCGCGTAGGCGAGATCCTCGAGGTTCATCTTCCGGTAGTCGTCCGGCAGGATCTCGCTCAGCTCCGTCCGCGAGAATTCGTTGTGCAGCGTGTCTTCGATCATGGCCCGCAGCTGGCCAGCCTCGCCGACGACGAGCGGCGCGTAGGTGTCGGCGATGAAGTGCCGCGCGCTGGAGCGCTCGAAAAGCTGCAACGGCATGTAGACGATCATCACCATCAGCAGCGCGGCGCCCAGCGTCCGCAGCGTGAAGTTTTTTGTGAGCGCGTGAAGCAGCAGCGAGATCACGATTGCCGCGGCGATCCAGAGAAAGGCACGCTTGGGCATGTAGGGCATCACCGCCGCGCTGACGATGACGGGGATGACGATGACCGCGATGCCGATGAGTGTGGCGATCAGCGAGGACTCGTGACGCGTGATCTGCACGAGCGCGAAGCCGAAAAGGAGGAGCGCGCCGAGGAGGACGCCCTGCGCCGCGGAGACGGGAAGGATGTGGTCGGGGACGGTGGAGATGCGCGAGTTGTCGACGAGGTTGCGAACGAGCGCCATGTAGCCGGCCGCAGCGGTCGCGGCGACGACGCTGCGCGCGATTTGCGCTGTCATCGACCGGCTGCGCGTTCGCGTCAGCGTCAGTGCGATGGCCAGGACGGCAGCGGCGGTCAGCAGCAGGTCGAAGGGCGAGCGGCTGAACGGCCCGAGAATGCGCGACGCGAAAAGATCGAAGCGGAACATCTGCCACGGGTCGTCGTCGACATGCATCGGCAGCAGCGAGGCGCGCGCGGCAACGATGAGGAGGATGGTGGCGAAGATCGAGAGTGGAGCGGGCGCCGCGCTTTGCTCCTCGGTTTGCAAACCGCCACGCGCTAATCCCCACAGCACGGCCAGCGCGCTGCATGCTAGCAGGATCGCGGCGATGCCGTTGCCGAGGGCGCGGGCGCTTTCGACGACGTCCGGTTTCGCGCGTGGCGTGACGTCAATCCAGAGCGTTGCCGACGGGCGCTTCTCCACCACCAGTCGCAGCGATCCCGCCTCCTGCCGCAGCACCCCGGCGTGAAACATCGTGCCGATGACCCAATCGTCGTCGAGATCGAACAGCGATCGCGCTTTCGGATGGTTGGGCACCCGCTCAAAGGCCTGCACCGAGACGGCCGGATTCGGCAGCGCCTTCGATCGGACGATGTAGAGGTTCGTGGCGTCGAACTCGAAGCTCGTCGCGCCGGGAGTGCGCAAGTCTTCGCCCCACCATGCCACCGCCTCGCCGTTCGGCGCGACGATCCGGATCCCCTGACGGAGTCCCGCGGCCTCGCCGTGCAGGAGCGCGAACATCGCCGCGCGCGTGGCGGCCGGTTGCGCGATCAGCTTTTTCGTGACCCGTTCGACGGCGGCATCGAGCTTGGCTTCCGTCGATGCGATCTCGCCGCGTACGTGCTGCACTTCGTTCGCAAGGTGCCGCGAGGAGCGAACGGTGAAATCGCTCTCGATGAGCGCCACCATCACGAGCGTCGTGAGCCAGGCGATGGCCGCGAGAAAAAGAAAGACCGCCGCGGCGCGCGCGGCGGTCGTCCTGGCTACCCGTGTGAGGTGAAGCCGCATGTGAGAATCATGAACCACAGAGACACAGAGGTCACAGAGTTGGCGATCGATGACTCTGAGATCTCTGCGTCTCTGTGGTGATCGGTGTTGTGATCAAACTACTTCCCCGCCGAACGGATCGAGACCACCGACCACTGATCGTCCTTGTTGCGGAGAGTGATGTAAAGCTCGCGGGTCTCCGGCTTTCCGCCGGCCTGGATCGTCCACGCAGCGGTGATGTGGTACTGCGACTCGGCGCTGACTTTTTTCGCGTTCTGCTGTTCGAATGCCGAAGGGTGGACTTTGCTGAACAAGCCGTCGAGAAGATACGCAGCCTGGTCGCGGCCGAAGAAACCACTCTGTTCGACGAGTCCCGGGAACTGCAGCATGACTTGGTCGCCCGAGGCCATTCCGGCCACGATCGCCTGTGGATCGCCGGTGCCGAATCCGCGCGTCAGATTCGAGAGCGCAACGTCGAGATTTCGGAACTGAGCCGAGGCGACGAGCGGCACGAACAGGAGCAGGAAAGCGAACTTAATCGGGAGTCTCATGGTCTTCTCCAATGACTGCCGTAACGGTGCGTGATAGGTCATTATTCTAGCAGAGTCAATAAGTTAGCTGCACTCGGCGAGGGTCAGAACGTCCTCGCCGCGGGACACGATGCCGCGATCGGCAGCGGTCTGGAGAAAGTCCTCCGGCAACGGCGCAGAGACCCGAAGTGGCTCATTCGTCAGTGGATGCGTCATCGATAACTCTTTCGCGTGGAGCATCGGGCGCGATGCATTGCGCTGCCCGTACAGCCAATCGCCGATGAGCGGGTGCCCGATCGCCGCCAGGTGGACGCGGATCTGGTGTGTGCGGCCGGTAAGAAGATCGATCGCGACCAGCGAGCCTCTCTTCGTGGAGCGAATCGGCGTGACGATGGTCAT
Organism: Thermoanaerobaculia bacterium; assembly: GCA_034664845.1. Taxonomy (GTDB): domain Bacteria; phylum Acidobacteriota; class Thermoanaerobaculia; order Gp7-AA8; family Gp7-AA8; genus JADGNZ01. Next base: position 75,296 of record JAXDGW010000012.1, on the reverse strand, counting down.
GGCGCGCTTGCCGCCGTCGCCGACGCCGAAGGAGATCGGCCCGATGCGGACGAGCGGCGCATCGATGGTCTGCCGCTCGCCGAGCTCTCCTTCGCAAAGCGCCAGGTAGCGCTTGCGGATGCGCTTCCCTTCGAACTGCCGCGTGAGATTGGCGTTGATGGATGCGAGCTTGGAGAAGAACATCACGCCGCTTGTTCCGCGATCGAGGCGCTGCATGAGGAAAATCGTCCCCGCATACGCCGCCGCGATCTCGACGAGCACCGGCTCGTCCGCGTCATACCCGCGCTGCACGACGATGCCGGCAGGTTTGTTGACGAAGAGGAGGGCGGAGTCTTCGTGGAGGATGTCGAGCATACGGTAGCGGGGTTGTGCGGTCGCGAGGTCTCGCGGTCGCAGGGTCGTAGGTTGCCGAGCTGCGCGGTACAACGTACACCGCGAGACCGCGCTTCAACGCTACCGCGTCAGTACAGCAGGAACTCCTCGCGCGTCTTCTTCCACTCGCGCAGCGGCGCATCCCACTCGGCAACCCACTCTTCGATCTTGCCGCCACCATCGACCAGCTCGCGGTAGCGCGCGCTGCCGGCGAGGAGGTCGATGGCCAGGCGGTCGGAGACGAACTCGTACGTCTCGCGGCGCCAGTCGAACTTGTCGGGATCGAAATCGTTGGCGATCTTCACGCACCAGAGGCCGGTGCGGTACGGCTCGAAGACGGCACGGTCGGTGACGTGCAGTTCCACGCCGCCGCAGACGTTGCCGGCGTGCTTCTGAAACGTCGGCAGGAAGTAGTGCGGGCGGAAGCGAACGCCGGGAAGGCCGGCGCCATTGAGCTTCTCCGCGAGTTTGAACGGATCGAGCCACGGCGCGCCGAAGAACTCGAACGGATGCGTCGTCCCGCGTCCTTCGCTCAGGTTCGTCCCCTCGATCAGGCACATGCCGGGATAGACCGTCGCCGTCGCGACCGTCGGCATGTTCGGCGATGGGATGACCCACGGCAGGCCGGTCTGGTCCCACCACATCGACCGTTGCCATCCTTTCATCGGGACGACGACGAGATCGCAATCGAGTTTGAAGACTTTGTTGAAGTAGCGCGCAAGCTCGCCCGCCGTCATCCCATGCCGCGTTGGCAGCGCGAACATCCCGACGAAGCTCGAGAACTTGTCCTCGCGGATGTTGCCTTCGATCTGGATGCCGTTGATCGGGTTCGGACGGTCGAGAACGATGACCTGCACGCCGGCCTTCGCCGCCTCGCGCATGCAGAGAGCCATCGTGTAGATGAAGGTGTAGTAGCGGGCGCCGATGTCCTGCAGATCGATGACGAGCGCGTCGAGTCCGCGCAGTTGCTCCTGCCGCGGCGCGAGATCGTTCTCGCTCGCGCCGTAGAGCGAATAGACGGTCAGCCCGGTCATCGGATCGACGGAGTGACCGACGTGAGCCATGTCCTGCGCTTCGCCCCAGATTCCATGCTCGGGGCCGAAGAGCGTGACGAGCTGCCAGTCGTTTCCGCGATGCAGAAGATCGACGACGTGGCGCAGATCGCCGGTCACGCCGCTCTGGTTGGTGACGAGGCCGATCTTCTTTCCAGCGATTGGTTGAGGATTGTCGAGAAGTACTTCCAGTCCGGTTTGAACGTTCATGAATGTTCTGTTTTCCCTTCGAGCAGTTGGAGCGCGTGAGGAATGAGGTGCAGGATGGCCTGCAGGTTCTCCCTCGCGCCGCTCTCGCTCCCGGGTAAGTTCACGATGAGTGCCGACCCGCGCGTGGCCGCCTGCGCCCGCGAGAGCGGCGCCATGGCGGTCTTTTGCAGCGAGGCGGCACGCATGAGCTCCCCAAACCCCGGAATCACTTTCTCGCACACCCGCGACGTAGCTTCGGGGGTCACATCGCGCGCTGCGATCCCGGTGCCGCCGGTGGTGACGACGAGCCTGATTCCGTCGCCGGTCGCGGCCTCGATCGCGGCAGCGATCGTATCGACGTCGTCAGACACGATGACGATTTCATCGACGTCATATCCATTCGAAATCAGCAACTCCCGAACCGCGGGACCGGACCGGTCGATTCGTTCGCCAAGGGAGGCGGCATCGGAGCAGGTGATGACGCGGGCGGGTATCATGGGCGGCCGATTCTATGCGCGACCGCGGCGGTAGACATCCTTGCGATGGCGAACCTTGATGACGAAGACAGTGGCGTTCTCGTCGTCAATGTCGTAAACGATGCGGTAGTCGCCCTGGCGTATGCGGTAGGTAATCTCGAAGCCTTCGAGCTTTTCCGCTCCGAATGGTCGAGGATTCGCCGCGAGCTCATGGAAGCGCTTTGCGATGCGTTCGCGATCGGCGCGGCGATCGATCCGATCGACGTCCTTCGACGCCGATGGTTTCAGGATGACTCTATAGCCGGCCACGACGTTTCATGTCTGCAATGAAGTCCTCGAGCGGAATGTCCGGTTCTGCCCGGCGCCGTTCGAGGTCGGCAAAATCCTCTTCTTCTTCATCGTCTGCGAGAGACTGGCGCACAACCTCGTTCACGATCTCCGAGATCGAAGTCTCCGAGGCAGCCGCTTTCTCGATCAGCGCATCGTGCAATGCCGGATCGAGGTAGATTGGGGCGCGCTTGGCTGCAGGCATGATCACATTCTAACGCCTTCAATCCCGTTCGACTTCCATGCTCCGCACTGACTTCTCCTACGACCTTCCGCCCGCCCTCATCGCCCAGGAGCCACGCGAGCGTGGCCGTTCGCGGATGATGGTGTTGTCGCCTCACGCCCACTCGGAACCGCAGATCGAGCATCTCCCGTTTGCCGATTTTCCTGAGCGACTGGTGCCGGGTGATGTCCTCGTGATCAATGACACGCGCGTCATTCCGGCGAGGCTTTTTGCGAAGCCGAAAGCGGGCATGTCGCGGCCGATCGAGATTCTGCTGACTCGCAGGCTGACAAAGGCAGAGGTGGCGGAGCTTGCTCAAGCACAGACAAGAGTGTCTGTGCCACACCAAGCTGCGTACGCTGCAACCTCGCAACAAGTGCCACGAGCCGAGAGTGATGTGGCACAGACACTCTTGTCTGTGCTGGATGTTTGGGAAGCCTGGTGCAAACCCGCCAAGAGAGTGAAGATTGGCGACGAGCTCACATTCAGCGACAAATTAAGAGCAAAGGTTCTCGCAAAAAACGAAGGCACCATCACCCTCGCCTTCGAGAGTAACAGCGATGTCGACGAAGAAATCGAGCGCATCGGTATCCCTCCGCTACCGCCCTACATCGCTCGCGAGACGCCGCGGAATGAAGATCGCGACGCCTACCAAACCGTCTACGCCGCCGAGCGCGGCGCCATTGCGGCGCCCACTGCTGGCCTTCACTTCACGCCGGAGATTCTCGAACGGATCGCGGCGCGCGGCATCGAAATCGTCCGTATCACGCTGCACGTCGGCATCGGCACGTTCAAGCCGGTGAAGGTGGACGACATCACGCAGCACGTCATGGATGAGGAGCGCTACGAGATCAGCAGCGATGCCGCATCGCGGCTCAACGCGGCGCTCGACGGCCATCGCACCATCGTCGCCGTCGGCACCACCTCGGTGCGTACACTCGAGAGCGCGATCCGCGCAGGAGACGGCCGTTTCATCGCCGGGCGCGCCGCGACATCCATCTTCATCACGCCCGGTTTCGACTTCCGCGCCGTTGACAAATTGTTGACCAACTTTCACCTCCCGGAGTCGACGTTGCTGATGCTAGTCTCCGCCTTCGCCGGCATCGAGACGATTCGTCGCGCCTATGCCGAGGCGATCGGGCATCAATACTTTTTCTACAGTTACGGCGATTGCATGTTCCTGAACGGCCGCGGCAACTGGTAAGGAGAACCATGAAACGAGCTCTGGTCGCATTCCTGGCTGTCGTTGCTTTCGCTGCGCCCGCGCTCACCGCGCAAAACCCGCCGCCCGCGCCGCCGACCGACAAGAAGGCCGAGCCGAAAAAGCCGGAGAAAGCCGAACAGGAGCCGCGTCCGGTCGCGCAGGAACAGCAGAAACAGGACTCGCAGAAAAAGGATGCGCCGCCTGCGCCTGCCGCGACGCAGCCATCGCCCAATCCGATCGCCTCCGAAAGCGCGGCGGAGAAAAAAGAAGACAAAAAGTGGGACGTCAACAACCCGCCCGGGCCGCAGTACGACGTTCCGATCGATGTGACCGAGGGGACGTGGTTGTCACTCGATGTGAGCCCCGATGGCAACGAGATCGCCTTCGATCTCCTCGGCGACATCTACACGATTCCGATTGCCGGTGGCGAGGCCAAATCGATCACCAGCGGCATCGCCTGGGACATGCAGCCGCGCTACTCGCCGAACGGAAAGTGGATCGCCTTCACCAGCGACCGCGCCGGCGGCGACAACATCTGGATCATGAACCGCGACGGCTCGAAGCCGCAGCAGGTGACGAAGGAAACCTTCCGTCTGCTGAACGAGCCGGCGTGGTCGCCTGACTCCGAATACCTCGTCGCCCGCAAGCACTTCACGTCCGACCGCTCGTTAGGCGCAGGCGAGATGTGGCTCTACCACCGCAGCGGCGGCGAGGGACTGCAGCTCACGAAAAAACGCACCGAACAGAAGGACAGCGGCGAGCCGGCGATTTCGCCCGATGGCCGTTACGTCTACTACAGCGACGACACGACGCCGGGCGGGATCTACCAGTACAACAAAGATCCCAACACGCAGATCTACGTCATCCAGCGGCTCGACCGTCAGACGGGCGAGATCGAGCCGTTCGTCACGGGGCCTGGCGGCTCGGTACGGCCGACGCCATCGCCCGATGGCAAATCGCTCGCGTTCATCCGCCGCGTTCGCTACAAATCGACGCTCTTCATCCTCGATCTCGAATCGGGCAAAGAGACGCCGGTTTACGACGGGCTCGATCGCGACATGCAGGAGACGTGGTCGATTCACGGCCTCTATCCGACGATGGCCTGGACGCCCGACAACAAGTCGATCGTCTTCTGGGCCGCCGGCCACATCAGCCGGATCGATGTTGCATCGAAACAGGTGACGAACATCCCGTTCCACGTCCACGCGACGCGCAAGATTCAGGAAGCTCTGCGCTTTCCGGTCGACGTTGCGGGAGCGAACTATCCGATCAAGATGCTTCGCTGGTCCACCGTTTCGCCGAACGGCAAGCAGGTCGTTTATGGCGCGCTCGGCTATCTCTACATCCGCGATCTACCGAGCGGCACACCGCACCGTCTCACCAAACAGACCGACCATTTTGAGTTCTATCCAGCATGGTCACGCGATGGGAAATCGATCGTCTACACAACCTGGAACGATCAGACGCTGGGGACGATTCGCATCGCGTCGGGTCTCGGCGGCGAAGGCCGCGTAATCACGGACAAGCCGGGCCACTACATCGAGCCCGCGTTCTCGCCCGACGGATCGAAAGTCGTGTACCGCACCACCAGCGACGGCTATCTGCGCTCCGCGCTGTGGTCGCGCGAGACCGGCATTTACGTCGTCCCGGCGGCGGGCGGAAAGTCGTCGCTCGTCACGAAGAAGGGCGCGTCGCCGCAATTTGGCGCGTCGAACGACCGCGTTTTCTTCATGACCTTCGAGGATGAAGACAAGCGCGCTCTGCACTCCATCGGCATCGACCGCACCGACGAGCGTGCGCATCTGATGTCCGCATCCGCAACGGAGTTCGCGCTCTCGCCGGACGAGAAGTGGGTTGCCTTCCGCGAGAAGTTCAACGCTTTCATCGCGCCGTTCGTGCGCACCGGGAAGACGATCGACATCGGTCCGGACACGAAGTCGATTCCAGTCGCCAAGGTCACGAAGGAAGCGGGCGAGTTTCTGCACTGGTCCGGCGACGCCTCGAAGCTCTACTGGTCGCTAGGCCCCGATCTTTTCTCGCGTGATCTGAAGGACTCGTTCGCGTTCATCGCCGGAGCGCCCGAGAAATTGCCCGACGCGCCCGCCACCGGCACGAACATCAGCTTTTCGCAGGCATCCAGTGTTCCTACCGGACGCCTCGCGCTCACCGGAGCGCGAATCATTACGATGCACGCCGACGACGTCATCGCCGACGGCACAATCGTCATCGACGGCAATCGCATCGCCGCGATCGGATCGCGCGAGAGCGTGACAATTCCTGCCGACGCGAAGGTGATCGACGTTGCCGGAAAGACGATCATGCCCGGCATCGTCGATGTCCACTGGCACGGCTCGATGGGTGCGGACGAGATCATCCCGCAGCAGAGCTGGATCAACTACGCGGCGCTCGCATTCGGCGTGACGACACTCCACGATCCGTCGAACAACTCGTCCGAGATTTTCACGGCGGCGGAAATGCAGCGCGCCGGCGAGATCGTCGGGCCGCGCATCTTCTCGACCGGCACGATCCTCTACGGCGCCAAGGGCTCGTTCAAAGCCGACATCGCCAATCTCGATGACGCGCTCTTCCATCTGCGTCGCATGAAAGCGATCGGCGCGATCAGCGTGAAGAGTTACAACCAGCCGCGGCGCGATCAACGGCAGCAGGTGATCGAGGCGGCGCGACAGACGGGAATGATGGTGGTGCCCGAGGGCGGGTCGCTGTTCGAGCACAACATGACGATGGTGGTCGATGGACACACCGGCGTCGAGCACTCCATCCCGGTTGCGAAGATCTACAACGACGTCGAGCAGCTCTGGTCGAAGTCGCACAGCGGCTACACGCCAACGCTGATCGTTGGCTACGGGGGCTTGTGGGGCGAGAACTACTGGTACGCGAAAACGAACGTGTGGGAGGACAAGCGGCTGCTGTCGTTCGTGCCGCGGCGGATCATCGACTCGCGCTCGCGCCGCCGCACGATGGCGCCCGACGACGAGTGGAATCACCTCAGCAACGCTGCGGTCGTCAAACGTCTCAACGATGCCGGCGTTTCCGTTCAACTCGGCGCCCACGGCCAGCGCGAAGGCCTCGGCGCGCACTGGGAGCTCTGGATGTTCGTTCAGGGCGGCATGACGCCGCTCCAGGCCATCCGCGCCGCGACGCTCAACGGCGCGCACTACATCGGCATGGACAAAGAGATCGGATCACTCGAAGCAGGCAAGCTCGCCGACCTTCTCGTGCTCGATGCCAATCCGCTCGACAACATTCGAAACTCCGAGTCGATCCGCTACACGATCGCCAATGGAAGGATCTTCGACGCGATGACGATGAACGAGTCCGGCAACCATCCGCGCGTCCGGCAGCCGTTCTACTTTGAGATACCCGGCAACGATGCGCAGGGAAGAGCGACGGCCGCGGCGAGTGATGATGAAGACTAGGCCTGCTTAAACACCGGCGAGGCCCGCTGGAGAGTGCGACGTTGCAGGCCCGCCGCAACGCCCTTCCTCTTTCTGCCGAGCTAGATTTTCGCGAGCACCCAGGTAACAAGCGCATCGGTGCGGTTGGTGCCGATAGGCAAGCTGGCGCGTATTTTCTGCGGGCGGCTGCTACATTTCAGGAAGCACCCAGGGTACCGGTTATCTCCCGAGTTCCCTCGAACGCCCTCGACGAGAAGTAGATGTCGAGCCGAGGAGCCAGAAAAACCCAGGATGTTCTCGATCGTGCCCTGCAGCAGTTGCAACCAGTTGGCCGGCGCCATCAGAAAAGGAGTAGGCACAAGGCCGTCGTCCATCGCGTACGAGGCGAGCCCGACGCCATGGATGTCCGTGTCGGTGCTTCCACTACGCAATCCGAGCCCAAATTCATAAACTCGCCGCCATTGAGCTTGCGTCAACACTCGAGCAGCGCGAGCGACCGGCGGTGTCGTCGGAGGCGAAGGGAGATCCAGGATCGATGCGAGCGTTGGATCTGAGAGCCGTGCCGCCCCGGTCACTGTGATTCCAGTCAAGCCAGTGCGGGTGGTGAATGTGCTCTGAAAGCGCGGTGCTTTTCCGAAGGTTGTCATTCAGGTCGAATCCAACAAGAGCGTTGGGGATACGCCGAAAACGTATCGCTTATCACAGAATCAATCAATCATTAACTATAGTACGGCGATCCCGCCGCTTGCGCCGCTCCCAAGGTGTCACCAATATCCCGTCGTAACCTCCACGTCCCCACCCACCACCGCCTGACACGCCAATCGCTCATCGCTCGCAAATCCGCGCTGCGCGGACACGCGTATCTCGATCGTCGTCGGCGCGCTGAGGTGTTCCGATCCCGAGAGCACCTGAACCCGGCAGCGGCCGCAGATTCCGATGCTGCCGCAGGAGTTGCCGAGGGGAGCGTCGGCGCGACGGGCGGCATCGAGGATGGTCTCGTTGGATTTCGTATCAGCGGCGATACCCAGCGGCTTGAAAATCACACGCATTGGCCGATTCTCGCACCAGTCGTTCACAAAGAATTCGTGGCCGCCGTAGAAACTTTCAGGCGTTGCGAGCGTCTATAGCTTCAGTACCAACACGGAGGAACGATGAGCACGGCGACGAAAATCACGGACGAAACGAAACTGGCAGAGGAGATCGTAGGGACGCTCGATGCAGACGCGGTGCGGGTCTGCTCGGATGACCGCGACTCGATCCGGTTTGCCATTCGCTCGGCCGGGATGAAGCTGCGCTCGATCGTTCTTCGCCGCTGGGCTCTGCGCCGCCTGCTGAAAGATCCGGCGGGCGCGGTGAAGGTCGAATATCTCCAGCGCGAGCTGCGCCTCCTGGCCGGTAAGCGGGTCGAGTACACCTATCCGCGCAAGAGCGTCAACGTCCGCCGTGACCTGCCGGCGTCGTTTGCACCTTTGGCACACGCTCGCTGACGGAACGACGGTCGAAAGCTTGATTCTCCGTCGAATCGGGCGTAAGTTGGCGGAATGCCCGCTGATCTGGACGCCGTCGACCACAAGATTCTGACGCACCTTCTGCGGGACGGACGCGCTCCGGCGCAGCAGGTCGCCGACAGCATCGGCCTCTCACGGCCAGCCGTCGCGGACCGGATTGCCCGCCTGGAGCGCGATGGCGTCATCCGCGGACACACCGTGGTGATCGAACCGTCGGCGATGGGGCGAGATGTCACCGCCTTCATCGCCGCTCGCGGCCAGAGCCAGCTCGACGCGAAACGGAAGAAGGCCTTCGACGTCATCCTCAAGAGCGATGAGATCGTCGAAGCGCACACGGTGGCGGGCGACGACTGTTTCTTCATCAAGGTCCGCACGGACTCGATTCAGTCACTCAACACGCTCGTTTCGAAGCTGACCGCGCCGCCGCTATCCCTGGTCACGCGCACGACGATCGTCATGCAAACACATTGCGAGAAGATCGGCGGCATCACGCTGGGGGATCGATGAAGCAGAGCGGCGCACTCGCCTATGCCGCGTTCGCGATCGTCTGCGTCGTCTGGGGCACGACCTACCTGGCCATCCGCGTCGCGGTCACGACGATGCCGCCGTTTCTGCTGACCGGCACGCGTTATCTCTTCGGCGGCGTGGTGCTCTTCATCGTCGCGAAGATTCATGGCGATGCGATCCCGCGCAGCCGCCGAGTGCTCGCCGAGGTTGTGCTTTGCGGCGTGCTGATGGTGGCGCTTGGCAATTTGTCCGTCGTCTGGGCGGAGCAGTGGGTGCCAAGCGGATTCGCCGCGCTGTTTGTCGGCACCGCTCCGTTCTGGGTCACGCTGATCGAGCTGGCGCGCCGCACCGGTGAGCGCTTCGAAATGCGGCGCGGCGTGGGGATGCTGATCGGCTTCATCGGCGTCGCGCTGCTGGTCACGCCGCACGGCGCGGGCAAAGCGTTCGACGCGCATTTCGTGATCGGCGCGCTGGTCATCCAGGGCGGTTGCATCGCATGGCAATACGGCACTGTTCGCGGGAAGCACGAGCTGGCGAGCATGCCTCCGCTGATGTCGTCAGCGCTCCAGATGTTCTCCGGCGGCGTCGCGGTGTCCATCACCGGCCTTCTCCTCGGCGAGCTTCCACGCTTTCACGCCACGCCAAAAACGTTGGCCGCGCTGGCTTACCTGGCCATCTTCGGATCGGTCCTCGCGTACACGTCCTACGTCTACGCCGCGCGCCACCTGCGCATAACGACGCTCTCGCTCTACGCCTATGTGAATCCGCTCGTCGCCGTTCTCCTCGGCTGGTTCTTTCTTCGCGAGGAGCTGACGTGGGTCTCAATCACCGCGATGGTCGTCATTCTCACGGGCGTCGCTCTCGTTCAAAGTTCCCGCAGTGGACCGAAGAGAGCGACCCTGATGAACGTCCCGCTACCGAAAAAGGCGGCGTAGACTGGCGCCGTGCTACGTCCTCGTCTCGTCGTCGTTCTCGGAGTTGCCGCATTCATCGCCGCGCTCACATTCACGATGCACGGCGCTCCTCCGAAGCTCGGCCCGAACCCCGTCGTCGTCGAGCTGTTCACGTCGCAGGGATGTTCGAGCTGCCCTCCCGCCGACGCCTTGATTCATGAGATCGCTCACGATCCCGCGTTACGCGGCCACGTCATCCCTCTGGCTTTTCACGTCGATTACTGGGACCGCCTCGGCTGGCGCGATCCGTTCTCTTCCTCCGAGTGGACGCAGCGCCAGGTGCGCTACGCGAGCGCGATGCGTCTCTCATCGAGCTACACGCCGCAAGCCGTCGTTGGCGGCACGCGCCAGCTCGTCGGTTCCAATCGCTCTGCGCTCAACGCCGCTCTCGAAGCCGCGTCGAACACAAAGCCGGCCGGCGCTGTGGAGCTCAGCGTGCGCCGCGAAAGCAATTCACTCATCGCCACGATTCACGCAACGGCTCCCGCTGGCGACGATCTCTTCGTTGCCGTGACCGAGGATGACGTGATCACGAAGGTTCCGCACGGCGAGAACGCCGGTCGCACGCTGACGAATGACTCCATTGTTCGGAAGTTGATTCGTGTCGGCCCGAGGCAGACCACGGTGACGATTCCGGTCGACGCAGCATGGCGCAATTTGAGCGCCGTGGCGTTTGTACAGGATCGGAGTACGTTGGCGATTAACGCGGCCGCGGTGACAACCGGGCCGCTTTAGTGGCTTGGAATGGTACGTACGGATATGCTAGTTTGTACGCACGATGATCAAGAAACTCACACGCACTGGCAATAGCGTCGCCTTGGTTTTAGACAAACCACTTCTGGAGCAGCTCGGCCTCGACGAGAATACCGAAGTTGAGCTGTCGACCAACGGACAAGTGCTGGTGATGACGCCGCGACGCGACCCCGCCCGGGAGCGCAAGTTCCGCAAGTCTCTTGCGAAGATCAATCAAAAGTACGCCGGCTTGTTCCGCCGGTTGAGTGAGTAGTGAAGCTTCTTTTTCTCACTCTCGACGAAGTCTTCGTCATTCACGAAGAGCAAATGCGCCTCTTTGGCGGTCCTTCGGGACTCCGTGACGCTGGTCTTCTTCAGTCGGCGATGGGAAATGTCGAGGCGACCTTTGACGGTGTCTACCTTCACGAATCGATCTTCGAGATGGCTGCTGCATATCTTTGTGGCATCTGTCGCAACCATCCGTTTCTCGATGGGAACAAGCGGACAGCGGCGGCGGCCGCCCTCATGTTCCTCGATATCAACGGGATTGACGTTAGCGCGGACGAGAACGATCTATACGACTTGGTGATCGGTGTCGCCGAGGGGCAAGTGAGCAAGGCAGCGGTTGCCGTGTTTCTGCAGGCTCACGCGGGTTAGGCGTTGTCCCCTCGGGGACGGGTATCCTCGCTGAGTGATGCTGTTTCTCACCCCTCCACCGGACGTCGCAAGCATCTTCATCGAGCTTGGTGCGGCGACGCTTGGTCTCGCGCTTCTGTCGCGATTTGCGAGCCGGTTTGGCTTCTCGGCCATTCCTCTTTACCTGCTGGCTGGACTGGCGTTCGGAAATGGGGGCGTGCTTCCGCTGGCGTTCAGTCAGGAGTTCGTTCACGTCGGCGCGGAGATCGGCGTGGTGCTACTTCTTTTCACGCTCGGTCTCGAGTACACGGGCAGCGAGCTGACGCAGAGTCTCCGCACGGGTGTTCGGGCCGGTGTCATCGACTTCGTTTTCAACTTCACGCCCGGTGCAGTTGCGGCGCTGATCCTGGGATGGCCGCTCGTGGTGGCCGCGGCATTCGGTGGCATCACCTATGTCTCGTCGTCTGGGATCATCGCCAAGGTTCTGCACGAACTTGGACGCGAATCGAGCGTCGAGACGCCGGCGATCGTATCGATTCTCGTATTCGAGGATCTCGCCATGGCGCTGTTCCTTCCGCTTCTCAGTGTCGCTCTTACCGGCCGCAGCGGTTCCTACGCGTTTCTTTCGGTCCTCGGCGCGATTGCGGCAGTTGGTTTCGTATTGCTGGTCGCGCTGCGATTCGGCCCGAGGCTGAGCCGCGCGTTCTCGCACAAGTCCGACGAGATCATTCTGCTGACCTGCTTCGGGATGGTGCTCCTCGTCAGCGGACTCGCCCACCGCGTGCAGGTGTCGGCAGCGGTCGGCGCCTTTCTCGTCGGCATCGCAATGTCGGGACCGTTGGCGGCGCAAGCCCATCGCGTGATCTCACCGGTGCGCGATCTCTTCGCGGCGGTGTTCTTTTTCTTTTTCGGATTGCAGGTGGCGCCGGCGGCCCTAGTGCCGGTTCTGCCGCTGGCAATGATCCTGGTTGCGGTTACAGCGACGACGAAACTGCTGTCCGGATGGTGGTCGGCGAAGCTTTCGTCGCTGGACGGTGTCAGCGCATTGCGGGTGGGCGCCACTCTCATCGCCCGAGGGGAGTTCTCGATCGTGATTGCCGGTCTTGCGGTTGCTGCCGGTGCGGAGCCTCAGGTCGCCTCGGTCGCCGCAGCCTACGTGTTGTTGTGCGCGATCGTTGGACCGGTAGCCGCGCGAGCCGCGGATCCAGTATTCGCGCTTATTTCACGATCGCGTTCTTCTTACCGCAAGTAATGGCACGTATGCCCATGAATCTGAGGACTATTAGCAGGACTATCGTGCAGCGGCATCCGCAGGCTGCTCTAGGGCTGAGGTTTGATAAAGTCGAAGCGAATCGCGATCTCGGTTGCCGCTCTGAGAAGAGAGTGGAACAACGACGCGCGAAAAATCGTCTCGGAATTGGCCTCGTCCTTGAGGCGAGATGCAACGTCACTTAGTACTCTTAGCGCGTGGCGGACATCTGCGGGAGGTGGCGTATCGGTCGAAACGAATGCGTCGAGGAGGCAAGCCAATAGGCCGTCGCTCGATCCGTGATGAATCAAGGGATCTCGGCCTTTGTAGTCACTGAGCGTCTTATCGAGCCGGTAAGGCGCCGCATCCAGTACGAACACCTCATAGTCAAGCGGATGCAGCAATTTCAACGCGCATGCGATGCCTAGCTCGAACGGCATGTTGAAGCGTGCAGGCGTACTAACGCGACTCAGATCATGGACAGAAATTCTGCATGCTCGTACTAAATCGAAAATCCGAGCCAGACGGCCATCGCCCTGCTCTCTGATCTCCAGAACGCAGCGAGGTTTCTGCCCAAGAAAAACGAGCATACCTACGAGCGTGATGAATAAAGGCTCGTATCGATCGTCAAACGGCGCATTAATGAATACGCCTTTAGGATCAGGTGTGCTCACCTCGATGTATTTACTTCAGAGGGCGAGTCGCCGGTCGTCTTGCAGAAGTTTGATCAACTTTTTCACGTCCCATCACGGCTGTGACGGCTGCGTCGGCGAGCCGTGCCTCGCGGCGAGTGATCCGGAATGACGAGAGAATCTCCGACGCTGTGGCTCTCTCGAGTCTCACTTTGTTCGACGACTTCCGAGCGTTGTTTGGCATTGGCGAATCTTACCAGCCGATGAGGGTCCAGAAGAACTGGCTACCGCAAGTAGTGGCACGTATACCCATTCGGATGCCGCTGCAAATAGTCCTGGTGATAGTCCTCGGCTTCGTAGAAATTCGTGAATGGGATGATCTCCGTCACGATCGGACGCGGCCACTTTGATTGCGCGCGCTGCTTGGCGGCCTCGGCCTCCGTGCGCTGGTTTTCGTCGTGGTAGAAAATCGCGGAGCGGTACTGCGTGCCGACGTCGTTGCCCTGGCGGTTGGCGGTGGTTGGGTCGTGCAGGCGGAAGAAGAAGTCGAGGATTTCGCCGAACGTGATTTTGGCCGGGTCGAAGACGATCTGCAGCGATTCGGCGTGGCCGGTGCGGCCTTTCTTCACATCCTCGTAGTGCGGGTTGTCGAGCGTGCCGCCGGCGTAGCCGACTGTCGTGTCGGTCACGCCGGGCAGCGCGCGCACCAGTTCTTCGACGCCCCAGAAGCAGCCGCCGGCGAGGGTTGCGGTCTCCGTCATTTCTTGGTCGCCACCTTTCCGAAGAGCGGCAGGTACTCGCCGTAGCCTTCGGCTTCGAGCTTGTCGACGGGGACGAATCGCATGGACGCGGAGTTCATGCAGTAGCGCTGGCCGGTCGGGGCCGGTCCGTCATCGAAGACGTGTCCGAGGTGCGAATCGGCGTGCTTGGAGCGGACTTCGGTGCGGGCCATGAAGAACTTGCGGTCCGTTTTCGTCACGACGTTTTTCGGCTCGAGGGGACGGGTAAAGCTCGGCCAGCCGGTGCCGGACTCGAACTTGTCGAGCGAGCTGAAAAGAGGCTCGCCGCTGACGACATCGACGTAGATACCGGCGGCGTGATTGTCCGCGTACTGATTGCGGAAGGGCGGCTCGGTGCCTTCGTGCTGTGTGACCTCGTACTGCTCAGGCGTGAGGCGCTTCTTCAGCTCCGCGTCGGAGGGCTTGTGGTAGTTCTCCATCTTGTCTCCTTTGGTGCGTACCTGGGGACTGGCAGGGGCGGCGGTGACAGGGTGTTGCATCATGCCGTTGACGAGGAAGGTGAGGATCACGGTTCCTACGGCGATCGGCAGCCACTTTTTCCAGATCGTGCTCATGGGTTGCTCCTTGTGCGATGTACGAAACCAAGGGGAGAGGCGGATTCGTTCCACGTAGGCCGGACTCTCCAGTCCGACACCCTCGGCAACCAGTCGGACAGGAGAGTCCGACCTACGTCAGTCCCTTCGGAAATGCGCTCCCCGCGAGACCGGATTCCGCAGCGCGGCGCTGGCCACGATCATCGCCATCTGCTGGCCGTGGAAGAGCTCGACGATGGCTTTGCTGATCGTTGACTCGTGGTAGTACTTCGTGAGGCGGCTGCCGAGCTCGCGCATATCGGCGACGCTGCGCTTCAGGCGCTCGTACGTGCGCACGATGCCGACGTAGTTCCACATCGTGTGCTGGATCGTCGTCCAGTCCTGCAGGATCAGCGCGGGGTCTTCCATATTCTGGCTACCGGCGGCCCGCCAATCTGGGATCGAGAGGAGCAGCGCATCGGGAATCGCGCCGATGCCGGGAGTACGGGAGCCGTACGAAAGGCGAACCGCGGGCGCGTCGCCGAGGCGGGTGCGGCGAGGAACGGGGCCGGTGGCGGCTTCAACTGGGGTCGTCGACGCCTCGTATTTGTTTCGGATCGACGCGGCGGCGAAATAGCCCCACGTTAGTCCTTCGAGGAGTGAGGTCGAGGCCAGACGATTGCCGCCGTGCAGGCCGGTGCACGACGTCTCGCCGATCGCGTAAAGCCTCTCCAGCGTGCTCTCGCCGACATTGTTGGCGAGGATGCCGCCGCAGAAATAGTGCGCCGCAGGAACGACCGGAATCGGATCGCGCTCGATGTCGACGCCGATGTCTGCGCAGGCCTTGCGGATGTTCGGGAAGCGCTCGGCGATCGGCTCGTGGCCGTGGTAGAAGTTGGCCAGATCGAGGTAGACGAATTCGTCCTTGTTCGTCGTCAGTTCTTCGACGATGGCGCGTGCCACCACGTCGCGTGGCGCGAGATCTTTCAGGACCGGCGAGTACTTTTCCATGAAGTACTCGCCCTTCTGATTGCGCAGCCGCGCACCCTCGCCGCGCAACGCCTCGGAGATTAGATAGTGATTGGCCTTCTTGTCCGCCAGCGCCGTCGGGTGGAACTGAACGTACTCGGCGTTCATGATGCGGGCGCCGGCGCGCTGAGCCATGACGACGCCGTCGCCGATGGCGCTGCGCGTGTTGGTCGTGTGGAGGTAGATCTGCCCGATCCCGCCGGTCGCCAGGATCGTGAAATCGCTGAAGATCGTGAAGACCTCGTTCGTGCGGTTGTCGAGCAGGTAGGCGCCGGCGCACTCGTTCGTGAGGCCGTAGCGGACCTGAATATCGGTCGGATGATGTTGTGTGGTCAGCAGATCGATGGCCGTCACTTCGGTGACGAGCGTGATGTTCGGCTCATTGCGGACGCGGTTGAGGAGCGACGTCTCGATGGCGCGCCCGGTGGCGTCGCCGGCGTGGATGATGCGCGGCAGCGAGTGCGCTCCCTCCTGCGTCAGATCGAGCTCCCCTTCTTCGCTGACGGAGAAGGGGACATGCATCTCATCGAGGAGTAGCTCTTTGACGACGCGCGGCCCTTCGACGGCCAGGAAGCGCACGGCCTCTTCGTTCGACAGCCCCGCGCCGGCGGCGATCACGTCCTCGATTAGTTTCGCCGGCGAATCGCCTTCACCCTCGTAAATGATTCCGCCCTGAGCCCAGAAGGTATTGCAGTCCTTCGGGTCAGACGCTTTCGTGACGAGCAGGACCTTGATGCCGGCGTTGGCTAGGCAGAACGAGGCCGTCAGCCCGGCGATGCCTGTACCGATGACGAGAGCAGGATAGTGATCGCGGTTTTTCAGCGCAGACACGCCGCGCATTGTATGCGGCAGACATCAAAGATCAGCGACCAGTGGATCAGAATCAAGATGGGTCTCTGCTCTCTAGTCTCTGATCGCTGATCTCTGCCCTCAAGCAATCTCCCACCGCTTCGTCAATTGCCGCGCCGCGATGAAGAAGACGATTCCCCATCCGACCAGGACCGCGGCTGGCAGCGCGATCGACGTCAGCGGCAGCTCGCGCCAGAAGACGTTCGTGAATCCGTCGATCGCCCACGAGTTGAAGAGAACGAGCCCTGCTTTCTGCAGGCCTGCCGGCATCAGGAAGCGCGGGAACATCGAGCCGCCGATCGCTGAGAGCGACAGCACGACGAGCGTCGACATCGCGCCGAGCTGTGCGCGCGTGCGGCAGATCGACGCGAGGAGCAAACCGAATGCCGAGGTTGCCAGCGAAGTTGAAAGCGCCATGATCACGAAGCCGCCGAGGTGCTGGAAAAGCTGCAGGCGGAAGACGAGGGCGCCCCAGAGAAACATCACGCAGATCTGCGTGAAGCCGAGCGTCCAGAGATAGGCGAGCTTGCCGAGGAGGAGTTGGGTGAGGGTGAGGCGAGTGGTGAGGATGCGGTCGAGCGTGCCGCTCTCGTTTTCTTCGAGCAGCGCGCCGCCGGCGTTCGATGCGGTGAAGAGCAGGAACATGACGCCGATGCCCGCGGCATAGAGCGCAGCAATGACGTTCGATTTGTTCTGCCCGACGACGTCCGTCTTTTCGATCCGAATGATCGAATCCGGGGAGGCCGCTCTCGCCAGTGCATGGGCGTTGAGCGCGCTGTACCCTTTCATGTTCTGGTCGATCGTCGCCTTCTGCTGCGGCGTCAATCCGCCGCTCCAGCGATCCACTTCGCTGACGCCGGCGTTCATCATCATCTCCGGCATCGACATCATCATCGTCTTCTGCAGCAACCCTCCGACAACCTGGTCGGCGATCGGATCGGCGGAATCGGACAGCAGCCGGAAGGCCGGGCCGTTGTTGGGGGCATCGAAGCGAATCTGCGTGGTGCCGAAGCCTTTCGGGATGATCAGCGCCACCGGCGCATCCCCGGCCCGCACCGTCGCCTCGGCTGACTGCGCGTCGAACGGCGTCGTGCTCTTTTTCGGCGTCACGACGACGTCGAGAGCGGTTTCGTGTTGGAGCGCCGCGATGAGCCGCCGCGAGGTATCGCTGCGATCGAGGTCGGCGATCACCACGGTCGTTTTCGGCGTCTTCGATTTCTGCGCGCCGAAGATTCCGGCGAAGATCGAGAAGAAGACGATCGGCACGATGAAGCTGAGCATGAGCGCCGAGCGGTCCCGGCGGAGATTGAGCCATCCGGCTCGGACGACAGAGGCGATCATTCGCGTAAACCCCTTCCGGTAAGGTGAAGAAAGACTTTTTCGAGCGAGGGCGACTTCATGGTCAGGTCGCGAATCGCGCTTCCGTGAGACTCCGCCTCGCGCATGACGCGGGGCATTTCGCTGGCGTCTTCGATCAGGGTCGTGACGTGCGTGCCGTCGGCGAATTCGACGACGACTTCGCGCTTGGTACCGATCGTGTCGCGCACCAGCTCATCCTTCGTGCCGGTGGCGATGACCTTGCCGTTATCGACGACGGCGATGCGGTCGCAAAGGCGCTCCGCTTCTTCCATGTAGTGCGTGGTGTAGATGAGCGACACGCCGTCGGCACGAAGCGCTTCGATCATCTGGTAGATCCGTTCGCGCGATTGAGGATCGACGCCGACCGTCGGCTCGTCGAGCAGCAACACACGCGGCCGGTGCAGAACGCCGGCGGCCATGTTGAGACGCCGCTTCATGCCGCCGGAGAAGGTCTTCACCGGCTCGCTGGCACGATCGGTCAGCGCAGCCCAATCGAGCGACCGGTCCATCGCCTCGGCCAGCGCGTTGCCGCGAAGCCCGAGGTAACGGCCGAAGACGGAGAGATTCTCGCGCGAGGTTAGATTGGGATAGAGCGCGATCTCCTGCGGGACGACGCCAACCTCGGCACGCGCCTCGGTGTCGCCGGCCGGCGCGGGCTTCCCGAAAATCGAGACGACGCCGCTGTCCGGCCGGACGCGGCCCATGATGGTGCGGACGAGTGTCGATTTACCCGCCCCGTTCGGGCCGAGCAGCCCCAGCACCTCGGCGTTACGAAGCTCGAGCGATACGCCGTCGAGCGCGCGGCGGGATGCGAACGTCTTCGCGACGTTCTCGATTTGCAGTGGATTCATGCGGACAATCTACGCGCGGATCCGCCGATTCGCCCCTGTCGAAAGTCATGAGTGCGGGGTGACAAATGTAAGGATAATCGGCACATGCGAACCGCAATCGCCGTAGTTCTTCTGGCCTCCGCAGCAGTGGCGCAGCAGCCGTCCGCGCCGCCCGCATCGATCGCCGCCGTGCCTTCCGACACATCGATTCACAGCACGCTGCTTCTGCCGAAAGACACTTCCAAGCCGATGCCTGTCGTGTTGCTGATCTCCGGCTCGGGACCGACCGACCGCAACGGCAACTCGCGGATGCTTCCCGGCCCGAACAACTCGCTGCTGATGCTGGCGGAAGGGCTGGCGATGAACGGCATCGCCTCGCTGCGGTACGACAAACGCGGCGTCGGCGAAAGCGCGAAAGCGATTGTGGCGGAAGCGGACCTCCGCTTCGAAACCTACATCGATGACGCCGTCGCGTTCTGCGATCAGTTGCGCGCCGATAAGCGTTTCTCATCGGTCGTGATCGCCGGTCACAGCGAAGGGTCACTCCTCGGGATGGTCGCAGCGAAGCGCTGCAGGGCGTCCGGCTTCATCTCCATCGCCGGCGCGGGCCGTCCTGCCGCGGACATCCTCCGCACGCAACTCGCAGGAAAGCTTCCTCCCGCGTTGGCCACGCAGAGCGACGCAATCCTGAAGGACCTCGAAGCAGGAAAAACGACGGAGAAGCCGCCCGTAGAGCTCTACGCGATCTACCGTCCCAGCGTGCAGCCGTACATGATTTCCTGGTTCCGCTACGACCCGGCCAAATCGATCGCGGCGTTGAGCGTACCCGTGCTGATCGTGCAGGGAACGACCGACATCCAAGTCAGCGTCGACGACGCGAAACGCCTCGCCGCAGCGAGCCCGAAAGCGAAACTGCTGATCGTCGAAGGGATGAACCACGTTCTCAAGAGCGTTCCGCCCGACAAAGAAAAGCAGGCCGCGTCCTACAGCGATCCGTCGCTGATGCTCGCCCCCGACCTGCTCGTGAGCATCGTCGATTTTGTGCGGAAGGCGGGGAAGTAGGAGAATTGGGGTATGGCGGAAACACCAGAAGAGCCGTTGCAAGCGGAGGCGAAGGAAGATCCGTGGGCTCGCTACGATCGGATGAAGCTACCGCCCGAGCGGGTAGCCGAGCTTCGCGCCGAATTGCAGAGGCGGATCGACAAGGCGCGCGCAGACGGTGTCTACGAAGGGCTCATGAAGTGGCGGGGGAAGGTTCACTGAAGGTCCACTGGGACATCGACATCGACGCCTTGCGTGAGGATCGCGATTGATCGCGATCGACACCAGCTCTCTAAGGCGGTGGGCGCGAAGTGAGCCAGGAGTGGACGTTCAGCGAGCGCGTGAAGCGATTCTCGGTAAGCAGGCTGTGCTCCCTCCGACCGTTCTCACCGAAGCGCTGAGCAGCCCTGCTGTCGAAGAAGAGTTCGTAGAATTCGTACTTACCCTGCCGCTTCTCAATATCAAGGAAGGCTACTGGAAGCGTGCTGGCGAACTTCGCAGGGATATCTGAGCGATGGCCACAAAGCGAAGCTTGCGGATGCGCTGATCGCGCAGATCTGCATCGACAACAACACAACCCTCATCACCCACGACGCCGATTTTCGGCACTTCCTAGCCGCCGGACTCAAGCTCGCGTAGCTTCCGCCCGCTTCTGCATCCACACCATCACGCCGTAGAGCACGGCCACCACGACGGCGAAGCCGATGATCCACATCGATTTCGACGCCAGCGCGTTGCGGAGCGCCTCGGGGTCCTTCAATAGCCCGGGCTGATCGCCGAGGACGCGCATGCCGAACCAGGCCAGCGCGCCGTTGAAAAGGCCGGCGCCGAGGATCGTCATCAGCGAGAAGCGGCCGAAAGGCATTCGGAACAGGCCGGCGGGGATCGAGATCAGGTGGCGAATGCCCGGCAGCAGACGCGCCACGAAGATTCCGCCTGAGCCGTACATCTCGAACCATCGGTCAGCGCCTTCGATTTTTGACGGCGACATCAACACGAATCGCCCGTACTTGCTCACGAGCGGGCGTCCCAGTTTGTATGCGATCCAGTAGCTCGCAGCGGATCCTGCCCATGATCCGGCGGTCGCCGCGATGATGACCAGCACGATGTTGAACCGCCCTTGCGACGCCCAGTACGCCGCGGGCGGGATGACGACCTCGGCAGGAATCGGCAGCGCCGTCGACTCGAACGCCATCATGAGGAAGATGCCGAAGTAGCCCCAGTCGAGTACGAACTGCATCCATGTTGCGAAGAAGTGATGGAACCATTGCATAGGGCGCGAATGCTAACCGAAAGGCCGGTGTTACGATCGGCCAATGCAGCCGCATGACTACGATGTCATCATCCTTGGCGGAGCCTACAGTGGCGCCTCGACCGCGATCCTGCTTCGGCGCGATCATCCCCAGCTCCGCGTCCTCATCGTCGAGAAGGCCGAGGCCTTCGATGAGAAGGTCGGGGAAGCCACGACCGAGATGTCGGCAATGTTTCTCACGCGCCGGCTGGCTATGTGGCACCACTTGGAGTCGGAGCAGTTGCCAAAGGAAGGTCTTCGCTATTGGTTTTCAAACGACAAAGTTACCGGCCATGCGAACGCTTCGGAAGCGGGAGGCTATCTGCGCAGCTCAGTGCCTTCCTTTCAGCTTCGGCGCGATGCCCTCGACGAGTACCTCCTGGCAACCGCTATCCGCGAAGGCGCGGAGATTCTGCGGCCTGCCAAAGTCGTCGATGCCGACCTGCAAGACTTCAACAACACCATCACGGTCATCCTGAGCGAAGACCCCGCAAGACCTCCCGCTTCAGTCGCCCCCTGGGAGCCCACAGCGGGCCCTACAGCCTCGGGCGGTGAGACGGAGCCAGTGCGCCGCACGATTACCTGCCGCTGGCTCCTCGACGCCACCGGACGCGTAAATTTCATCGGGCGCCGCCTCGGTCTGATCGAGCGCAATGAAGAGCATCCCGTGGCCGCGATCTGGTGCCGGTGGAAAGATGTCCGTCACGTCGATGACATCGCTGCCCGCGCCGGCGATCTTGGCGCAGGCAATATCAGCTCACGGCGCCTGGCCACGAACCACTACACCGGCTTCGGATACTGGATCTGGGTCATTCCACTCGGCAACGGCGAGACATCGATCGGAGTCGTCTTCGACAAGCGGCTGATCGATCTTCATCACAGCAAAGACCGCGCGGGCGATTTCATTGCGTTTCTGAAGGCCATTCCTTCGCTTGCGGAGCTGATCGACGGCGCCACGCCACGCCTCGAAGATCTTCGTTTCTATTCGCACCTCCCATTTTTCGCCAAGCAGTACATGGGCAACGGCTGGGCACTCCTCGGCGACGCGGCGTCGTTCCTCGATCCGTACTACTCGCCTGGACTCGACCACGCCTCATTCACCGCCGAGGCTACGGCGGAGATCGTAGGCCTGCATGCGAAGGGGGAGGACGTCAGCGCGCGAATCGTCGAGCACAACGCCGCATTCACCCGCTCCTACACCCGCTTTTTCCGCTCGATCTTCAAAGACAAGTACTACTACATGGGCGAAGCGGATCTTCTCGCAGCCGCGATGATCCTCGACACCGCCCACTACTACATCTTCGTCGTCATGCCCGCCTATCGCTTCGCGAAAAAGTTCCTCTGGATGCCGGTTCTTGGGCCGAAGCCGGCGTTTTTCAGCTATCACTTCATCAAGCTGTACAACCAGCGCTTCAAAGCGATCGCGTTGGCGCGGCGTGCAGCGGGTGAAGGTGGTGCGCGTAACAATGGCCGCCGCATCAGGGTCTACTTCAATCTCAATCTCGCCCCGGCGCACATGGTTCTGCGCGGAGTGAAGCTCTGGGCGTTTGCCGAAGCGGACAACGTGCGATTGCAGGTGCGCCGTCTGTTTCGCCGACCCACCAGGACGTCTGCCGCGCCGGCCGAGAACGCCACCGCACAGGGATGAGCCGCCGGGTCGCGATCGTATTCGAGCGGGAGTTCGGTGACCGTCTCGCGGAACTGGTGATGCGGATGCCGGTCTGGATCGTGGAGAGCAGCGCCAACCGCGCCGCGGTGGCCGAGGCGTGGAATCGCGCCAGCGAGTGGCCGCACATCAGCGTCACCGTCTTCCGGCCAACGGATGATCTGCGCCATCTCCTGTCGCAGATCGGGCATCCGAAACGCGTCGACGTCATCGGGGTGACCCTCACCGACGAAGCGCGCGACACGCTGACCGCAGCCGGCTTCACGACGTTCGTGGAAGCGGCCGATGGCTTCCACGCGAAGTGAAGCGCATCCAGTCTCCGGTCAACTACTCTGCATTTCTCAAAACCGTGAACCACAGAGACGCGGAGGTCACCGAGTTGTAGTGATGACCTCTGTACCCTAACTACAACTACGAGTTTCTGCGCGCGGCGCGAAGACTATCAAGCCTGTCATCCTGAGCCGCCGCAGGACACGAAGTGCCGGAGGACGGTCGAAGGACCCCCCGCGCAAGTGCAGGGTCGGGTGGCGGCGGAAGAGACCATGCACATACGAAGGGGTCCTTCGACGTCCTCCGGCACTCGTGTGCTGCGGCTCTCAGGATGACAGCGTTGGGTTGCGGGCACGACTCGCGCTGTGCTCTCAGTGCCTCTGTGGTAATCGGGTCTCTTCCGGTCCCAGCAACCCAGCAGCCCAGCAACCCCGCAACCGCAAACTACAGTTCCGCCAGCGCCGCCCTCTTGACCTTGCCCCGCTCATCGACCGGAATCGAATCGATCAGTTTGATGATGCGCGGAACTTTGTGCAGAGAAAGATGATCGCGGCACCAGGAGCGGATCTGCTCGCGCGTCACGTCCGGGCTTGCAACCACCGCGGCGGCGACGACTTCACCGCGCGCTCCGGCCGGCTCGCCGTAGACCTTGGCCTGGCGCACGCCCTCGATCTGGAGCAGCACCTGCTCGACCTCGCGCGGGTTCACCTTCTTGCCCGCGGTGTTGATCAAGTCGCTGGCGCGTCCCGTGATCGCGACCTCGCCGCCGTCGCGAAGCTCGATCAGATCATCGGCTACAAATCGCTCGTTCTCGAAAGGCTCAAACGTGACGGCATCGTGCAGATACCCGAGCGACACGTTCGTGCCGCGAACCGTGAGGCGCCCGCGTGCCGACGTCAGCTGAACGTTCTCCATCGCATGACCGACCGTGCCGCGCTCGACGGACGCTCCTTCGCGGTCGTAGGTGATGCCGCCGCATTCGCTGCATCCGTAAAACGTGTGGATCGGCATACCGAAACGTTCCCGGAACTTGCGCGACACAACCGCCGGCAGCGGCGCGCCGGCAGAAAGAAACGTTCGCACCGATGAGAATTCGCCCGCCGCTGCGGCGACCAGATGATCGAACACCATCGGGATGAGCGGCGCCACCGTGCACGCAAACCGGTTGCAGAGGTTCATCACCGACTGCGGCAGGTAATCATTGGAGATCACGATGGCCGTTCCCTGGACGAGCAGCGGCGTGACGAGATTCGAGAAGCCGTACGAATGCGACATCGGAATCGCGCCGAGGTTGACGTCGCCGGGCTGGATGCCCATGGTCGCGCAGATGTTGAGGCAATCAGCGAGGAGATTCGCCTCGGAGGCAACGATCCCCTTCGGCATGCCGGTCGAACCGGAGGTGAGCTTGATGAGTCGCGCTTCCTCGGGGATGCGAACCCGGCCGGCTTGTCGCGCGGAGATCAACACGTCGTGACCGCTGCGATAGACGAGACCTCGCGCCGAGAAGTGCCCCAGGATCTTCGCAACCTCGGTCTCGGTAGCGTCGCGATCGATCAGGATCGCAACGAGTTTCTGCTCCAGGATCGCCCCGAACGCGGCGACGAAGTCGACGGAGTTCGGAAGCTGAATGGCGACGACATCGCCCTCGCGAAACCCGCTTGCTGCGAAGCGGCCGGCCATCTCGTCGATGCGAGTGACGAGTTGCCCGCGCGAGGTAGTCAGCCCGCTCCCGCCATCCGTCAACGCGACCGCGCCGGGCGCGTCTGCCGCAAGTGCAAGGAAACGTTCGAGCATGGACGTGGGGGAGGGAGGATAGAGTCGCCCCTCCCGAACGTCAATCTCATTCACGTCCGCCCGCAGCGCTTTCCGGCCGCGCTCGGAACAGATGCACGTACAGCGCGCGGTCGACGAAGAAGGCGATCTGATGATGCGTCTCCCACCCTCCATTCCCGCTGTTCGTCGACTGCGGACTCCAGACAAAATGAAAGTTCGCCCGCGTCTTCGGATCGTGCCAGAAAGCCTCGAACGCAGGATTGACGATGTTTAGGGCGGTGCCGGCGCGTCCTGACACTCCGCCGATGGTGAGCGTGGCGCGCATGAGGATGTTGTGGAAAACGATCCCAGGGAAGCGGCTCATGTACGCGAGTTCGGTCTGCGATCGATTGTCCGTCGTCCCGGAGCGCACGGTTCTGGCGAAGAGGAGCGAACCGTAAAAGTCATGCCTGCCGATCGGAAAGTATGTGTCCGCGTCGAGTCCAATCGACTGCTCGCGGCCGGAAAGGCGCGAGAGCACCGCTGCTGTGGCAGAGGACTTGATGACTGTGTCGATCGGCTGCCTGCTGATCGACAATCGATACCGCAACATGACCGGCGGCTCCGCCGGCCGCCCGCCGAAGACACCGGGGCCATAAAAGGCAAACTGCATCGTGTCTTTGGACCCTGGTGTGGGCGCGGCCGGAGTGGAGCCGGGCGGCGGAGGGGTCGGGAAATAGATCGGGTTGGGACATCGGCACTCCAGCACGGGGGGCGCGCTTCCGCCGCGAACTTCGCTGCGTTTGTAATCAAACTGGTAGCCTGACCAGTAGAGGCTGTTCGTGAAAAGGAGGAAGCCGGCGTGGTGGTGGATTGGGCGATAGTTGTCGACAAAGTTCGCCGCAGCACCAGCGATTAGACTAGAGATGAATAGTGTTCCATCAAGCCGGCGAGGATCGACAGAATCGTCTGGATCGAAGACCGAACGTTGCTGGGCGAATACTGATGAGCCAAAGAAGAAGGCCAGAGTGCCTAACAACAGAATGCGCATTGGCATCAATTCACCGCCAGTGTCAGCGTCTTAAGCTTGCCTCTGAGCCGCAGTTCATCGTTGATACGGCCGCTTTTTGAATTGTCTCCATTTATGGCGGAACGTTGTTTCGCCAGGATATTGACGATATGATCCAGCGGAAGCGGCAGGGAAGCCCCACCCTTCAGCTCATGAGGGTGATCGTACTCATCGCGATACATAATTCGCTTGGAATCCAGCCAGAACACGGGCAAATCCTTTTCGTTTGCATCCACTGAAAACAAGAGGAGCCCTGGATCCAAAGGGTTCGGCTTGTCCCAATTGAATAGAAGACGGAACTCTTCGCCGGGGACCAATAACTTGGGAATTGGAAATGAGACGCTCGTCTCAAAGGACTCGAGCTCGCCGTCTTTGGGGCAACCCTTGAACTTGCGGCGGTAATCGACCTTGATCGGCCCGTCGGTCTCGACCTCGACGCTCCTTGCGGGCAGTTCACTGCAGACAAACGAGAATCTCGCGACGTCCTCTTTCTCCTTATTCTCCGATGCGATGGGCGTTTGACAGTAAGTGCGGAATCCATCGAGCCGCAGGCTGGCCATGGCATGGTCCGTCTGAAAAGTCTTGACTATCGGGTGCTGCTCGTCGACAGGGTAGTCTCCCTTCCACAATCCGTCAGCGTTGTCGAGCTTGGCGGTGAAGGCCACCGTCTGCTTGCCGACGGTCAAGACCACACGGATTCTGTCTGGCAAAGGAATGCGACATTGATTGTCAATTCCGATCTCGACTTTCGAAACCGGTTTCGCCTGCGCTTCTAAAGCGAAGACGAAGGCGACTATCACAGCGCCACGCCATAGGCTCTTACTGAGCACAGGGGACATCTTCGTCATCAACATCCGGTATCCTCCCCAAAATGAATGCCTTCATTAGATTCGCGGACGCTGTCGTGACTCTCTCGACCACAAATGGCTGGCGATGTATCTCAAACCACTGTCCGGACTCTTGGACTTTGACATAAAGCGTCACTCTTAAAGACCCGCCGCGTGCTTCTAGTACCTTCGCGATTTCAGTCTTGAGATACCGCCTCTTAGTCGCAGGATTGCAGGCTCTCGTTAATTCAATCGTGGTTAGGTAGACGCGCGCTGGCTCGGGTACTGGTTCGATGACCGTGTCTCCGCTCGCCTGTTGGAGCGCAGTAGTTTCGATCATCAGCTCGCGTGGAAACTCCAGCCGATAGCTAATGAGCGTTGAGGGGCTGCCTCCCTTGTTTCGGACTTTGAGCTGGAGAAACTTCCGGTCAGAGTTATTCGCCTCGCACTCCGTACGGGACGGATAAATAGTTCTCGTTATGACTCCGAGAGCCACCAGGAGTGCTGCCAATCCCAGCACCAAGGACTTAGGGCTCCCCTTTCCACTGATAAAAGCCCAGACTTTTCCACCGATCAGTGTGACGGAGGACGGTTTACCCGTCTCTCTTGCCAATCTTCTTGATCTGATCCAAACCATTCTAATCAGTCCCTCGGGGCGCGGCGTTTCGAGTGTCCATTAGTCTCCCCTCCGAATCATTACTAACCCTGCACCCGCCAACAGAATCAAAAGCAGGAGCATCCCCCACGCCGAGAGCGTGGGGCCACCGGCGACGGCGGGGATGACATCGATCGTGTAGCACTGTGTTGCGGTGCACAGGGGACTCGCGTTCGCGTCGCTGACCATGATGCAGAAATTGAAGGTGCCGAGCGCTGTCGGTGTCCCCGATATCGTTCCGGTCGGCTGGGTTGTCGGCGTGAATGTCAGGCCGGTGGGAAGCGTCCCGGAGGTGCTGAATGTGTACGGCGCTGTACCGCCACTGGCAGTAATGATCTTGCTGTATGGAATGCCCAGCTCCGCGGCTGGAAGCGTGGCTGGTGAAAGCGTGATCCCGCCGGTCAAGAGCGTGTAGGTAATGTTGCCAGTGTTTTGAGCGGAATCCTTGGCGGTCACGGTGAAGGTCGTGGGGCCGATCATCATTGGTGTCCCGGATAACAGGCCTGACATCGATAGCATCAGTCCGCTAGGCAGGGTCCCGGGAGGCACGGTGAAAGTATAGGGAGGTATCCCACAGCTCGCGGTGAGTTGCTGCTGCTGGTACTTCGCGCAAACGCTTCCGACCGGAAGTTCTGGTGGCGAGATCATGATCGCGCAGACGCAGATCGTGTAGCGGATGCTGTTGCTATTCCCGTTGGCGTCGGTCACCGTCAGTGAGAACGTGAAGCAGCCCGCCGTCGTTGGCGTGCCGGAGATCTTGCAGTTGGTGAGGGTCAATCCGGGTGGAAGCATCCCGGCGCTCACCCGGCATCGGTACCCCGGAGTTCCGCAATTGGCTATGATCGTCTGGTCGGCGTAAATCGTGCCTACGATTCCATTTGGAAGAGTGGGTGGCGAGATCGTGATCGGGCCGCTGTCCACCGCGACCGTGTACGTCCGGCTTCCTGTGCATCCTTTCGCATCAGTGGCGGTTACTGTGAAGGTGTGCCGGCCCGGCGTCGTTGGTGTCCCGCAGAACATCCCATCAGATGAAAGCAGTAAGCCGGCTGGAGGCGTCCCGGCCGAGAAACTGAATGTGTACGGCGGCGTTCCGCAACTTGCAGTAAAGGTCTGGCAGTACGAAGAGCATGTTGCGGGGGGCAGCGTCTCTGGCAAGACCATCACGTTGCAAAGCACCTTCAGTGTGTACGTCCGACTGACGATGCAATGCGTGACCGTGTCCTCGGCTGTCACTGTGAAGGTGTAGTCGTCCGGCCTCCTCAGGATCCCGGAGAGGTTGACGAAGCGAGTTTCAGTCGTTGGGCTGAGTGTCAGTCCGATGGGCAGCCCGCTGGCTGTGTACTTGTACCGCCCCGAGCCGCCCATGGCAGAGATAGTCTGAGTGTAGAAAATGCAAGCCTTGGCGTCCGGAAGCGTCGTCGGAGAAAGAGTAAGTGCACAAGGGATAAAGATCGTGTACTCCCGCTCACCGGAGCAACCTTGAGAATCGGTAGCTGCGACGGTGAATTGGAACTTGCCAGACTCCTTAGGTGCCCCGGATAGCACGCCGTTGGAAGTGAGAGGATCGATTCCTGGAGGGAGCGCTCCGGAGATGACCTTGAAGGTGTAAGGCGCCGTGCCTCCGTCGGCGGTGAGCGTCTGGCCGAAGTGCGTGCCTAGCATTCCATCGGAAGGAACGAGCGGACTGAGGGTGATTTCATTGCAGGTGCTGCAAAGCGTGACTTTGTTCGAATCCAGCGTCACGGTGCCTGTAAGCGCCAGAAGGCGGCCGAAGGCGGTTGCGCCGGTATTCAGGGTGATACTGTCGTGCGCGATGAGGTTCCCGACGAATGCGCTGCCCGCGACGAGGCTGGCCGAGCCGCTCACTTGCCAGAAGACGTTGCCGGGTTGGGCACCGTTGATCGCCAGGACGGACGAATCAGGGAGCGTTGTGAGTGAGCCCGTGATCTGAAAAATCCAAAAAGCGTCCGGTTTGTGTTCTGCGTCGAGAGTGAGCACTTTCGGCAACTGAGACAAACAGTAGACGTGGTTGGCCGGGGGCGAATCACTCAGCGGGACACCGCACTTCTGGTTGGCGAGATCGTCGTACGCGACTCCCATATCATGGTGTGCTGCCTTCGCCAGCGCGTCATTCTTGAAGGTGTCGCCAAGTTTCACCACGCCGGGCGGGAAGCCGGTGATCGTGCTGCCGGGGCTCACGCCGAGGTTGCCGGTGACTACCGTTGCGCCGGAGTTGTTCACGGCCGAGCCGCCGAGAACGGCGAAGCTGGCGGCGTTGCCTAGCGGAGGCGCGGACTCAGTCTGCGCGCGCAGTGGGCCACAAAGCAGCGCGGCGAATCCTACGACAGCCAGGACACGCCGATCCTCGGACGACATTGAGTCCTCCTCCCGGTGAAACGGTTTGGACCTATATGTAAGGAGTGCGGGAATCGCCCAGTTCCCTACCACCAATTTTGAACTTTCTGGCGCGATTCCGGTCCGAGGCGGCGGTCTCTCTCGCAATGTGAGCGCGGGACCGGCGATGTGTGAGAATGTCTCCAGCCCATGAACGACCTACGACGAAAAATTAAAGAGCTGCTGATCGAGCGGCTCAAGTTTGAAGACATGACTCCCGACGACATCAAGGATCACGATCCACTCTTTGCGGGCGGGCTCGGGCTCGACTCGATCGATGCGCTCGAGATCGTGGTGATGCTCGAGAGCGAGTTCGGCATCAAGGTAAAGAACGAATCGTCCGCGCGGGAGAACTTTCAGTCTGTCGCCGCGTTGGCGGAGTTCGTCGAGCAGCGGTTGGCGGAGCAGCAGCAGGCGCAGGCGTGAGCTGGCTGGCCAGCCTCCCTCACCAGATTCCTTTCCGCGCGGCGTCGGCGGCGACGCGCACCGGCGATCAGACCATCGAAGGTGTTTACGTCTGCACGGCGAACGACTCGATGCCGTCAGGTGTGATGGCGGTGGAGGCGATGGCGCAGCTTGGCGGCGGTTTGGCATTTGCCAGCGCGAAGTCACACGCGTTTCTCAGCGGCATCGATGGCTGCGAAGTCGATCGTTTCATCGAGGCGGGTGATGTCGTCCGCTTCGTCGTGACGCTCGACGCGCAGTTCGGTGGCACGTTCCGGTTTTCGGGACGCGGGCTTGTTGATGGAGTGGAAGTGATTCGCAGCAGGTTTTATCTCGCGAGCTCCGAAGAGGAAAATGCGCAACGCTGACACCACCACCCGCCTTGCTGTGACCGGTCTCGGGATCATCTGTGCGATCGGCCGCAATCAGAGCGAGGTGTGGCGCTCCATCGTCGAGTCGCGCGACGGGATCGGCAAGCTGACGAAGTTTCCGGGCGAGACGTTTTCGACCGACATCGCGGCGGAAGTGGACGCCGATCTCGACGACATGCTGACGATCGGTGGCCGCGAAGCGAAGCGGATGTCGCGCAGCGACCGGCTGGCGGTCATCGCAGCGAGCGAAGCGATGGCGCAGGCGGATCGCGGCGCTTCGTCACCGCTGCCGCGGGATCGCGCGGTCGTTTCGACCGGCACTTCCACGGGCGGACTCCTCGAAGGAGAGGGTTTCTACTTCGATCGTCTCGTTCACGGACGGCGTCGTGTCGCGGCATCGCGAGTCCTGCAGCAGCCGACGTCAGGCCCTTCCGATTCCGTCGCTCGCGCCCTTAGCCTCGGTGGCGGCGTGCTCTCGAACGCGACGGCGTGCGCCTCTGCCGGCGCCGCGATCGGGATGGCTGCGGATCTTCTGCGGTCGCGGCATGCGGACGTTGCCATCGCCGGTGGAAGCGACGCGCTCTGCCGGCTGACCTACAGCGGCTTCAATGTCCTCCAGGCCGTCGATGAAAAGCCATGCACTCCCTTCGCCGCCGAACGCAAAGGCATCACCCTCGGCGAAGGCGCTGCGTACCTCGTGATCGAGCGATGGGACGACGCGGTGTCGCGCGGCGCCACCATCCTGGCGGAGCTCGGCGGCTACGGCGCGACGTGCGATGCGCATCATCCGACCGCGCCGCACGAAGATGGCCGCGGCGCGGAGGCAGCGATGCGGGCTGCGATCGCCGAGGCGGGGGATGGGCCGGTGATCGACTACGTGAACGCGCACGGAACAGGCACACTACTCAACGACTCGGCCGAGACGAAAGCGATTGTCGCCGCGGTCGGTGAGACGGTCCCGGTGTCGTCGAGCAAGTCGTACTTTGGCCACACGCTGGGAGCTGCGGGCGGGATTGAGGCTGTGATCGCAGTGCTGACTCTGCAGAACCAGATTGCACCTCCAACGTTGCGCCTCGACGAACCGGCCGCCGACTGCACGCTCGACTACATTCCGAACACGCCGCGGCCGATGCCGATGACGAATGTGCTGTCCAATACATTCGGCTTCGGCGGATCGAACGTCTCGCTGCTTTTTCGAAGGGCGTAGTGCTATAACGCGACGCCGCATGAATCGCGTTGCCATCACCGGCATCGGGATCGTTGCGCCGGGAGCGGTTGGCATCGAGCCCTTCCGCGTGATGCTCGACGCCGGAACGACCGCAGTGACGCCGATCGACCGCTTCGACACGGAGGGTCTTTCCGCGCACACCGCCGCGCTCGTGCGCGACTTCAAAGCGCGCGACTACATCCCTGCGATGAAAATGCGTCGGATGAATACGCTGTCGCGCTACGGCGTCGCTGCCGCGCGTCTGGCGATCGATGACGCCGGCGCGACGCTGGCCACGGAGTCGGGCGTGGCGCTCGGGACTGCGTTCGGCCCCGTGCAAACATCGGTCGAATACATGCAGGAGTATGTTTCGCGCGGTCCTGCACTCGCGCCGCCGCAGCTTTTCGCGGAGTCGGTCGCCAACGCGCCGGGATCGCACATCGCCATCGAATTCGATCTGCGTGGCTTCAACATCACGATGACGCAGCGCGAGTCGTCGCTACTCGCCGCCGCGATGTACGGCGCATCGCAGATCGTGAAGGGGACGGTCCCCTCGGCGATCATCGGCGGCGTGGAAGAGGTCAACGAGATGGTCTTCTCCGTGCTCGACCGGCTCGGCACGCTCGCTCACGCAGATGGCGAGCTTACAGAGCGTATGCGGCCATTCGACCGGATGCGGAACGGGATGACGATCGGCGAGGGAAGCGCGATGTTTGTTGCCGAGGGGAGGCCGTCACGCGAGCCGTACGGCTGGCTGGCTGGGTTCGGGATCGCGCGCGACACGTCGGCCACGATCTCCGATTGGGGGACTGGCCACGAGCAGGTCGCGGCGGCGATGAAGGCTGCGATCGACGACGCGGAGATTCGCGTTTCCGACATCGACGCGATCCATGCATCCGCGAACGGCACGAAACGCGGTGACCTGCTCGAGTTGCGCGCGATCCGGAGTTTGTTCGGCGACGCGGTGCCTCCGGTTGTGGCGACGAAAGGCTATTTCGGTGAATACGCGGCCGGCGGCGGCTTCCAGCTCGCGGCTGCGCTTCTGGCGATGCGCGATCAGAGACTTCACGCGTCGTATGGTTTCGATGAAGGCGATTCTGAGCTGCGCTTCGCGCCGGTACGCGAGGCACGCGCTGCGGCGCTGCGGCACATTCTCGTCAACTCGATTTCGGCTGGTGGCGGCGTTGTTTGCGCGGTCCTGTCGCGGGAGGGCGCGTGAGCGAGAAGACACTCGTTCTGATTCCAGCGCTCAACGCGGAGCGAAGCGTTGGGGCCGTGGTGCGCGAGTGTTTGGCCGTGAGCCGCGACGTGCTGGTCATCGATGATGGCTCGTCCGATCGAACCGGCGATGCGGCGCGGGAGGCTGGCGCGCAAGTGATCCGCCATCCTGTCAATCGCGGCAAAGGCGCGGCGTTGAAGACGGGGTTTGCGCACGCGCTGGCGAACGGCTTCGATGCCGTAGTCACGCTCGACGCGGACGGCCAGCATCTTCCGCACGAGATCCCGAAATTTCTCGCTGCACGTGCAGAGACCGGCGGCGACTTGATCATCGGCGGGCGCGCGCATCTGTTCGGCCAAATGCTCGCGCGCCGGCGTTTCGCCAATCGATTTTCGGCTCGCTCGATCGCGTTCGCGTCGCGTGCCGCCATCACCGACTCGCAGAGCGGATTTCGTCTCTACTCGTCGCACCTCTTGCGCAGCGTGCGTCTTCGCGCCGACGGATTCGACCTGGAGAGCGAAGTGATCGTCTGCGCCGGCCGCCGCGGGTTCAAGGTCGTCACCATCCCGATCGAGCTCAGCGTCGTCGATGGCCAATCGACCAGCCACTACAAGCCGCTAGCCGACACGTTGCGCATCTTCTGGACGGTGACGCGGGCGCGATATTTCTGGCATTCGCGGTAGCGAGGTTTTCGTGGTCGCGGGGGGCTCGCGCTCGCGGTGCTCGTCAACTGAGCACCGCGAGACTTCGTAACCGCGAGACCGCGAAACCGCAATCAATGCTTCGGAGCCGCTGGCGCTACTGGCGCCGGTGGCAGATCGCTCTTCGACAACGGCTTGCGCGGCAGCATCTCCGGGCGGTTCGCTGTCTCCCACACAAACGTTGCCATCACCACCGCCGCTTGCTCCAGGTCGTCGCGCTGCAGGCGGTCGTAGACGTCGTAGTTCGTGTGATGCGTGCGCGGCTCGTACTCGATCTCGTCCTGAATGAACTGAAAGCCAGGGAGGCCGGCGCCGTCGAAGGAGAGGTGGTCCGTGCCGCCGGTGTTGCGCGATGTGATGCCGGTGACGCCGAGGTCTTTCAGCGGCTCGATCCAGGCCTGGAAAATCGGAGCGACGGCGAAGTTTTCCTGCGTGTAGATGCCGCGAACTTTGCCCGTGCCGTTGTCGAGATTGAAGTAGCCCGCCAGTTTCGCGTGCTCGGGCTTGATCGTCAGCGGACCGGTCGAGCGGCGCATCGTCGAAGGAAGATCACGCTCGGCTGGATCGGGCTCGGGCCGCGATGCGAAATGCTCGGAGACGTAAGCACGCGAGCCGAGGAGGCCTTCTTCTTCGCCGCTCCAGAGCGCGATGCGGATCGTCCGCTTCGGCGCGATGCCGATTGCTTTCAGGATACGCACGGCCTCCATCGCCACGACCGAGCCGGCGCCGTTGTCGGTCGCTCCGGTGCCGCCGTGCCACGAGTCGAGGTGCGCGCCGAGCATGACGACTTCGCCCTTCTTGTCGGTGCCCGGGATCTCAGCGATCGTGTTGTAAGAGTTCTTGTCGGTGTCGTAGTAGGTCGTCTTGACGTTGACCTCGAGCGTGAAGTCTTTCTTCTGATCGGCGAGACGCGCCAGCCGGTTGTAGTGCTCGGCCGACATGACGATCGACGGGACGGGATACTGCTCGCCATCCTTCTGATTGCCGGCGCCCTGCACGGTGAAGGTGCCGAAGTCGGTGTTGCCCGGGTCGATCATGAGCAGCGGCTTCTCCTCGGCCAGGAACTTCGTCAGCGCTTTGCGGAACGCGGTGCGCTTCACGGCCTCTTCGCGCGTGAAGCGGGGACGGCCCGGCATCTCGTACTGTTCAACGTCAGCCAGCGTCTTCTCGTTGTAGCGTTTGAACTCCGACTGTTCGTGCGGCTTGAGCTCGCGCGGATCTCCGTTCAGGACGATCTTGCCGGCCATTTTGCCGCGAAACTTCTCGATGTCTTCGACGGTCTCGATCTTCACCTTGACCGGATTGCCTTTGATGACGCCGTTGGTGCCTGGCGTCCACGCCCGAGGCAATGCCCAGAGCTGCGCGACCTCGGGTGACGTCATGCGCACGGTGCATTCTTCGTACGACCAGCCGCGGCCGAACGGTCCCCAGCTTTCGAGGTGGGCGTTGGACAAGCCGAACTCGGTGAGCTTGTCGCGGGTCCACTCATTCGCCCGCTTCATGTTCGGCGAACCGGTGAGCCGCGCTCCGACAAAGTCCATCAATCCCTGGGCGGTATCCATGACTTTCGAATTGCGAAAGCCTTCCTGCCGGATGCGGCCCTGCATCGTCAGGTCCGGCGTGTCAGCAGCGAAAAGAGAAGTCGCGAAAAGAGCGATCAGCACGAACAGTTTTTTCATGGCCGCGTAGTTTAGCGGAACCAGTGAGGGCCGCGGCATCGACGGTGAGAATATGGCGGCTGCTCTGGGTCCGGGGCGAGGATCAGTTGCGAAGCTATTTCGCGTGCGTCTCGAAGCCGATGAGCTTGGATGCGTGGTCCGACGCGCGAAGGCGCGCTCCACCATCCTGGCGAGACTCCCCCAACTCGCTTCATAGCGGGCAAGGCCGTGAAAGAACACGCACAAAACAAGGGGGTCCTTCGACGTCCTCCGGCACTTCGTGTCCTTCGGCGGTCTCAGGATGACAGTCGTTTTTGCGCGACTCCGCTACTGCTACCTCGACAGCGCCCGGTCCACTTGCTCCATCACGCCCGCCGCCACCCGCCCGCTTACTGGCGTGTCGGCGCCGGCGCCGAGGGTTGGATCGACGATGGCGCAGGCGGCCAGCACCTTTTGCGGATCGTTTCCGGCGCCTCGGGCGCAGGCGGCGCCGCGCAGCGCGAGCAGGCGCGCAGTCGTGCGCGTGAGCGCTCCGGCATTGACCGCCGCGAACGGACTGACGCGGCGCGTGACCGGATCGACCTGGTAGATGCCGAGGGCGATGGCGCGGACGATCTCGTCGCGTCCGGGCGTTTCGCTGACGTCGATCGCGATAGGCGGCGCGGCCAGGTTCGAGGCGAAGCGCACGGAGGCAACTTTCCAGTACATCAGCACGGCCAGATCGCCCCGCGTGATCGCCTCGCTCTCGATGGCGCGCCGGAACTGCGACGGCATGTTGCTCTCCGCATAGTTCTGTTTGATCTCGTCGAGGCGCCGTGCGAATCGCGGCTCGCGCTTTGACAGGCGCTCGTAGCGCGCGATTGCCGATTCGTAACGGCCGCGGTTGATGTCGATCTCTGCCAGCGCTTCCTGCACTTCTGAACGATCGACGTCGGGACCGTTCAACAACGGATCAAGCGTCACTCGCGCCTCGTCGTACTTGTGCTGCCCAACGAGCTTCTGCGCGAGGAGGATTCGCGCTCCGCTTCCCGAAGGATTGATGGCAAGGGCATCGCGCAGAAGGCGCACGGAGTCTTCATCCGGAGCGGCAACGGCGGCGCTGTAGAGCTGATCGAAGAGCGTGTTCCGCAACTCGGCGATGCGCTCGGCTGCCGTCGGAGGCGCGCCGGGACGCGACGCGATGTCTCGATAGGTGTCGTAGGCCTCGCGTGTCCGTTTCTCCGCGATCGCGATCTCCGCCGCATAAACCTCGGCTGCCGTGTAGTGCGCCTTGCGCGATCGCGCCTGCTCCACGATGGGGCGCGCGATGTCGGTCTTTCCTTGTCGCAGTGCG
Organism: Thermoanaerobaculia bacterium; assembly: GCA_034664845.1. Classification (GTDB taxonomy): domain Bacteria; phylum Acidobacteriota; class Thermoanaerobaculia; order Gp7-AA8; family Gp7-AA8; genus JADGNZ01. The sequence goes on along the minus strand of JAXDGW010000012.1, from coordinate 38,543 downwards.
ATGGCAGCTTCGGCCAACTGCACAGGAGCGTAATTCGGCTCTTTGGAGTGAATCGTTTCCAGCCGCTTCCGCGCCGTCGTGTAGTCGCCGCCGAGGATGGCGCTCCATGCTTCGTCGAAGCGTTTGGCGTTGGCCGGCGATGGCTGCACGTCGTAGCCGGCGCGCGGATCGATGATGAATCGGTCGCCCGCTTGCGGCGCGGCGGGCGCGACCACGGGCGGCGGTGCCGGGGCGCAGCGTCCAAGCGCGACCGCGGCCGTTATCAGAAAGAGAATCGTCCTCGTCTTCAATCGCTACCCTCACTCAATTCGATGAGCCGCATCGCAGCGGCGAACGGATCATCGCGCAACGTTACGTCGATCCACTGCATATTTCGCTCCGCCCGGAGCCACGTCATCTGCCGCTTGGCATACGCGCGGGTGCGGCGCCGCGTTTCGCCGATGGCGGCATCGACGCCGATCTCGCCCATCACTATCGCCGCCGCCTCAGCGTATCCGATTGCGCCGAACGGACGCGCGCTTCGTGGATAACGCGCCAGCAAGCCGCGGGTTTCGTCGACGAGTCCCGCCTCATACATCGCTGCGACGCGCTCGTCGAGCCGCGCGACCAGACGGCTTCGCTCCATCCGCAGACCGATTTTCGTGGTCACCATCTCTTCGGCCGCCGCGCTCCCGGGCCGCTCCCACTCCGATATCGGCCGCCCGCTGGTCAGCCAGACTTCGAGGGCGCGCTCGACCCGATGCCGGTCCGCCGGTGCGATTCTTTCACCACTTCGCGGATCGACGATCGATAGCCAGCGATGCAGCCTTGCGCTTCCGCGCGGGCGGTTCGCGATGGCGCGAATGCGCTCGCGGATGCCGGCGTCGCGCGACGGCATTTCCGGCAGCCCATGGAGCAGCGCGCGCAAGTAGAAGAACGTACCGCCGGCGAGGATGGCGCGTCGGCCGCGGGCGGCAATATCGTCGCAGACCGCACGAGCGCGCTCTGCGTAGGCCGAGGCGTTGAACTCGGAGTCGGCGTCGATCATGTCGAAGAGGTGATGCGGAACGCGGGCGCGCGTCTCCGCCGTTGGCTTCGCGCTGCCGATATCAAATCCGCGGTAGATCTGCACCGAGTCGTAGTTCACGATCTCGCCGCCGAGGGAGTGGGCCAGACGCAGGGCGAGATCGGACTTGCCGGTACCGGTCGGACCGGCGATGACGATCGGAGTCGTCGTCACCTTCGCACGCGGGTGTGATGCGTCCGCTCGTCCTCGCGGTCGAGAACATTGCGGAGGTGCTGGCGGCAGTAGATCGCACCGTGGTCGACCGGCGTTTTGCAGATGATGCAGCGGCTCTTCGAGACGACTTTCGCGCCCCCTTCGAGCATGCGGGCCACGATCCCGGCGACGACGAGAAGCCCGCCCAGAACGAGCGCTTTCTCCAGCATGGCCGGCGCGAAGAAATCGACGAAGGGGGCTTCTTCATACGTCTGCTGGAGCACGTAGAGGATGACTACGAGCAGGATGACCCAGAGGCCGAGGCGTAGAAGAGTCGATGACATGCGGAAAATCCACTGTAGGACGCTCACCGGGGAGTGTCAAATTGTTGATGAGTTTCCAGATGACCGGGCAGGAAATCGAGGTCGATCGAGCCGCTGCGATCGGTCCGCCACGCTCGCACGCCGCGCGAACGAAGCGACTCGACCACAGACGGATGAGGATGTCCGAAGATGTTGCGCAGTCCGCACGAAATCAGTGCGATGCGCGGCCGGACGGCGTCGAGAAGGACGGGCGTCGTCGACGTCTTGCTGCCGTGATGCCCGACCTTGAGCACGTCTGCCTTGATGTCTTGCCTCGCCAGCAACTCCTCGGCGTCGCGTTCCACGTCGCCGGTCAGCAGCACGTTCCAGCGCCCGATCGACGCACGCAACACGACCGAGCTGTTGTTCTCCGGCGAGTGCTTGAAGGTGCGGTCGGCGACGAAGGCGCGAAGCGCGATCGCACCGACGACGCGCGTGTCGCCGTCGCGCACGAGGTGAATCGGGATCGCGCGTAACGAGCACACCTCCAAAACGCGCTGCGCGCAATCGCCGCGAAAACGGCGCGGCGAGATCCAGAGAGTGCCGACCTCGAGGTTCGTCAGGACCGCAGGCAGCCCGCCGCAGTGATCGGGATGCACGTGCGTGAGAACGGCGACATCGATCCGGCGGACCCCGCGATCGACGAGCATCGGCAGCAATTCTCGTTCGCCGAAATGGCCGTCGCCAAGGCGGCCGCCGGCATCGATCAAAACGACGTGGCCCGGCGAGCGGAGAAGGAGCGCATCGCCCTGCCCGACGTCGAGCATCGTCAGGCGCGGCACATCGACGTCGCTGCGGCCAACGACGATCGCGCCGATGATCGGAATGAGCATCGCCGCCAGGATGGCGATCGCGCGCAACCGGCCACGCAGGAACGCGATCGCCAGCATGGCCAGCGCGTAGCCAATCACGACCGCTGCGGGAGGCGGCGCAGCGAAGAATCCCCACACCGGCGCCGCGACACCATTCACGAATGTGCAGAGCCGATGAAGCGCACCGAGTATGACGAAGAGCGCGTCGCAGGGAATCGCGCAGATTGCCATCGACACCACCAGCATCGCGAACACGATCGGCGTCAGCAGCATCGTCATCACCGACCCGCCGAGGGCGTACTGGTGAAAGTGGAAGAGCGTCAGCGGGGTAATCGCCAACTCCGCCGAGGCCGCGTATGCGATCCACCGCGCACGCCACGCGGCCAGCGCTTTTCCGGCGAAGAGAAGCGCCCCGGCGCCGGCGTATGTGAGGTGAAACGCCGGCTCGATGAGATCCTGCGGCGCGATGATGAGACGCACCAGCGCGGCAACGCACCAGAGGTTTTCGAGCGTGGTTGGGCGGTGAAGAATGCGCGAGATGGCGTAGATGCCGATGCCGATCGTGGCGCGCGAGACCGAGGCCGTCGGACCAATGAACATCGGCGCGATAACCGAGAAAATCAACAGCGACCAGTCCGCCGTCCGCGGCGCGCGCAGCCAGCGCAATGCAAGCGCGATCAGCGCTGCCGCGAAGGCGATTTGCAAGCCCGAGAAAACCAACAAGTGATATGTCCCGCCGCGTTTGTAGCTGTCGCGTACGTCGTCGCCGAGGCGCTCGCTCCTGCCGAGGGCAAGCGCCTCGACCAACGCCACCTCGACGGGATGCCCGGCTGCAAACGGCCGGATCCGGTTCGCCATCGCACGGTTCCACGCCGCCGGCGCGAACGGATTCAGCGCACCCTCGTACGTCATCAGGCGCGGCGACTTGACCGTCAGTCCGATGTCGCCCCGCTCGTTGCGGCGCAGAAACCCTTCCGCGCGGATCGCGCGTTCCATCACAATTTGCGGCGGCGCGAAACGCGTATAGATCGTCAGCGGCCGATCGATGGCGCGTCCATCCGCAACGAACCGCGCGCATCGAAGAACGTGCGCCTCACCGCGCACGGACCAGTCACGATCGATTGGCGCGACGATCGTGATGAAACGGTCGGTGATGAGCGGATTGATCGCAGCGTCGTCGATCCGGATCGCCTCACGCGCGTGCGCCGCCGCACACACGCCGCCCGCGAGCGCGAGACAGGCCACGGCCATCCGCGTTCGGCGAAGGGCGATGAGCAACACCGCCACCGCCGCAAATCCCGCAGCTTCGGCATACGAATGCCCAAGAGCGAGACCGGCGGCGTAGGCGATCAGCGGAAGTGCGGCAGGAACGTCACTGCGCACGCTCGAACGAAGCGAGCGTTTCCACGTGATGCGTGTTGGGGAAGAGGTCCAGGAGGTCGAGCGACGCGAGGCGCCAACCAGACGCGATCAGCCGGCTCGCGTCTCGAGCGAACGTTACCGGATCGCAGGCAAGGAAGCAAACCATCGAGCCGGCGCGGCTGGCGATGGCATCGATGACGTTCCGCTTCGCTCCGCTGCGCGGGGGATCGAGAAAGACGAAATCGACGCGCGGCATCCGCTCCACCCACCACTCCACCGGCGCATGCACGAGCGACACGTTCTCGGGCACGTTGCGCGCGGCGCAGGCGTGTGCGGCGTCCGATCCCTCGATCGCGGTCACGCTCTCGAACACGCCGGCGAGCGGAACGCTGAAGAATCCGACGCCGGAGTAGAGGTCGGCCGCTGTCTGCTTGCTCTTCGAGCGCGCTGCGATCTCCGATACGAGGCGCCGCATGGTTCCGAGAAGGTGGCGGTTGACCTGGAAGAAGACATCGGTCGTGACGTGAAAGCCATCGATCGTCATCTCGCCCTCGGTGATCAACGTTGCGTCGACTTCCCAGATCTGGAGTTCCGCGTCCGCGCCGCCGTTGGCGCCCGACGAGAGAGTGCGCGCAGTCTCGACGCCGACGACTTCGCATTCCGCGGGAAGTTGCACGACGTCGTTTGTCCGCGTCGCATAAAAGCCGACCTTGTCTCCATCGCGATGCAGCCGGCTGCGCAGCCGGTAGTTGAGCGGGGAGGGATGCACCGTGATCGGAGGCAACGTAGCCGGATCGATCTTTCCGACCCGTCGCAACGACTCGGTCAGAATGCGCCGCTTCGCCTCCAACTGTTTGTCGAGGCGCAGCGCCGTCCAGTCGCAGCCGCCGCATTCGTTCGCGACTGGACAGGGAATCGTTCGGCGAAACGGACTCGGCTCGACGAGCCGCACGAGGTCCGCATGCGCAAACCCCTTCTTCACTTCGAGCAGACGCACGACGGCGACGTCGCCGGGATAGACGTTGGTGACGAAGATCGGAAAGCCATCGACCTTCGCCAATGCCGCGCCTCCGGCCACGAGCTCCGTGGGCCTGACTGTGATTTCGTCGCCGGCTTGCATTGGGATCGAGGATAGCGTGTTCGGGACGCGGTTCGGCGGCGAGACGCCGCCGCGCCAGCCGGCGAGGACGCCAGCGTTCCTCCGCGCGAGCTAAGGCCGTTGCGCTGTCATTCTCGCTGTCACTCACGTTGTCATTCCGAGCGGGCGGTGGGCGAGGAATCCCCTGCCGACGCAGCGATACACGTGCTCCGGCAGGGGATTTCTCATCGCGCCACAACGCTCCCACCCGCCCCTTCCGCCCCCGCGGTTCCGCCGATTCGAAATGACAGCATCGAGGGCAGCGCGAACGTCGGACGCGCTGTCATTCCGAGCGGGCGGGGTGGTGGGGGGCGAGGAATCTCCCGCCTACGGAGCGATACACGCCCTCCGGCAGGGGTTTTCTCATCGCGCTCCACCGCTCCCACTCACCCTTCCGCCCCCGCGGTTTCGCCGATTCGAAATGACAGCATCGAGGGCAGCGGGAGAGCCGGACGCTGTCATTCCGAGCGGGCGGGGTGGTGGGGGCGAGGAATCTCCCGCCTACGCAGCGATACACGTGTTTCCGCAGGGGATTTCTCATCGCGCTCCACCGCTCCCACCCGCCCCTCCACCCCCGCGGTTCCGCCGATTCGAAATGACAGTTCGGAGCCCCCCTGCGTTCGTTCGCCCGATTCCTCCGTATATAGCCTCAGATGACTGCGACTGCGCCATTGATGTTTGCCACGCGCGACCACGCGCTGCATCGGGCGGCGGAGGGGGATCACGAGTCGTTTGCGGCGCTGATTCATGAGCATCAGGACATGGTGTTCAGCATCGCCTGGCACTTTCTCCACGACCGCGGCCGCGCCGAGGAGATCGCGCAGGAGGTGTTCCTGCAGCTGTATCGCAAGCTCACGGACATCGAGTCGCCGGCGCATCTCACCTTCTGGTTGCGGCGCGTGACCTCGAACCGTTGCATCGATGAATCGCGGCGCGGACGCTGGCGCATCGTCACGCTCGACGAAGCGTCCGATGTTGCTCGCGACGCCGATGCGACCGATCCGTTGCTCAACAAGAAGGTCGGTCAGATGCTGCAGCGTCTGCCCGCCCAGCAACGGCTCGCGCTGACCATGCGTTACCAGGAAGGGCTGGAAGCCTCTGAGATCGGGGAGGTCATGGGCATCCCGATCAACACCGTAAAAAGTCATCTCCGGCGCGGACTGGCCGCGCTTCGGGAGTGGCTGGGAGCAACGTCATGAAACTCGAGAAGCAACTGCAACGAACACTGGCGCGGACGTCCGCACCTGACGGATTCGCCGATCGCGTTCTGGCTCGACTTGGCGAAGCGCGGTCACGGCGAGCGTCGCGCTGGCCTGCGGCATCGACGCTCCGCCGCATCGCTGCCGCCCTCCTCCTCACCGCGGCCCTCGGCGGACTGACCGCGCATCAGATCGCCGAGCATCGCCGGGAAGAGGGAGAGCTGGCGCGTCGCGAGGTGATGACGGCGCTGCATATCGCCAGCGCCAAGATGCGCGTCGCGCAGCGGGCAGTGGCACACGACTAACCATCAACACGAAAAACGAAAGGCAAACACCATGAACGCAACGCGATACTTCCTCAGCTTTCTACTCACCATCATCGCCAGTGCCGCGTTTCCGCTTGCCGCGCAGGCGCAGGGAACGCGCATCAACCTCGACTTTCCGGACATCGCGGCCAAGGCCAGCGAGACGGTCGACGTCACGCTCGACGGCGCCATGCTTCGCCTCGCCGGCAAGTTCCTCTCCAGCAATGACGCCGACGAGCGCGCCGCGAAAGAAATGATCAACGGCCTCTCCGGGATCTACGTCCGCAGCTACGAGTTCGATCACGCAGGCGAGTACGACAAGGCGATTGCCGAGCGCATCCGCACGCAGCTCGGCGCGTCTTGGAAGAAGATTGTGAAGGTCACCAGCAAGACGAAAGAGGACGTCGACATCTACGCCGATATGCACGGTGACGCCATCACCGGCCTTCTCATCATCTCGGCAGAACCAAAAGAGTTCACCGTCGTAAACATCGTCGGCCCCGTCGATCTGGAGAAGCTGGCGGGCCTCGAAGGACAATTCGGCATCCCCCACATTTCGCGCGAAGGACGAGGCAAGCATGGCAAGGACGAGCATCATGACTAACCGCCGCCCGCTTCTTCTCCTCGTCGCCGCGATGAGCGTCTTCACCCTCGGCGCTACCCCGGCGCACGCCGGTTTCGACGAGGTCGTCCGCGCAGTCGAGTCGCGCTACCGCATCCATCGCACGACGATTCCGTTCTTCGGCTTGGTCCGTTTTGCCGTCTGGGTCGCGCAACCCGGCGGCGTGTCGGACGTGCAGCTGGCGACGTTCGAAGACGCGCATTTCGACGACGAGCGTGGCCTTGCCGAAATCGTCCGCCGCAACGCCGGCGAGGCGTTCCAGCCACTGGTCCGATCGCGCTCAAACCGCGACGGCGAGGTCACACAGATCTACGCTCACCCGCTCGGCCGCGACCGCGTCGCACTCCTCGTCTTCGCCCACGATCACTCCGACACAACGATCGTCCGCGTGGTCGTCTCGATGGACAAACTGCAGGAAGCGATGAACAAGCCGGATAGTGTGATGGCGAGTATCAGGTGAATCTGCTGCATTGCAGAATCAGACGAGACCGCGAAGACGACCGGTGATTCTTTCCGCGGTCTCGTCATCGAGCTCATCGAGTCGACTGCGGATCGCGTCCACAGTCACAATTCCGCACGAGACGAGAATCCGTATGAACTCCTGGTCCTTTTCCCGCCACGCGGCCAGTTTGCTGATTGCGAGGTCAGCCGCGTCGGGGCAGATGCCGGTGACGCCTCCAGTGGCAGGCGAGTGGATGGTGACAGCGCGTTCGCGCCAATGCGACGGAAGAATTGCGGTCTCCGCGCCTACACCGTGCGCGTAGTATCCGAACGACTCGTGAAAGGCAGACAGTTCCCCGATCGATCCGTCAACCAGATCGCTCGATGCTTCGTCCGAAGGTGCATACAGGTCCACTTCCACTGACAAGAGTAGTTCCTGGGGTGCATTCGGAACGGCGCCCAGGATGGCCTGACTTCCCACGATCACCCACGTGGAAACGCCTGTGATCGCTCCAGCAGCACGGAGGACATGCTCGAGATCACTGCGCTTCATTGCGTGCAGCCTCGCGGTAAATCTCCCAGCGCTCAACCGGAGTCAGGATTCCACAGAAGGGATCGTTCTGCCGCAGGCGCCGTCCTTCCTCCGAATCATCGAGGAGGATGGTTCTGATTTCCGGCCACGAGCGCTGGAGAATGACCATCCATTCCTTCGCCGGAACAATGCCCATTTCAACCCATCGCGCACAGACCTTACGCGCATGCTCGAGTCCCTTGCGGTCGGGATCGCGGTCGATCTTGTCGACGATCGCGCGGACCATGGTCAGACTCCGCGCGTCGATAGCCTGATGCGTCTTCACGATGACGATTCTACGGGATGTCACGACAGACAATAATGTCCCGTGACTTTTCTCATCTACGGCGCAAACGGGTACACCGGCGAGTTGATCGCTCGCGAGGCGGTGCGCCGCGGACTCAGGCCCATCATCTCGGGGAGGTCTGCGGAAAAGATCGAGTCGCTCGCGCGCGAGCTCGGTCTCGAATCACGAGCGTTTCCTCTTACCGCTCCGAACCTCGACGGCGTCGATGCTGTCCTTCATTGCGCCGGGCCATTCGTTCACACCAGCGCGCCGATGGTGAAGGCGTGCCTCGACGCCGGCGTGCACTACCTCGACATCACCGGCGAGATCGCCGTCTTCGAATCGATCTTGGCCATGAACGACATCGCCGTGCAGCGCGGCGTCTCGCTCATCCCCGGAGTCGGGTTCGATGTCGTCCCCACTGATTGTCTTGCCGCCATGCTTTCGAAAAAACTTCCGAGTGCGACGGAGTTGGAGCTGGCCTTCTTCTCGCCCAAAGCGGAGCTGAGCCGCGGGACGTTGAAGACGATGATCGAGTCGATCGATGAAGGCGGCGCGATCCGGCGCGACGGGAAAATCGTCCGCGTCCCGCCCGCGTACGCCACCCGCGAGATCCCGTTCTCCTGTGGTCCGCGAACGGCCATGACGATTCCATGGGGCGATGTCTCGACCGCGTTTCACAGCACGGGAATCCCGAACATTCGCGTTTACACCGGCGCGTCGCCGAAATCGATCGCGCGCATGCGGCGCATCCGCTCGTTCCTGCCGCTCCTCGGGATCAAGCCGGTCAAGCGGCTTCTGCAAGCCTTCGCGAGTCGGCGCAGCGGACCGAGCGAAACGAAGCGCGCGGCAGGACGCACGTACCTCTGGGGCCGCGTGGCCGACGGCACGAACGAAGTGACGATGACGATGACGACACCCGAGGGGTATGCGTTCACGGTGTTGAGCGCGCTGGCGGCGGTGGAGCGTTTGCTGGCATCGCCGAAGCGCCCCGGCAGCTTCACGCCATCACGATTCTTCGGCGCGGAATTCGTGACGACCATCGAAGGTGTTGAACTGACGTGAGACGCAAACTCCTCCCCTTCTACGCCGCCTTCATCGCCCTGATCGCGATCTCGTTCGCGTGGCAGATGCTGCATGGGATCTGTCCCGTACCTTGATATTGCGGCGCCCTGGCGGGCGCCGCGTTGTCGGTTGTCGGTTGGTTGCGCTTCGCGCGTTGTCGGGATCGGAGTTTGTCGTTCCGAGAGGTCGTGGCGCGCGGGTCATTCACTGTCATTCCGAGCGGGCGGATGGGAGGGGGGCGAGGAATCCCCCTCCTACGCAGCGATTCTCGATCTCCGGCAGGGGATTCCTCTCCGTCCTCCGCCGCCGAACACCATCCTCGGCTTTCACAGGATGTCGAACGGCGGCTCCGGCGGTTCGGAATGACAACATACGACGAGCGACGCGTAAGCCAAGATCAGAGACCGCAGCGAGACCAACCGACAACGCGCGCAGCGCAATCAACGCGCGGTACTAAACCGCGGCCAGGAACAACGGCTTCTTCCGCGCCTTCGACCCCTGCTCGAATGCATACGCAAACTTGATCAGCGACGGCTCGCTCCACGCTCCGCCGAAGAACGAAATGCCGACCGGCAGGCCAAACACCATCCCCGCGGGCACTGTGATGTGCGGGTAGCCGGCGACTGCCGACGCTGACGAATAGCCGCCCGTGAAGTGATCGCCGTTGACGAGATCCGTCGTCCAGACCGGGCCGCCGGTTGGGGCGATGATCGCGTCGAGCTTGTGCTTCTTGATCGTCGCGTCGATCCCTTCCGTCCGCGCCAAGCGATGATTTTTCGTCAAGGCGTCGAGGTATTTTTTCTCCGTCAGCGGTCCGCGTTTTTCCGACTGCTCGAAGATTTCCTGCCCAAAGTACGGCATCTCCTCGGCGCGGTGCTCTTCGTTGAACTTGATGAGATCCGCCAGCGTGCGGGACTTCACGGATGCCGGCGCGTTCGCCAAGTACTTGTTGATGCCGGCCTTGAACTCGTACTGCAGCACGTCGTTCTCGGTCGCGTCGAACTTGCCGTTCGTGGTGATGTTGGCGGGATCGATGATCGTGGCGCCGAGGGTTTTGATGAGGGCGATGGCCTCCGTCATCAGGCGGTCCGTGGCGTCGTTGAATCCGAAGTACTGCCGCGCCACGCCGATGCGAGCGCCTTTGAGGCCATTGGCATCGAGGAAGGGCGTGTAGTCAGCTTTGCCCTTCGTGCGGCTCGATGACGTGATCGGATCGCGCTCGTCGGCGCCGGTGAGGATGCCGAGGAGGATGGCGGCGTCGCGGACGGTACGGGCCATCGGGCCGGACGTGTCCTGGCTGTGCGCGATGGGAATGATGCCGGCGCGGCTGATCAGGCCGAGCGTCGGCTTGATTCCGACGAGCCCCGATGCCGACGACGGACAGACGACCGAGCCGTCCGTCTCTGTGCCGACACCGACGGCCGCCAGATTCGCCGCGATGGCCGATCCCGTTCCCGAGCTCGAGCCGCAGGCGTTGCGATTGAGCACGTACGGATTCAGCGTCAGACCGCCACGGCCGCTCCATCCGCTCGTCGAATGCGTGGAGCGAAAGTTTGCCCACTCGCTGAGATTCGTCTTGCCGAGGACCACGGCGCCTGCTTCGCGCAGGCGAGCGACCACGAACGCGTCGCGCGACGCGATGTTCTCCGCGAGCGCAAGCGAACCGGCCGAGGTCTTCATCTTGTCGGCCGTATCGATGTTGTCTTTAATCACGACCGGAACGCCGTGGAGCGGTCCACGCACGTGACCCGCTTTCCGCTCCGCATCCATCGCATCGGCGATCGCAAGCGCGTCGGGATTGAGCTCGATGATGGAGTTGATTGCCGGCCCGTGCTTGTCGATCGCCGCGATCCTCGACAGGTACCCCTCGGCGATCGAACGCGCGCTCCAGCGTCCGCTCTTCATCGCATCCTGCAACTCGCCGATCGTGATTTCTTCGAGCTCAGGCATGACCGGCGTTGCTGCTGATGCCGCTTGTGCAACCGCGCTCAGCGGCTTCGCCAGGGCTACTGCTGAGCCGAGGGCGGCCAGCTCGAGGAAGTGTCTCCGGTTGACTCCGCCAGCTTCATTTTCATTCGCCATAAGTCAATGATACGGCCTCCCCTTTGCAGCGATGAGCGTCGGATGGTGCCCTGATGAAGAAACTACTGATGCTCACGCTGCTCGCGTTGCTGCCGGTGCGCGTGTATGCGTTCGACAGCACTTATTACCGTTCGCTCGCGGCCATGCCGCTGGCAGTCGATGCCTGCTCCCGAAGTGGCCAGGTGTCCGACGATCAGCTTGGGCGATTCGCATCCCGGCTCAACGATGCCGATGTTCCTCCGGTGATGTTCGTCGAGACGATTCGCTATGCGCCGGTGGCGCTCCAGCAGCCCGACTTTTTCCCATTCGTCGAAGACCAGTTCTCGCAGGGAATCCGAGGGGCTGCGTTCATTACGGTGATCAATGAACGGCTGCCGCGCTACGGCGTCACCGTGCACCGGATCGATACAACCCCCCATTGGGTTCTGAGCGACAACTACATTCCTCGGCGCGATTCCTACACATCGCGCCGCACGACGCGAACGGTCTACGAGACTCCTTACAACGACGCCAGCTACTACCGCTCACGGCCTCGCTACGACCGGCGAACGATGCTCTATCTGATCGAGATGCCGCTGGCCGTTGCCACGGTCAGCGACCTTGATGGCGTACGCCAGGACGACCTTGGAAGGTTCTGCCACACGCTCAATCGCGGCTACCTGCCGCCGGAGCAATTCATCGACACGGTTCGCTACGCGCCGGCCGTTTTCGTCGAGCGTCCCGATTTCGTTTCGTTTGTCGATATTCAGATCGGAAATGGCGTCATCGGCGCGCGGCTCTTCGACGTGATCCATCCGCGCCTGCCGTCGTACGCGGCTCCGTCGTATTCGTACACGCCGTCGTACGTGCTCACCGATCAGTACATCCCGCAGCCGGTGCGGACGCGTTTCCAGCAGGTCGTGAGCAACGGCGGCTATGCGCAGCCTGCGTTCATCGCGCAACCTGCCATCGCACAACCGGTCTACACACCACAGCAGGCCTACACGGCGCCGGTCATTGCGCCGTCGTACGCGCAGCAGCGTCAGGCGCGCGTACAGGGCCGCCAGCGCGTGGTCGCGCAACCGGCGTATGTCCCCCAGCAGGCGTACGTTCCGCAGCCGGCGATTGCGCAGACGTACGTCGCGCCTGCGCCGCAGGCCGCACGCATCCCGCCGGGTCAGGCGAAGAAGGCGGCGCGCGAGGCGGAGCGGGAAGCACGGCAGGAGAACCGCGGTCACGGCCACGGACGCGGTCAGGTGGTTCAGCAGCAACCGGTGATCATCGCCCCTCCGCCGATGGCGTCAGCAGTTCCCGCGCAACCGGCGCCGGTTTTCGTTCCGCAGCCGGCCCAGGAGCAGGGCAACGGTAAAGGACATGGACGCGGTCCGGGCGGCGAAGGCCCTCCGGGGCAGCAGAAGGAAAAAGGCGGCAAAGGTCATGGAAAGGATTAAGACGATGAAAACAACACTCCTCACATTCGCCATCTGCGCGGCGCTCGTCGCCGGCGGCTGCAACAAAGCGAACCAGACAGCGGCCACTGCGACCACGGCCTCGAGCACGGCGGGCAGTACGCTCGTGGCGACGGCGAGCGGCACCTCGATGACGCCCGAGCAACTCGGCCAGCTCGGCGCGCTGATCAACAAACAGCCCGCCAACGCCGACAAGCTCCTCGCCGATCAGGGCCTGACGCAGGAAACGTTTGAGAGCGCCATCCGCAAAGTCAGCTCGGATCCGGCGGCGTCGAAGCGCTACGCGGCGGCGTACAAGAGCGCGAGCTGAATCGGACTTATCGCTCCGGCGGGAAGGTCACGGTGACGTTGTCGATGACCTCCACCGGCCTTCCCCGGAGCGTCCCCGGCCGGAACTTCCACTTCTTGACCGCCTCCAACGCGGCCTCGGACAGCCCGAACGGCATCGGCTTGATGACGCGCGCATCATTCACGTTGCCGTCGCGGCCGACGATCACCTCGACGATCACGATGCCCTCAATGTGACCCTTCTGCGCGGTTCCAGCGTAGATCGGCTGCACACGATGGATGACAACCGGCGGCTTTATGTCGCCTCCAACCCGCCTCGGCCCGGCACCCGGCGCAAAGCGCGAGAGAACCGGCTCCGTCGCCCAGACGCTTTGTATCGAGTCGATGGTCTTATCACCCTGATCAATCTGGACGCGGCAGACGACATTCGTGCGCAACTTCGCGACGCTGATCGAAATCTGCTCCCCGGGCCTGTCCACCGCGCTCTCCAGCGGCGCGTCTACCTTCCCCGAAAGCCGTGTCGATGCGAGTACGCGTCCGCCGGGAAACTCGGAGACCACCACGTTGAAGATGACATTACCGGCAGTGACCGAGACGAGATCGACGGCCACTGCGTGATGCGGCGTGCGAGCCTCGAACGACGCGGCATGCGCGGATGCTGCGACGGCGAGCAGAATGAGCTGGAGCGCGAATCGCCTCATGACTCCCGGGACGATTCCCGATTCAGTTGCTTGACGCCGCCGGCTCAGGCAGCCGGAAGTTCAAGGTCAGGTTGAAGATCACATCGACCGGCTGTCCGTTCAGCGTACCCGGCTTGAATCTCCATTGCTTCACCGCATCGACCGCCGCCTGGTCCAGCCCAAACGGCAATGGTTTGAGGACTTGAGCATCCTTCACGACGCCGGTTCGATCGATGATCACTTCCAGAATGACGATGCCGTGGATCCGCGACTTTTTCGCCGCCTCGGTGTAACTCGGTTCTACCCGATTGATCACGATCGGCGCTCTGACATCGCCTCCAACACGAAGCGGCGGATCGCCGGGAGCGAACCCAACTCGCGCCGACGGGGTAGCCCGCGCGCTCTGAATCGAGTCGATTACGACACCCTTCCTAATCTCGATCCTGTACGCCATCACGTTGCTCGTCAGCGACATGTGGATCGATACGTGCTGGCCTTCAACATCCATCTGTTTCTCCACCGCAGCGCCGGCCTTCCCCCGCATCTGCACCGACGTGACCAGATGTTCGCCGGGCAGCTCGCTGATGGTCACGTTGTAAACGACCTCGCCATCGGGGGCCGGCAGAGCGTGGATGACGACTTCGTGATGCGGCGTGCGAGCTTCATAGATCACCGCCCGCGCGGACGCCGCGAAGGAAATCAGAAGAGCAAGAATCGCGAATCGCTTCATGGCCGCATCTCCTTGAAATCGTCGTTTGGCGTCGAGGCGGCCCATCATAGGTCCGCCGACGACATTCCGTAAGGAAGTGCGGCCACTCGTCGCAAAAGCGTCACGCTGGCGGCGTGACGCCGCCAGCCGACGCAACGATTACTGCGCCCGCGTCACACTCTTGCAGTCGATCGTGCCTTTGAGCTTCACGCCGGCGGCGGTGGTCGCGTCGAAGGTCACGCTCGCGGTCGAGCCGTGATCGGCCACCGTCACGGTCCCGCTGCCGCTCTTGTGCTCCGTGTCGACCTTGTACTCCGCGACACGCTTCGTGATCCGCCCAAACGCAACATTGAGGTAGAAGTCATGCGTCCCCGACGCCGCCGCTTTTGCACTCGGCACGATGAGCTGAACGCTATTCAGAACCTTCGGATCGTTCTCCTTCGGCAACGAATACTGATTCCCCCACGACCCCTTCCCCGTCATCCCCGCCGAACACCCACCCCGATCCGTCGTCCCGTCATACGTCCCGGCATTCGCGCCGCCCGTGATGACGACATGGATAGTTTCCTTCACCTCGGCGGCAAAAAGGGCTGGCGAAGCAATGATGCTGACAACTACGAGACTGCGAAGAACACGATTCAAGCAAGGCCTCCTGAGTGATCAATTTTGGTGGATATTGTACCTGGGACCGCGTCCCGCCCGCCGCGACTGCTAACGATGACGCCATATCCGGGCAGCCTGTTCTGGTGCGCCACCGCCACGACGAAGAGGTAGTCCGCGGAGACGCGATACAACACCGCGTGCGGAAACCGATCGAGCAGAGCAGGCGTCTGATCGAAGTCGATCACGCGATTCGGAGCATCGTCGAACGACGCGGCGTTTCCGTCGGCTACCGAGTGGCCCCCGCAGGACACTGCGTGCGGCTGTTCCGGCGGGGATGAGGCCTTAGGTTTCACGGGAACGTCGGTTACCTCGCTCGTCGTACCACTCCTGGCTTCGATGAGCTCCTGTGCGAACCTCGGGAAGATGGAGCGCCTCGAAGCATCGCTCGTAGAGCTCCCGGCGGCGGGGATCGTTCACTCCTACTGTTCCAGCCTGTCGACGTCGCGTGCCCCATGGCCAGAGACTACCGAGGAGTGCCTCGAGCCCGATAGATGTTAAACACTGCATCCCCGCTCGCACTCTTGGGACACCACCTCAGGATTGGTCGATGTCCTGAGGAGAGATCCTGAGAAGGCGTTGAGGGGTGCTGCACAATACTCACGCTCCAAAACGTTTCGCGCGAATGCTGGGGCTCGCTGCACGAGCGAAACGATCTGGCCGTAGCACGCGATTCGCGCAACCCAACCCACTACATGCGCGCAAATAAGCCCATAGTCTCGTTGGGCAGTGTTATGGCGCTCGTTAGCGGTTTGACTAGCTTGCGTGGCCTAACTGTGACGCTAGCGTGCAGCATCGCAGCCAGCGAAATCGCTTCACGCCAATCAGCAGACTGCTTAAGGTCCCCATACGACTGAGGACTAAAGAGGTTGATGTCCAGTAGATGGGAAAGTTGGGAAACTGGCACCGGCGAAAGATATGGCGTCACGTTGGACAACTCGATTGCGAACACCTCAGATGCTCCTTCACAATACTTTCTGAAATCTGCCTCGACGCAACCTAAGTGAGTCCCGAGGTGATCCCAGATTACGGACGGCGCCGCCCGTTGAACACCTTCAATCGTGACTTCACCCAGCAACGCTTGCATAGGTCTAGTTGCAAGTACGGCAGCACGTGCGCCCTTCCAGCGGTCAGAAAATCGCCGCCGAATCTCGAAACGCTTCGAGCCAGTAAAAATCGCCATCGCAAACTTCGGCTGAATCGACAAAAGCAAAGGAAGGTCTAGCTGATACCCACCGGAACGGAACATCCTGGCCAGTTTCGGCAACTTGGCTCGGGTTGCTCTCCACACACTATTGAAAGGCGCGGTACATCGAAGCTCTCTCTCTCCTGAACGATACTGCTTCGGCGCTAAGTTAACCGAGGAAAACCCAAAGTCCTTGAAGAAGTGGGACTTAGTAGACCAAAGGCTTTCCGGTAACGTAAAGTGCACCTCGGACGCAAATCGTTTGACTTCCGTGGCCATCATTGAGAAAAACATTTCGCCGAGATTCAGATTCTGCAGGGCGTCGTTTATCCGCAGGTGGCAAAACTTTGATGTCACTCCGCGCTTGACCACTGCGGAAATAGCCGGTCTCGAACCGTGATATCCGATGAATGCCACACGCTCACCGGTGCGAACACCGTCGAATACTTTTTCTCTAAGCCACTTCTTGATTGCTGGATACTGTTCTTCATTGGCGAGAATTAGGTCCCGGAAAGACCTCATGTGGTCAGACGAAGTTGTCACATCGCGCGGAGCGAGTCGGACCACACGTACTTCAGAATCGTCGTTCATCACAATTAAGAGCCTGGAATAAGAGTTCCATCATCAAGTCGCGTTAGCTGCAGTGGCCAATCACCAAAATATGCGGAGAGTTTCAGTTCTTGTTCATTGTATTTCTTGTCATCGGTCGGTGGATCCTCTTCGGCGTCCTCAGACATTCGATAGAAAGTTAGGTTTGCCATGCGCTCTCGGTCGACCAGGCTAACGTTCAAGTTGTGACCCCGAACTTCGAATATGAGGGGCGTACCGACACGCCCATCGTTGCGTCCGTACCCAAAGAAGGGATGGACGAAACCAGCATAGTGGATTCGCATCTCCCCGATTGTTTCGTCAGATGCACGACAATATACTGCCACGCCTTTCGGCAAAGCAATACGCTCTTTCGAACGCAGGATGTAGAAGTTCTCCTTTTCTATCCTGAGCCGCTCGTGCTGATTCGCGCGAAGTAACTTCCAGAATTGACAAGGGTTAGGCTTCTCGGCGCCATCGCCATCCCACAGGCAGATTGCCTGCTCGATCCGGTCGGTGGCGGCCAACGCGGAGCCCGAAACTCCACGAATGGTAGCGTCCTCGAGGTCGACCGAAAGAGATCCGTCGGGACTGCCTTCGCTATTTCGAAGGACTTGGCGATGAAGAACCTCGCTGGCGATCTCAGCCTCTTCTGGCTTCCCAAGAAAAAGACGCAGTTGGTTAACCGCTTGACCAGGCTTGATCTTGACGTTGAAGGTGATCGGTGTGATTTCAACGTACATCTCACCGCTGCCCTTCTTCACATCCTCTGAGCGAAAGCTCTCATAATCTCGTGCCCCATCCACGATCAGACGTGCAAGGACGTCCACGCGACCCACAGAACTTTTCGCTGTTGCCTGCCCATAGACGTCGCCTACATTCTCGATGAAGTCTTTCAGAAGGAGACGCTCCGCAACCTTCACAACAAAGGTGTTTAGCCGCTCCAGTAGGAACTCTCCCCGACTGTCTGGCATTAGCTTCTCGACCGTGCTCTCTTGTTTCGCTAAGTAGAGATAACGGCCACCCGATGGCTTGACCGAGCCGTCCGCCATCTTGTAGACCTCACCCGTCATATGCAGATCGAATGATGAATGGTCAAAGGACTTTGGGTCACTGGAGGGGCTGTCGATCAATCCATCAGCGATCAACTGTCTGATCTGACGGCGTGAAAGGACGCCGGGAATCCAGTCACTATACTTCTGCTTTGGAAACGACATTAATCGCTCACATTCGGCTGATACGCTTGAGACTGCATTCTACACCTAAATTAGTGAACGATGAACGCTCAACGCGCCCGAAAACATAATCTTGTCCGTTCGTCAGGCGGGGTGCCGCGCACTCCGCCTGCGCGGCAAGGCCTACTATGAGTACTGCCCCCAATCGCGAGCCACGAACCACCTGGACTTGTTCGTATCCCAAGTTACGAACTGATCTGGAGTGAATGTATCGCCGAGAACTGTAATTGAACTGATTTGTTCGGCGTTCAGACTCAGAACGTGGTTCTTTTGATCGCTCTCGAAGTCCCAAAGGTGAAATCGATCGTTCTGCTCGCGGGCGCGACGACTTGGACCATAGTCCATAGGCGCACATCTGCGAACGAGCATTGGCCATCTTCCTTGGAGTAGAACTGTAACTGAATCATCTTCCGATCACGGATTGCCTGTAGGAATTCACCTGTCGCTACCATTGCTATTTCCATTCCCCACCCCACTGATTGTTGATGAATCGAGACGGTCAGGAGGGGAATCGGAGTGGATAATCCTCACAGCGGGCCGAAACGAAAAAGGGCCGGCAGATGCCGGCCCGATTCGAAAATCTACAGCGAACTATTGTTTAATCGTTCATGAACACCCGCTCGTACTCCCACAATTCAGGCACTTGTAACAAGCCCCATTTCTCACCATGATCGAGCCGCAGTCGCTGCATGACGGTGCGTCCTGCTGGTACCGGAACGTGGCGGTGTTGCGGGTGTTTGGGCCGTCGGCGTCCTTTGGCGCGGCGATGATCGGGGAGGTGCCGAGGGAGGAGACGAAGGAGACGTCGGCCTTCGTGAGAGGGGCGATGTTGGGCATGACCGGCACTGCTTCCTCGCGCACGATCACGCCTGCCTGCGTTTGGCTTTCGCGGTCTAGGAACTTCGTGGCGAGCCATTTGAAGATGTAGTCCATGATCGATTTGGTCATGGGGATTTCGGGGTTTTTGGTGAAACCCGACGGCTCAAAGCGAGTGTGGGTGAATTTGTCGACCAGGAAGTTCAATGGCACGCCGTGTTGCAGTGCCAGCGACGTCATTGTGGCGAAGCTGTCCATCAGCCCGGAGATTGTGCTGCCTTCTTTGGCCATGGTGATGAAGATCTCGCCCGGGGTGCCGTCTTCGTATTTGCCGACGGTGATGTAGCCCTCGTGGCCGCTGATCGAGAATTTGTGGGTGATCGACTCGCGCTCGTCGGGGAGCTTGCGGCGGACGGCGGCCGGGGCCACGCCGAGGTCGGTGAGTTTGGTTTTGTCGTTGCCGGTTGACAATGGCTGCGACCGTTTGCAGCCGTCGCGGTAGACGGCCACCGCTTTGAGACCGAGCTTCCATGCTTCGTGATACGCCAGCTCGATCTCTTCGACCGAGGCATTGGACGGCATATTGATGGTCTTGGAGATCGCGCCGCTGATGTACGGCTGGACGGCGCCCATCATCTTGAGATGGCCCATGTAATGGATCGAACGGGTTCCGTTCTTCGGTTTGAACGCGCAATCAAATACAGTCAGGTGCTGGTCGAGAAGATGCGGTGCGCCTTCGATCGTGTCGTTCTCGTCGATGTACTGGATGATCTCGTTGATCTGTTTGGGATCGTAGCCGAGGCGCTTCAATGCAGTCGGAACCGTCTGATTGACGATCTTCAGCATGCCGCCGCCGACGAGCTTCTTGTACTTCACCAGCGCGATGTCGGGCTCGATGCCGGTGGTGTCGCAATCCATCATGAACGCGATGGTCCCGGTCGGCGCGAGGACCGAGATCTGGGCGTTGCGGTAGCCGTGCTCCTGACCGAGGGCATACGCTTCATCCCAAACCTGCGTCGCGGCCTCGGCCAGATCGGCCGGCAGCGGACGATTGTTGATGCGATAGGCGGCGCGGCGGTGCTTGTCGATCACGCGCAGGAACGGCTCCTGGTTGATCTCGTAGCCGGCAAACGGGCCGACTTTCGCGGCGATGCGCGCCGACTGCGCGTACGACTCGCCCGAGAGGATCGAGGTGATGGCGGCGGCGTAGTCGCGGCCGTCTTCGGAGTCATAGGCAATGCCGCGGGCCATCAGCAGCGCGCCGAGGTTGGCGTAGCCGATGCCGAGGGGGCGGAAGGCGTGGGAGTTCGTCTCGATCGCTTTCGTCGGGTACGACGCGTAGTCGACCGTGATCTCCTGCGCGGTGATGACGATTCGCAACGCGGCGCGGTAGGCCTCGACGTCGAAGCCGGTGTTCTCGTTGTAGAAGCGCATCAGGTTCAGCGACGCCAGGTTGCAGGCCGAGTCATCGAGGAACATGTACTCGGAGCACGGGTTGGAGGCGTTGATGCGCGCCGTGTTCGGGCACGGATGCCAGTCGTTGACGGTGGTGTCGAACTGCATGCCGGGATCGCCGCAGAGGTGGGCCGATTCGGCCATCTTGCGCATCAGGTCGCGCGCCTTGAACGTGCCCATGACGGTCTTCGGCTGCGTCACCGTGTAGGTGTTCCAGTCGCCGTCCTTCTCGTACGCCTTCATGAATTCGTCGGTGACGCGGACAGAGTGGTTTGCATTCTGGAACTGTACGGAGTCGTAGGCCCCGCCGGGCGAGTTGAAGGCGCCGTCGTAGCCGGCATCGATCAATGCCCAGGCCTTCTTCTCTTCCTTTTCTTTCGATTCGATGAACTCGAGGATGTCGGGATGATCGGCGTTGAGGATGACCATCTTGGCGGCGCGGCGAGTCTTGCCACCGCTCTTGATGACGCCGGCGAAGCTGTCGTAGCCCTTCATGAAGGAGACGGGGCCGGAGGCGGTGCCGCCGCCGGCGAGGAGCTCTTTCGACGAGCGGATGCTGGAGAGATTCGAGCCGGTTCCCGAGCCGTACTTGAAGAGCATCCCCTCGGTCTTGGCGAGGCCGAGGATGGAGTCCATGGTGTCGTTGACGGAGTTGATGAAGCAGGCGGAGCACTGCGGATGCGGCTCGATGCCGACGTTGAACCACACCGGCGAGTTGAAGGCTGCCATCTGGTAGAGAAGGATGTGCGTGAGCTCGTCGCGGAACGTATCGCCATCCGCCTCGGTGGCGAAATAGCCGCCTTCACGTCCCCAGCCGGTGATCGTGCGGACGACGCGGCCGATGAGTTGGCGCACCGAGGTCTCGCGGTCCGGCGTGCCGACATGGCCGCGGAAGTACTTCGACACGACGACGTTGGTGGCCATCTGCGACCAGAACTTCGGCATCTCGACGTCTTTCTGCTCGAAGACGATGCCACCGCTCTCGCTGGTGATGGCGGCGGCGCGCATCTCCCATTCGCAGGTGTCATAGACGTCGATGCCCGGCTTCGTGAAGAAGCGCTCCACCTCGATGCCGCCGCCTTTTGTTTCCTTCTTGCGGACCGGCTTGCTGTTGGAGCGGGGACGGAGCGGGGTGCTGGGAATCTCGATCGACGTCATGACTGATCTCCTTGCTTCTTCTCTATCGATGCAAAAGCGCCCCTACCCGGGGCGCTTTTGAGTGTGTGTGAGCGGTGATTAACGGGACAGCAAACGGACGCTGGCAGGTCTTGGCTGAGGGACCGGAGTCTTGACCTTGACTGAGACCTGGAACTCGCGAATTTGAATCGATACAGAGCGCAATGGGCTCCGAATCGCCAAACGGGAAACGTGTCTCAAATCCTTCATCAATCCTCCCCGCGCTTCGCTGTCGTAGTTAGTGCCAGACAAGCTACGCCGGGTAGAAACGGATGTCAAGCAAATGACCACAAGATGTTGTGGTCGTGTTGCCTTGAAACACAACAGGAAGCGTAAGTGTTCGCAAAATCAGATGTTTAGTCGATGCAAAGGGAACGCGATTTCAATGCCTTCTCCGCCGCTATTCCACGGGTTACCCGCAGGTTATCCACAGTCTTTTACACAGGCTTTCGCTGGGCAAATCCGCAGAAAATCAACACATTTTCCACATGTTTTGCACATGATTTCCATGCATCTTTCGAGTTCACTTTTTCCGCAGCTTTTACGATGCGATTCCGAAGGAAATAGCAGACTCGGCCGGAAAGAAAAATGGCGCAAACGCGGCGTGAGCCTCCCGGCTGCGGAAAAAGAGGCTGGAGTTGTTTCGGCGGTCGTTTTCGGAGTCGCCTTTTCTTGACTGCACAGCGGATGTGACACGTGGAACATCAGAGGGGAGGTATTCGAAAAGGCGTGATCAGAATCCGCCGCCGGCTCCGGCGCCGCCGAACGACTTGTCGGTGGGGCTGGCGGAATCGGCGAGTTGCGGACCGCCGGCGTCGTGCGCCGCGGCATGATCGCCGTGCGGTGCGATGGCGATGATGCCGCCGATCTGCATGGCGTCGTCGTACGCGGCTACGCGGACGGGCGTGGTCACGAATCCGCGCGTGGCGCCGCGCAACGCGCGCGCGAGGATGGCGCCTGCCGCGATGAAGGCCAGCCCGAATGCGATCAGCTTCGCCTCCATCGAAAGGTCGACGCGATCCTGCAGCTCGACGGCGGCGAGAGCGACAGAGATCGTTCCGGAGATGAGGAGCACGCGATCGCGCCACAGCACGCCCATCGCCAGCAGCAGAATCGCGGTGACGGCAAGAATCATCGCCAGAGGAAGGCTGGTGGCGAAGTTGTGGAAGATGCGCAGAAAGATCGTCGCCGCGTAGCCGGCCGGCGGCATGACGAGCGCGATTCCGGCAAGGAGCCAGTTCGTGGAGGGCCGTTGCCAGGCCCGGCGCAACGCAACCGCAGCCGTCAGAGCCAGGATCGACGCCGCGATCATCACCAGCGGCACGCTCTGCCACTTCGCCGCGACGTAGGCGATGACTAGCACGGCCGCGATCACGCCGAAAAACGCATCGCGCATTCTCCAACCCGCCAGCCCCGCGGCCAACGCAAAAACGAGAATCGCCTCGATCTTTCCGGAGCTCGGCAAGGTGAAGATCAGGACGAATGCACCGCTGATCCAGAGCGCCGACTCCAGCCCCGTTGCGAAGAAATGATGGCGCCGGATCAGCCACTCGGCGGTGCCGATCGCGATCAAGCCTGTCAGCCATTCTTTCGGCATCGAGAGCACGGCAAAGAAGCCGAAAAGCGCCGCCAGCGCCACGATGGCGAGAATCCCGAAGACAATTCGGAGCATCACGCCGTTGTGCCGCCACGGTGTCGCGGCGACGCCCGGCACGTTCAGATGGCGAAGCTCCTCCGTCCTCTCATCCTCAACCGATGGTCCGGGGAACCAGTTCATGCCGCCGCCTTCTTCAGCCGCGCGTGGGAGATGAACAGTCCGGCGATGGCTGCGATCGTGGAGATGAGGAGGTAGAGCATGATGAACGCTTCTTCGCGGATGGCGCTGCAGACCGCGATATCGACGGCGATGGTGCCGTAGACCCACGCGTAGATGACGAACGCCGCCTCGTTCCTGCGGCGCGCGTAGATCGACGATGCGAAGGCCAGCGCGATCGCGATTGCGCATCCGATGAGGCGCGTGTCGTCGTGCGCCGCCAGCGTCAGCGCGCTCCAGAAGGCGAGATTCGCCGCAGCATTGTCGAAGAGCGAACGGAATGTCGTTGCCGGACGGAGGCGCAGATCGATGACGCGCCAGACGGCCACGATCGCGGCGCAGAGAAAACCGCGGATCGCCGTCGCGACCGCGGCATCGAAGATCGAGGTGAGGCTTCGGCGCTCGATGCCGAGCCACGACGCGAGCGATGCGATCGAGAGCGACAGCACGAGACGCGACTGGAAGACATACGCCGTCGCACCGTGCAGCAGCGCCAGGAAGAGGAAGTGGCTCGCTCAGTTGTCGCCGAGGAGGTGGAATTGATGCTCGAGGTAACCGATGTCGGCGCTGGCGAGGAGCGCGCCGAGGAGGAGGACGTACTCGTCGATGAGCCCGGCCTGCGCTCGCCGTTTCCAGAAAGCCCAGGCGTAGCAGGCCGCCGCGGCGAGGCCGATGCCGCCGGCGATGGCGAGCGGGCCGATGTCATCGAGATGGTGCGAGATGAAGATGCCCGCGCCGATGGAAACGATCATGACGCCGGCCCACACCAGGAGGCGCAACTCGGCGTAGATGCTGACGACGTCGCGGCGTTCGGCGGCGATGAGCGGCGCGGCCGTTGCGGCATCGATCGCGCCGCCATCGCGGAGGCGGACCAGCTCCGGTTCGAGGGAAAGCATGACCGATTCTACGCGATGAGTCCGCCAGAACCGCGATGCTAGACTCCGAGGGTGATGCCTGGGCGGGAAGCGCGCACGGGAAACGTGATCTTCGCGCTGCTGTTGGCGGCGTTCGCGTTTCTTCATCTCTACCGCATGGCGTCGATCTCGCCGACGTGGGACGAAGGAACAGACCTCGGCATCATCCACTGCCTGACCGCGACGCACGATCCGTTCGCCTGCCTCGACGACATCTCGCAGACGCGCCTCCCGTTCTACATTCACGCGGCGGTTCTCGCGGTCACGCAGCGCATCGAAGGACAGTACGTTGTTAGCTTCCTCGCCAGCGCGTTGACGTTGCTGCTGCTCTGGTGGTTCGCTCGCCGCGAATTCAGCGTGGCGGTGGCGACGATGACGGCCGCGCTGTATGTGACGTCGCCGCAGCTTTTGGCGTCCGGCAGGATGCTGATGACGCACTCCAACATCCTGTTCACGCTCTTCACGACGGCGTCGTTCATCGCGTCTTATTACGCGGTCGCGGGGCGGTCTCGTCTCGCGGTCTACGGCGGCGAGGACGCCGCCGAGCCAGCCGGCGGGACGCCAGCGTTCCATCCGCATACGGCGCAGAGTCCAAGCGAAAACAGGCAACGTGCCGGCGGAACGCCGGCGTCCTCGCCGGCTGGCCAGGCGGCGTCTCGCCGCCTCGCGACCGCAGAACCTCGCGACCTCGCCACCGCAACACTCAGCGCCATCGCCTTCGGCCTCGCCGTCTCCTGCTCGATCCTCGGCGTTTTCAACGGCATCTTTATCGCTGTCTTTTACGCGATGACGATTCTGCGACAGCGCCGCGCGTCATGGCTCGATCTGACGTTCATACCGATCGCCGCGGCGACGTTCTTCGCGACGTCAATCATCTATTTGAAGCCTGCAAACCTCGCCGCCCTGATCCGCGCCTGCCGCCTGCCCGACGTCTATCCGTTCTGGAACTATCTCGACCTCGGCACGCCGCACGCGCCGTGGTACTTCTCGCTCGTCGTTTTTGTGATCAAGATCGGTCCGTGGTGGATCGCGTTGGCTGCGGTCTGCTGGTTTCTCTCCCGACGCACTGCCCCTTCCTCAGCCAGCGCCACACAGCGCGCATTTCTTTCCGCGTTTGTGATTGCGGTCGCGATCAACTTCGCGCTGAAAGGCTTCGTCTTCCGCTACGACGCGCCGCACCATCAGGTCCAGTTCTACCCTCTCGTCTACCTCGGCATCACCGCGGTCTGTCTCGGCTCCCAGCGCCGCCGGTCGATGCCACTGATCGCCGCGATTGCCATCTGTTTCGCGATCCAGCTTTACGACGTCGTCCGCTTCTTCCCGAACTACCTTTTCTACGGAGCCCAATACGGCGAGCGATTTATCGGAGAGTTCTACGGCCCTGCGGTGATGCACGCGCAGGATCGCGGGCCGGTTAATGCGCACATCGATGCGCTGCTGGCGCGCGATCCGGGCGTGCAGATTCTCGTCGCGGATCACAACGCGCTCGAACGTCCGGAGCCGAATTTCGTGCCGTTCACGAAGCGCGATCCGGCCGCGCATTACGACTACGCGTTCGTCGACCGGCTCTACGCCGTGCACCTCCACTTTCCGGAACGCGACGAATTCAATCGCTACGTGGCCGCGAATTATGTCGATGACTACACGTACGAGTTCCCGGCAAACGTGTGGATGTACAAGGTGATGCGGAAGAAGTAGCTGAAACCAACGCTGTCATCCTGAATCGCCGAAGGCACGAAGTGCCGAAGGACGATGAAGGACCCCCCGCTTCTCTGTGGGATGGGAGGGCGTGAAACCCCGCACAAAATTAGGGGGTCGTTCGACCGTCCTCCGGCACTGCGTGTCCTTCGGCGGCTCACGATGACAGCGTTTTGTGATGGCGGCGTTTCGGCGCGCTCGGCTCACACCACGTACGCGACCGCAAACCCCACTTGCGCGGCCATCATCATCAGGTACATGTGGCGCCACGACGGATGGTTTTCCGTGGCCGTAAGCTCGTCGGGATTGCGGACGATCAGCCAGACGGTGTAGGCGCCCCAGAGCGCCAGGGCGATGCCGAGGATCGTCAGGAAGGTGCTGTTGCCGGTGAGGATGTGCGTGGCGGCGCCGAGCGGCATCAGGAGCCAGGGGAAGATGAAGAATGGCGCGATCATCCAGGCGGCGCGCTTCACGCCGAATGCGATCGGGAGTGTGCGGCAGCCGCCGGCGCGGTCGCCTTCGATGTCGCTGAAATCCTTCGTCGATGCGGCGCCGAGGAGGAAGAACATGAAGACGGCGCCGATGAACCACGGCTCCAGCGTCGTGGCATGCGCGACCATCGTCCACCCGGCCACTTTCAGCAGGCAGCCGCGGGGAATCGCGATCGTGAGATTGGCGCCGATCGGATGCGCTTTTGTTCTGCCGAGGGCGGGGACGGAGTAGACGAAGGTCGAGATGAAGGCGATGAGATAGATGCCGATGCACTCGTGCCACGGCAGCGGCGCGAAGAACTTCGAGTGCCACGTCGTGTAGGGATAGACGACGACGAGCCATGTCGGCACGAGGCCGAGGGCGTACATGATCCAGGTGAAGATCCACGCGCCGCGGATCGAAACCTCGCCCGTGACGATGGGCCGCTTCGGCTTGTTGATGCGGTCGATCTCGAGGTCGTAGATCTGATTGAGCGAGTTGTTGGCGGCGTTGAGAAACGACGCGCAGAGCGAGCCGAGGACGATGGTCCAGACGACGGATGAAGTGAGCGCCCGCGCCGGGTCCGGGTTGTGCGCCGATCCCCACGCGCAGACGGCGCCGGAGACGATGCCGAGGAGCGGAGGGAGGAGCGTGAACGGACGGGCCAGAGCGATGTAGTGCTTCACGGGGCCGGAAGTGTATATGCGGTTGCGAGGTCGCTTAGTTGCGGGGTCTCGAGGTTTTGCCCGGCAGGCCGCCGCGAGACCGCGCCACCCCCGAGACCGCGACACCGCGCAGGGGAATTGCGATCGCCGTTCGGTGTTAGGCTGCGGGGCTGATCAGATATGAGCCGCAAACCGAACTTCGACAACGATGCGGCCGAGGACGACGGGAACGTCGGATCGCCGCCATCGAGAAGCAGCATGAACGAAAGCAAAATCGCCCTTTTCATCGACTTCGAGAACATCGCCATCGGCGTGGCCGACGCGAAGTTCAAGAAATTCGAAGTCGCCCTACTCCTGGAGCGCCTGCTGGAGAAGGGAAAAATCGTCGTCAAGCGCGCCTACTCCGACTGGGACAAGTTCCCCGACTACAAGCGCGAGCTGCACGAGGCGGCCATCGAGCTGATCGAGATCCCGGGGCGCGTCTACTCCGGCAAGAACTCCGCCGACATCCGCATGGTGGTTGACGCCATGGACATGGCCTGGTCGAAGGATCACATCAACATCTTCGTCGTGGCGTCGGGCGATTCCGATTTCTCGCCGCTTGTCTCGAAGCTGAAAGAGAACGACAAGCACGTGATCGGCGTCGGCGTGAAGAACTCATCGAGCGATCTGCTGATCGACAACTGCGACGAGTTCATTTTCTACGAGGATCTTGTGCGCGGCACGAAGGCACCGTCGAACGTGACCTTCAAGGACAAGAAGCAGGGCGAGGTCTTCAAGCTTCTCATCGACTCGATCAAGGCGCTGATGCGTGAGAACAAAGAGATCCTCTGGGGCTCGATGGTCAAGCAGACGATGCAACGCAAGAAGCCGACGTTCAACGAGGAGTACTACGGCTACAACACGTTCAGCGATCTGCTCGAAGACGCGCAAAAGAACGACATCATCAAGATCAAGAAAGACGTGAAGAGCGGGTCGTACGTGATCACGGGATTCGCGCAGCCAACGCCGTAGCGGGCCTCACTCTTTCTTTCTCTTCGCGAACATCCACACCACGACCACGAGCAGCACCACGCCGAAGAACAGCGAGTGCGTCGCCGTGCTAACGAGACGTACGGCCGCGCGAAGAAAGAGCCCGCCGAAGAGAATGGCGATGACGGCGACGATGGCCAGTTTGATGGTGGTGGAGAGTTTCAAGCGGCGGTGAGAATAGACTACAACGTGATGCGAACCATTGCTCTCGCGCTCATCGTGCTCCTGTTGGCGCTGGCCTGCGGCAAGGCGAAAGTCACCAATGCCGACAAACCGCTTTCGGTTCCCGGCGAGAAGGTCTACGCGATGCACGCGAAAATCGTCGGACGCGATGCCGCCGAGAACGCGCTGACGCTCGATCATCAGGCCATTCCCGGCTACATGGAAGCGATGACGATGGATTACTCCGTCCGCGGCGCGAAGATCGAGACGCTGCCTCCGAACGGCGCGAACATCGACGCGAAACTCCACGTGACCGAGGAGAAGGGGATCTGGATCACGGACGTGGTTTCGAAATAGCGGCCTCGCAAGGAGTGCGAGCGTCTCGCTCGCGGGCAGTCGGGCGTCTCGCCCGAGTGCTTTTTTGAAACGGCAACCATCGACATCCGGTCCGATTGTTTAGCGATGCAGGCCTCTCGCCCAGCGTGCTGTTTCCTTTGAAGCCGCAACCCATCTCGGGCGTCACGATTCGTTGGTTGGCGAGGTCGAACCATCCGGGCGGGACGCCCGGATGGCCGCGGGCGAGACGCCCGCACTCCCTTGCACCGGCCCCACCAGCACCGTCGAAATCAGTGACCCGGCTTCCACTGCGGTGACGCCCGTCTCTACGATCACCAGGCCGTTGGCCTGGATCATCGATGTCGAAACCCCAGAGCCTTGCGACGTCATCGGCTGCGAGACGAGCTCTCCGCCGCGGGCGAACACACGGACGCGCATGTAGTTGCGGCGGTCGCCGCGCGATTTCAGCGATGTCATCACACGCGTCTGCACGATCGGCGGGAGCAGGTTCTCCGTCTGTCCCATCGCCTTCCGGATCGCCGGCGCGATGAAGAGGAGAAACGAGACCATGCAGGAGACGGGATTGCCGGGCAGTCCGAAATAGAGACGGCCGCGCAGGCGCGAAAGGACGACCGGCTTGCCCGGTTTCATCGCCACCTGCCAGAACTTCGTCTCGGCGCCGAGCGCGTCGAGTGCATCTTTCACGAAGTCGTACGCACCGACGGAGACGCCGCCGGACGAGATGACAAAGTCGGATTCGAGCGCCGACTCAATCGCGGAAATCGTCGCGTCGCGCGTGTCGCGCACGATGCCAATCATGCGCGGAATCGCGCCCGCCTCACGCGTCAGCGCAGCGAGCGAGTAGGAGTTGGAGTTGACGACTTTGCCGGGCGTGACCGCATCGCTGACGTCGATGATCTCGTCGCCGGTGGAGAGAATGGCCACGCTCGGCCGGCGCCCGACGCACACCGAGGCTTTCTGCACGCTCGCCAGCACACCGATCTCCGCAGCATGGAGCGGCGTGCCGTCGCGCAGGACGACGTCGCCGCGTTGCATGTCCTCGCCGCGCTTGCGGATGTTCGTTCCGCGCTTTAGCGAACTGAATACGCGCACGACGTCGTCGCCGGCATCGGTGATCTCGACATGCGCGACGGTGTCCGCGCCATCGGGCATGAGCGCGCCGGTCATGATGCGAATGGCCGTTCCCTTCTCAACACGCTGAACGGCGACGGTCCCCGCAGGCAAGTCTTCGATGACGTTCAGCGACATAGGGGCGTCAGCATTCGCGCCGGCAATGTCCTCGGCTCGCACCGCGTAGCCGTCCATCGCCGTGTTGTCTTTCTGCGGCACGTCGTAGGCCGCGTGTATGTCTTCACGCAGAACGCGGCCGTGCGCCTCTGTGAACGCCACCTCCTCGAGATCGAGCATGTTCACCTCGGCAAGCACACGCGCCTGCGCCTCTTCGACCGCGATCATCGACTCGCCTTCGCGAGGAGCCTGGAAGGTAGTCATGATTCGCGATTGGTGGTGCCGCGGGCGAAGCGCCAGCGTCCATCGTCACCGCGCCGCGCCAGCGTCCAGCCCCGCTGCGTGACGACGACCGGTTCACCCTCCTCGGGGACGACGCGGGTGACTTCGAGGCCGACGCTGACGATGAAGTCGTCGCCGCTGAGCCGCTCGATCTCGTTCCACGTCTGCTCGAACGAGCGCGTCGCGAACGCCTTTCCGAGGAGTTGGCGCACCGCCTCGCGGCCGCGCATGGCCGGCGCGCCATGCGTCCAGAACTCGCAGTCCTCAGTGACCATCCCTGCGATCGCATCAACGTCTTTGCGCCGAAACGCATCGGCCCAATCCACGAAGAGCTGTTCGACGTCGCCCATGGACGCTAGTTTATCCGCCCGCGAACGCGACGACGATCTCGACCTCGTCGCCGTTTTTCAGGACGACGTTCTTCTCGCCGTGCAGAATCAGCTCGCCATTCACGGCGAAGTTGAACAACTCGTCACGGTCGCCGGCCAGATCGAGGCGGACGATGATGTCATCGAGCGACGCGGCGTTCATCGTCATCACGTCGCCGCGGCCTTCGCGCAAGGGCTCGGGCAGACGGACGGTGATCATGACGAGAGCTCCTTCCGATACCGAATGCCCCATACGTTGAACAACTCGCGACAGGCGTCGTCGAACCGGCCAATGAAGTCGATCGTTTGAATCTGCGGCAAGACCCAGCTCAGTTCCTTTGCCGAACAGGCGCGGACGCGTAGCGGAATGATGCGTCCATCGAAGCGTGGCTCTTCGACGGCATACGTCACTTCTCGTTTCACCCAACGCGAGGCAATCGCTGCCGGCGAGAGGATGACGATCATCCAATCGCATCGGGCGAGCGCAGCACCAATCTCATCGTGCCATTGTGTCGCGCCGAGAATGCCATGCTCACTGAACCAAACAGAGATGCCATGACCGCGAAGTACGCCCGTCAGTTTTCTCAGAAACCTCTTGTCTTTGACGGAGTGAGATAGAAAGACTTCCGTGGGACTCGTGCGGCCCTGTCGTTTGCGCGACGCCATGCCTCACGCAGCCGTCTTCAGGAACTTGAGGATCTTCTCCGCCACCCGCTGCGGGTCCTGGGCTTCTTTGATGAACGGCAAGTCGCGCAAGATCCACGGATAGCGAAATGGGTCCTGCGACGGCGCGCGCCGCTCGACCGTGATGACACGATTCTCGAAGCGGCGCGTCGTTATCGCGAACTCGAACGCTTTTTTCAGATCGGGAGAGCCGCTCGTGTCGGCAGAAATGACGAGGACCATCGCGTCCGCGCGGTCGAGTGCTCGCGCTCCCGAGCGAAGCCAGTTCGTTCCCGGCTCGACATCTCTGGCATCGAGCCATGCGTCGACGCCCGCGTTGCGTAGCGACCCGGCGATCTCGGCGGCAAACTCGCGGTCGGCATCGCCGTGACTGATGAATACGAACATGGGTAACTATTCTACGACGCCAGCACGCCTTCCAGCTCTTCCCGCCACTCCGGCTTCGGCACGCCGTCCTCGGTCAGGTTCGAGATCTCGTAGAAGCGGGAGAGCATTTTGTCGAACTCGGCGCGGTCGATCTTTTCGCCTTTGTAGGGGCCGACGCCGATTGCTTCTTCGAACCAGCGTTTGGGCAGGGTGTCATCGCTGCGCGTGATGCCGAGCTTCTGGTTGATCAGGCGCTCCACGCCCATCACGTTTAGGCCGATGTGATCGATCTGTTCGTTCGTCAGCGAGATGCCGGTTACGTTCTCCACCTGATCGACGAACTCCGGATAGCCGGGCAGCGACGGTGAGTTGAAGAGCTTCGTGGTGAAGCGGCACATGCCGACGGAATCGCCGACGGCGTAGATGTTCTCGCAGGCGCGGACGGCGATCTCTTTGCCCTCGTAGCTGTTCGGCTCGGCCGAGACCGCGCCGCCGTACAACTCCGCTTTGAAATCGGGCGAGTCGTTGATCTTGGCGTTGATCTCGAGAGTGACGCGGTTGCGCAGGTGGTCCATACCGCGCGTGGCGACGGCAAGGCCGAGGGCGAAGGCTTTGAGGATGCGAGCATCGTGTGGGTCGCTTTGCGTCAAACCTTTTACCGCCATCAGGTACTCAAGCGCCTCGGCGGGATACTTGCCGTTGGCGACGGCCTGCGACGAATCGGCAATCGCGTCGCCGATCCCTTCGCGTTTCGCGATCATGAAGAGCAATTGTTCGATGACTTCGTAGTTGCCCCACGTCAGATCGAGCTTCGTCTGTTCGATCGTGATGATGCCGCGCTGGTAGAGCTCCATGGCCCAGGCGATCGCCGAGCCGGCCGACGCGGTGTCGAGCCCGAGGTCGTTGCAGATGTTGTTGAGGCGAAGGACCTGCGTGACTTCGGTGATGCCGACGTTCGGACCGAACTTGCCGAGGGTGACGTATTCGGGACCATCGCCCTTCACGTATTGATCGTGGCGAACGCTGTGATCGTGCGTCATGTCGTTCAGCGGACGGCAGTTCACGGGACAGGCGAAGCAGCCCTCCATGCCCGGGCGATACGGATCGATGTTCTCGGCGTCGAGTTTGTCGGTCCAGGTCGTCTCCTGATTGTTCTTCGTGCCCATCGCGCCGAGCATCCGCGACGGTTTGTAAAGAAACGGCGTGCCGCGTTTTTTTAGGGCGTTCTTGACGACCGAGGTGGAGAGAAGCTTGAGCGCGACATCGCGATTGCGAAGCTTGTGCGGCCGTGCGGTAGTGAGGTCGGCGGCGCGGCCCTGAATCAGGACGGCCTTGAGATTCAGCCCGCCCATCTTCGCGCCGGGACCGCCGCGCGCGTAAATCGCTTTCGGACCGGCCATGATGCCGGAGCAGAGGACGAGGTTCTCGCCGGCGCTGGTGATCGAGGCGAGGCCGTAGTCCTTCCCTTCGACGCCGTTGAAATCGGCTGCGATGCGCGCGCGCAAATCGAGGTTGTCGAGACCAACCCAGGGAGCGGCATCGACGAACTTCGGGTTGTTGCCCTCAAAATGAAGCAGCGTCCACTTCGCCGCTTTCCCGTACAAGACGAGGTGATCGATGCCGTTGAGCTTCATGAATGAGGGGAAGTAATCGCCGGCGTTCGAATCCATCAGCACGCGCGACTCGGGCGACCACGACGTGACGTTTCCGCGCGAGGCCGACGGCACCATCGACGTCAGAATGCCGGTCCCGAAGATCAGTGGAACGTGCGGATGGATCGGCTCGAGGGTCTCATCGAGCAGGTTGTGGAGCAGAAACATGTTCACGCCGCGCCCGCCGAGGAGGGACTCGACGACGCGAAGGGGGATGTAGGCGCGCTTTACGTCCTGATGCTCGAGGTCGATGAAGATCGTCTGCCCCTGCGTCGGAAACTGCGGCTCAGAAGCGAGCCGCGCGATGAGCGCGTCGACACGCGCATGGATGGACATGAGGCGGAGTTTAGAACAGTGAAGCAGAGATCAGTGAAGCAGAGATCAGAGACAAGAGATTAGAGATCAAGGTCAGAGGTCCTCTTCTGATCCTGATCTCTTGTCTCTGATCTCTGCTTCACTGATCTCTGCTTCCTGATCTCTGATCTCTGCTTCCTGATCTCTGATCTCTGCTTCCCTGATCTCTGCATCACTGGTAGCCTTCGCGCGGCCAACCGATGCAGAGAGAGGAGAAGTCGGAGCGCAGCCGGCGGCAGGTGCTCGACGCCGCCCTGCAGTTGTTCTCCCACCAAGGGTATCGCGCCACAACTGTGCGCGAAATTGCCGACGCGGCGAAGGTATCGACCGGGAACGTCTACCATCACTTCCCTGACAAAGAGGCCATCTTCCGCACGCTGCTCGATGAGTTCTGGCGTATCACCGAGACCAAGCGCTACCCGTTCATGCGTGCGCTGTCGATCGGTCAGTTCCCGGATAACATCGAGCAACTGGGATTGGCGGCGCGCGAGTCCGTCCGGGAGTTCAAGCAACACTTTGCGCTGATCTTCGTCGACGTCATCGAGTTCGAGGGAACGCACATCCGAAAGTTTTATAGCGAGCTTGGGCAGCGCTTCGGCGCATTCGTTGGCGAAGAGGCGCTGGGCGGCATGAAACAACGGCTTCGCCCTTCGGTCTCGCCGATCTCTGCGCTGCTCATCACCTCGCGCGTCTTCTTCAACTACTTCACGATCGAGATTCTTTTCAACGTCCCTGAGCCGTTCGGAAAATCGGCACCAGAAGTAATCAAAGAGCTGTCGGACATCGTGAGAAACGGTGTGTTGATGTGACGCGGTCGCGAGGTTTCGAGGTCGCGAGGTTTCGCGGCACGCGTCCGGACGAACACCGCGAGACCCCGCTACCTCGCTACCCCGCAACCCGCAAAAAGGAGCCTCATTGAAACGCTTCGCACTCCTGATCCTCGTCGCAACCACCGCACTCGCGCAGCAACAGAACGACGCCGACTACACGCGGCAGATCGGCCAGTTCACGACCGGGCCGCAGTTCACGACCGAGATGGTCGATCACCTGCCGTCGTCTGCGCGCGTGCCGACGCCGCTGAAGTTCTTGGGCTACATCGCCGGAGCGGACGGGCATCTCACGTACTCGCAGGACGTGAACCGCTACATGCGCGCGCTCGAAGCGGCCTCGCCGCGGGTGAAGGTCTTCTCGATCGGCAAGAGCGAGGAAGGGCGCGAGATGATCGCCGTCGCCGTCGCGTCCGACGAGACGATCGCGCATCTCGATCGCTACCGCGACGTCACAAAGCGTCTGGCCGATCCGCGCAAGCTGACCGACGACGATGCGTCGAAGCTCATCGCCACCGGCAAGCCGATCTACTACATGACCGGCTCGATTCATTCACCCGAGACCGGCAGTCCTGAGATGCTGATGGAGCTTGCCTACCGGCTGGCCGTCGAGGATTCGCCGCTCATTCGCAAGATCCGCGACAACGTCATCGTCCTCATTACGCCGGTCGTCGAAGTGGATGGCCGCGACCGGCAGGTCGATCTTGCCCGCTGGCGCGACGCCAATCCGAATCGTCCCGTTCCGCCGCTTGTGTATTGGGGCCACTACGTTGCCCACGACAACAATCGCGACAACCTCGGCCTGGCCCTCGCGCTCAGCCGAAACGTGCTGCATACGTTCTTCGAGTTTCATCCGCAGGTCATCCACGATCTGCACGAGTCGGTGCCGTTCATGTACATCTCGACAGGAACCGGTCCGTACAACCCTTCGCTCGATCCTCTCGTGATCGATGAGTGGCAGCGCATGGCCTGGCACGAGGTGCAGGAGCTCACCAAGCGCGGCCTGCCCGGCGTCTGGACCTACGGTTTCTACGACGGCTGGGCGCCGAACTACATGATGTGGGCCGGCCAGGGACACAACGCCATCGGCCGTTTTTACGAGACGTTCGGCAATCGCTTTCCGATCACCGCCGACCGCGTCGTGCGCGGACAGAGCGATCGCGCCTGGTACCGTCCCAATCCGCCGCTCGGGACAGTGAAGTGGTCGCTTCGCAACAACGTGAACTATCAGCAGAGCGGCCTGCTGCTCGCGCTCTCCGACTTCGCCGACCGGCGCCAGCATTTCCTCGATCAGTTCTACCTCCTCGGCAAGCGCTCCATCGCCAAGGCCGCAAACGAAGGTCCCTCGGCCTGGGTGTTCGACGGCGCCCAGAAACGTCAGGGGCAGCTCATCGACTTGATGAACCTCCTGCGTACGCATGGCGTCGAAGTGCAGCAGTCGGACGCGCCGTTCAGCGTTACCGCCAACTGGCCGCCGCCGGCAGCGCAGGAACACACGTCAGAACGTAGGTCGGACTCTCCAGTCCGACAGCCTTCGGAGATGTCGGCGGAAAACAGTCGGACTGGTGAGTCCGACCTACGTCAAACCAAACCTGAGGTTAAGACGAATCAGCCCATCAACTTCGCAAAAGGCAGTTTCATCATCCGCATGGACCAGCCCTACTCGCGCCTCGCCGACGCCATGCTCGACATCCAGTACGTCCGCAGCGACGAGAAGGTGTACGACGACACGGGCTGGACGCTCGGCTATCTCAAGAACGTCGACTTCAAGCGCGTCGTCAATCCTGATGTGCTCAAAGTGCCGGCGCATGAGTGGACGAGGGACACAACCGCGTCCTCGCCGCTGATTCTCGAAAACGTTGCAGACACGAGCCTTGCCCGAGCGGTGTGGAAGACCCCGCAGGCGAAGTGGCTCGTCGCCGACGAAGCGTTCACGGTCGGCACGAAGAAATACGCCGCAGGCACCATCGTCTCCTCGTCGTCAGCACCGACCTCCAAAACGCACGAGCTCCACCTCCCTCGCATCGCCATCCTTCACACCTGGCTTCGCACGCAAGACGAGGGCTGGTTCCGCCTCGGCCTCGAATCCCTCGGCATCCCCTACACGTACCTCTCGACGCAGGAAGTGGCGAAGATTGCGAATCTGCGCGACCGCTTCGACGTGATCGTTTTCGCGCCGACCGGCGGCTCCAATTCATCCGCCGAAATCGTCAACGGCCTCCCGCCAGGTCCGCCGCTCCCGTGGCACAAAACGGAGTTGACGCCGAATCTCGGCGGCATCGACGAGACCGACGACATGCGTCCCGGCCTCGGCCTCTCCGGCGTCGATCACCTCACGCACTTCGTCGAAGAAGGCGGCCTCCTGATCACCGCACGCGACACCTCGATCTGGGCCGTGCAATACGGACTGGCGCGCTGGGTTCGCGTCATCGAGCCGCAGAAACTGCGTGCGCCCGGAACGATCCTGCTCGCCAGCATCACCGACAAGAAGAGTCCGATCGCTGCCGGCTACGACGACACGATGCCGGTCTACTACGCCGGCGCGCCGATTTTTCAGGTGGGCACGAATGCCCCTCCACCCGAATCGCGCCCGACCGGACGCGGAAGCAAGAACGATCCCGACACCGCGCAGGGCCGGCCGTTTACGCCGATGCCGGAGCGTCCCAAGCCGGCGCCGGGCGACGAAGGATTCCAGCCGCCCGAGGATGCGCCATGGGGCTCCGACTTCGCGGTGGTTCGTCCGGAGGATCGCCCGCACGTCATCGTCTCGTTCGCGAAACAGGCCGATCAGCTCCTCATGTCGGGCATGCTCGAAGGCGGCGACGAGATCGCCGGCAAGCCGCTGGTCATCGACGCGCCGCGCGGCAAAGGCCACATCCTCCTCTTCGCCAACAATCCGATGTGGCGCCAGAACACGCAGGGCAGCTACGCGCTGGTAACGAACGCGATCATGAACTGGGATCATCTGCGTTGAGCTGGGATCCGGCGCAATACGAGCGATTCAAAGACGAGCGCGCGCAACCGTTCCACGATCTGGTCTCGCTGATCGAGCCGCGCCCGCACATGCGCGTCGTCGACCTCGGCTGCGGCACGGGCGAGCTGACGCGCACGCTGCACGAGCAACTCGCCGCCGAGGAAACGATCGGCATCGACAGCTCAGAGACCATGCTGCTCAAGTCGAATTCGTTCGATTCGGAAATGCTCCATTTCGAACGCGGCGAGATCGAAGGCTTCGTCGCCGACCGCCCCTTCGATCTCGTCTTCTCCAACGCCGCGCTGCATTGGATCGCCGATCACGAGCGCCTCTTCACGCGTCTGGCCGGACTCATGGCCCCACACGGCCAGCTCGCCGTGCAGATGCCGTCGAACCACGAACACTCCTCGCACCGGATCGCCGCCGAGCTCGCGCCATCGTTCGGACTCCAGCCGCGCGCCGTCAACGTCCTCCCTCCCGAGCGCTACGCATCCATCCTCCACCACCTCGGCTTCGCGCGACAACACGTCCGCCTCCAGGTCTACGGCCACGTGCTGCCGTCAACCCGCGACGTCGTCGAGTGGACGAAAGGCTCGACGCTGACGCCCTACCGCGAGGGCCTATCGTCCGATCGCTACGAGGAGTTCCTGGCGCAGTACACATCACGATTGGTGTCCGCCCTCGGCGATGCGCGGCCCTACTTTTATGCGTTCAAGCGCGTGCTGATCTGGGGAACGTTCTGAACGGCAAGCGCCGGCAGGGCCGGCGCGTTGTCGGTTGTCGGTTGATTGCGGCGCTGGCGCGCCGCGTTGTCGGAGACTTCGGCGAATGCAAAGCCGCACAGGTAGGCGAGACGTCTCAAGTGCCGCGAAGCGGCAGCAGAGCGTAGCCGGGGGTGCGAGCCTGCGAGCAACCCCCGGAAAAAGGTGCTCAGTGTTCGTGCCGCGTCAGCGGCACCGGAACGGGTAATGCCACCATGATGTTCGCGAGAGTTCGTTTCTGGTCTGGGGTCC
>JAXDGW010000011.1:0-2981 GCA_034664845.1 Thermoanaerobaculia bacterium | reverse complement strand
GACGGTCGAAGGACCCCCCGCGCAAGTGCAGGGTCGGGTGGCGGCGGAAGACACCATGCACATACGCAGGGGGTCCTTCGACGTCCTCCGGCACTTCG
Source organism: Thermoanaerobaculia bacterium (assembly GCA_034664845.1). Taxonomy (GTDB): domain Bacteria; phylum Acidobacteriota; class Thermoanaerobaculia; order Gp7-AA8; family Gp7-AA8; genus JADGNZ01. The sequence continues at coordinate 2,883 of JAXDGW010000011.1, read as the reverse complement.
TGTCCTGCGGCGGTCTCAGGATGACAGCGTTGGGTTGCGGGCACGACTCGCGCTGTGTCCTCAGTGTCTCTGTGGTTGACGTCTTTCCGACACTCCGAGGAAAGCCAACTCCAGCGCCGCGATCGCCTGCTCGCGGCTGACGGACGGAAACGAAGCCAGGAACTTGTCCAGCGAATCGCCTGCTTCCAGGTAGTCGAAGAGGTTGTAGAGCGGCACGCGAGTTCCGACGAACACCGGCTCGCCGCTCATGATCTCCGGGTCGGTGTGAACGACGTTCTGGCGTTGCATCGAGCCATTTTAGCGGACATCGACCCTCACCGCCGTCCCTGCGCGATCTTCTTCGCCTCGGGGAGCCCACGCAAACGCAGCATCGCGATCGTGCCGAGGATCGGGCCGGGCGCGAGGATGGCGAAGGCCCACTGCCAGCCTACGGCGTGCTGGATGCGCGGCATGATGCTGATCGATGCGGTCGTAATCAGGAATCCGATGCACGTCTGCAGCGTCAGCGCGGTGCCGATGTAGCGCGGATCGGATAGCTCCGTGACGCAGGCCGAGAACTGCGCGGAGTCGGCGACCACGGTCGCGCCCCAGATTGCGGCGACGATCAGCAGCGCGACGGGCGATCCGCCGAAAAGGAATCCGATGGCGACGCAGCAGATGCCGCTGGCAATCATCGCCGCCGACGCAACAACCGTCCGTCCGATGCGGTCCGCGAAACGGCCGGCGATCACGCATCCAACCGCCCCGCTTCCGATCACGACGAACGATCCCACCTCGGCCAGCCGCGGCGCGGATCCGCTCGCGGCCATGCTGGCGCGCAGCATCACCGGGATCCACGTCCACATCGCGTACAGCTCCCACATGTGGCCGAAGTAGCCGAAGTTGGCGAGGCGGACGGCGCGGTTGCGCACGATGTCGGCGGCCTGTCCGAGATCGAACGGTTGATTCGGAAGCGCGAACGGACCGTCGGTGACGAAGAGCAGAACGATGACGCCGCCGATTGCCGCGAGGATCGACGCAAACGCCACGTTCACGCGCCAATTCTGCGAGCCGATCGCGTTGAGAAGATACGGCGATCCTTTGCCGAGCGTGAGCGCGCCGACCAGAACGCCGAGGGCGAAGCCGCGTCCCTCGCGAAACCAGGTGGCGATGATCTTCATCCCCGGCGGATAGACGCCGGCCAGAAACATTCCGGTGATGAAGCGGAGCGTGATCGCCGTCGTGGCGTCGTGAGCGAGCCAGGCGAAGAGCGCGTTCGTGATTGCGCCGGCCATCGCCGACACCGCGAACAGGCGCCGCACGCTCATCACGTCCGGCAGGTTGGCCATCGCGCTGATCAGCGTTCCGGCGACGAACCCGAGTTGCACCGCCAGCGTCAGCCACGCCGTTGTGCCCGCGCTGAGCTTCCACTCCGAGGCGATCTTGGGCGCAACCGCGGAAGCCGTGAACCAGAGCGACATCCCCAACAGCTCGGCGATGCCGACTAGGACCAGGGCACGCGTTCGCGTCAGGCCGTTCGCGGACATCGAAGTCACACTACGGCATCACCGCTTCACAGATCCGCAGTGGCACGCTCGTCATCACATCGAGAACTTCGCGCGTGACTCCGGCCTGACTCGCCTTCGCATCGATCGCTTCCACCAGGACGGCGTCGACGATGTCGCCGTAGTTTCTGCCGCCGCTGATGACGAGGCTCACCACCGCGACTTCGAGCGGCGACATGCTCGGATTGAAGGCGGCATTCTCGGCGACCGAGCCGGTGAAGATCGCGCCATCGCTCGTTTTCAGCGCGACGCCGGCGAAGCTGGAGCTGTACGGCGCGTACGAGCGGTTCGCGGCGTCGAGCGCAGCCTGCGCAACGTCATCGTTCGCCGTTGACGCCAGCTTCAGGCCATGCGATTGCGGCGACATCAGGCCTGCCGTCACGCCGAGGTCTGAGGGTCCAAACGCGGCTGGGAGGAGCGCCGTCAGCAGAGTCGCGGGTGAGTTCGGGAGGATGATCTTCAGCGTCGACGCGGTCGTCAGCTCGTTGAGGAACTGCCGGCAGTAGCCGCACGGCGCCGCGGAGATCGCCAGCATTTCGATCCCTGTCTCGCCGAACGAGAGCGCCTGCATCGTGGCCGACTGCTCGCCGTGAATGCTGAAGCTCAGCGCGTGTCCGGGGAACTCGAAATTCGCGCCGAAGTAAAGACCGCCGCTGGCGCCGAGGGCGACGACGCCGACGAAAAAGTTCGAGATGGGCGGGATGGCGAATGTCTTCGCCAGCGGAATCAGATCGAGCATGAGCTCTTCAATCGTTGAGCCTTCCGCAACGATCTTCGCAACTGCATCTGCGGGCAAGTATCCGCCCGCGGCCTGACGCGCCGATTCAATCGACGCCAGTTGTTCCTGGGTCAGCATCCGGATCCTCCGTGCAATTCGGGTGAAGCATGCCACGTCGAAGCTAAACTGTCGCGATGCCAACGAAGAAGCGGAAGGCCGTGACCTTCGATCTGATTCGCGACCTGGCGTTCAAACATCCCGGCGTCGAAGACGGAACGTCGTACGGCACACGAGCGCTCCGCGTCAAAGGAAAGTTTCTGGCGCGCTTGAAGGAAGACGGCGAGTCGGTGGTGTTCCGCGTCGGATTCGACGATCGCGATCTCCTGCTGCAAACGCGCCCCGAGGTTTTCTACATCACCGATCACTACCTCGGTTATCCCGCAGTGCTGATGCGCCTTTCCGCCGCGACCGCCGAGGAAGCGGCCGACATCGTGGCGCTGGCGTGGGGCATGGTGGCGCCGAAGCGGTTGCAGAAGGAAAAGTGATAGCGCAGCGCGCTGTCATTCCGAACCGGCGAAGCACGGAGAGGAATCCCCTTCGGTATGTGGATGTTCGCTCCGT
>JAXDGW010000010.1:0-147412 GCA_034664845.1 Thermoanaerobaculia bacterium | reverse complement strand
AGGGGGTCCTTCGACGTCCTCCGGCACTTCGTGTCCTACGGCAGTCTCAGGATGACAGTAATGATGGCAGCATGAAGATGGCCTACCTACTTCCCCTGCGCCCTCAACACCCTCTCCAACTGCTCCGCCGCCTCCACGATCCGATGATCGTCCGGCTCGACAAATGTCTTGAGCGATGCCAGCCCCTCCCGATCGAGCGCCTCGGCCTCCGCGAGGCGGTTCTCCTTCGCCACGACGTTGCCGAGGTTGATCAGGCTCTCTGCGTAGGCGTAGCCGAGGTCGCCGATGCGGCGGCGGATTGCCATGCTGCGCCGGATGAGCGACTCCGCCTCGGCGAGTTTGCCGCGGCGCGACAGAAACGATCCGGTGCCGTTCAAGGTCATCGCCAGGGTCGAGGCGTCGATCGTTTTGTCGCCGCCGGCGATCAGCGTCTCGCGCAGCGCGAGGGCCTCGCGATACGCCGCTTCCGCGTCGTCTTTCTTGCCGCTGAGGTCGAGAATGCTGGCCAGATCGAAGAGTCCGCGCGCGACCGTGGCGTGCTCGTGGCCGAACGCGTTCTCGCGGATGACCAGACTGTCGCGGAGCATCCGTTCCGCATCGTCGAGATGATCCTGATGTTTGCGCACCAGTCCGAGATCGTTGAGCAGTCCGGCCACGCGCGGACTGTTCTTCCCATCGAGTTGGATGCGCAGCCGCAGCGCCTCGCGATCCAGCTTCTCGGCGCGATCGAGATGGCCGAGGTGAAACTCGGACGAAGCGATGGTCTCGAGCAATTCCGCACGCGCGGTCGGTTGACTGGTCAGCTCGTGCGAGATGCGGTCGGACGCTTCTTCGAGCAATTGCCGCACGGTCGTCTCATTCTTGCGATGCCACGGGCTCGCCGATTCGAGCAGGTTTGTCAAAAACCCCGACACCGCCTCGGCCTCCGCCCGCGCTCGTTGCGCGCGAACCATCCCGACGATCGTCCCCGCGATGCCGCCACCAATCGCAAGCATGACCAGCGCCGCAGCGATGACGGCCGCGCGATGCCGCCGCACGAATTTCCTCGTGCGCACGCGCAGCGACGGCGGCGCCGCGATTACGGGCTGATCGCGCAGATGGCGCTCGAGATCCGACGCCAAATCCGCCGCAGCGCCGTACCGTTCTTCGCGATCGCGCGCGGTCGCCTTGCGCGCGATCCACCCGAGGTCGCCGCCGAGCGCGTTCGTCAGCTCGCGCTCGTCCGCGCCGCGTGCGTCGGCGATCCTCCGCCGCGTCTCATCGTCGAGCGTACGGAAAATCGTGCGCGGCAGCGGCGTGTCGTTCTCCCCCACCGTGCGAATCACCGCGGCCAGCGGCAGATCGTCGAGCTTGTGCGGCCGTACGCCGGCCAGCAATTCGTACAGCATCACGCCGAGAGAGTAGACGTCGGTGCGCGTGTCGAGATCGTCGCCGTTCAGCGCCTCGGGGCTCATATACGCAGGTGTGCCGATGATTCCGTGATTCGTCAGCACCGCGGTTGCGCCGCCCGCCGGCTGATCCATCGAGCCGGGAAGCGCCTTGGCGATCCCGAAGTCGATGATCTTCGGCACCGCTCTCCCCTCGTCCTCCGCCACCAGCACATTCGACGGCTTCAGATCGCGATGAATGATCCCAGCCGGTGCTCGTCGCAATAGGCGACGAAGGTCAGCCCTTCGACGCGCTCCATGACGAGGAACGGGAAGCCGTCGTCGGTCGTGCCCGCGTCGTACATCGCCGCGACATTCGGATGCGACAACCGCGCAAGCGTCTGCCGCTCCGCGCCGAACCGCGCCACGTCGTTCGGACCAGCGAGGCTGGATCGCATCAGCTTGATGGCGACGACGCGATACACCGGCTCGCGCTGCTCGGCCAGAAACACCGCGCCCATCCCGCCTTCGCCGAGGAGCTCAATGAGCCGGTAGCGCCCGATGGTCGCCTCGCGCGGCAGCTTCGGTTTCATAGCGACCAGTGGCCGCAAATGCATCGTGGCGTCGTCCGCCGCCGCAGAAGGACGGACACGCGGCCGCGCCGCGAACGTCGCGTCAGAACGGTCATCGCCAGACATGTGATTGCTCGGGGACATTTCGCACGGCTGCCGTCTTCGCGTCTTCGCGTGAGCGTCTTCGCGTGAACATCAATGGCACGCGAAGCCGCGAAGGGCGGGAAGGTGAAGAGCGACGTACCATGGCGGCACCCACCACATCTAAGACCTCGGCAACACCAAGGGCACTTCGTCAATGAAGAGGAATTGACGCACGCCATACCACTCCGCAATGGAGATCTCGTCCGCCGCGACGAGCTCCTCGCCCGCTACGGCGGCGAAGAATTCGCCGTCGTGCTCCCCGAAACCACAATCGAATCCGCCGCACTCTTCGCCGAAAGAATCCGCGCCGAAGTCGAAACCGCCACCTTCGACTACGACGAAGAACCCCTCCAAATCACCATCAGCCTCGGCGCGACGACACTGGAACCCTCCGGCACGCAGGACACTCTCGTCGCCCGCGCGGACGCGAACCAGTACAAAACGAAGGAGGAGGGTAGGAACAGGGTGGTGGCGGTGGGACTGGGATAGTGGCAGGCAAAAGGTCCTCCGCAGATCGATGGGAGGCCGTTGACTAGCTGCACACCGGTCTGATCGTTGGCTGAAGTTCACTTTCCATCGCTCGTAGAAGCAGCAGTGAATGGTCGGGCAAGTCATTAGCTCGACGGTGTTCGAATAGCACTGTTACAATTGATCATTCCCTAAATAGAACCGGAGAACACAAATGTCCCTCCTGCACTACGTGTCGTACGCACCGGCCGACGGCGCAGTCGTGGCCCGTTGGCTGACGATGACGCTGCCTACATTCGCCCCCAGCATTGCTCCGTGGTTCGGTGAGCGCGACGTGCGAAACAACGATAACGCGGCCGAGGAAGCGGACGAAGCGCTGCGGAGCTGCAAAAGCGTCGTGCTCCTGCTCACGGCCGCCGCATCTAGCGACGACAGCCGCGTCGTCTCGGAGTGGCGCCGCGCCATCAGCTACAACAAGCCGATCACGATACTTCTCGTGGCGCCAGACCTGCGGGTGCCATTCCGGTTGCAGAACCGCCGGACAATCGATTTCACAGGCGACCACACGACCGCGATGCACGAGCTTGCGAGCCGCCTCCTGGGCATCGATACGCCGGAGGGCCAGATCGTCACCCTGACGGAGCAACTCAAGGATGCGCAACGTGATCTTGACTACGCCAGCGCGCAGCAGAAACTGCGCATCGAAGCGGAGATGCAAGGGCTGCAGCAACAGATCGAGAGCGTGAGCCGGGCAGTTACTGGAGCGGAAGACGTCCCTCGGCGCATCGCGCTCGGGCTTGATCGAGAAAGACAGCCGCCGCCGCCAACGGACAAGACCTCCGCGGTGCGGTTTGTGAATGCTCCTCCCGCGCACGCGCCGCGCTGGTTTCAGGATCGCTTCGTCGAGACACGGCTGATAGGCGAGTTCGTCCGCGACAATGGCGCGCGCCTACTCACGATCTCCGGCCGAGGAGGCGTCGGTAAGACGGCGCTTGTCTGCCGTGTGCTAAACGCGCTTCAGAACGGCGCGTTGCCCGACGACGGCGGACAAATCGCAGTTGGCGGCATCGTGTACCTATCTTCTGTGGGGACGCGCCCGATCAGCTTCCCAGTGCTCTTTGACGATCTGCTTCGCCTCGTTCCTGCTGAAGCACGGCTGGCTCTGGCGACGCTCGCAGAGAACCCGCAGGCCTCAGTGGCGATGAAGATCAACGCCCTGCTACCTCACCTACCGCGCGACCCAGTACTTGTCCTGATGGATAATTTCGAGGACAACATCGATCTCGAATTGCGCCGGATCCGCGACGCGGAATTGCTAGCAGCGCTGCGGGTGCTCGCCGAACACACGGAGCATCCCCTCAAGGTGATGGTGACGACGCGCATCGATCCGCGAGACTTCGCGGAGTTCCCGGTAACACACCGCATGACGATCTCCCTCGACGAGGGCTTGCCGTCGCCCTTCGCGGAGCACATCCTGCGCGAGATGGATTCCGACGGCCACGTCGGGCTGCAAGGCGCGAACGAAGATACGCTTACACAGATCCGCAGCTACACGCGAGGTTTCCCTCGCGCGCTTGAGGCGTTCTACGCGATCCTCGCCTGTGATCGCGACATCACGATCGCGGAACTGCTCAGCGCTGAGAGGCCACCGGAGAGGATTGTGCAGGTTCTCGTTGGCGACGCATTCGCACGACTGCTTCCGGGTGACCAAGCGGTAATGCAGGCACTCGCTGTATACGGCCATCCCGTCTCCGTTACGGCGGTCGACTATTTGCTTCAGCCTTGGATGTCTTACATTGACAGCGGCCCCGCGCTGAAGAGGCTGGCAAACATGTACCTCGTGCGCAAAGAGAGAGGGGGGTACTACCTCCATCCGATTGATCGCGAGCACGCCTTGAGTCGCCTCCAGGCCGATGGGGTCGCGAATGGCCTCAGCAGGCGCGCTCTGGTCGCACGTGCGGCCGACTACTACCACGAGCTGCGCAAAGAAAAAGACGAGTGGAAGACACTAAGAGATGTCGAGCCGCACGTCCGAGAGTTTTATCTTCGATTGGACGTCGCCGACGAAGACTCCGCGGCGGAAATCCTAACCGACCTAAAAGATTTCTTTGACGGGCGCGGAGCCTTTACGCAGCTAAACGAGATGGCGGTCGCGCTGTCGGTTTGCGCTTCCTCGACGGACGCTGCCCAGGCCGCGCTCTCGTGTATCTCCGCTAGTGAGTGGCGCGCCGGCAGATTGGATAAATGTATCGAAGCCCAACAGCGCCTCATTGACCGCCTGCTCGAAGACGAAGCGCCGGCCCACGACGTCTTCGTTGCCCGCCTCAACCTCGTCATCTTCAAGCGTAGCAAGGGGCCGACCGAGGAGATCGTGCATGACCTGCGCGACGCGCTTCACACTCTGGAGAAGGACTACCCGTTCGGGGTCCAACAGCGAATGATCATCCTTCAGCAACTCAACTCGACGCTCGGCGCTCTGGGCTACGTCGACGAGGCACTCGTCAAGCAGCAGGAGGCCACTTCGATCGCACAGAGCCTCGGCGAAGTGGATGGCATCGAGGCGCAAACGCACAACCTCGGCCAAGCGTACGAGAACGTTGGCGACATCGAGCGCGCCCTCGAACTGTGCCGCGAGGCGCTGCGAATGGCCGACGAGAGCGGCAACCCTTTGTGGCGCGCCAATCATCTGGACGCCATCGGCCACTGCCTTCTGCAAGAAGGGCTGTTCGACGAAGCGATCCGGCACATGACGGAGGCCCTTTCGATCCGCGAGGAGATCGGAGACCTCGGCGGTTGCGCGCGAACAACACGCGATCTTGCGCTGGCCTATCTCGAGATAGCCGACGATCGAGCGCTCAAGACTGCCACACGAGCCTACGACTCGGCAAAAGAGCTTGGACAGCCACTCGCTTCCTTCGAAACGGCCTGTGCAACTATCCTACTTCACTTGGGCAGGGTCTCGGAGGCGCAGACGTTCGCGCGCCGGGCACTCCAGAACCCCGAACGGGCGCGCTGGGAGTACGAGAACCTCTATGGGATCGTCGCGTTCCGCAACGGGTCGCACGACGCTGCATCCGGCGCGTTCCGGCGCGCTCTGGACGGCGCCGAAACCTGGATTAGGCGGTCCACTCACAACACCGCGGCTCACGCCGCGAAGGCACTCGCACTGGCTGGGCTCTTCGCATGTGGCGAAACCTCCGATCCCGCTGCCGCCATCGACGCCTACGTTAACGCGCGCCGCGTGTCCGAGGCGCCAGGAAACATCCTCTCACGTCTCCGAAGATTCGACGAGTTGACCAAGGGCTCACAGCAAGTGGCGCTAGCGCAGATCCGGCGGGCCATTACCGGCGCCCGTGCCGAGCATCAGGTCGAGCTTGCAGCCGAGAGGACCCAGGTCTTCATCAGCTACGCCCGACGGGATAGCGAATGGCTCGAGCGGCTCAAACGCGTCCTCGCGCCGCTCGTCCGCAATCACACCGTTGACCTATGGGACGACGAGCGTATCCGGCCGGGCCAAGCCTGGCACGAGGAGATCACGAATGCCATGAAGCGTGCGCGCATAGCTGTGCTCCTCGTTAGCCCGAACTTTCTACACTCCGAATACATCAACCGCGAGGAACTCCCGTTCATGATTGCGGCCGCGGAGCGGGACAAAGTGTCGATTGTATGGGTGCCAATCGCAGCCTCTCTATACGAAGAGACGGCGCTCCTGCACGTACACGCCGCGCATGATCCGGCGCGGCCGCTTAATACGCTACCCGAAGGTGAAGTGGACCGCTGCCTAGTTGCGATCGCAAAGAAAATCAAGGATGAGATGCGCGGACCGATGTAATCGGCGCATCTTATCCAAGCGAAGGCCAGACTGACCCGCCCGAACACAAAGCGCACACCGTGACGCCGCGTTCACTCTTGTGCCGTAATAGGCCTGCTTGAGCCGACAAGGGTCGAAGCGATAAAGGTCACGCCTTCGGTAGTTGGCAATCTGCAAACCGCGGGAAAGCACTTACTTGTGACAGCCTACTGCGGCCGTTACAATCACTCATCCGTTTTTGGCACTCGCGAGCAAAACCGTAGGTCAGCCCTGGGGAGTAAAAGGGTCCCGACACGCTCCTCTACATCGGGAGAGCCACGGGCCAAACCTTTGCGAGGCGGTTCCGACAGCACAACGACTGGCTGATCCGCGAAGACGAAACAGTCGTATTTCTCGGACGCATCTACGATCCGCAGCGACATTCGGCAGACGATCTTTGGGGCGAGCTGGGAGGCTGACGTAAAGCTGGCCGAATGCGCGATGAATCTACAAGTACTCACCGAACTACAACTCCGTCTCGGTTTCCGATCCACCACCCCTGGGGAACCATCACAGCGTTGAAATCGTTCACGAAGGGAACCGTCACAAATTGGAGCGGCGCGATTCGGCGCCGTCTGATTGGTAGCGGAGCAACCGCCGTCTAACTCTCATGATCTGGCTGGCCCTCATGCCTGTGTTTTAGCAGCGCCGCCCAACGCTGCGCTGCACCGGACTTCGGTCCGTTAGGCTGCGAGGTCCTCCTAGATCGAACGAGACCGAAATGAGAACGAACATAGTTAAAGCGCTTGCGATCGTCATTCCGCTAGCTTGGTTCGGCTACGCTCGCTGGCTGGCACCGCGAGATTCCTGGCCAGCTGAATACTGGTGGATCACCAGTCTTTTCGTCACCGCGGCGGGATTCCTCGCGTTCCGGCTAACGCAAGTCCGGCAGCGCCGTAGTTAGTTAGTCGCGCGATTCTCCGTGCGCAAACCGCAGCCCAGCTCGTCGCTCGAGCGGACTTCGGCCCGCCGCGCTGGTAGAGTAGTTCGCAAGAGCATCGAGAGGGGCCGAAGGCGCTCAGCTCTGAACGTTGGGCCGACAGGAATCCTCCTTCGAGCATCATGAGCGATTACAAGAGAACCGAGCTTGTCTTGTCGATCCTTTCTGTGGCCGGAGCGACTGCGGCATGTGCTGAGCACGGAGACGAGTCAACCGTGGCTATGCTCGGGAGGTACTACTCAATGGTTGCCCAGTCGATACGGCGCTCAGAAGGGCGCGTGATCAAAGTCCTCGGCGACGGCATCGTCATCGCCTTTCCAGTCTCGCAAGCCCGCTTCGCCGTCGAGGATCTGCGTTGCCTCCAGGAACGTGGCACGAACCTCTGGCAGCTCTTCGATCGGCGTTGTCGCATCCAAGTCAAGGTCGGGATCGGATGCGTCATTAGCGGCTCGTTTGGTCCGCCCGGGCAGGAACACGAAGACATCTACGGTGACGCGCTGAACCGGATGTTCAAACTTCCGGCCGGCGACTTTGTGTTGACGCCGGCGCTTGCAGCTGAGTTGGGACTGCTTGAGTAGTGTGTGGCTCATTGCTAATCGCAGTGTGTTTTGGGGAACGTCAGTCCTGCGCGCTGCCCTCTGAACGGCGGCCCATCTCGGCGCTGCACCGGACTTGGTCCCGCCACTTGCTGGGGTCCAGGGACCGAGAGCGTTGGCCGGGGTGCACCGTATGACCGGTCGCCCAGACTCTTGTCGGATGATGCTCCCAAGAAGAGAAGAACCATGAGCACTACCCCAATACCCGACACGATTTCCTTCCCGGGCGGCTACGACATCTTCGACATCATCGTGGCCGTAAACCTTGCGGAAATGCGCCACGTAGGGAACGTGCCCCGCGGGGAGACAGAGAACGCCGTCATGGAGCGTTTCTTTGACGCGCTGGCAGCGAGACACCCGCTTCTCGGCGATCCGTATGAGCTTCGGGGTCAAGAGTTGTTTGATGAGCGGCGAAGCCTGTTCAACAGCCATTTAAAACTCTCCTGGTTCACGCTTGCGTACTGGGTCTATGGCCTGATGGCAGTGGGCTCCCGCCTCTCCACCGCGGAAAACGGCGGTCTGGACAACTTCGTGACTCCGATTCTGGGCGCGCTTCGAGAGCTTGGCGTTCAGGTTTCGGAGCAGGAGTTTCTTGTGGAGATCGATCGCTTCATGCCGGCGGAGGTCACGCCCCGAAACGTCAAGGCGGCGGCGGAGTTGTTTCTATCGTTTGCTCGTTTTCTCCACTATGGCGCTCTGCGGCGGCGCGAAGTCGTGACACTGGACATGGCTCTGCCGGGCGTCTGTCTTGCGTTCATTGAAGAGGATGCAGCGGAGGCCCACAACATTTCCGCCTTTCTCACGACGCACGGGATCTCATTCAGCGACCAGCCCGCGGAGCTCACGCGGACCGCTCGCCTGCTCGTGCTCCTCTCCCCTCACGCGATTGCGTCGGAGCTCTTCTGGCGCAATCTGGCGCATTGGAAAGAACGCGATGTGGTCCCAATGGTCGTCTGCCTGATGCCAAAGGCACAGCTCTATCGTGAGCCGCCTACTGATTGGCGGCAGGAGACCTGGTTGTGGCTCAAGGACAACGTCGCGGTGGAGCTCAAGGCGGAAACGGACCGCTATGTGACGCTCCTGCGCGCTCTCGACCCACAAGATCCAAAGTTGTGGTGGTGGAACAAGGGAGACGCGATGGAGTTGGGGCTCGCCGTCGACGTTTTGGGCTCAGGCCTCCCTCGGCCCGCGACACAACGCGAAGCGAGCGCGCCTACCGGGGAGCCGTATCCTTTCATAATCGATGGGAGCCGCGTCCTTACTGCCTCTCTGACTGCGACTGACCGATTGGCGCGAAACGAAACGGGACCGCTGGATGGGCGGTATATCGCTCAATGCGAGAAGCTGTTGGAGCGCCGGCTGCAGCCCAATGGCGAGCCGTACGCGCTGCCGTGGTTCGTGCTCATCTACCGGGCCTGGCTGTCATTAGCCGGGTTTACGTACGCCGAGGAAGAAATCATTTACGCCGAGCGCGAGCTCCCGGCCGCATTGTTCGCCCTCGGCATTCGAAGCGACGCTTCGGATGTCGCCGCATTCATGAAAGCCTTTGTCAACCTCCCCTGGGCCGCGCCACTCTCGACAGTGGATACCGTAGACGAGCGGATCATCGCATTCGCGGTCCTCGTCCATCACCTGAGCCAGGCGGCGCTGGCGCGAACGCAGCGCATGCGGCTGCGGCATCCATCCGCTCCCTCCTTCGTCAGCTACACGCGGTCGGATGAAGGCCTTGCCCGCGAGCTCGTCACGTATCTGGAAGCCAAAGGCGCCGACGTCTGGTGGGACCTCAATTCGATCACCCTCGGTACGCCGCTCAAAGGATCGCTGAGCTCCGCCGTCAGCGACGCGAAGTATCTGCTGCTCATTGCAACGCCGGCGGCCGCAAGGAGCAAGTACGTGCGCCTGGAGGTCCAAACGGCAATCAGCAAGGGTTTGCGCGTCATCCCGATCACCCTCGACGGGCAAATACCGGCAGAGCTGCAATCGCTGCTCGATTCCGCTCCGGGCAACGTCGAGCCGATGATTATCGCGAACGATTCCGTGGCGACCTCGGTGCTCGCCCGCCTGGAGCGGTCGCCGTCTGAACAGCTCCGATCTCTGCAGTCCGGAGCATTGTACGAAGAGTTGCGCAAGGCGCTTCGGGAGGCGCGGGAGAGGTTCGGGACAGGGCGCATCGAGTCCGCCTAATAATGGGTTAGGCAAGTCTGCGCCAGTATCCAAGCCTACCGAATATCTTCCGGCTTGTTATCTGCCAGCTCGTCTCTCGGATCGCTTGGCTTCTTAGGGGAGTTTTCGCCGCTATGCTCTTCGCGGCCGGCACCTTCGTAGCCGAGGACTTCGGCTCCGCGGATGACGTCGATTTTCTGCATGTCGGCTTCGGTGGCGCCTTTTTCGTCTTCGCTCATGGGCATTTACTGAGCAAGAGGCGGGCCGTGTTCATTGGTGGAAAACCTAACCACCACGGAGGCACAGAGAGACAGAGTTAAGACTTCAATCTCTGTGTCCTCTGCGTCTCTGTGGTGGTTAGGTTTTCAAAAACAAGGACCTACATCAACTCGCGCATGATCTGGTCGAGGGCTTCCTTTGGCGGGCGCGTGTCGGCTTCCATTAGCGAGCAGAGCGGTTTCTCGCCCATGTTCAGCAAGCTTGTGAAGCTCTTCTTTTCAGGTTGGAGATAGATGAGGCCGGTCAGCATGGCGCCGTCTTCGATCGCCTTATGTGAGCGCGAGAGCGCCTGGACGGCGTTCGACGGGTCGTAATCCTCTTCCAGCTTTTTCAGGATCAGGCGGGAGCCGTCGTGCAGCGTGACTTCGCGCACTGTGCCGGGCTCGTAATCGATCTCGATCTGTTCGTAGGACTGGACGAATCCGATCTGGTGCAGAAGCTCGTCGTGCTCCTTCGAATATGCATAACCCTTCGTCGAGCCGTCGTGGTTGTTGAAGGTGACGCACGGCGAGATCACGTCGATCACGGCGAGGCCGTCGTGGGCGATGGCGGCCTTGAGGATGTTCACCATCTGCTTGGGGTCGCCCGCGTAGCCGCGTGCGACGAATCCGCATCCCAGCTCGACGGCGAGAGCGCACAAATCCATCGGCGGCAGATCGTTGACGACACCGGTCTTGAGCTTCGAGCCTTCGTCGGCAGTCGCGGAGAACTGGCCTTTCGTCAGGCCGTACACGCCGTTGTTCTCGATGATGTAGATCATCGGGATGTTGCGGCGGACCATGTGCATGAACTGGCCGAGGCCGATCGAGGCGGTGTCGCCGTCTCCGGAAACGCCGATCGAAACGAGATGATGGTTCGCCAGCATCGCGCCGGTGGCGACGGCCGGCATGCGGCCGTGAACGCTGTTGAATCCGTGGGCGCGTCCGAGGAAATACGCCGGCGTTTTCGACGAACAGCCGATGCCGGAGAACTTCGCCACCATCTCCGGCTTCACATTCATCTCGTAGAACGCGCGGACGATCTGGTTGCTGACGGCGTCGTGACCGCAGCCGGCGCAGAGCGTCGACTTGCCGCCCTGATAGTCGAGCGCTTTGAGGCCGAGCCGGTTCTCTTTCGGAACGGCGGTTTCATTGAGCGTTTTGAGAGTGCTTTCCGCCATGAGCTAATCCTCCGAGCCCGTCTGCGTGGTGGCCCGGCCTTCGAGGCCGATACGAACCATGCGCGAGCCGTCGCTTTCCATCTGCAACAGTGAATTCGTGATCGAGCGCGCGTCGCAGGGCAGGCCGGTGTAGTGCAGGATCTTGCGCAGCCTGTCCTGAATGTCGCCCACTTCCAGCCGCAGCAGATCGCCCATCTGCCCGTCGCGATTCTGCTCGACGACGTAAACCCGCTCGTGTGATTCGACGAACGCTTTCACGTCGTCGGTGAACGGCAGCGCGCGAAGACGGAGGTAACTCGTCTCGACGCCGTGCTCGCGGCGGAGCTGATCGCGCGACTCCTCGAGCGCGGGATCGGTCGTGCCGAACGCGATGAAGCCGATCGTGGCGCCCGGACGGCGGTCGATCACCGGTTGCGGCACGAACTTCTTCGCCGTCTGATGCTTTTTCAGCAGCCGGTCGACGGTCGCTTTGTAGTCGGACGGCTTCTCCGAGTAGCGCGCCTGGGCATCGTGTCCCGAGCCGCGCGTGAAGTACGACGCCATCAGATGGTCGGTGCCCGGAAGCGTGCGGAACGGGATGCCGTCGCCGTCGACGTCGGCGTACCGTCCCCACTTTCCGCCGAGCTCCTCGAGTTGCTTGGCATCCAGCACCTTCCCTCGGCGGTACGGCTTGGTGGGATAGACGAACGGATCCGACATCCAGTTGTTCATGCCGAGGTCGAGGTCGGAGAGGACGAAAATCGGAGTCTGGAACATCTCGGCGAGATCGAGCGCCTCGCCCGCGAAGTCGAAGCATTCGGAGACGGACGACGGGATCAGCGCGATGTGCTGCGTGTCGCCGTGCGAGAGGTAGTAGACCTCGAAGATGTCGCCCTGCGCGGTGCGCGTTGGCAGGCCAGTCGACGGGCCGACGCGCTGGATGTCCCAAATCACGCCGGGCAATTCGGCGAAGTATCCGAGCCCGGCGAACTCCGCCATCAGTGAGATGCCGGGGCCCGAGGTGGAGGTCAGCGACCGCGCTCCCGCCCATCCCGCGCCCAGCACCATCCCCATCGCCGCCAGCTCATCCTCGGCCTGCACGATCGCGAACGTAGCCTTGCCGTCCGGGCCGATGCGGTGCTCTTTCATGTAGTCGATGAGCGATTCGCAGAGCGATGACGACGGCGTGATCGGATACCAGGTGACGACGGTGCAGCCTCCGAACATGGCGCCGATCGCCGCCGCCGCGTTGCCATCGATGATGATCTTCCCCTCGGTGGCGTGCATCCGCTCGATGCGCCAGCGGTGCTGCGCGGGCAGGTTCTCGCGCGCGTACTCGAGGCCCTTATCGATGGCCAGCACGTTCGGATCGATCGCCTTCTGCTTGCCTTTGAACTGTTTGGTGATGGCCTTGACGATCTCGTCGCGCTCGATGCCGAGGCGCTCGGCGACGATGCCGACGTAGATCATGTTCGTGAGCAGCTTGCGGAGGCGCGAGTCCTGCGAGAGCTCGGCGGCGATCTTCGCAAACGGCACCTCGAAGAAGGTGATATCGGAGCGGACGGCCTTGCAGTTCAGCGGCGCGTCGTAGATGCAGACGGCGCCGGGCTGCAGTGCTTCGACGTCTTCACGCGCCGTCGCCGCATTCATGCAGATCATGATGTCGACCTCGCGCTTGCGGGCGATCCAGCCATCTTTGTTCGCGCGGATGGTGAACCAGGTGGGAAGACCGGCGATATTCGACGGGAACATGTTCTTCCCGCTGACCGGCACGCCCATCTGAAAGATCGAGCGCATCAGGACATTGTTCGAGGATTGCGATCCCGAGCCGTTGACGGTGGCAACGTGGATCGTGCAATCGTTGACGATGGAGGCGACGCCGGCCTGGGGCTCATCGAGCACCGCCGTCGCGGTCATGCTATCGGACACGTCTTTCTCCTTTGCTAGGGGTTTTGGGAAGAAGGAGGCGGGAACTGCGCGCTGTCATTTTGGAAGGGGGCGATTGTAGCAGGATGCGGATGAATCTTCCCTCGGCGCAAACGATCCGGTACGCTCGGTGTTCTGTCGATCCCGTCAGGTTCTTGATCGTCATTCCTGACGTGGCGCAACTGTTCCGGAGAGGGTGAGTAGCGATGATGATCGATCTGGACCGGATTTCACGGTCGCAGCTTGAAACCGAGCCGTACCGATGGGCGGAAATCGATGAGCTTTTTTCGCCGGGAGATGCAGCCGCGCTGGCGGCCACGTTTCCGGACGACCATTTCAAACGTCTCGAGGACTACGACGGCGAGAAGGATTTCGCATACGAGATCCGCTGCCTGATCCGCATGGGCGAGCGATCCATCTCGAGAGCGAATGAGCTCAGCCCAGCATGGCGGGCGCTCGCGAACGACTTTTTCTCTCCGGCGTACCGAGCAGCGTTGTCGTCGTTGATCGGTGTCGATCTGAGCAGCGCGCCGCTCGAGGTGAATGTCTTTCACTATCCTCCGGGAGGATCGCACGGCGCACACCCGGACCACCGAAACAAGATCGTCACACAGCTGATGTACTTCAACGAGTCGTGGAATGACGATGACGGTGGCTGCCTGACGGTCCTTCGTTCGTCGGATCCAGGCGATGTCGCCAGAACCGTTTCGCCGCTGGTTGGAAACTCCGCTGTCCTGGTGCGCTCCGACAATTCATGGCATGCCGTTTCCCCTGTGGCGAAGAGCTGCCGTCTCTCACGGCGCAGCCTCACGGCGACGTTCTATCGTCCCGGATGCGTGAGCACGGTCTGGCCGAGCTGGGACCAGGTTCTCCTCGGACGGGGGCAACGCTTGTTGAACAGACTTCGCGGAGCAGTTGAGGGAAAGGCCTGAAGCGTGCGGCCGTCGTCGTTCTCGAACGCCCCGGAATGATTATCGAGCGGCGGGCATTGTGCGTCGGACAGATAGCGCGTCGTAGCGGCTGAGCGAAAACGGCCGCATCCCCCTCCTCGCTGATCTCCTACCCCACCAGCATGCAGATCGTTCTCGTCAATGTAACCAGCGACAGCAATCGCGGATCGTGCGCGTTGACATGGGCGTCGATCGATTTCGTTCTGGAGGCCTTCCCACAGGCGTCGGTGGCCATCGTTCCGATTGCCGTGACTCCACCGGAGGCGGATCGATTCCGGCACACGAGGCGCAAGTATCCGAACGTCACGATCCTGCCGCCGCTCTTCGATGGCGAAGGAAAAGGCACGCCTGCTCTTCTCTGGCGTCTTGCGAAGAGCGTGACCGAGGTGTTTCGTTTCGGCCGCGGGCGGAAGAGCTCTAACCGCACACTCGAATGGATCCGCAACTGCGATCTGGCGGTCTCGGTCGGTGGAGTCCACTTCGAGACGATCGGTGGTACGCGCCGGGACGACGCGAGATTCCTGATCCGCCTGCTCCCGTTGCTGGCCGCGCAGAAAATCGGTGTTCCTTCGGTGTTCGTGGGAGCGCAAGTCGGACCCTTCCCTTCGCGATTGGGACGCGCTCTGTTTCGCTGGTGCGCTGCGAAGGCGGCTGTGGTGTTTCCGCGGGACCGCGTGTCGGAGGCCGAGGTGCAGAAACAGGTGGCGCACCGGCGGTCGGTGCTGTTGCCGGACAGCGCATTTGCCCTGAACATCGAGCGGCCAGCGCGTACCGCATTTTTCGACCGTCACGGGCTTGACGCGAACGTCGCCATACTCGCTCTCGTGATCTCGTCCTCCCTGCGCCCGGAGGAACGGCGCGATGCGCATGTGGCTCTCTTCGTCCACGTTGCGAAGCGGCTCGTGGCATCGGGCTTGTTCGATCAGATCGTCGTCGTGGTGCAGTGCGACGAAGACCGGGCAATCAGCCTCGAGCTCGCGCGATGCCTGGAGCTCGATCCCCGCTTCGTCATCGATGACGATGGCAATCCTGCGCAGCTCTCGAATCTCTACGCGGCCTGCGGGCTGGTCATTTCGAGCCGTCTCCACGCGATGATTCTGGCGATGCTCGGCGGCGCGCTGGCAATCTCGCTCGCTCCCGAGGTGACGTTCAAGGAGCACGCGGTTCTCGATCTCCTCGGGCTCGAATCCCTCTGCGTGCCGACGAGGATCGGAGCGGAACGCGCAGCGGAAACCTGTCTCGCGCTCGCATCGGACGCGGAGCGGCACCGCAGCGCTATCGTGGCCGCCGTTTCCGCGGCGCGTGAGCAATTGAGTGAGGTTCCACGCCATCTTCGCGGGGTTGTCCGGCGCACAGACGTTCTCACGCGAAGCCGCGAAGACGCGAAGGTTTGATTTTTGCGATGCTCTCCTTCGCGACCTTCGCCGCTTCGCGTGAGAACGTCTGTGATTGATGGTTGCCGGCTACTTCAACTTCTGCTGCAGCATCCAGTGAACCATTCCTGCGTCGGCATACGCGGCGTCCCAAATCTCGTGACCTGCGTTGAGATACTCGGTGTAGTGGGCGTTGTTGCCGGCCTTGCGCAGGGCGGCGACCATCGAGCGGGACTCGCTGACCGCGATCACTGGGTCCTTCGCGCCGTGGAAGGCCCAGACCGGCGTGTTGCCGATCTTCTCCGCGAGCGTGGCGTAGGGATCGGGCGCTCCGACGATGCGGGCGATGTCCGGCGGCGGGTCAGTGGGAAACGGATCGTCGGGAGTGCGCACCACTTCGCCGGCTACCGGGACGATTGCGGCAAAGGTGCGGCTGTGACGCGCCATGTACCAGACGCCGGCTCCGCCCAGCGAGATGCCGGTGAGGTAGACGCGGCGGCGGTCGCCGTGGAACTCGCGGACGGCGTCGTCGAGCTCCGCCATCGTCATCGACTCCATCTCTCCGTACCACTCCTGCGCGTCTTCGCACTGCGGGAAGACGACGATGGCTTTGTAGCGCTCGCCGAAACGCTCCACGGCCGGGCCGAGACCTCCTGTGATCTGCCGGAGGTTGTCGGAGCCTCGCTCGCCGCTTCCGTGGAGATAGAGAATCACCGGCCACTGGTGGAGCTTGGTGTAGTGGTGAGGAAGCCAGACGCGGTATTTGTAGGCGTGCGTGCCGAGGTGGATCTCACGCTCTTCGAACTGCGCGCGTCGTGAGCAGCCGGCCGGGCCGCCGAGGAAGGCCAGCGCAGCGAGGGCGACGAGAGTGCGACGGAGTGCCACTACTCGAACAGGTCGTACTCGGCCAGCGGCACCGGGTCGTACTCAACATCCGAGCGCCACGTCTCGACCGCGTAGAGGTCCCAATGAAGAAGGGCCACCTCGCGCGTCATCTCCCACCGCGCCGCAAGGCCCGGCCCGATTCCGCGCTTGTTTTCTTTGATCAGATGGCCGAGGTCGTAAATCACCGTCTGCCGCTGCCGGAAGCCGGCGCGCGAACAGAAGAAGTTGAGCGCCGCCTCGATCTTGAAGCGCTCCTGGTACCGAAGCGGAACCGTGTCCCACACCTCGCGCCGCATGACGCGGATGCCGGAGAGCACAGGCCCGACCTTCATCTGGAGGTGAAAAAAGTTGCGGATCGGCCCGCGATTGCGGACGCCGATGTTCATGTCGCACTCATCGCGGACGACGGGGCGGCAAAGCGACTCGATGTGCTCGTCGGTGACGTTGAACATGTCGCCGTCGACGAAAAAGAGGACGTCGTGTGTGGCGTAGTCGACACCAACGCGCATCGCGTAGCCCTTGCCGCGGTTCTCGCGGAGAGCGATCGTCGTGACGTCGAAGGAGCGGGAGATGTCGACGGTCCCATCCGTGGAGCCATCGCTGACGACGATGATCTCGTCGATGAGGCGATTACGAGTGAGAACGCCGAGAACGCCGGCGATCGTTTTCTCCTCGTTGTACGCCGCGATGATGGCAGAAATGCCCAAGTAGCTCTCCTACGTTCCGCTCGCCAGACTGGTTTGCAACCGGCAGACCATACCACACGGAAATCGGGGCTGGAGGCGGGCTGGCGTTGAAAAACGAGCGAGAAACAGTGGGCCAGCGCTTTGCAAAAGCGGCGTTCCGTGACCAAACGATCGCTGGTGTTCGCAACCCTCCTGACGGCGGCCTGCATCGCCCTTTCGGCGATCACGCTGACGTTCTCGGGATGCCGTTCGCTGATGCCATCCAACATCGTCAACCCGAGCTATTCGCTGCGCAGCGTCATCCCCCACGTTGCCATCGCTCTCCCCCTCTCCTCCTCGGCCATCGATTTCGATTTCACGATCGTCGTCGACAATCCGAACCCGGTCGGCCTGAACCTGGAGTGGCTCGACTTCGATCTCGCCATCAACGACACGCCGATCCTCAGCAGCGTGCGCGCCGAGCAGGGCGTGCATATTCCCGCGCATGGAATGGGCGACGTTCACCTGCGCACGCGCGCCGGCTACAAGAATTTCAAGGCGCTGTTCCATGAAATCGCCGACATGGTGCAGGGCAACCGCGCCCACTACACGATCCACGGCGACGCGTACTACAAGACGCCGTTCGGCCAGAAGCGCTTCCCGGTGACGCTGTATTCGCGTTAGCCGGAAAGCGACTCACCACAGAGGCGCAGAGAGCACAGAGCTGGCTTCGCCCGCAACCGATTTCTCAGAGCCGACCTAGCGCGGAAAAAGAACTCAGTTCTGTCCGGTCTCGTGGTCGAGACACTATCCACAACAGACCGTTGCGAAGGGGATCTGCCAAGTCGACTTCGCTAACCGTGGATTTGCCACAAGATACCGAGCAGCCCCGCCAACGGGGCCAACGCAAAGAGAACCACCGCTGCGAAACGGCCTCGGGTCACTCCGATCCAGAGTTCCCTTGAGAGGGCTTCCTGTGCGGCATCGCCTCCTCGCAGCAGCTTGAGAGCTGCGGACCTGCAGTACGCGACGGCGAAAAGTTCGAGACCAGTAACGATGGCCAGTGCCGCTATGATCCCGTAGATCATGCACGCAGTCTTGAAGTTCGATCGGAACGAATCATCGCCAAACTTGTACGCGCTCAGCAGGCTTTGCGCCAGTGTGAAGCCGGTGATTGCGTTGGCGAGATCCCATAGACGCTTCTCCCATTCCTTGACCAGCGGATCAATCTCACGGGTTCGCCCAGCCTCCTCCACTGACTGCTCTGACGCTTCAGCCATGCCGATACCTCCTCCATGGGAATGAGAGAGCTAAGGTAGCACGGAGCTTGGGCCGATAACGCGAGCCTATCAGCCGAGCGTGAGCAAACACCGCCGTCACGCGAGACTTAAGTTCCTACTTCGCAATCTGATCTCGATGTTTTTCGAAGTAGTAGTTCAAAATACGAAGATCATGGCAGCCCCGCGGAGCGAAAATATTCGCCATGCTCGGCGTATTCTGAGTCCTTCGCCGTCCGTTGGCTCAGGATGAAACGTTGGGTGACACGGTGCGTGCACCGCTCCGAACGCGAAACCCCATGAAACACCGCTTCTTCATCGACGCAGATCTCCTCCCTGACTCCCTCGTTTCGCTGAATCGCGACGAGCGGCATCATGCGCACGTCGTGCGCGTGCGCGAGGGGGAAGAGGTCGAAGTCTTCAATGGCC
Organism: Thermoanaerobaculia bacterium; assembly: GCA_034664845.1. GTDB lineage: Bacteria > Acidobacteriota > Thermoanaerobaculia > Gp7-AA8 > Gp7-AA8 > JADGNZ01. The sequence continues at coordinate 128,390 of JAXDGW010000010.1, read as the reverse complement.
GAGGGAAGTCGTTCGTCGCAAAGTACTCGTCGGAGCAATTGCAGCTCACCGCTCCGGCGCCAGACCGCGAGGCTCGCGCCGAGCTGCATCTGGCGATGGCGATCATCAACCTCGACAAATTCGACCTCGTGCTGCAGAAGGCGACGGAGCTCGGCGTCCGCTCGATCATTCCGCTCGTCACCGAACGCGTCGAGATCCGCGCCGAGCGCTATCGCGGCAAGGCCGAGCGCTGGCGGAAGATCGTGTTCGAAGCGGTGAAGCAGTCGGGACGGTCGGTCATCCCGTCCGTTGAGGAGCCGGTCGATTTCGACGTGGCGATCCGACGCGAGGGCGTCAGAGTCCTCTTCGATGCGGACGCCGAGAAGACAGCCTGGCAACCCAGCGCCTCGGCAACCCTCTTTATCGGCCCCGAGGGGGGATGGACCGAACGGGAGATCGAGGCCGCTCGCGAACACGGCTGCGCGTTCGAACGACTCGGCATCCGGCGGCTTCGCGCAGAGACCGCCGCGATCGTGGCCCTGACGCTTACCGCTGCGCGATCTGCCGACATTTGATAGATTGACGCGCTCGATTCGACCGGAGGAAGTCTTTTGCCAACCAACAGCCTCACGATTACCGATAACCGTACGGGCAAGACGTACGAAGTACCGATCAACGACGAGACCATCCGCGCCACCGACCTGCGCAAGATCAAAGTCGCCGACGACGATTTCGGGATGATGACGTACGACCCGGCGTTCATGAACACCGCCGCCTGCCGCAGCGCCATCACGTTCATCGACGGCGACAAAGGCATCCTCGAGTATCGCGGCTACCCGATCGAGCAACTCGCGGAGAAGAGCACGTACCTCGAGACCTCATGGCTGCTGCTCAAAGGCGAGCTTCCAACCAAAGAGGAGCTGGAAGCGTGGAAACACACGATCACGTACCACACCTTCATCAACGAGAATCTCAAAGGCGTTCTCGATTCCTTCCGCTACAACGCTCACCCGATGGGCATGCTGATCGCGATGATCAGCGCGCTCGGAACGTTCTACCCCGAGGCCAAGAACATCTTCGATGAAGGAGCAAGAGACCGGCAGATCGAACGGCTCATCGCAAAAATGATCACCATCGCCGGATTCGGCTACCGGCACATGGTGGGGATGCCGTACGTCTACCCGGACAATCGACTCTCGTATCCGGCCAACTTCCTCAACATGATGTTCAAGACGACGGAGCTCGAGTACGAGCCGCATCCGGCGCTCGAGCACGCCCTCGACGTTCTCTTCATCCTCCACGCCGATCACGAGCAGAACTGTTCGACGAGCACGATGCGCGTCGTCGGCAGCTCGCACGTCGATCCCTACTCCGCCGTCGCCGCCGCATGCGCCGCGCTCTATGGCCCGCTCCACGGCGGCGCGAACGAGCAGGTCATCCGGATGCTGACGGAGATCGGATCGAAGGACCGTATCCCCGCGTTCATCGAGAAGGTGAAGAGCGGCGAAGGTGTGAAGCTGATGGGCTTCGGCCACCGCGTCTACAAGAACTACGATCCTCGGGCCACGATCATCAAGAAGGTTGCCTACGAGGTGTTCGAGGTCACGGGAACGAGCCCGCTGCTCGACATCGCGCTGGAGTTGGAGCGCATCGCGCTCGAGGATGAGTACTTCGTCAAACGCAAGCTCTACCCCAACGTCGATTTCTATTCAGGCTTGATCTACCAGGCGCTGAAGTTCCCGATGGATATGTTTCCCGTGCTCTTCGCCATCCCGCGCGTCTCCGGCTGGCTGGCGCAGTGGTGCGAGATGCTGAACGACGCCGATCAGAAGATCGCGAGGCCGCGGCAGATTTTTACGGGAGCGCCGAGGCGGGATTACAAAGGGATCGATCAGAGATAGAGACCGGCACAGACAGGAGTGTCTGTGCCACATTGAACCTGTTTTTGTGTGGCACAGACACTCTTGTCTGTGCTTTCCCAGGAATCCATATGCCCGCCCTACTCGAGACCAGCCTCCCCCTCCCACTGGCCCGCCGCGGCAAAGTCCGCGATGTCTACGACCTCGGCGACTCCTTCCTCTTCGTCGCTACCGACCGAATCTCCGCCTTCGACGTCGTTCTCTCGCCGGGCATCCCGGACAAGGGAAAGATCCTCACGCAGATGTCGACGTTCTGGTTCCGCCACTTCGGCGACATCGAGAATCATCTTCTCGAAACGGAGTGGGATGCTTTTCCCGCGGAAGTTCGCGCTCATCCCGATCTTCGTGGCCGAAGCGTCATTGTGCGCAAGTGCCAGGTTGTGCCGGTGGAGTGCGTTGCGCGAGGCTACCTCGTCGGCTCCGGTCTGAAGGAGTACAAGGAGACGGGGAAAGTTTGCGGGATCGAGCTGGAAGCGGGACTGACGACCGCCAGCCGTCTGCCCGAGCCAATCTTCACGCCGGCGACGAAGGAAGAGACCGGCCACGATGAGAACATCTCGTTCGAGCGGATGTGCGCAATCGTTGGGGACGATCTGGCCTCGCAACTCCGCGACCTGACGCTGCGAATCTACAAACGTGCCGCCAAGTATGCGGAAACGCGCGGCATCATGATCGCCGACACGAAGTTCGAGTTCGGCATCGACGAACACGCCACCCGCGGCAACATCGTGGTCTGGATCGACGAAGCGCTCACGCCCGACTCCTCCCGCTTCTGGCCCGCGGACCGTTACGCAGTCGGTTCGAATCCGCCGTCATTCGACAAGCAGTTCGTCCGCGACTGGCTGGAAACGACCGGCTGGGACAAAGCGTCGACACCTCCCGAGCTTCCAGAGGATGTGGTGCTGAAGACGCGCGAAAAGTACATCGAGGCGTTCCGGGTGATTACAGGGAGCGAGCCGTCGTTGTAGAGGCCTTTTTTCCACCACAGAGACGCAGAGTGCACTGAGGTCTCTGTGTACTCTGCGCCTCTGTGGTGAACCGGTTTCTGAGCACGAGAACTACTTTCGATGCTCGACTTTCACCACCGTCTTGATCCCGCCGCGAACATAAAAATCGCCCTCGACATACAGAAACCGCGGATCGAGCGCGGCGATCAGGTCATTGGCGATCTTGTTCGTCACCGCTTCGTGGAACGTCCCTTCATCGCGATACGACCAGAGATAGAGCTTGAGCGATTTGAGCTCGACGCACTTCGCGTCCGGCACGTAGCGAATGCGGATCGTGGCGAAGTCGGGCTGCCCGGTCATCGGGCAGAGGCAAGTGAACTCCGGCGCCTCGAACGCGATCTCGTAATCGCGCTCGGGGTTGGGGTTTGGGAAGGTGGTGAGGTCGCGGGTGGGCGTTGTCATGGTTGGTGGGAGGTTGCTGGGTTGCAAGGTTGCTGAGTTCTGGGTTGCCGTGTCACTCAGAAACTCTGCAACTCAGCAACCGGACAACCCGCACACCTACTTCTTCACTCCCCCTCCCGCCGCCATCAGCTTCTGATTCAGCTCCTTGATCCGTTCCTGAAGCTGGGTGATCTTGGCCTGGGCGTCGGCGCGGAGGCGCTCGGTGTCGCCGCGCATGCGGGCGATCTCTTCTTCATGCTGGGATCGCGAGGCGGAGCCCTGCTGCATCTGCTGGCGCAGGACGTCGATGTCGTGATTGAGGTTTTCGACCTCCTCCTCTTTCACGGCCACGCGCTGCCGCCAGTTCACTTCCTGTTCTTCGTAGAGCCGTTTGATGTCCATCAGCTCGGTGATCTGCGAGAAATCGGAATAGCTCGGAGCCATCTCTCCCCCCTGGCGGACGCGCTCTTCAATCTGCGGAAACAGTTTGCGCACTTTGAGCGACAGGTCGTCGGCGTCGCTCGAAAGCGCCATCGCGTCCTGATACGAAATCTTCTGATGCACGAGCAGCGCGATGAGCGACTGATTCATCGACTGCATCCGGTAGAGCCCGACCGAGCTCTCCATCTCGTCGAGGATGTCTTTGGTGTGTCCCTCTTCGATCAGCTTGGCGATGCGCGGCGAGTTCTTGAGAATCTCCACCGCCGCGGTCAGCGTGCCGGTCGTCGTCTTGATGAGCTTGAGCGAGATGATCCCGCGGAGGACGAGCGCGAGCTGCGAGCGGATCTGCTTGTGCTGGTCGGCCGGGAAGATGTCGATGATGCGGTCGATGGTCTGGGCGGCGTTGTTCGTGTGCAGCGTGGAGAAGACGAGATGGCCGGTCTCCGCCGCGGTGAGCACGGTCTCCACCGTCTCCACGTCGCGCATCTCGCCGACCATGATGACGTCGGGATCCTGGCGCATGGCGTTGCGCAGCGCCTCGCGGAAGTTGGGCGTGTCGGTGCCGACCTCGCGCTGCGAGATCGCGGCGATTTTGTCGATGAAAAGGAACTCGATCGGATCTTCGATCGTGACGATGTGCAGCGGCTCGGTGTCGCTGATGTGCGAGATCATCGCGGCCAGCGTGGTCGACTTCCCGGAGCCGGTCGGCCCGGTCACGAGAACGAGTCCGTCCGGAATCTGCGTTAGATCGCGGATGGCGTCGGGGAGCTCCAGCGCATCGATGGTCTGGATGTTGATGGGAACGCGGCGGAAGACCGCTCCCACCGTGCCGCGCTGCATGTAGACGTTCGCACGGAAGCGCGCCACACCCGGTACGCCGTAGCCAAAGTCGACGGACTGGAGCGCCTCGAACTTGTCTTTCTGGACGCGGTTCAGCAGCGGGAGCAGCATCTTCTCCAGATCGGCCGGCTTCATCGGATCACTCTTCACCGGCACCAGCTTCCCGCGAATGCGCAGAAGCGGCGGCCTCATCGGCTTGAGATGGAGGTCCGACGCCTGCTGCTTGGCCATGTAGACCAGCAAATCGTTCAGCGTAAACGCGGGCGCAGATTCGGCGGATGGAGCCGCCGGGCTTTGGACCGTCACGGGGTGATTATATGCGGCGCTAGCGCGCGTTGTCGGTTGTCGGATGATTGCGCTTCGCGCGTTAGCTTCGTTGCCGTTGATAACGCCAAAGGCAATCAACCGACAACCGACAACGCGCGCTAGCGCCGCATCACGGAGTCGAGGATCATCAGAAACGCTTCCTGCTGCTTCGTCTCGGTCTTGTTGATGACGGCGATGGTCTCTCCGATTCGAAAACGCTGGTGTAGCTCGTCGGCGGAGTGCGACGAGGTGACGACGATGCGCCGCGCCGGGACGCCTTTGGCCCGCGCGTAGTCGACGAACTTCTTGCCATCCATCCCCGGCATCTCCAGATCGACGATGAGCAGGTCGATGGTGTCGTCGATCTTGGGCAACGCATCGTACGGATGCGAGTAGGTCTCGACGTTTGCCGTCGCGGCGTAGCGCTCGGTCATGAAATTCGACCAGAGAACGCAGAAGGCAGGCGAATCGTCGACGATGACGACCCGCTTGGGCTGGAGGTCGCTCATTTCTTTCCCTTCTTCTTCGGACGGACGGCGCGTGCGTCATAGCGAACGGCTCCGCCGACGATCGTGGCCACCGGCCGGGCGTGCAGCGTCTGGCCAACGAAGGGCGAGTTCGACGCCTTCGATCGGAACGCTGCCGGAACGGTGAACTTCGAATCGAGATCGATCAGCGTCACATCGCCCAACGCTCCATTGCGCAGCGTTCCGCCGGGCAGATTGAAGATGCGCGCCGGTCCGCAGGACATCAGCTCGATCAGGCGATCGATTGCGATGACGCCAGCGCGGACAAGCTGGTCGTAGCAGACGGCAAACGCAGTCTCCAGGCCGATGATCCCGAACGGCGCGAGATCGAACTCGACGTTCTTTTCGTCGAAGTGATGCGGCGCGTGATCGGTGGCGATCGCGTCGATCGTTCCGTCGGCGATGCCGGCGATGAGCGCGTCACGATGCTCCTTCGAGCGCAGCGGCGGATTCATCTTCAGGTTCGTCGAAAACGACTGCACGCTCTCGTCGCCGAGGGTGAGGTGGTGTGGGGTGACTTCGCAGGTGACGCGAACGCCGGCCGCGCGCGCGTGACGCACGGAGTCGACCGCACCGGCTGTCGACAAATGGGCGATGTGCACGTGCGATCCGGTCATACGCGCCAGAATCACATCGCGCGCCACAAGCGTCTCCTCCGATGCCGCGGGGATGCCGCCCAGGCCCAGTAGCGTTGAGTAATAGCCTTCGTGCATCACGCCGTGGTCGGAGAGATTGGCGTCCTCTTCATGCGCGATCACCGGGATGCCGAGCATGGAGCAGTACTCGAGCGCGCGCCGCATCAGCTGCGCGTTCCAGACCGGTTTGCCATCGTCGCTGACTGCGACGCAGCCGGCGGCGCGAAGGTCGGCCAGTTCCGCCAGCGCTTCGCCCATCAGGCCTTTGCTGACCGCGCCGATCGGGTAGACGCGGCACGCGCCGTTCCGCCGCGACTCGGCGATGATCATCTCGGTCACGGCGCGCTCATCGTTCGGCGGCAGCGTGTTGGCCATCGCGCAGACTGCCGTGTAGCCGCCCGCAACTGCCGCGCGAGTGCCTGTGGCGATCGTCTCTTTGTGCTCCTGACCGGGCTCGCGAAGATGGGTGTGCAGGTCGATGAGCCCCGGGGCGACGACAAGTCCGTCGGCATCGATGGTCTCGACGTCAGCCTTGATCCGCTTGTCGATGCGCGCGATGACGCCGTCTTCGATGAGGACGTCGAGTTTGGCGTCAAGCTCCTGACTTGGGTCGATGACGCGGCCGTTGGTAATCAGTAGATTCATTTTTTATCCGCAGATGTCGCAGATGAACGCAGATCTGTGTACATCTGCGTCATCTGCGGATGAAAAGGTTTTTCACTCACTGCCATGCGCTCCCCCCAGCAGATACAACACCGCCATCCGCACCGCCACACCATTCGTCACCTGCTCCAGGATGACTGAGCGCCGAGGATCATCCGCCACATCGCTGGCGATCTCCACGCCGCGGTTCATCGGACCGGGATGCATGATGATGGCCTCGCTGTTGGCGCGCTTCAGCCGCTCCGGCGTCAGGCCGAACGTGTTGTAGTACTCGCGCAGCGACGGAAACGACAGCTTCCCCTGCCGTTCGAGCTGGATGCGCAACATCATGATGACGTCCGCCCCGGACACCGCTTCGTCGAGCGAGTGAACGACGCGCACGCCCATCTTTCCGATCTCCGCCGGCAGCAGCGTCGGCGGCGCGGCCACGGTGACGTTGGCCTTCATCTTCGTCAGCAGATGGATGTTCGATCGCACCACGCGCGAGTGAGCGATGTCGCCGATGATCGAGACGTTGACGCCGGCCAGCCGCCCGAGACGCTCGCGGATGGTGAAGGCGTCGAGGAGAGCCTGCGTCGGATGCTCGTGCGCGCCGTCGCCGGCGTTGATGATCGAGACGTTCGGCAGCCGGTCCGCCAGCATCTTCGGCGCGCCCGGATACTTATGCCGGATGACGATCATCTCCGGATGCATCGCCACGAGGTTCTCGGCGGTGTCGATGAGCGTTTCGCCTTTTTCGACCGAGGAGCCGGAGGCGGTGAAGTTGAGCGTGTCGGCGGAGAGGCGTTTCTCCGCGATCTCGAACGAGACCCGCGTCCGCGTCGACGCTTCCATGAAGAGATTGATGATGAGTTGCCCGCGCAACGCCGGCACTTTCTTCACCGGCCGCTCGCTCACTTCCTTGAATCCCTCTGCGGTATCGAGAATCAACTCGATCTCTTCGGGAAGGAGTTGCTCGATGCCGAGAAGGTCTTTCGAGCGGAGCGAGGATGTGGAGGCGCGCATGTTGGCGGTGGCGGGGTCTCGCGGTCTCGCGGTCTCGCGGTCTCGCGGTGTTACTGCGCTACCGCGCAACCCCGAGACCTCGCAACCGCAAACATCACTTCTCCATGATCAAAACCTCGTCCTCGCCATCCGTCTCCACCAGCTTCACTTTGATCACTTCGTGCGCATCGGTGGGGACTGTCTTGCCGATCACGTCGGCGTGGATGGGGAGCTCGCGGTGGCCGCGATCGATGAGGACGGCGAGCATGACTGCCTTGGGACGGCCGAAGTCGATCAGCGCATCGAGCGCGGCGCGAACCGTGCGGCCGGTGTAGAGAACGTCGTCGACGAGGACGACGATCTTGTCGTCGATCGGCTCGGGAAGCTTGGTCGGCTTGACGACCGGCTGCGGCGCGATCGTCGTCAGGTCGTCGCGGTAAAGGGTGATGTCGAGGATGCCGGAGCTGACCGGATGCCCTTCCATCTCCTCGATCTCCTTCGCCATCCTCTCGGCGATCGGAACTCCTCGGCTGCGGATGCCGACGATGATGAGGTCATCGGTCCCGCGGTTTTTCTCGAGGATTTCAATGGCCATGCGCCGGATGGCGCGATTCATTCGAGGACCGTCGAGCAGCCGTTTTTTGACGTTCATACAGACCTTGTTTTAGAGAGATTTGTCGCCGTTCGGGAAGGGCGGCGGGAGGATAGCACGGGATGCGGGGAGTGGGCTGGGGAGTGTGAGCGGCGCGAACGCGGACATGCACAACGACCGGTGCAGATGCGCATCCGCTCCCATTTCGCACGCTCCAGGACAACCTCAACATAAAGTTATTTGTGTTATGAAACGGAAACCTTAAGCCATCCGTCCCGAATATGGGGTAACACCATAAAACGCGCCCGGAAGTGCTTGTGCTCCCACAACTTACCGCCGTTTTTGCGTTGACTCCGCTCGCTCTTTCCATAGAATACGCCCCTCACTGCCGTCGTCCAGTCGGCCATCCCGAGTTAAGGAGTACGCATGGATCAACGCTATTCAACAATCATCTTTGTCCCGCATGCGCGGGCCAAGTTCCGGAAGTTGAAGGTGTCCCACCGCCTGCTCTTCTCTGTTCTGTCGGTCCTGACCTCCTCTCTCTGTCTATCGACCTTCTTCTCCGTCCAGTACTTCACCTCGCTCTCGCAGACGCACGAGCTCAGCAAACTTCGCCACGAGAACAAAGACCTCCAGACCGCCAACGAACAGTTCAGCAAGTCGGTCGAATCACTCCGCGGGCAGCTTCGCACCGTTGAAGACCGCACCCGCAAACTGGCGATCTACGCCGGAATCAGCAGCCTCGATGACAGCGCGCAGCAGGGCGGCGTCGGCGGCCTTCGCCCCTCAGACCTGGGCGACAATCCGTATCGCGATGACGTCGACAAGATGGCCTTCCGCTCCCGCCGTATCGAAGGCGATCTGTCAGTCCTCGAACAGAAGCTCGTGGCGCAGTCGCAGCTCCTGGCATCTACGCCGTCGATCGCGCCGGTCCGCGGAATCCTGACGGATGGTTTCGGAGGCCGCTCCGATCCGTTCACCGGTGAAGCCGGCACTCACAACGCAGTCGATATCTCTTCCGCCATCGGACAGGCCGTACGCGCCCCCGCTGACGGCATCGTCGTCAAGGCCGAATGGGCCAACGGCTACGGCAACGTCATCTATCTCTCGCACGGATACGGCTACTCGACGCGCTACGGCCACCTCTCGGCGTACGCGGCCAAGCCCGGCCAGCACGTCAAGCGCGGCGACATCATCGCGTACGTCGGCTCGACCGGCCGCTCCACCGGCCCGCACCTCCACTACGAAGTGCGCTTGAACAACAACCCGGTGAATCCGCTCGAGTACATCCTCAACGCGTTTTAGTGCGCTTCGCGCGTTGTCGGTTGTCGGTTGGTTGCGCTTCGCGCGTTGTCGCCGAAGCTCCTCGCGATTCGGCAGGCGGTCGCTCGTCAAGGGTTGTGGTGCGAGCGCTCGTATGACCCGCGCAGTCGTCCCCTGTCATCCACGCTGTCATCCTGAGCCGCCGCAGGACACGAAGTGCCGGAGGACGGTCGAAGGACCCCCTGCGCATTGCGTTGTCACCAGTTCCACCACCCGACCGTGCACATGCGCGGGGGGTCCTTCATCGTCCTCCGGCACTTCGTGTCCTTCGGCGATTCAGGATGACAGGTTTACCTTTCTCTGCCCGCCAGCTCCCCCTCAATCTCGCTCCAGTCGATCCCTTCATCCGCCATCAGCACGGTGACGTGAAAGACCAGATCGGCGATCTCGCTGACCATGCGCTCGCGCGTTTCGCTCAGCGCGGCGATGACGACCTCGGTGGCCTCCTCGCCGATTTTTTTCGCAATCCTGCCTCGTCCTCCGCTGAACAGCTTCGCGCTGTACGAGCCCTCGGGACGCTTTTCGCGCCGATCACGCAGAACGTTCATCAGCCGATCGAGCGTGCGCGGCGGCGTGCCGGCGAAGCACGATCGCGCGCCGGTGTGACACGCCGGTCCGTTCGGAATGACGCTGACGACGAGCGCGTCGCCGTCGCAGTCTTCACTGATGGCGACGACGCGCTGCGTATTGCCTGACGTCGCGCCTTTGTGCCAGAGCTCCTTGCGCGAGCGGCTCCAGAGCCACGTCTCACCGCTCTCGCGCGTGCGGTCGAGCGAAGCCTGATTCATGTACGCGAGCGTCAGAACTTCGCCGGTTCGCGCGTCTTGAATGACTGCGGGGATGAGGCCTGATGCGTCGAATTTCAAATCAGTCATCGTACGGGTATCCCTTCATTTGCCAGAAAGCGCTTCACATCGCCAATCGACAGCCGCCGGTCATGAAACAGCGACGCCGCCAGCACTGCGCGCGCGCCGCCGGCTTCGATGGCGTCGCGGAAGTGCTCGAGAGAGCCGGCGCCACCCGAGGCGATGACGCTGATGCGAACGACGCTGGTGACGGCGCGCAGCAGCTCGATGTCGTATCCCGCGTTCGTTCCATCGCGATCGACCGACGTGAGCAGGATCTCGCCCGTGCCCAGCTCCTCGGCGCGCCGGCACCACACCACGGCATCGACGCTCGACGATTCCTTGCCGCTGCGCACCATCGCCTCGTAGTGATCGCCGATCCGTTTGGCATCGCACGAAAGCACGACGGCCTGCACGCCAAACTCGGCGGCGCAATCGGCGATGAGCCGCGGATTGCGAAGCGCGGCGGTGTTGATGGCCACGCGGTCCGCGCCGGCGCGGAGCAACGCGCGAAAATCTTCGATCGTCCGCACGCCGCCACCGACGGTGAGCGGGATGAACAACGATTCGGAGACGCGATGCACCGTGTCGAGAGCCGTCGTGCGATTCGCGTCGGTCGCGGAGATGTCGAGAATCACCATCTCGTCGGCGCCCTCGGCTTCGTATCGCACGGCGCATTCGACCGGATCGCCGGCGTCGCGGATATCGACGAAGTTGATGCCCTTGACCACGCGGCCGTCGCGCACGTCGAGGCAGGGGATGACGCGCTCCGGAATCGCGTTCGGTGTCGCCACACGCGCCCGCGCCTCGGCGAGTTGCACGCGGCCGTCGAGCAGCGCGCGCCCGATGACGCATGCGCCGACGCTGCCGATGCGGCTCAGCGAGACGACATCGCCGAGGGTGGAGACGCCGCCGCTGGCGATGATGCGCAGTTTCGTGCGCAGCGAGCGGTAAAGCGCGAACGACGGCCCACGCATCGCGCCGTCTTTGTTGATGTCGGTGATGAGCGCTTCTCTGATGCCGAGGGATTCGACGCGCTCGAGAACCTCGGCGAGCGTCGCGCCCGCGTCACGCTCCCAGCCGTGCACGCGTACGACGCCGTCGCGCACATCGACGGCGGCGATGACGCGATCGGCGCCGAGCGCCGCGACGATCTCACGCAAGACCTCGGGCGCGTCTGCGGCGACGGTTCCGATCACGACCTTCTCGGCGCCGGCGTCGATCCACGCCTTCGCATCGGCGAGCGAGCGAATTCCGCCGCCGGCCTGAACGCGCAGATCGCGTTTCGCTAATCGCCGCACGGCCTCCAGTTCGACCGGTCTGCCGCTGCGCGACGCTTCGAGGTCGACGATGTGCAGCCGCGATCCGCGTGGCACCTCGAGTGAATCGAGAACCTTCTCCGGATCGCCGTACGCCGTCACGTTCGCGAAATCGCCGTGCAGCAGACGGACGACTTGCCCGCCGAGGAGGTCGAGCGAAGGGATTACGTCCATGTCACGAAGTTCCTCAAGACGCGCAGACCTGCCGCCGACGATTTTTCGGGATGAAACTGCACGCCGAACACGCGATCGTGTTGAACCGCCGCGGTGAACGGCCTACCGTAATCAGCGCGCGCAATCTCGTCGGGCGCGTTCGAAGCCGCGTAGGAGTTGACGAAGTAGAAGACGCCATTCTCGACGCCGTCGAAGAGTGCCGAGCCCTCGGCGGCCTTCACGCGATTCCATCCGATCTGCGGTACCGGAAGCGAGCCCTCGTATTTGTGTACTTCGCCGCGCACCAAGCCGAGGCCGCGCGTGCTCCCCATTTCGTGCGAGAGATCGAACAAGAGCTGATGTCCGACGCAAACGCCGAGCAGCGTCGCGCCGCGTTTGACCGCCGTGCTGATCGCTGCATCGATGCGATTCTCTTCGAGCCATCGCATCGCGGCGATAAAGGAACCGACGCCCGGCAGGACAAGTTTCTCCGCCGCTGCAATCGCGTCCGGATCGCGCGTGACAACCAGCTCCGCGCCGACAGTGCGCAGCGCACGAGCGATGTTGGCGACGTTCGCGACGGGTGAATCGATGAGAGTCGTGATCATGGGTTAGCGAAAGGGGTCAGGTCGAAACCGAAACTGACGACGAGCTTGAGTAGAGCGAGTGGTTCATCGATGGCCGTCGTCAGTTTCGGTTTCGACCTGACCCCTTTCGTTAAATCACACCCTTCGTGCTCGGAATCTCGCTCCCAACCACGCTCTTCGCCTCGCGCAGCGCGATCGCGAACGCCTTGAAAATCGCCTCGGCGGCGTGATGGCCGTTGCGGCCGCGAATGAGATCGACGTGGATGTTGCAGGCGCATTTGTTCGCGAACGACTTGAAGAACTCCTCGACGAGTGCGAAGGGAAAATCCTTGTGGATGAGGAGCATCTCGCGGTCGAAAGGGACGTCGAAGACGAGAAAAGGCCGGCCCGCGAAGTCGACGACGACGCGCGCCAGCGCTTCGTCCAGCGGAACGTAGGCGTGGCCGAAACGGCGGATGCCGCGCTTGTCGCCGAGGGCCTGGGCGAAGGCTTCGCCGAGGACGAGGGCGGTGTCTTCGACCGTGTGGTGATAGTCAATGTGCGTGTCGCCGGTGGAGACGATGTCGAGATCGACGCGGCCGTGGCGCGCGATGACGTCGAGCATGTGCGACAGAAAACCGACGGGAGTGTCGATCTTCGAATGCGTGCCGTCGCCGTCCAGATCGAGCGTGACCGCGACGTTGGTTTCTTTGGTGGTGCGGGTAATGGTTGCTTGTCGCATCGGTTACTCCTGCTTCATTGTTTGATCGAGAGCGGTGAGGAATGCGTCGTTGTGTGCCGGCGTCCCGACCGAAACGCGCAGCGCGTTCGGGACCGCGGCGCTGATGTCGCGGATAAGGATGCCGCTGGCGTGCAGCGCGTTGAAGACTTCCTTCGCGTCGCGCTGTGTCGTGAACGCGATGAAGTTCGAGCGCGATGGGAACGGCGTCACGCCGTCGATTTGCTGCATCGCCGCGAACATCCGCGCGCGCTCGGCGATCGTGGCGGCGACGTTGCGCGTACGGATCTCGCCGTTCTCGAGCGCCGTCGCGGCGGCGTATTCGCTGACGATGTTCAGCGAGTAGGGGAGTTTCACTTTGCGGATCTCGCGGCAGGTCGATGCCGTCGACGCGAGCCAGCCGACGCGCAATCCGGCCATTCCCCACGCTTTCGAGAACGTCGAGAACGTCACCAGCCGGTCGTTCAGCTCCGGCATCACATCCTCGGCAAAATCGCCGTACGCGCGATCGAAAAGCACGGTCGCGCCGGTGGCGAGGAGCGCGTCGATCCCGCCGTCCGGCAGCACGCCGCCCGTTGGATTGTTCGGCGAACAGACGATGACGACAGCGTCGTCGCAGCGGGCGATGGCGCGGAGCATCTCGTCGAGCGGCAGCAGTCCCGTCGAGGGATCGACCGCGACGGGCAGCGCGATGCCGCCGGCGACGGCGACGAGTTTTTCGTACAGCGCAAACGTCGGCTTCGGAAAAACGACCGGCGTTCCGGGGCCGACAAACGTCGGGATCGTCGCGGCAAGCAGCTCGTTCGAGCCGTTGCCGACGAGAATGTTCGCGGCTTCGTAGCCGTACGCCTTCGCCAGCGCGCCGCGAAGCATCATCGACTCGAAGTCGGGATAGATGTTCCACGAGCGCCGCGCCATCTCGGCGAGAACTCTCTCCTTGAGCTCCTGCGGAAAATCGCTCGGACTCTCGTTCTGATTCAGCTTGATCTCGGCCTCACGCAACTCCAGCGTGTAGGCGGTCATGGCGGCGACGACAGCGCGACTCATGCGGTCCTCCTGATGGCCATCGATGCGGCGTGAGCGGGCAGTCCTTCGAACGTGGCGATCCGTTCGCCGGCATCGCTGATTTCCGCAAGCTCTTCGGCGGAGAGGGAGATGACGTTGGCGCGCTTGACGAAATCGTAGACGCCGAGGGGGGAGAAGAAACGCGCGCTGCCGGCGGTGGGGAGCACGTGATTCGTCCCGACGACGTAATCGCCGGCCGCGGGCGGCGCGAACGGACCGCAGAAGATGGCGCCGCAGTTTTGGACACGCGCTCCGATCGCTGCCGCATCGCGGGTGTGAATGGAGAGATGCTCCGGCGCGATGCGGTCGGCGATCACGATCGCGTCGTCGAGCGAGGCGACGACGAATGTGAGCGCGCGCTCCGGCATTTGCGCGGCCAGCGTTTGCGAAGTCGTCAGAAGGATGACTTCCGAATCGGCGCCGTGCTCCGCTTGCGCGAGCAAATCGGCGACGACGAATCGTGCGTCGGCAGTGTCGTCGGCGATGACCACCAGCTCGGTCGGGCCGGCGGTCATGTCGATTCCCACCTCGCCGATGAGGCGCATTTTCGCGGCGGTGACGTAGGCGTTGCCCGGCCCGACGATCTTGTCGACGCGAGCGAGAGATTGCGTTCCGATCGCCGCCGCGGCGACGCCTGCCGCGCCGCCGCAGCGATAGATTTCGCGGACGCCGAGGCGGTTGCAAACGTAATGAAGCTCGTCGCGATCTGCAGCAGAAGAAGTTGTGATGCAGACGATCTCGTCGACTCCCGCAATGCGCGCCGGGACCGCGGTCATGATCAGCGTCGAGAGGTAAACGGCGCGTCCGCCCGGCACATAGACGCCGACGCGTCGGATCGGCCGCACGCGATGCTCGAGATTGCCAAGCGTGTACGACTGCGGAAGCTGCGGCCGGTGGAACGCTTCGACGCGGTCGATGGCGAGATCGATGGCTGCCTGCATCTCGGTCGAAATCGTGACCTCGCGCGGCGTAGTCCGGATCGCGTCCGGCCCAATCGTCACGCCGTCAAACTTCGCGATGACCTCGGCCACATACCCATCGCCGCGAGCGCGGACGCCGGCGATCATCTCGTCGGCCACGCGCAACGCGTTCTCGTTCGTGGCGCTGCGGCGATCGAGAATCGCGCGCAAGGCGGCGTCGGATTCGGGGGTGTTTGCGTTAAAGACTCGCATTTGGATTTTGATGTCATCCTGAGCCGCCAAGGCGCCTCAGGATGACAGGACTTTCTCCTCAATTCTGTTGATCAGTTCTCTCACCATCTTCGGTTCCGTGCGATAGAAGTTCTTTCCGACGATCAGCCGCGGCGAAATCTCCGCGACCACTTCCTGCATCTCCAGTTTGTGAATGCGCACGGTCTCGCCGGTCTCGACGAGATCGA
Source organism: Thermoanaerobaculia bacterium (assembly GCA_034664845.1). Lineage (GTDB taxonomy): Bacteria > Acidobacteriota > Thermoanaerobaculia > Gp7-AA8 > Gp7-AA8 > JADGNZ01. The sequence continues at coordinate 112,728 of JAXDGW010000010.1, read as the reverse complement.
CGACGTGCGACGTGAGGTTCAGCACCGCCGCGAGCTCGACGGAGCCGCTCAGCGGGACGATCTCCGCGTGAACGCCGCGCGCGTCGAGGAACTGCCGCGTGATGCGCGGATACTTCGTGGCCACTTTCGTCAGCGGAGGCGCGCCCGGCGCGGCGATCAGCATCATCCTGCAGTGGCCGAACGGAAACTCGACCGGCTGATAGGCGGTGCATTCGTGCTCGAGGATCTGATCGAGTCCGGCGATGCCTGCGTCGGCGGCGCCATGCTCGACGTAGACCGGTACGTCACCATCTTTGACGAAGATCCATTCGATGCCGCCGCGCTCGAACACGAGTTTCCGCGTCTTCAGATCCGCCTCGGAAGGCACGTCGTAGCCGGCGTTGGCGAAGACGGCGAGCGCCTTCTCCTGCAGCCGTCCTTTCGGTATCGCAATGCGCATATCGTTCAATCCAGGTCGTCGATCGTGAAGGTGAATCCGATCGCCGCGGCGCGCTGGCCGAAGCGTTCGTAGAGGTTGTCGTACCGCCCGCCCTGCGCAACCTTCGTGCGCGCGCCGCCGGCGTAGACGCGAAAGCGAAGGCCAGTGTAGTAGCCGCTGTCTTCGATGTCGTCGAGGTGCAACGTGAAGATGCTGTCGCCGGCGACCGCTTCCTCGATCGCCGACAACCTCGCCGCCGCCTCAGGCGCGAACGGCGCAACATCGCTCAACGTCGCGTCGCCGGAGATCAGTTTCGCGACGATTGTTTGTAAGGCAGCAGGCACTCCCGCGGTCATCCGCTTCGCCGCCAGCGCTTCACGAACAGGCGCCGACTGCGCGATCAACGCGGCAGCGATCGAGACGTCGTTGTAGACGACCGTCGGCTCGTCGCCGGGAGCGCGCACGAGATCGGCCGCCAGCCGCAGCATCGCTACATCGGCGTCGATGGAGTCGTCGCCGACGATCTCCGCGCCGATCTGGAACAACTCCCGGTTGGCGCCGAGGCGGGAGGCTTCGACGCGGATGACATCGCCGCGGTAGAAGAGCCGCATCGGCAGATCCTCGGGCGTGATCGCAGGCGCGAGCGCGCGAGCCAGCATCGGCGTGAAGTCGGAGCGGATGGCGATCAGGTCGCCTTCGCGGTCGACGAATCGATAGCTCTGCTTTGCCGTCGCAGGCTCGACCAGCGCTGCGTACGGCTCGACATAATCGATGATCGGAAGCACGACTTCGGCAAAGCCGGCGCCGGTGAATGCATCGACGAAGCGCGATTCCATCCGCCGGCGGCGCGCGGTCTCCTCGGCCAAGAGCGGCCGTACACCTGTCGGGTATCTCGATTTCGTGGCCATAAACTCAAAAACCTCTTCTCGAAATCGGAAGAGGTTCAGGTCAGTTGGCTACGTATCGTCGCTGAGCGCCCCTCGTCCGATCGGGGCGCGCACGGCACCCCTAGCTGTGGTGATGATGGTGCTGCTGGGCGACGTGGGTGCTCATTGAGTTTGCGGAGTGTAGAGACGGGAGCGGTGGCTGTCAAATGCGGTCGCGGGGGCTCGCGGTCTCGGGGTCGCGGTTTGGGTTGCTGAGTTGCCAGGTTGCTTGGTTGCTCGGTCGGCATCTATAAGCTCGGCGCGACGAAGATCGCCCATACACGCCAACTCGCCAACTCAGCAACCCAGCAACCACTGCGCGACCCCGCAAACCTCGCGACCTCGCTACCGCCGCTACAATGCGCGCCATGACACTCGACGAACAACTCGACTTTCTCGGCAAGGGGACGGTCGACTTTATCGAACGCAAGGACCTCAAGACCAAGCTGGCGCGCGGGAAGCCGCTGACGATCAAGGTCGGATTCGATCCGACGGCGCCAGATATCCACCTCGGGCACACCGTCGTCATCAGGAAGATGAAGCACTTCCAGCAGCTCGGGCATCGCGTCATTTTTCTGATCGGCGATTTCACGGGACTCATCGGCGATCCGACCGGCAAGAAGGCTACGCGTCCGGCGCTTTCGAAAGAGGAAGTGCTGGCGAACGCCGAGACCTACAAGCAGCAGGTCTTCAAAATCCTCGATCCGGCCACGACCGAGATACGTTTCAACTCCGAGTGGCTCGGCGCCCTCGGCGCGGAAGGAATGGTGCGCCTCGCGGCGAAGTACACGCTGGCGCGCATCCTCGAGCGGGACGATTTCCGCAAACGATTCGACGCGCATCAACCGATCGCCATCCACGAGCTTCTCTATCCACTTGCGCAGGGATACGACTCGGTCGCGTTGAAGTGCGACGTGGAGATGGGCGGAACCGATCAACTCTTCAACCTGCTGGTCGGCCGCGATCTGATGCGCGAGTACAACCTCGAGCCGCAAGTCGTCATCACCATGCCGTTGCTCGAAGGACTCGACGGCATCGAGAAGATGTCGAAGTCGCTCAGCAACTACATCGGCATCCACGAAGAGCCCGGCTCGATCTTCGGGAAAGTGATGTCGATCTCCGACGATCTGATGTGGAAGTACTACACGCTCTGCACCGATTTGACGCCCGCCGCGATCGCGGAGAAACGGAGCGAAGTCGAGTCGGGAGCGCTGCATCCGATGGAGGCCAAGCGCGAGCTGGCCAAGTCGATCATTCGCGACTTTCACGACGACGCCGCTGCTGCTGATGCCGCCGAGGCGGAGTTTCGGAGGGTGTTCAGCGAGAGACAGGCGCCGGCGGAGATCGAGGAGACGACGCTGCCTGCCGCGGCCGAGGCGCAATTGCTATCGAAAGTCATCGTGCAGGCCGGTCTCTCCGAGTCGAACAAAGATGCGCAGCGTGTGATCGCGCAGGGCGGCGTGCTCGTCGATGATGCGAAGGTGAGCGACCCGCGCGCAACGCTCGATGCGTCGAGCGGAAAGTCGTATGTGCTGAAGGTCGGAAAGCGGCGCTTCGCGAAGATCGTGTTCGGCTGATGATTTGAACCACAGAGGCGCAGAGGTCACAGAGTTTAATCATTTCTCTGTGCTCTCTGCGCCTCTGTGGTGCATGGTTTTGATTCAAAAAGGGACGAGAGTTTCCCCCCGTCCCTCGCGAGGATTACCGCAGATTGACCGGAATCGTGATGATCTCGGTTGATCCGTCCGCCGTGACGCGAAGCGTGAGCGTCGGGCTCGTGCCTGCCGCCGATGCTCGCGGAGTCCAGACGATGCCACCGTGTGCGTCGAAGAACTTCACGTCCGCTGGCGGATTCACCAGCTCGAACGTCGCGACGCTGGCCGAGTTGACGACGACACGGAAGGCCACCGGCCACGTACCGGTCTGGATGTCGACGGAGCGGTCCAGCACACCGTCATGATTGCCATCTGCCACATCGATCGCTCCCGTGTCGCCGAACGAGACGCCCACAAAGTTGATGCGCAGATCGGAGCGGGCGAGCAGTCCCGGCACGTACGTCGGATCGCCGGATTGATTGTTCACGACGCTGCCAAAGGCGATGGCCTTCCCGCTCATAACGACTGCGTGAACCGTGTCGTTGTCCGCGGAGGTGCTGTTGAACAGAGTCGTGACGCCGTCGTTGTACTGCCGCTGCGAGCCAGCCGCGTAGGAGACTTCCGTCGACGCGGCGATGCTGCCGTCGGCGCGGATGAGATCCCATCGTACGGCGGCGGCGTTCACCGCGTAGACGCCGAAGTTGAAGCGCGCGCTGGCTGTGGAGGATGGTCCGCCGAGGACGATGGTGTTGCCGGCCGCGGCTGCGGTGGACGCATCGACGGCGGGAATGTCCTGGCCGAACTCGCCCGACGGTAACTTGTTGAATGTCCGCGAGGCTACGCTCAGCTTCTGGGCGAAGGCGCTGTCGAACGTGATCTCGATCGCGCCCGTCGCGCTCTGGCGTCCGAAGCGGTTGGCGACGACGTCAGCAAGGGCGACGGTGGCACGCGGCGGAACGTTGACGATCGATGTTTCCGCGGCGCCGGCGGCGTCATGAAACGTGAGCGTTGCGGCGATCGCGCTGGCGCTCGTGTTGTGCAGCGTCAGCTCCGTCTGCCAATGGCTGTTGTCGACTCCCTGGACCGTCCCCGAGGCCGGGATGATGAGTGTGGTGGCGGCGGCGACGAGTGGAAAGAGTGCTGCGATGGTGGTGGTGAGGATGCGTTTGATGTTCATTCGGTTCTCCTTCGTTAGTTGCGCTCTGGTACGCCGTCACGAAAAAGAACGTCTATGAATTTATGCGGTCAAAGCATTGAAAACAAAGCCGTTTAGATCGATACGCAAAACGCACACGTACGACCGCGATGGCGGCCGCATTCGTGTGCGTTTGGCGTTGGTGATACGGGGGGAGTCGTGAAAGCGTTGGGAACCACTCACGCGAAGTCGCGAAGTCGCGAAAGAGTTTCTTCGTGTTCTTCGCGGCTTCGCGTGAAACGGTTCTCTCACCCGCTCGATATACTCCGCCCGATATGCCCGTCCCATTACTCGATCTGAAACTTCAGTACGCCACGATTCGCGACGAAGTCCTCCGCGTCACCAACGAGGTCTACGAATCGCAGTACTTCATCCTCGGCAAACGTGTCGACGATTTCGAGCGCGACTTTGCTGCCTATTGCCACAGCAAACACGCCGTCGGCGTGTCGTCGGGCACCGATGCGCTGCTCATCGCGCTCATGGTTCTCGGCGTCGGACCTGGCGACGAAGTCATCGTTCCCGCCTACTCCTTTTTCGCCACCGCCGGAGTCGTTGACCGCCTCGGCGCGACTCCCGTGTTCGCCGACGTCGACCTGGCGGACTACAACCTCGATCCGAAAGTCATCGAGCCTCTGATCACGCCGGCTACGAAGGCGATCATGCCGGTCCATCTCTACGGTCAATGCGCGGAGATGGACGAGATCAATCGCATCGCTGCAAAACACAAGCTGGCAGTGATCGAGGATGCGGCGCAGGCTGTCGGCGCCGAATACGACGGTCGCCGCGCCGGTGTGCTCGGGACGATGGCCGCCTTCTCCTTCTTCCCATCCAAGAACCTCGGCGCGTTCGGAGATGCCGGCGCCGTGACCTGCGAAGACGAGGAGACCTACGAGCGACTCATCGACTTTCGCGTCCATGGAATGCGGCCGAAGTACTACCACCGCTACCTCGGAGGGAACTTCCGCATCGACGCGCTGCAGGCGGCGATTCTCCACATCAAGCTGGCCCACCTCGATGCCTGGGCGGAAGGACGCCGGCGTAACGCCGCGACCTACGCGGAGCTCTTCGCCGATGCTGCCCTCGGCGACCGCGTGATTCTGCCGCGCGAGCTGCCGCGGCGGCATCACGTCTACAACCAGTACGTGATCCGGTTCACGGGTGGGAAGCGAGACAGCGTCATGGCGCACCTCAAGAGTGCCGGCATCGGGTGCGACATTTACTACCCACTGACATTGCCGCAGCAGGAATGCTTTGCGGACAATGTCTCGGGGCGCGGCCAGTTTCCGAATTCCGATCTGGCTGCCGCGGGGACCCTGGCCATTCCTGTTTTCCCGGAGCTGACGAAGGATCAGATGGCGGAGGTGGTTCGGGAGATTGGGAAGGCTTTGGGCTAGAAGTTCTGGACACAGACAGGACTGTCTGTGCCACACCATGATCCCACTCCGCCACACGCTTCCGCCGCGAACGACTCCGATCGTCAATCGCGCCATCGTCATCGCCAACTGCATCGTCTTCCTGTCCCAACTCCTCCTCGGGTCCCGCACGGAAACGATGATCAACATCTTCGGTTTCGTGCCGGTCCGGTTGTTTCATCCGGCGGCTTACGGCTACTCGATCTTTGAAGTGCTGATCACGCTCGTCACCTCGCTGTTTCTGCATGGCGGGTTCGTCCATCTGATCGGCAACATGATCTATCTCTGGGTCTTCGGCGGCGCAGTCGAGGACGCGCTCGGACACACCCGCTACATCGTCTTCTTCGTGATTTGCGGTGTGATCGGCAGCCTGACGCACGCGATGCTTTTTCCGCACTCGACCGTGCCGTCGATCGGTGCCTCGGGCAGCATCGCCGGCATCCTCGGCGCGTTTCTCGTGCTTCGTCCCAAGGCGCGCATCATCACGCTGCTGCCGCTGATCGTTTACTGGGCGATGGTCGAGATCCGCGCGGTCATCTTTCTGCCGATCTGGTTCGGCATGCAGTTTTTCAACGGTTTCCTCTCCATTGCGGCGGCGCACCGCACGCAGGAAGTGACGGGAATCGCCTGGTGGGCGCACGTTGGCGGTTTCCTGTTTGGCGCGCTGATCGGATTGATCGCCAGGCGGGGAGCGCGGGAACGTATGACACCATATGCAGGCGAAGGAGACGCTTCTTGAAAAAAGGGATCATTCTGGCCGGCGGCTCGGGCACGCGGCTCTATCCGATGACGTCGGCGATGTCGAAACAGTTGTTGCCCGTGTACGACAAGCCGATGATTTATTACCCGTTGACGACGCTCATGCTCGCCGGCATCACTGACTTTTTGATCATCACCACGCCCGAGGATCAGGCGAGTTTTCAGAAGCTGCTGGGATCCGGATCGCAGTGGGGAATCCGGCTCGAATATGCAGCGCAGCCCGATCCGGGCGGACTGGCGCAGGCGTTTCTGATCGGACGTGATTTCGTTGCCGGGGAGCCGAGCTGCCTGATCCTGGGCGACAACATCTTCTACGGTCACGGTTTGCCGGACTCGCTGCGGCGAGCCGCCAAAGGCGACCGTGGCGCGACCGTCTTTGTCTATCGCGTGAACGATCCGGAGCGTTACGGTGTGGCGGAGTTCGATGAAAGCGGCCGCGCCATCAGCATCGAAGAAAAGCCGGAGAAGCCGCGCTCCAACTTCGCCGTCACGGGACTCTATTTTTACGACGAGCGCGTCTGCGACTTCGCCGCGAATCTGAAGCCTTCGAAGCGCGGCGAGTTGGAGATCACCGATCTGAATCGCGTCTATCTGGAGATGGGCGAACTGCGCGTGGAGCAGCTCGGCCGCGGCTACGCCTGGTTCGATACGGGAACGCAGGAGTCGCTGTTGCAGGCCGCCAATTTCGTCGAGACCGTCGAGTTGCGGCAGGGGTTGAAGATCGCCTGCCCCGAAGAAGTTGCCTACTACCTCGGGCTCATCGACGCGCAGCAAATGCGTGACCTGGCCACGAAGCTCGCCAAGAGCACGTACGGCCGCTACCTTTTCAGCCTGCTCGAGGAGCAAGCGCAGCGCGCAGCGCGCGCCGCGGCAACACCGGCATGACCATGCACGTCGTGATCACCGGCGGCGCGGGCTTCATCGGCTCACACCTTGCTGACGCCTTCGTCGAGCGCGGCGACCGCGTCACGATCATCGACAACCTTTCCGGCGGCGACCGCCGCAACCTCAACCCACATGCGGAGTTTCACCAGATTGATATTCGCGATGCCGCCGCGGGCCATCTCATTCGCACGCTCAAGCCCGATGTCATCAGTCATCACGCCGCGCAGATGGACGTTCGCAAATCGGTTGAGGATCCGGCCAACGATGCCGATGTGAATGTCGTCGGAACGTTGCGCTTGCTCGAAGCGGCCGCCGATGCCGGCGTGAAGCGCGTCGTGTTTGCGTCGACCGGCGGCGCGATCTACGGGGAGCCGGTCGGAGGGCTGCAGGACGAATCGCATCCAACCGCGCCGCTCTCGCCGTATGGCTGCGCCAAACTCGCCGTCGAGCACTATCTACACTACTTTCGCGTCGTGCGCGGCCTCTCATCCGTCGCCTTGCGCTACGCCAACGTCTACGGACCAAGGCAAAACGCGCAGGGGGAAGCGGGAGTTGTGGCCATCTTTGCCGGACGCCTGCTCGAAGGACAGCCGGTCGTGATCAACGGAAGCGGAACGCAGACGCGCGATTTCGTCTACGTCGGAGATGTCGTTGCCGCGAATCTGGCTGCGTCCGATGGCGACTGGCAGGGCGAATACAACGTCGGCACGGGCGTCGAGACATCGATCAATGAGGTGTACGAGATTCTGGCCTCGACCGCCGGAGTGGGGGACGCGCCGACTCATGGTGAAGCAAAAGCAGGAGAACAGATGCGGAGTGTTCTCGATGGTGGCCGCTTGAGAACGCTGGCCACCCTCAACGCGCCTCTCTCGATTCGCGAGGGATTGATGAAAACAATGGCGTGGTTTGGCGAGAATGGGAGAGTGGCGCGGGATTCTTGATGGAAGAGCCGGGCTTCGAAGTTACTTCCCCAGATTCCGAAGACGATGGATGACAGCCCCCCCTTTCGGGGCGCAGAAAGACGGCGAATTGCATGCTGATTCAGGAAGCACTACAATTGCGCGCTCAGGCAATCCCGACAACTCAATCCGGCAGGAAGCCGCACTCAGAGGTCTGGTCTCGTTGACGGACCAGGAGAGGTATACTGACGGTAAGGTGGCTCTTGATCGGGCTGGCGTCAATCCTGAATCGACGGAGTGAACAGCATCATGCCGAGGCCGGGCGGCCCGTCGTGATTCGAAATCTGAATCGGCATCGGAACGGAATCATCAAAGGAGCTTCAAATGAATTCGCGAACACGTGGTCTGATGATGTTAGTGGCGCTTCTCGTCGCAGTCCCCTGTTTTGCCCAATGGACCCCGCCGGATGCTAACGGGACGATCCAGTACTCACACAATGGCAGCACGATCGCTCAGGTGTTCAGCCTCAATGCGGGTGCCTATGCCGGCTACAATGTCGGTCGGACGGGGCAGGATGGAATCCTCGCCGTCGCTGCCGGCGCGGGGCAGTTCTCGACGACCGCGGTGCCAGGCGATATCGTCTTCAGAGGTACCACGGGTAACTTTATTCTTAATGCCTACAACGGCGTTGGTAGCATCTTTTTCAATACCGGCAATAGTCCCGAAACTACAAAGATGGTAGTCACGAATGGCGGCAACGTTGGCATCGGCACAACGAACCCCCAGGCGATGCTTCACGTGGCGGGAGCGATTATGGCCGATGGGAACATTGCCGCGAAATACCAGGACGTCGCTGAATGGGTCCCGGCGAACGCTGCGATGAAGGCTGGAACGGTCGTCGTTCTCAACAAGGAGCATTCGAACGAAGTCATGGCTTCGTCGCGAGCCTACGACACTACCGTGGCCGGCGTGGTCTCGGAGAATCCGGGCGTAATCCTGGGTGAAGATGCTCCAGGCAAATGTAAGATCGCAACGACCGGACGCGTAAAGGTGATGGTTGACGCGGGGAAGACGGGTATTCACGTGGGCGACCTTCTGGTCACCGGCGGTGGTTCAGGAATGGCCATGAGATCCGTGCCGGTGAAGGTTGGCGAGATCGAAATGCATCGCCCAGGCACAATCCTGGGTAAGGCATTAGAGTCGCTACCGAACGGACGGGGCGAAATCCTGGTGCTCCTTACGCTGCAGTAAGAACCACTCGGATCCGATAATCGTTTGGCGGCTTCCGGGCCATCAATGCCTAGATTCGTGAACCTCTCGGTCGAGGCGGCGAGTGTCGGATGCAGTCCGCTGAAGATAGCTGGAGGTCGCCACGAAGAATTGCCGGTACCTTTGGTCGGCTGATGTTAGCCCTCTTCCAACCTTGGGTAGTGGTGAGTGCTCAGCTTTCATTTGTTCCGCCTAAACTGATGATCATGAAACGGCGCCATTCTATTGCGTTGATCGCCCTTTTCGCCGCAACGTTGCTTTCTCGTTCGGCCTTCGCGCAGTTCTCGCAGCAGGGTCCTAAGCTGGTCGCGACAGGGGCCGCAGGAAACGCTGCTCAAGGCAGATCTGTGGCGCTCTCTGCCGATGGCAACACGGCCATCGTTGGAGGCCTCAATGACAACGACTACATTGGGGCCGCGTTCGTTTGGGTAAGAAGCGGAGGAGTTTGGACGCAGCAAGGACCAAAGCTTGTCGGGTCAGGGGGCGTTGGCCCTCAGAGTCAAGGATACAGCGTCTCCATATCGGCCGACGGCAACACGGCCATTGTCGGAGGGCCCAGTGACAACAATGATGCTGGGGCTGCTTGGGTCTGGACAAGGAGCGGAGGTGTCTGGGCACAGCAGGGATCCAAACTAGTTGGTTCAGGTGCTATGAATCCTAGCGAACAGGGCGTTGCCGTATCACTGGCCGCCGATGGCAACACGGCCATTATAGGCGGACCAGCCGATAATTCTGTTGGGGCGGCGTGGATTTGGACGAGAACGGGCGGGTTGTGGACTCAGCAGGGGACCAAACTCGTGAGTTCGGGAGCCATGGGTAATGCGATCCAAGGCACATCCGTATGCCTGTCCGGTGACGGCAATACAGCGATTGTTGGCGGCCCCTTCGATAACAACACCGATGGGGCAGTTTGGGTATGGACCAGAAGTGGAGGAGTGTGGACTCAACAGGGAGGCAAACTGGTCGGTTCCGGGGCGGTGGGTAACGCTCAACAAGGTACCGCCGTGTCTCTCTCGGCCGATGGCAACACGGCCCTTGTCGGAGGAGCATATGACGACAATGTCGTTGGTGCCGGGTGGGTCTGGACGAGAGTCGGAGGAGTCTGGACTCAACAGGGAACCAAGTTGGTCGGCTCTGGCGTTCTCGGGGGATTCTCTCGACAGGGCGATTCCGTATCTATCTCGGCAAACGGCAATACCGCCCTCATCGGCGGTCCACGCGACAACAATGACGTCGGGGCGGCCTGGGTCTGGAAAAGGAACGGCGTGATTTGGACTCAGCAGTCCTCGAAGCTGGTTGGTTTTGACTTAATAGGGACCGCTTTCGAAGGCAATGCTGTGTCCCTTTCTGCCGATGGCTTCACGGCCATTCTGGGAGCGCCAAATGACAGCAATAACGCCGGTGCTGCGTTAGTTTTCGTCCCGGCACCAGACCTCAACATCACAAAGTCCATCACCGGCGGGCCGCTCTTTCCTGCCGGCGGAAACATCACTTACACCATCGCGGTCGTCAACAATGGTCCTGGGGCGGCGAACAATGTGACTGTCACGGATGTGCTTCCGGCGGGCACCACGTTCGTCTCCGCGACGTCGTCGCTGGGGTCGTGTAGCGGAACGACGACGGTGACTTGCGTACTCGGCGCGTTGACGAACGGGAGTAGCGCGACGATCAGTCTCACGTTGACTAGCGCGTCAACGCCTGGGCCGATCGCGAATACGGCAACCGTGACAGCGACGGAGACGGATTTGAATCCAGCGAACAACACCTCCACGTTAGCGATCACCACGGTCAATCCGGCGGTGATCCCAGCCGCCTCGATGTGGGTCTTGGTGGCCCTCGCGGGAATCTTGGCGTTGCTTGGGGCGATGCGGATTCGCGGCTGATTCTCCCTATGACGGCGAGTTCCGACTGACTTCACCGCCATAATCCGACGGGACGCCTGCCGCTTGCGTATGCTCGTGCGAATGACGAAGATGACGGCGGTTCGGGATCGGGAGAGAGAGCGATGATCATCACGCGCAGCCCCCTCCGGATCAGTCTGGGTGGCGGTGGTACGGACCTGCCTTCGTACTACGAGAAATTCGGTGGATTCCTCATCGCCGCGGCCATCGACCGCTACGTCTACGTTACCGTCAACCGTCCTTTCGGCGCGGGCATCCGTCTGAAGTACTCCGACATCGAGAACGTCGACACTGTCGATGAAGTGCGGCATCCGATCCTGCGCGAGGCACTGCGGATGATGAACCTGCGCACGCCGCAGATCGAGATCACCACGCTCGCCGAGATCCCATCCGGCACCGGCCTCGGGTCGTCAGGGAGCTTCACCACCGCGCTGGTCAAGGCGCTTTACGCCCACCGGCGGCGGCTGCTGCATTCGAGTGAGGTGGCGCGGCTGGCCTGCGAGATTGAGATCGAACGGTTGCATGAGCCGGTCGGGAAGCAGGATCAGTACATCGCGGCATACGGCGGAGTGACCTGCTTCGATTTTCATCCCGACGGCTCGGTTGCGGCGCGGCCTCTGACGCTGGCGATGGATACGCTGTTCGAGCTCGAGGACAATCTCCTCCTCTTCTTCACCGGCTTTTCACGAAGCGCGGGAAGCCTCCTGCAGGATCAGAAAACGCGTTCCGAAGAGGCAGATCCCGAGATGATCGACAACCTCCACTACGTCAAGGATCTTGGTTACCGCAGCCAGAGCGCGCTCGAGGCTGGCCGGTGTCATGAGTTCGGAGAGCTGCTGCACGAGCATTGGGAGCACAAGAAGCGGCGCTCGCGCGGAATGAGCAATCCGCAGATCGATGAGTGGTACGAGCTCGCACGCCGCAGCGGCGCCATCGGAGGGAAGCTGGTCGGTGCCGGCGGTGGTGGGTTCCTGTTGTTTTACGCCGAGGATCGAACGGGATTGCGAAGGGCGATGAGTGAGGCAGGACTGGAAGAGGTGCGGTTCCGTTTCGATTTCGAGGGTACCAAAGTGCTCATGTCGTGAGTGACAGCCCGCTACAATGGCGCTCTCGCCGATGAGCTACGCACAACGACATCTTCAGGAAGCGGCCGCGATCATTGCTGCGCTCGACGCCGATTCGATCGAACGAACAGCCGCCCTCCTCGCCGAGCTGCGGGAGCGGCATGGCCGTCTTTTTCTGCTCGGCGTCGGCGGTAGCGCGGCCAACTGCTCCCACGCTGTGAATGACTTCCGCAAGATCTGCGGCATCGAGGCGTATGCCCCGACCGACAACGTCAGCGAACTGACCGCGCGCACGAACGATGATGGCTGGGCGTCGGTGTTCATCGAATGGCTGAAGGTTAGCAGGTTGCGCCCGGAGGACCTGCTCTTCGTTCTCTCAGTCGGCGGTGGCGATCGGGAGAAAAATGTGAGCCCCAACCTCGTAGCCGCCCTCGAATACGGGAAAGAGGTTGGTGCGACGATCTGTGGCATCGTTGGTCGCGATGGAGGCTACACAGCGAAAGTTGCGGACGCCTGCGTCATCGTTCCCACCGTGAATCCGCAGAACGTCACCCCGCACACGGAAGCGTTTCAAGCCGTGATCTGGCACCTGCTGGTGTCGCATCCGAAATTGAAAGCCGCCGAGACAAAATGGGAGTCGACCCGGTAGTGGCGCGCGCCGTCTTTCTCGATCGGGACGGCGTCATCAACCGCGCCATCGTGCGTGACGGAAAACCTCACCCGCCGGAAAGCGTCGATGAGTTGGAAGTGCTCTCCGGCGTCGCGGATGCGCTGAGCAAGCTGCGCAGTGCTGGGTTCCGCCTGATCGTGATTACGAATCAGCCGGACGTCGCGCGCGGAACGCAGACGCGGGACAAGGTCGAGGCCATGCACGAGCGGCTGGCTTCAGAGCTGGCGATCGACGAAGTGCTGACGTGCTTTCACGACGGCGACGACTGTGACTGCCGGAAGCCAAAGCCGGGAGCGATCCTCGCCGCTGCACGACGGCACGACGTCGAGGTCGAGCGCTCGTTCATGGTGGGAGATCGCTGGCGCGACATCGAAGCCGGCCAGCGTGCCGGTTGCCGGTGTCTTTTCGTCGATAATGGGTATCGCGAGCGGCAGCCGGAGGCTCCGTTCGTCCGCGTTCCTTCACTCGCAGCGGCCGCAGATTGGATTCTCGAAAACCAGTGACCAAACCTCTTGAAGACCTCAACGTGAAAATCTTCGCCGATGGCGCGGATAAGGCCGGCATGCTGGAGATGTACGCCAAACCGTACATCAAAGGCTTCACTACCAATCCAACGTTGATGCACAAGGTGGGGCTGACCGACTACCGCGCGTTCGCGCATGACATCGTCGCTGCAATCCCCGACCGGCCCATCTCGTTCGAGGTCTTCTCGGATGAATTCGACGAGATGGAGCGGCAGGCGCGCGAGATTGCCACGTGGGGCGGCAACGTCTACGTCAAGATCCCCGTCACGAACACGCGCCGCGAGCCGGCGTACGAGCTCGTGCGGCGACTTTCGAATGATGGGGTGAAGCTGAATATCACCGCCATCATGACGATCGATCAGGTGCGCAATGTCGCCGGTGCTGTAAACGCAAGTGTGCCCTCCTGCGTCTCAGTCTTCGCCGGCCGCATCGCCGATACCGGCCGGGATCCGATTCCCATCATGACCGAATGCCTGAGCATCCTGAAAGCTGCTCCCAGCGCCGAACTGATCTGGGCGAGCCCTCGCGAGTTGCTCAACATCCTGCAAGCCGACGCCATCGGCTGTCACATCATCACGGTGACGAACGACATTCTCAAGAAGCTGAGTCTGATGGGGAAGGACCTCGACGACTACTCGCTCGAAACCGTGAAGATGTTTCACGACGACGGAAGGAAGGCGGGATTCACTCTCTAAGACTCGCACTTCCCTTCATCGCACTCCTTCTCCTCGGTTCCGCGGCCTCGTCCCCAACTCCGCGCCTCGGCTCCCTCGATGGGTGGAACGTCGTTCTCATCACGCTCGACGCCACGGATGCTGCGCGCATCGGCGCATACGGTGGATCGCCGCGCACGATGCCCTACTTCGACTCGCTCGCGCGCAAGGGTCTGCTCGTCATGCACGCGTACACGATCACCGGCTCGACCTCGCCGGCACACGCGACGCTCCTGTCGGGTCTCGTGCCGCCGAAACACGGAGTGCTCTACAACGGTGTGCCGCTTGCCCCGGGCGTGTTCTGGCTTCCCGAGGAGTTGCGAAAGCGGGGATATGTGACCGTTGGAAGCACGGTCGCGTTCTTTCTGCACGACCTGAACAAGATGGAGCGGGGATTCGATCACTTCGAATACCCGGTTGGTCCCGACGCGGCAACGCGGCCGTGGAGCTCGAATCGCGTTTCGTACCAGCAATTCAGGGAGCATTGTCTGCCGCTGCTCTCCTCCGGCAAGCCGTTCTTCGCGATGATTCACCTGAAGGGAGGGCACGCGCCGGTGACTCCCATCGCCGAAGAGTTTCTCCGCCGGCATTCGAAAACGCTGCCGGCGGGTAAAGCCCCGAAGGGCCCCACGGAGGAACAACTGGCGTTGGGTGCCGTCGATTCAGGTGCATTCCGCGCCAACCAATTCGCTTACTACGACGCCAATCTCAGCGAGGCGGACGCCGCGCTCAAGCAGCTCTTTGACGATTTCAAAGCACGCGGACTGACGAAGAAAACGCTCTTCGTCATCACGGCCGACCATGGCGAGTCTTACGATCACGGCTTCCACGGCGAGCACTGGCCCAGTCCGTTCGAATCGACGCTGCATGTACCGCTGCTCTACTACACAGAAAACGGAGCGATCCTGCCGGGGCGTGTCGCCGACCGCCTCGTCAGTCATGCCGATTTCGTGAGGACTCTTGGCTATCTTCTCGGCGAAGACTTCGGAACCGGCCCTGCTTCCGACTCGATGAACATGTTCGCCGTGACGAAGCGAAAATCGATGCAGGTAAGTTCGGTCTCCGCGCTCACGTACACGGATGCCGTCCATCAATTACTGGCCAGTCAAAAGGATGATCGAGGGGCCGTACTGAAAAAAGATGTCGAAGATCTCGAGCGGCTGGGGGTCTTTTACTGGGGACGGATCGAGCTGACGCCGGATGGCATCTACAAGTTGCTGCATTTCGGGAACAGAGTCAGCAGGGTGCTTGCCGGGTCTCCGGTGCGACTCTACGATGTCCGTGCGGATCGCGCTGAACAGGTTGACCTTCTCGCGATTCGATCCAGGAAACGTGCACTTGCAGCCGGGATGCTCGATCGTGCGCGCGACGCCGATCCGTACTTCGGACTCTTCATGTCCAACCTGAAAGGGTCGCCGGCGGAGGTTCGAGACGCCATGACCCGAAGACTGGACCGCGAGACGATCGAGAAGTTGAAATCGCTCGGCTACCTCCAGTAAGCAGATAGAATGCGCCGGCTTTGAAGGCCCTCGTCACCGGCGCGGCCGGTTTCATCGGATACCACGTCGTTCAACGTCTACTCGCGCGTGGCGACGAGGTGATCGGCGTCGACAATCTCAACGACTACTACGATCCGAAGTTGAAAGAAGCGCGGTTGGCACGTCTGACCGGGAGCGGCTTTCGTTTCGAGCGTCTCGATATCGCCGATGCGGACGGGATGCGCCGGCTCTTCAGTGACATCAAGCCGCAGCGCGTCGTCAACCTGGCCGCTCAAGCGGGCGTGCGCTACTCCCTGGTGAACCCTCAGGCGTACATCGACGCGAACGTGCAGGGGTTCCTGAACATCCTCGAGGGCAGCCGGCATCACGGTATCGAGCACCTTGTCTTCGCGTCATCGAGCTCAGTCTACGGCGCGAATACCGCGCAGCCATTCTCCGAGCATCACAACGTCGATCATCCGGTCAGCCTTTACGCGGCTACGAAGAAAGCCAATGAGCTGATGGCGCACACGTACGCGGCTCTCTTCAACCTTCCGTGCACCGGATTGCGTTTCTTTACCGTTTACGGCCCGTGGGGCAGGCCCGACATGGCGCTATTCAAATTCACGAAGGGGATACTCAACGGTGAGCCGATCGAGGTCTACAACTACGGCCGGATGATTCGCGACTTCACCTACATCGATGACATCGTCGAAGGCGTCATCCGGGTGATCGATTCCGTGGCCGTACCGGCTCCGGCCTGGAGCGGCGACGCTCCCGATCCGGCAAGAAGCTTTGCGCCATACCGCATCTTCAATATCGGCAACAACCAGCCCGTTCCGCTGCTCGACTTCATTGCCGCGCTGGAGGAAGCATTGGGACGCAAGGCAACGATGGAGCTGCTGCCCATGCAGCCGGGTGATGTGCCGTCGACGATGGCCGACGTCTCCGAGCTGGAGTCCGCGGTCGGGTTTCGTCCATCGACGACGATTCGTGACGGGATCGCCCGGTTCGTCGATTGGTATCGTGCCTACTACGGAATCGACCGATGACCGCGACATCCGGCCCGCAAAGAATCGACACGTTGATCGAATCGATCCGAGCGCGCTCCGCTCGCATCGGCGTGATCGGCCTCGGCTACGTCGGACTTCCGCTCGTTCTCCTTTTCGAGGAGGCCGGCTTCCCGGTGACGGGCTTCGACGTCGATACGACGAAGACCGGGATGCTCAACGCGGGCGAGACCTACATCCGGCACATCGGCCGGGAACGAATCGCCAAAGCGTTTGGCAACGAGAAGGTCTTTGCCACGGCCGACTTCGACCGCCTCGCCGACTGTGACGCGATCCTCATCTGCGTACCGACGCCACTGGGTACGCACCGCGAGCCCGATCTGCGGTACATCCGCATTACGGCGGAAGAGATCGCGCGGCGCCTGCGGCCGGGGCAGATCGTCGTACTCGAATCGACCACCTACCCCGGTACGACGCGCGAGGAGCTTCTGTCGCGCTTTGAGGCGCGTGGCCTTGTCTGCGGCCGCGACTACTTTGTCGGCTTCTCTCCCGAGCGCGAAGATCCCGGGAACGAGCGCTTCAACACGCGGAACATCCCGAAAGTCGTCGGCGGGATCGACGCTCCCTCCCTTCGCGCAGCCACGGAGCTCTATAGCGCCGTCGTCGATCGCGTCGTTCCTGTTTCCTCGACGGAGGTCGCGGAGTCCGCCAAGCTCCTCGAGAACATTTTTCGCGCCGTGAACATCGCTCTCGTGAACGAAATGAAGGTTGTCTTTGAGCGGATGGGCATCGACGTGTGGGAAGTCATCGAGGCAGCAAAGACGAAACCGTTCGGCTTCATGCCGTTCTATCCGGGCCCTGGTCTGGGCGGGCACTGCATTCCACTCGATCCGTTTTACCTCACGTGGAAGGCCGCCGAGTATGGGACGTGGGCCCGTTTCATCGAACTGGCAGGCGAGGTCAATGCCTCGATGCCGCGCTACGTCGTCGACCGCACGGTCGAGGCGGTGAACAAACACGGCAAGAGCATCGTCGGCGCGACGGTGCTGGTGATGGGGCTCTCGTACAAGCCCGACATCGATGACGACCGCGAGTCGCCGTCGTTCGAGTTGATCGAGATGCTGCAGGCCCGAGGTGCTGTGGTCGCGTACTGTGATCCTTACGTACCGCAGGCTCGGCGGGGGCGGAAGCACGACGTGGGGCTGCGGTCGATTCCCTGCACCGCGGAAGCGATCGGTCAATATGACGCGGTCGTCGTTTCGACGCCGCACACGCAGTTCAGAGATCCGTCACTCTGGGCGAAGGTGCGCCTGGCCATCGATACGCGCAACATCGTCCCGCGCGGCGTTGCCGGACTCGATGTGGTCAGGGCGTGATCGCTCCGTGCTGTGCGGACGCTCTCCCGACGCCCCGCGAATCGAGCCCCGGCGCGGTACGTTTTCGCAGAACCATCGTCCTTTGGCAAACCCGCTCCACGGCGGCGGAAACAACCCTTCCCAGACCGAAGCGGCTCGCCGCTCGCACGATGCGGTTAGGCCTTGAGGCTGAGAGAGCGACATAGAGCCGTTCGCAGAATTCGAGATGCGCCCCGGCTGCGGCTGCGTAGCGACGGACCTGCTTGCGCGTCGGATAGCAAGTGAGTTTCATGGTGCCCTGCAAGGAGTGGTAGTGCTCGCGCCAGCCAACTCCTGTGCCCCGTCGCAGAGCCCAGAGTGCCAGCCACCAATTGTGTTTGCAAAGCGGAATGATCGGAATGCCGACGTGAGGCTCCACCGGCGACCAGCGTCCTGGGAAAATGTTGACGGAAATCCCTGTCGGCTTGAGCACGCGGTGAATCTCGCGAAAGACCGTTTCGTAGTTGAACACGTGCTCGAACGTAGCGGTGCTGATGATCAAATCGAACGAGTCGTCCGGAAAGGGCAACACATAGCGGTCTTCGTTGATGGAATGCAAACGTGCCAGAACGCCGGCGGCAGGAAGATCACCCTTTTGCCAATAGGCGTCGAAATCCTTTCCCCACCACTCGCCGACGTCGACACCGTAAGCCTCGATGCCCCGCGAAAGCAGGATCTCGACCGTCTCGCCGAGACCACAGCCGAAATCGAGAACCCGGCTGGCCGGCCCAATCGTGACCCCCAGTTCGCTTCCGATCCGCAGCAGTAGATCCAGAGATTTTTCAAGGGCCGCGCGGTCGTGCGAATCGCACTTGCCGGCGTGCTGGGAGCGGGAGATCTCCTTGAAGAGAGCGGCGAACTTGCGCCCGCCGCTCTGCTCCTCAGGGTTGTCCATCGGTGCGGAGCGCTTCACTTGAATGCGTCTCGGCCGCCTCTTCCTCGCGGATTCGGGCGTGGATAAGACAGAGAATGATGATGACGATCAGCGAGAGCGCGATCACCGCTACGCCATACAGGGCGAGTTGAAAAAGGCTGCGCGAGTGTTCCGTGCGCACCACGGAGGGCGCCGTGAGCGTGTAGAGCTCTTTGGATGGATTGAGATTCGCCGAAACGGCATCGTAAATGTGATTGACGCGGCCGAGCAATTGCTTGACCTCATTCTTCGTCGCGATGATCTCGTTTCGTACGCCGTCTGCTTCTCCGGCGATGGGTGCGGTGGCGCTGGACCTCACCTGGACGAGTACTTCCTGATCGTAGGCTACTGACTGTTGCGCCGGGATGACCGCTTCCGAAGCACGCCGGTACTCGTCCGCGACCTTCTGGCGATATTGAATATCGCTGGACTGAGACGTCAGGGTTAGCAGCCGGTCCAGGAAGGAGTCGCCGATCTGCGGCATCAACGTGTCGGAGCGTTGCTGCTGCGGGTGCTGCTGGTTAGGAGGCGCCGCGGCCGTCGCCGCGGCCGCGGTGACGCTGTCCGGTGAGAACCCACGTTGATCGAGTGAGTACACCGCGAAGGACTGCCGGATCACGTCCGCATAATCCTGCGTGGCTTTCATGTGGCGTTGATCGTAGGCGAGCTGGCTCTCGAGAAACCGGAGCGTGGCCGGCCGGTTTGCGATCAGACCAGTCGTGCTCACGCGTCCGGTGAGCGGGTCAAGGTGGAAACGGATGATCTCTTCCAGGCGAAGCCGGATCTCGTCCAGATTCATCCCGTCCGGACCTCGAACGAGCTCGGACCCGGGGACCTCGCGAAGTGCATCGATGTTCTGCAGAACCTTGTAGATCTTCGAGCGGAGGACCTGAATGGCCACGATCGGCTCGCTGTCGGTATCGGCCGACCCGATCATCTCCGGCGAGAACACAGTCAGCCGGTACTTGAGCACGTGCTGCTCGTTGGCAGCATACCGAGCCCAGGAGCTCAGAGTATCGAGTAGAACCTTCTTGACGACACTCTCAGGAACGGCAGCGGTGTCGCGCGTGCGGAACCAGTTGAGGGAAAAATCGTTCTTGGCGATGCTCGACGCTTTCGCCTGCCAGTCGCGCAAGACGCGCTCCCGGTCGATCGCGGATTGCTTCGGATCGGCCAGACGAGCCTGGTACTCGGCGGCCAGGCGCTCGTAGTCGGCATTGGACTCGAGGACAACCAGCGAGCGGCTGAAGTTCGGAAAGCTCGTGAACCGGTCCAGTTGATTGTCCTGAAAGACCTTCAGGAGAATGGGCGTCGAGGTGATATCGCTACTCGAGAACTTGATTCCGTTCGGGTACTTCGCTTCCGAGGCGCCTTCGAAATCCAAGCGGAACTGCTGCGAGCTGATCCGCTGCGTGGGCGAGAGAACGTAAATCGCCACGCTGAGGATGAGGTAGAGAACGGCGATGGCGGCGGTTGAGAGGAAGATGGCTGGCCCATACGCCTGCAGCGTGTGGGTGAGATGGCTGATGGACACCGGCCGGTCGACGACTTCAACAATTTCCGCGTGATGAGAATCGGTCATAGCGCGCAAGGATCGCAGCGCGGCGGCGACCCGTCAAGCAGCGTGATGACGGAATAAACGTGCCGGGGGTGATGCTGTTCGCAGCCGCCATGCCGCTGCTCCCGAAAGAAGCCGACCTTTTTCCCGACGATCTCTTCGCGCTGACCGCGGATTCCTTCCCCTGGCACGTCACGCATGTGCGGAGCCGCCAGGAAAAGGTCCTGGCTCGCCGCCTGCTCGATCAGCAAATCCCGTTTTATCTCCCGCAGGTCGAGCACGTCTCGGAACGATCGTCGCGGCGTTTTCGCTCGTACGTCCCGCTGTTTCCGGGATACGTATTCCTGCGCGGGGACGCGCGGGGACGTGATGTCGCGCTGCGGAGCGGCGTGACGGTACGCATCATCGAGGTCGAAGATCAGGACCTGCTCGGCGCACAGCTCGCGCAGATCCGCCGGCTCCAACTCGCCGGCGCATCGTTCGAGGTTTATGAAGACCTTCTGCCGGACGACGTCGTCACGATCATGAAAGGTCCGTTCTCCGGCTATTCGGGCGTGGTCGTCCGCAGCGCCCGCGGCGATCGCCTCGTCGTCTCGGTTTCTCTGCTGCGGAAGAACCTGGCCGTCGAGTTTGAGCGGCCGGTTCTTCGCCGCGCAAAGCGGTGACCGTGGCGTTGCTTTCGGCGGAGCGTAATGGTTAAATCGTGGTGCGTTCAACAGTTGAACACGACCGATGACCTACGACCCGACGGATGAGATCCGCTACCGCCTTCTCAGCTACATCGAGGAGCATCCCACTGCCACCCAACGTCAGGTGGCGCGGGCGCTCGGCGTCAGCATCGGCAAAGCGAACTACTGCCTCAAGGCCCTCGTCGAGAAGGGGTGGGTCAAGGTTCGGAACTTCCGCAACAGCAACAACAAGTCGGCGTACCTGTACGTCCTCACACCTCGCGGAATCGAGGAAAAGATCGACGTCACGCGCGCCTTCCTCCGCCGCAAGCGCGATGAATACGATCGGCTGGCGGAGGAGATCACGCACCTTTCCGAAGAGGTGCGCCGTTTGGTGATCACGCCGGACCGGTCCGCCTGACGCGGGCTGCCGGCGAAGGAACATGCGAAGCGGGTCGCTTTCCCGTGCTGATCTCTCGGTGTGTATACCGAAGGGGGCGAAGCCCGTCCGGTGAGTCCCCGGGACGCAAGACTGATGGCTGAACAGGCGCTGAAAAAAGCACTCATCACCGGCATCACCGGCCAGGACGGCTCCTACCTTGCCGAGCTTCTGCTCGAAAAGGGCTACGAGGTGCACGGCATCATCAGGCGCTCGTCGTCCTTCAACACGCAGCGCATCGACTCGATTTATGAGGATCCGCACGAGCTGGGCCGGCGGTTGATCCTTCACTACGGCGACCTCAACGATGCCTCGTCGCTGAATCGGATCCTTCGAATCGTCAAGCCCGATGAGATCTACAACCTCGGCGCCCAGAGTCACGTGAAGGTGTCGTTCGACACGCCTGAGTACACGGGCGAAGTAACCGGGCTCGGATCGGTGAGGCTCCTCGAGGCCATTCGCGAGCTGGAACTGCGTCCGCGGATCTATCAGGCATCCTCGTCTGAGATGTTCGGCAAAGTGATGGAGACACCGCAGCGCGAGACGACTCCTTTCTATCCGCGAAGCCCGTATGGCGTAGCGAAGGTTTACGC
Source organism: Thermoanaerobaculia bacterium (assembly GCA_034664845.1). Taxonomy (GTDB): domain Bacteria; phylum Acidobacteriota; class Thermoanaerobaculia; order Gp7-AA8; family Gp7-AA8; genus JADGNZ01. The sequence goes on along the minus strand of JAXDGW010000010.1, from coordinate 90,445 downwards.
GTACTGGATGACGGTGAACTATCGCGAGGCTTACGGTTTGTACGCCTCGAACGGCATTCTCTTCAATCACGAGTCGCCGCGCCGCGGTGAAACGTTCGTCTCGCGCAAGATCACGCGAGCGGTCGGCCGCATCAAGCATGGTCTGCAGGAATGCCTCTATCTCGGCAACCTCGACGCAAAACGCGACTGGGGTTACGCCCGGGATTACGTCGAGGCAATGTGGCTCATGCTGCAACAGGATCAGCCGGACGACTACGTGGTGGCCACTTCCGAGACGCACACGGTGCGCAAATTCTGCGAGCTTGCCTTCGAGCGCGCCGGTATCCGCATCGAGTGGCGAGGGAGCGGGTCTGACGAGCAGGGAATCGACGCCGCAACGGGAAAGACGCGTGTCGTCATCGACCCGCGCTATCTCCGTCCGTCCGAAGTCGAGCTGCTGTGCGGCGACGCCACAAAAGCGAGGGAAAAGCTCGGCTGGGCGCCGCGGACGACATTCCTGGAGCTCGTCAACATGATGGTCGATGCGGACCTCATGCTCGCCGCGAACGAGGGGCAGTTGAAAGCGGGCGGCTCATGAGCGGATTCTGGCCGGGCCGGCGCGTTCTTCTGACCGGCGGCGGCGGTTTTCTCGGCACGTTCATTCGCCAGCGTCTGGAACGGGAGCAGCCCGCCGCGATCCTCGCGCCGCGCAAACAGGAGCTCGATCTCAGGGACGCCGCCGCAGTGCGCGCGTATCTCGCGGCACAGAAGCCCGACATCATCATCCACGCCGCCGCGGTCGTTGGCGGAATCGGCGCGAACCAGAAGCATCCGGGCAGTTTTTTCTACGAAAACGCCATCATGGGGATTCAGCTCATCGAAGAAGCGCGCCTTGCCGGCGTCGCCAAGTTCGTCTGTCTCGGAACGATCTGCGCCTATCCGAAGTTCGCGCCGATTCCGTTCCGCGAAGACGATCTCTGGAATGGCTACCCCGAGGAAACGAACGCGGCGTATGGCATCGCCAAGAAAGCGCTCCTCGTCCAGCTTCAGGCCTACCGGCAGGAGTACGGCTTCAACGGCATCTTCCTTCTTCCCGTGAACCTCTACGGCCCCGGAGACAACTTCGATCTCGAGTCGAGCCATGTCATCCCCGCCATGATCCGCAAGTTTGTCGACGCAAAGGAGCTCCGTCGCCCGACCGTGACGCTCTGGGGTGACGGCACGCCGACGCGCGAATTTCTCTACGCGGCCGATGCTGCCGATGGAATCGTGGCAGCGGCCAGCCGCTACGACGGCGCGGACCCCGTGAATCTCGGAAGCGGGAAGGAGATCTCGATCAAGGATCTTGCCGAGACGATCCGCCACCTCGTCGGATACGAAGGCAACGTCGAGTGGGACAGCACCAAGCCGAATGGACAGCCCAACCGGCGGCTTGATGTCTCGCGCGCCGCGCGCGAGTTCGGATTCCAGTCCCAGACGTCATTCGCCGGCGGACTCGCCGCCACGATCGAATGGTTCAACGGCCATCGAAATCAACAACGCGGATCGGACGAGGTCAGCCAATGAAAGCCGTCATTCTCGCCGGTGGACTCGGCACGCGACTCAGCGAAGAAACAGTCATTCGTCCGAAGCCGATGGTCGAGCTGGGAGGAATGCCCGTCCTCTGGCACATCATGAAGTTGTACTCGGCGCATGGGATCAACGACTTCGTGATCTGCCTTGGATACAAGGGTTACATGATCAAGGAGTACTTCGCGAACTACTTTCTGCACATGTCCGACGTGACGATCAATCTGCGCAGCAATGAAGTTTCCGTGCATCACAGCACATCCGAACCATGGACGGTCACGCTGGTCGACACCGGCCAGGACACCCAGACCGGTGGCCGCCTCGGACGCGTCCGGCACCACGTCGATGGAGAGACGTTCTGTTTCACGTATGGCGACGGGCTGGCCGACGTCAACATCGCGAAGCTGATCGATTTTCACCGCGAGCAAAAGACCTTTGCGACGTTGACGGCGGTTCAGCCACCCGGCCGTTTCGGCGTGATCGATATCGAGGCGGAGAAGATCCGGACGTTCGCCGAAAAGCCTCCCGGCGATGGCAGCTGGGTTAACGGCGGGTTCTTCGTACTCGAGCCGCAGGTATTCGATTACCTCGGCGGCGATGAGACGATTTGGGAGCGCGAGCCGCTCGAGACGCTTGCGCGCGACGGACACCTCTCGGCGTACAAACATGACGGCTTCTGGCAGCCGATGGACACGCTTCGCGACAAGACCCTCCTCGATGCACTCTGGGGAACGGGGAAGGCGCCCTGGAAAGTATGGTGACGTCATGACGCCCGACCTCTGGCGCGGCCGGCGCGTGTTCCTCACCGGGCATACCGGATTCAAAGGCGCGTGGCTTACACATTGGCTCAAGCGGGCGGGTGCGACAGTGACCGGCTTCGCTCTCAATCCCCCGACGAAGCCAAACCTCTACGAAGAAGCAACGATCGGCGCCGGGATCGAATCAGTCATCGCAGACATCCGCGATCTCGCCGCTGTCGAGCGGGCGATGACGGCAGCGAACCCCGAGGTTGTCCTGCACCTCGCCGCGCAGCCGATCGTCCGCGCGTCCTACGACGATCCTGTTGGAACGTACTCGACCAACGTCATGGGCACCGTTCACCTGCTCGACGCAGTTCGCCGCTGCCCCGCGGTGCGTGTGGTCGTCGTCGTCACCAGCGACAAGTGCTACGAGAATCGCGAATGGCTCTGGCCGTACCGCGAAAACGAGCCGATGGGTGGCAAGGACCCCTACTCCAACAGCAAGGCGTGTGCAGAACTCGTCACGGCAGCGTATCGGAGCTCGTTCTTTCAGAGCGGGAACGCGCCCCGCGTGGCGACTGCCCGCGCCGGCAACATTGTCGGCGGCGGTGATTGGGCGCAGGACCGTCTGGTGCCCGATCTGATTCGCGCCTTCTCGTCAGGCTCGCCGGCCCAGATCCGCAATCCTGCCGCGATCCGGCCATGGCAATTCGTGCTCGATGCCCTCAACGGGTACCTCGTTCTCGCCGAAGCGCTCTGGAGCGGCACCGCGGAGGCGGGCGCCTGGAACTTCGGGCCGAACGAGGGCGATGCGCATTCCGTCGAGTGGATCGCCGATCGCCTCTTGGGTGCCTGGGGCAACGACGCGGCCTGGACGCGCGATTCAGAAGCTCACGTGCCGGAAGCCGTTACGCTCAAACTCGACAGCACCCGTTCGCGGGCACTCCTCGGCTGGCGGCCGCGCGTTCCGCTCGAAACCGCAGTCGATTGGCTCGTCGAGTTTTATGGGGGATTGTTGGGTGGCAGCTCCGCCGCCGCTCTAATGGACCAGCAGATCGAACGCTTCGAGGGCAGTCAGTAATGTCGTTGTCCTGCCGGTTCTGCGATGAGCCGCTCGTCCATATTTTTGCCGACCTGGGGATGTCGCCCTTGTCGAATGCGTATGTGCGCGCCAACCAGCTCGATCGGATGGAGCCTTTCTATCCGCTGACCGTCTATGTGTGCGAACGCTGTTTTCTCGTTCAGCTGCCCGCCGTGCAGACTCCGGAGAACATCTTCAGCGATTACGCCTACTTCTCGTCATACTCCGAGAGCTGGCTGGATCACGCGAGAAGGTATTGCGAAGCAATGATTGTCCGCCTCGGTCTTAGTCGGGAGTCTCAGGTGATTGAGATCGCCAGCAACGACGGCTACCTCCTGCAATACTTTCGGCAGGCGCAGATTCCTGTCCTTGGTATCGAGCCGGCGGCAAATGTCGCCGATGTGGCGCGCGAGAAGGGAATCGACACACTGGTTCGGTTCTTTGGCCAGAACACGGCCTCCGAACTGGCCGCGGAAGGCCGCAAGGCCGATCTCCTCCTCGGCAACAACGTCTTGGCACACGTGCCGGACATCAACGACTTCGTTCAGGGATTACAGACCGCGCTGAAGCCCGGCGGCACGGTCACAATGGAGTTTCCGCATCTCATGCGACTGATGATCGGAAACCAGTTCGATACGATCTATCACGAGCATTTCTCTTATCTTTCGCTGCTCACGGCGCGGCAGATCTTCAGCGCGCACGGCCTTGAGATCGTCGACGTCGACGAGTTGCCGACGCATGGCGGCTCACTTCGTATCTATGCAATGCACAAGGGAGAGGCTCCCGCCTCCCCGGCCGTGGCCGATTTGGAGCGTCGGGAGCGCGAGTTTGGGCTCGACCGGCTTGCGACGTACACGACTTTCGGCGATCGGGTCAGCCAACTGAAACGCACCATCCTCAAGTTCCTTATCGGCGCCCGGGAAGAGGGAAAGCATGTGGTTGGCTATGGTGCACCAGCCAAGGGCAATACGCTCCTCAACTACTGTGGCATTCGCGCCGATCTTGTCGAATACACAGTCGACCGCAGCCCTCACAAACAAGGTCTTTTTCTCCCCGGGACGCACATTCCCATCCATGATCCGGAGAGGATCACCGAGACGCGCCCGGATTACGTTTTGATACTTCCGTGGAATCTTCGCGACGAGATCGTGAGACAGATGGCCCACATCCGTGAGTGGGGAGGGCGGTTCGCCGTTCTCATTCCAGAGGTCGAGGTTCTGCATTGAGGTTCGCCGCTCTCCCACTGGCCGGTGCGTACGTGATTGATATCGAGCCCATTGCAGACGATCGTGGATTCTTCGCCCGCACCTTCTGTGCGGAGGAGTTTCTCGAGCTCGGCCTCGAGCCTTGCATTGCACAGTGCAACATCTCGCACAACAGGAAAAAGGGGACACTGCGAGGGATGCACTATCAGGCGGCGCCGCATCAGGAAGCGAAGATCGTTCGCTGTGTCCGCGGTGCGATACTCGACGTCATCGTCGATTTGCGCCGCGATTCCTCGACGTATCGCCATTGGGCCGCCGTCGAGCTCACGGCTGAAAACCGGCGCGCGGTATACGCTCCCAAGGATTTTGCTCACGGGTTCCAGACCTTGGCCGACGAATCCGACGTTTATTACGAAATGTCAGCGCGTTTTGTAGCAGAGGCAAGCCGAGGGATTCGGTGGGACGATCCGGCGTTCGGAATTCAGTGGCCTCTGACTGATCCGATCCTTTCGCGGCGTGACGGCGCGTATCCCGATTATCAGCTCAATGAGTGACGGTACGAGGTGTAACGAGCGGAACTGGGCGGGCCCATCAGCCTTCGCTGTGGCCGAGGCCGCTATACTGAAGAGCGAGGCGGTTGACAGGCAGATCTTTCGCATTGGTACTCCGGCGATCACTCTCCGGACCCGCCATGAAGCCCAGAACTCTAGCTCTCGCCGCCCCCTCTCTCCTGTTTGTTGCCACCATCGTCCACGCCGCGACGTTCATCGTGCCTCCCGATCGTGACATGGTCAGGCGCGCCGACGCGATCGTAGTAGCGAACGCAACAAGCTCATACGTTCAGCTCAACACGCATGGCGGAATCGAAACGGTGACCGTCATGGCATCCGAGGAAACCATCAAAGGAGATCCGGGCGCTGTTTTCGAAGTGCATGAGCCCGGTGGCGTCTACGATGGACGCGCCACATTCGTCCCCGGCGCTCCTTCCTTCGCTGTTGGTGACCGCGTGCTTCTTTTTCTTACAATGACACCACAGCGATCGTGGGCCGTTACTGACCTCGTGCTCGGCAAGTTCCGCCTCACAGAAGATGTGCGCGGGCGGGCGATCGCCGTTCGGGATGAGGCCGACATCGTCGGATGGGATCCCAGTGGCGCGTCGCACCGTGAGCTGCGCCGGGCGGCCACCGAGTTCCTGAACTTTGTGCGTGCGGAAGCTCACGGAGGACCGGCGCGCCAGGATTACGTGATTGACAGCCAGCCGCTCGCGATGAGTGAGTCAAGTGGTCAGCGACGGGCGATGGGCACGATGAGCTCGCCGCCGGCCCTCATCACGCTGGCCACGTTTTCCGCCACCTCGTACACAGTCGGAAGCGGGCGTGGCGCTCGCTGGGCCGTTTTCCCGAGTCCGGTAGTGTTCTACGCGAACGCCAATGGTGAGCCGGGCGCGCCGGGCAATGGTTTTCCCGCTGTACAGACCGGGCTCGCCACCTGGACCAATGATTGTCCGTCCCAAATCAACTATGCCTATGGGGGCACCGACACGACACACACAACCGGACTCGCTGGTCCTGACAGTGCAAATACCGTGTTGTTCGAGCGCGATTTATCCGCCTATGGTGCTCCGCCGTTTACCTGCTCGAGCAACTCATATGCGGGCACTCTCGGCGTCGGTGGCGTCACGGAGACGATCGGCACAAACTCGCTCGGCACCGAGACGTTCTTCAGCACCTCCGAAGGCGACGTGGAGATGAACCGCGGGATCGCGAATTGTTCTCTGCTCCTGAACAGTGGCGATTGGCCGACCGCGATCGCCCATGAGCTCGGCCATACACTCGGGTTCCGCCACTCCGACCAGACCCGCGCGGACAATCCGAACGTGCCGTGCTCGAGCGATCCATCGCTGGAGTGTTCTTCCTCCGCGGTCATGACAGCAAGTGTTACGCACGGTCTCAACGCAGCGCTGCAGGCGTGGGACCAGCACGCCGCCGCCGCCGTTTATCCCGGCGGTAGTTGTTCAACGTGTACTCCGCCGTCGATCCAATCCGGACCGGCATCACAAACGATTACCGCGGGAGGTTCGGCCACGCTCAGCGTCACCGCAAGCGGTACCGCGCCATTGTCGTATCAGTGGTATGTGGGAACGAGCGGCAATACGTCTTCTCCGATGCAGGGCCAAACCGCTGCGTCTGTCACAGTGTCGCCCTCCAGCACGACAAGCTACTGGGTGCGTGTAACGAATAGTTGCGGGTTTGCCGATAGTCCAACTGGTACGGTAACCGTGAACCCGGTGCGGCGGGCGCGTTGGGATCTCGATGGCGACGGCATCGACGACATCATGTGGCGCAACGACGCCACCGGTCAGAACGTGGTGTGGCTGATGAACGGAACCACAACGAAGTCAGGCGCGTTCATCTCCAACGCGACGACGAACGTCCGGCTCGGCGCGGCTGCCGATTTCAATGGCGATGGCCGGACCGACCTTCTGTGGCGCGATCCGGCGACCGGCGTCAACTACATGTGGCTGATGAACGGATTCAACGTCATCGGCGGTGGTCAAATCCAGACGTTCGACGCCGCCTACAATCTCGCCGCAGCGATCGACTTCAACGGCGACGGCAAAGCGGACATCTTGTGGCACAACGATGCCACCGGCCAGAACGTGATGTGGCTGATGAACGGCGTCACGGTTGCGGCAGGTAGTTTCATACAAACGACGACTGCGAATGTACGTCTTGCCGGTGCCGCCGATTTTAATGGAGATGGCAAAGGCGACCTTCTCTGGCGCGACCCAGCCACCGGCGCGAACTACATGTGGCTCATGAATGGTTTTTCGCTCAACGGCGGAGGACAGATCAACTCGGTCGATCCCGCGTACAACCTCGCCGCGGCGGTCGACTTCAACAACGATGGTCAGGCAGATCTGTTATGGCACAACGATGCCACCGGGCAGAGTGTCATGTGGCTGATGAACGGTGCTACAGCTGCCGCGGGCTCGTTCATCCAGACCATGAACAGCGCGTTCCGTTTCGGCGGGGCGGGCGATTTCAACGGCAATGGCACTGGCGACATTCTCTGGCACAACCCAGCGACCGGTGCGAACGTGGTCTGGCTCATGAACGGCTTCAGCGTCGTCACCACGGCCAATCTCACCACCACGACGCCAACGTTTAACCCGGTCATCCCGCGCGGCCGTTAAGCCGGCGGAGAGACTCTCTCCGGCCTCCGGGCTCTCAATCGAATGAAGCGACGCCTACTCGTTCTTACTGCAGGTGTGTGGCAGGTCCCTGTAATCCGTACTGCGCAGGCGATGGGTCTCCACGTCATTGCAACGGATCAGAATGCCGATGCTCCCGCTCTGGGGATTGCCGATGAAATCGAAGTGGCCGACACGCGCGATCGCGATGCCATGCTCACAATCGCCAGAAAGCACCGTGTGGATGGCGTCATCGCGGAGCAAACGGATGTGGCCGTAGTTACCGCCGCGCACATCGCCCAAAACCTCGGGCTTCCCGGCATCGGTCTCCATACGGCCGTCGCTGCGACGAACAAATTCATCATGCGGGAGCGCTGCCGCGAGGCGGGGCTGCCAATGCCGCGATACATCAGAGCGAGATCGGCGGAAGAAGCGGCAGCCGGCGCGGCTGAGATCGGATTTCCGGTCGTCGTAAAGCCACTGGATGCGCAGGCAAGCCGGGGTGTGGCGAAACTGCATTCACCTGACGATGTCGTGGCGTGGTTCGAGACCGCAAGCGTGTTCAGTTCCGATCATTCGGTACTCGTGGAAGAGATGATGACGGGCACGGAGTCGTCGATCGAGGCATTCGTCTCCAATGGTGCGGTGACGGTGTTTGGAATCTGTGAGAAGGTAAAGTGCGCGCCTCCCTACAGCTTCGATATCCGGCTCCTGTATCCGGCGTCTTTCGATCCCAAAGTGATCGGCGCACTGGTCCGCTTGAACGAACGTGTCATTCGGGCGGTAGGCATCGAAATGGGGATGACGCATGCTGAGTACATCGTTACGCCGGCCGGGCCGCGGCTCATCGAGATTGCCGCGCGTGGTTGCGGCGCCGGTGTGGCGACGTTGCTCATACCCGCGATGACCGGCATTGACGCGGTAGGGCAGCGGATCAGGCAGTCTCTTGGCGACGCGGTCGATCTCACGCCCACACGCTCATTGGCGGGACTGCTCGAATTTCTTATGCTGCCCGAAGGAACTGTGCTTCGCCTCGACGGAATCGCCGAAGTGAAGGATCTGGCGGGTGTGGTCGATGCCGGTTTCTTCGTGCAACCAGGCGACGTGATTTCCGCCGCTCAAAATGGCGGCCAACGGCCCGGTTTTCTCCTGGCCACGGGCCGCGATCATCAGGAATTGCTGCAAATCTCGCGCGAGGCGCACGCGCGAATCCAGTATGACGTCGTTCGCCCGGCGGAGGTGGCATGATTTCCGACGCGGACAAACAAGAGATCGTCGGCCGTTATACGCGCCGCTTTGAAGAATTCGGTGTCGACTTACGCTCCCTGAATCCGGGACGGGAGGAGCATTACCGTCTTCAGCACGCTGTGCATGCGGCAGCAGGCCCGATGAATGGGAAGACGGTTCTCGATATCGGATGCGGTCTTGGTCACTATTACGAATTCCTGAGAGCTCAGGGATGCGAGGTCGACTACATCGGCTACGATCTCGTTCCCGCGTTCATCGAGTCAAACCGAGAGCGGTTTCCGCAAGCCCGTTTTGAGCTACGCGACGTTTCGCGTGACGGCATCGGCCACGAGGCCGACTACATCGTCATGTGCCAGGTGTTCAACAATCGGTACAGCGAAGGCTCGAACGACGACATCGTCAAAGCGGCGGTATCTGCGGCGTTCGACTCAGCGCGGATTTGCGTCTCCGTCGACATGCTGAGCAAATATGTCAATTACGAAGAGCCGCGTCTGAACTACTTCAGTCCCGAGGAGATGTTCGCGCACGGGAAAACACTTACTCCGTTCGTACAGTTGCGGCACGACTATCTCCCTTTCCATTTCACACTCCTGGTCTATAAGACTCCGGCGTTCCTCTCTTGACAATCTCCTTTGTTTTTACAGTCGATATTGACAATGACGGCATGACTGCCGCCGACGAGCGAAATACGCTCATCTGGGACAGCGTGGCCGAAGTTCCGCGCATCGCCGGGGTTTTTGGCCGCCACGGGATAACGGCCACATGGTTCGTTCGGGCTGATAACCAGCTGAGCGATGTCTATGGCGACGCGGCATGGCTCCTGCGGGAGCACAATGCGATCTGGAGCAATCTGCGCCAGGCCGGCCACTTCATTGGATGGCATCCGCATGTAGTCAGGCGCGACGAGCAGGGAACCTTCGTGGCGGAGACTGACGACCGCCGGTGCGCCGATGCGTTGCGTGAGATCCATGCGTCTCTGACCGCGAGCGGTTATCACTTCACTGCGTCGCGAATCGGCGAGGCATTTCATGGCAATCAGTCGATGAGGACACTGAGCGAGCTCGGTATTACCGTCGATTCAACCGCAATCCCCGGACGCCGCCGCGACGATTCGTCACGCCGCTTCGACTGGTCGGTCACGCCCAATCAGCCGTACCGGCCGTCGGCGGCCGATTATCGGGTTACTGGTTCTCCAGCTCTCCCGATTGTCGAAGTGCCGATGACGTCGGCGCCGGTGGAAGGTCCCAATGACCCGCGTCCGCTGACGCGTTATCTCAATCTCGCCTACCGAAGCGACATTCTGCGGGCAGCATTCAAGCGTCATCTCGAATCGCTTGGAGAGGGCGATCACGTCGTGGTCACAATTCTTCACCCCGAGGAAACGCGCGGACCGGTTGGGCACCCTCTTTATGCGCATGATCTGCAAACGGTGGCCAGCAATGTCGAATATCTCGTTGCCGCTGCCGGCGAATACGGCGACGTCGCTATCGCCACGCTCGAGCAGGTCGCTCGCTGCGCGGCCGCGGAGCTGACCTATGTCTGACCTCCGGCGTCTGCAACAGGTTATCGCCCGGCAATTCGGCTGCCGCCATGTCATTCTCACAGGCCACGGCACGACGGCAATTTACCTGGCATTGAAGGCTGTGGAGATGCAGGCGGGACTTGGCGAGGTGTTGGTGCCCGCGATCGGGTGCGCGTCGATCGCCCAGATGATCGAATACGCGGGCTTCACGCCGCGGTTCGTCGATATCAATCTCGACGACTACACGTTGGATATCGGCGCACTGGAACGAGCGGTGACGCCGGCGGCCCGCGCCATCATGCCCGTGCATCTGTTCGGTCATGCCGCCGACATGAATCGCGTCATGGAGATCGCGCGGCAGAATGGTTTGTATGTGATCGAAGACGCGGCGCAGAGCCTGGGCGGCGAATACGGCGGCGCCAAGCTCGGCGCAATCGGTGATTTCGGTGTCCTCAGTTTCGGAGGCACGAAGATCGTCTCCGCCGGTGGTGGCGGAGCATTGCTGCTCAACGATGACCGTCATCTGGCTGCCATCGAGCGGGAGATCGCGGCATTACCTGCCTTTGATACGTCGCCGCGCATTTCGCTCAAGGCTCTCAGTCACCGGAATCTTTACCACGGTGTTGTCGACCTGTTACGCACTGAGAATGAAGCGCAGTTGCAGGGCGTGTTCCGTACGGCGATGACTGCGTATCGCGAGCTGTATTTTCACCGATTCCCGGAGAATGGAGTCGCCGAGCTCATCGAGGATGCACTGGCGAAACTCCCCGATAATCTGAAAGCGCGGCTGGAGCGCGCGGAGCAGTATCACGCGGCATTGGCCGGGCTTCCGGTTCGGCAGAGCGATAACTGGCGGTCGAGCGGTTCCGTGTGGCGCTATACGTTCCTCCTGCCGACCGCGGACGCCACGTTTCGCGTAACGTCGAGTCTTCGGCGCAACGGGCTCAATGCATCGAATCACTACTGGTCGCTCGCCGACATCTTCGACGGCGATAAGAGTGCACCAAATACCGCAGTTTTCTGCCCACGCGTGTTGAACCTGTGGGTCGACGAGTCGGCGAGCGCAGAATCGATACGCAAGAGCTGCCGCATAATCGCTGACTCATTATAAAATTCCGCAATTCGGATTGGAGATCTCGACAATGAACCGCGTACGAATCCTGGAGTGCACACTCCGCGACGGCAGCTATGCCATCGATTTCAAATTTACCGCGCACGACACGTCCGTCATCAGCGCGGCACTCGAGGCCGCAGGTTTCGACTTGATCGAGATCGGACATGGCTCCGGCCTTGGCGCTTCCGTTCCCGAAATCGGCCTCGCCGCCGCCTCGGACGAGGAATATGTCCGCGCCGCCGCGCAGGCATTGAAGAAGGCGAAATTCGGCGCATTCTTCATTCCCGGGCTGGGAACGAAGGAGCATCTCGACATGGCCCGTCATTACGGGATGTCGTTCATCCGGATCGGCACGAACGTCACCCGTTCCGAGGAGGCGCGGGAGTTCATCGAGTATGGCCGGAAACTTGGATTCGAAGTTTCCTACAATGCCATGAAGTCCTATGCAGTCTCGCCAGAGGAGTTTCAGCGCCGCCTGAAAGAGACAGCGGAATGGGGCGCCGAGACCGTCTACCTTGTGGACTCCGCCGGAGGCATGATGCCGAATGAGGTCCGCGAGTATGTGGCCCGCCTCCGCGATGTCGTTGGCGATACAGGGATCGGATTCCACGGTCATAACAACTTCGGCCTCGCAAACGCCAACGCCCTTGCGGCGATTGAGGCGGGCGCGACGATGATCGACACGACGATGCTCGGTATGGGACGGAGCAGCGGCAATTCACAGACCGAGGTCATGCTGGTGCTGTTGGAGAAACTGGGCTACAAGACAGGAGTAGACCTGCTCAAAGCAATGGAAGTGGGCGAGCGGCTGATTCAGCCTCTGATGACCGGCGGAACGGGTGTCTCCGCCCTCGAGGTGACGATGGCCTCGGCGCAGTTTCACTCCAGCTTTCTGCCGCGAATCGAGAAAGCATGCGAGCAATACCACGTCGATGCAAAGCTCCTCATCACCGAGGTCAGCAAAGTCGACGTCATCAACCCCTCTCAGTCGCTGATCATGAGCATTGCTGAACGATGTGCCGGAGAGGCAGCGATTGGCCAAAGCGCAGTCGGTGCGGGAACATCCCAACACTGAATTCGCCGCTACGCGCTGCCACGATTCGAGAATAAGGACTGCCGATGGATCCATTGGAGTTGTTTGACGAGGAGAAGAAGCGCAATATCGAAGCCCTGGGCGGCGATGCGGCCTTGAGCAGCCTGGGGCTCGACTTCATGCGCGAGACGGCCCGGTTCAAGTACACCTACAATTTCAACTGGCTGGGCATACCGATCATTCAATTTCCTCAGGATCTCTGCGCGATGCAGGAGATCATCTGGGAGGTTCGCCCGGATCTCATTGTGGAGACGGGGATTGCGCACGGCGGCTCGCTGATCTTCTATGCCTCCATGCTCCAGCTTCTCGGCGGCGACGGTCGCGTACTGGGAATCGATATCGATATCCGCGACCACAATCGCAAGCGAATCGAGGCGCATCCGATGGCCGGGCGCATCGACATGATCTCCGGTTCATCCATAGACGCAGGCGTCGTGGCGCAAGTGGCCGCCCGCGCTGCTGGAAAGAGAACCATCGTCGTGCTCGATTCCAATCACACGCACGACCACGTCCTGGCCGAATTGGAAGCGTACTCGCCGCTCGTCGGTAAGGACAGCTACCTCGTTGTCTTCGACACGACCATCGAAGATCAGCCGGAGGGGTTCTTCACAGACCGGCCGTGGGGTAAGTCGAACAACCCGAAGACGGCTGTGTGGGAATTCATGAAGACAAATGACCGCTTCGAAATTGACAAGCGAATTGAGGCGAAGCTCCTGGTTACAGTGGCCAGAGATGGTTACCTGCGTTGTGTGAAGGACTAACGAGTATGAGCCGTATTCCTGTTTCCGGTCCCTGGATCACACAAAAAGAAATCGATTATGTGATGGATGCCGTCAGCAATGCGTGGTACGCGAATGCGAACGTCTTTCATCATCGATTCGAGAAGGCGTTTGCTGACTACATCGGTGTCCGTTATGCCATCGCACTGCCGTCTTGCACCGCGGGGATTCACCTGGCGCTGGCTGCGCTCGGTATTGGCCCAGGAGACGAGGTAATTGTCCCCGAGGCGACCTGGATCGCCTCGGCGGCGCCGATTACGTATGTCGGCGCGGCGACGGTGTTCGCGGATATCGACGAGAAAAGCTGGTGTCTCGACCCGGAGTCCTTCGAGCGGGCCATTACGCCTCGCACAAAGGCGGTGATTCCTGTTGACCTGTATGGCAGCCCGGCCGACCTGGCAGCCATTGAAGCGATCGCAGACCACCACGGCATCGCCGTCATCGAAGATGCCGCGGAAGCGATTGGCGCCGAATACTTCGGCCGGCGCGCCGGTAGTTTCGGGCGTGCCGGCGTTTTCAGCTTCCACGGCTCCAAGACGCTGACAACGGGCGAGGGCGGGATGCTCGTTACGGATGACGAGCAGCTCTTTGGGCGAGCCAGCGTTCTCCGCGATCACGGCCGCGCGCCCGGCGACACGATGTTCTTCAATCGTGAGGTTGCCTTCAAATACAAGATGTCGAGCATGCAGGCAGCACTCGGACTGGCGCAATTGGAGCGAGTCGATGAGCTTGTGGATCGTAAGCGCGAGATTTTCCAGTGGTACCGCGAGAAACTGGCGGACCGTCCGGAGCTCACTCTGAACGATGAGGCCCCGGGGACGAAGAACGCCTACTGGATGATTACCGTGATCGTCGATCCTGAGTTGGGCGTTTCCAAGGAAGAGCTCATCCATCAACTGCGGGAAGCAGACATTGACACACGGCCGTTTTTTCATCCGCTGAGCTCTATCCCAGCCTATGCCGGCAGTCCCTCGGCGATTGGCGCGAGGGAACGCAATCCGGTGGCGTACCGGATTGCCCCGTATGGAGTGAATTTGCCCAGTGGACTCAATCTAACGAAAGAGGATGTCCTCCGCGTCTGCGAGGTGCTCGTGGACGCTGTCGAAGCCCTTCGCGGCCCGTCGGCGGCGCTTCTCCGCGCACGATGACGAAAACGATCCGCAACATCGCCGCGAATTATGCCGGGAGCATCCTGCCGGCGCTGCTTTCGCTGGTGCTCATTCCGTTTTACATCGCGCGAATGGGCATTGAAGGTTATGCCTTAGTGGGGGTGTTTGCGGCGCTGCAGTCTCTGTTCGGGCCGCTCGATGCAGGCCTCAGTGTCGCAGTCATGAGAGAATTGGCTCTTCGATCGGCATCGCCGGAACGCGCATCCAAGAACCGGGTTCTCATCCGGACGACAGAGACTCTGTATTGGGGTGTCGCCCTGATGATCGGCGTCTCTGTGGCGGCGCTGGCGCCGCTGATCGCTACGCATTGGCTTGGGGATAGCCATCTCACGACGGCCGTGCTCACGCGGACGATGGTTCTCATCGGCATCGCGTCGATGCTGCAATGGCCCCTCAGCTTTTACGCCGGGGTGCTCTATGGACTGGAGCGTCAAGTTACGGCGAACGTCATCAACGTATCCGCTGCCGTGGTCAATGGCGTTGGCTCGGTATTGGTTCTCACTCTGATCGAGCCGAGCGTGTCCGCGTTTTTTCAATGGCAGGCCGTTGCTTATGCATTGCAGACCGCGGCGATGTGCAGCGCGGTGTGGCTGACGTTGCCTCCCGGCGACCGGGCGCGGTTCGACAAACGCGAGCTTCACGCGATCTGGCGTTTTGCCGCCGGTGCCAACGCGATCACGCTGCTGGCAGTCGCGCTGACCCAGGCGGACAAACTCGTGCTCAGCCGGTTTCTGCCGCTGGAACTGTTCGGCTATTACACGCTGGCGGGCGTTGCGGCCGGCAGTCTGTACCGGCTTGTGGGACCGCTCTCGCAGGCCCTGTTTCCTCGCTTTACCGCTCTTGTGGCGCTTGCCGACTGGGGCCAACTCGAGGATGTTTATCACCGCGCGTGTCAGCTCATGTCGGTGGTGGTATTCCCGGCCGCCGTCGTGATCAGTTTCTTTTCGTATGAGCTCCTCCTGGCGTGGACGCACGACATTCGGACTGCATCGAGCACCGCGGCGATTCTGTCCGTGCTCGTCGTCGGCACGATGCTCCACTCAACTCTATTCCTTCCGTATCAGTTGCAGCTGGCGTACGGGTGGGTCTCGCTGAGCATCTATACGAACGCCGTGGCGGTCGCGGTAATCGTGCCGCTGACGATCGTGCTCGCGCGACAGTTCGGAGGGGTTGGTGCCGCATTTGCGTGGCTGATCCTCAATATCGGCTATCTCACGATCAGCATCCCCATCATGCACACTCGTATTCTGCCTCACGCCAAATGGCCCTGGTATTTTCGGGACACGCTGCTTCCGCTCGGGGCTACTATTCTCGTTGTCGCCGTCGCACGCGCGATCACGCCGGCGAGCTTGACGACACTGCGCGCGCTGCTGGCCATCGGGTTCACCGGCGCCGCCGCGCTATTGTGCGCTGCCATGACGGCGCGTGACGTTCGCCAGCGAATTGTCCTGACATTGAGGAACCGCTTTGCCTCGTGAGTCCGATGGGTCACGCGTCAGCATTGGTATGCCTGTGTACAACGGCGGCGATACCATTGAAGAGGCCGTCGTGTCTCTGCTTTCGCAAACCTTCACGGCGTTCGATCTCCTCATCTCCGACAATGGCTCGACCGACGAGACGGAGACGATCTGCCGTCGCCTGGCGGCGAGCGACAGCCGTGTGCGGTATGTCCGCCATACGCAGAACCGCGGAGGCATTGCGAATTTCGAATTCGTTCTCGCCGAGACGTCCGCTCCGTACTACATGTGGGCAGCGGCTGACGATATCTGGGCGCCGGAGTATCTGGCGACCGTGGTAGAACTTCTCGACAACGACCCAACGGCTGTGATGGCCTTTACGTTCGTGCAGAACTTCTGGATGCCTGAGGGCGATTGGGTCGTCAACAAGACGGCGGAATTTGAAGTCGCTGGCCGGCGCGAACGCGTGCGCCGCTTCATCCTGCAGAACGACGGCTACGGCAAGGCGAATCTGTTTTATGCTCTTCATCGCCGCTCAGGGCTCGGCCACGGTTTGACTGTGTTTCACTGGGCGCCCTTCGCCTCGGACGTGCTTTTCGTGTTCGATCTGATCCTTCAAGGCCCCTGCCGCATCGCGCCGAAGATCCTTTTCTTCAAACGCTATCAGGCAATGGTGTCCGTGCCGTCGGGGCTCCTCGTTTATGTGCGCGAGAATCTGAAGTACTCGCTCCGGTACGTGAAGGTCGCACGGATGGCCGGAGCCTCGCGAGGGTTTCAGACATACGTCATGGTTCTTGCTTCGATCAAATACGTGCGCGATCTCTTTATATGGAGCGGCTGGATGTCGCAGGCTGTAAGGCGCCGCATGAAGCGGTTGTTCATGGCCAGGGAGTCTTTATGACCAATGACGTTCCGGTGGCGATCCCGCTTCGCCGGCGTCTGCTGTATCTCCACTACCGCGTGCTTCATTGGATTCAGGGAATCCGTTACCGGCTCGGAATGTGGGATGCATCCGTTGGGATGCCGCACGCGGTCAAACGCCGCGTGGTCCGTGACTACGCCAGTCGGTATGGAGCGCGGACACTTGTTGAGACCGGCACCTATCTCGGCGACATGATCGCGGCGATGGCCAGGTCCTTCGAGACGCTGCACTCGATCGAGTTGAGCGAGGAGTTTTATGCGAAGGCGCGGGCGCGCTTTGCGCGGAGACCGCACATCCACCTTCACCATGGCGACAGCGCCAGCGAGCTTCCAGGAATCGTGGCCGGGCTTTCCGGCCGTGCCCTTTTCTGGCTTGACGCTCACTATTCGGGCGGCGCTACGGCCCGCGGCACGATCGACACGCCGATCGCCCAGGAGTTGCGGGAGATCTTTCGACGGAATGCGCCAGGTCACGTACTGCTCGTCGACGACGCGCGATCGTTTAATGGAACGGCGGACTATCCTACGATCGACGGCGTCCGTGAGATCGTGGCTTCCCTGGACCCCCACTACAGCGTCGAAGTCGTTGACGACATCATCCGCATCACCCCGCCACGATGAAGATTCTTTCTTGTGTCACAAAGGGCTACTACGGGGTGAGCAATACGGTGGAGCCGTTGTATATCGTTTTTACGGACGTACTCCGCTCGCTCGGCGTCGACGTCGCACATTTCGACCATTACCGTTCCATGAAGGAAAAGGGGCCGGCGCAAACGGGCGAGGAGTTTCTGAAAACGGTGCGGGAGGGCGGCTATGACGCCATCATCTATCAGACCGCCTGTCAGGAGGCGCGGCACATCGGTGAACCGGTTCGGGAAGCGGGGCGTTACGCGCCGACGATTGCCTGGAACAGCGACGACGATTTCGCCTGGGAGAGCCAGACGAGCCTCATGGCTCCCTATTTCACCTTCATGTTTACGACATATCCGCACATTTTCGAGCAGAACCGGGCACGCTATCCGAACCTGCGCCTGAGTCAGTGGGGATGCTTCGACGGATTCGGCGACTTCGACCGGCCGAAGGATCTCGACTTTACGTTCGCAGGCCAGATTTACGGCGACCGGGTGCGCTCAGCCCGCTACCTCGCCAAACACGCCGGTCTCCGTGTCTACGGCTTCATGTCGGGAATGGTGCGCACGCCGGCGTTTCTCTATTGGCCCGGCATCCGCAAAGTGACGTTCCGTTTCCCTTCAATTTATGGCGCGGTCATTCATTACGACGAGATCAATGACATCTGGAACCGCAGCAGGATCTCGTACACGCCGATGGAGGCCAGCGTCAGCGCCGACATCCTCCAGATCAAGAGCCGGACATTCGAACAGGGCCTTTCGGGTACGATGATGATCTGCCGTCAGAGTCCCAGCCTGGAACGCTATTACGAGCCGGGGAAAGAATTCGTAGCGTTCGAGGATCTGGACGACTGTGCGGAGAAAGTGCGTTATTACGCGAGCCACGAGAGTGAGCGGGCCCGTATCGCCAGGGCGTACCACGATCGGACTCGGGCCGAGCATATGTGGACGCACCGTTTCAAACAGATGTTCGACGACATTGGCCTCGGCGCCGTCCTGCGCCGCAGCGCGATCAAGGTGGAGTGAGTCATGCGTGTTCTGGTAACAGGAAGCAGTGGTTTGATCGGTTCCGAGGCGGTGCAGCACTTCGATGCGGCCGGATACTCGGTGCTCGGCATCGACAACAACATGAGGCGCGAGTTCTTCGGTCCCGAGGGCGACACGAGCTGGAACTTGCAACGGCTGATGCGTGAAACGCAGCGCTTTTCGCCGCACGACATCGATATTCGCGATCGCGCCGCGGTGCTGGATTTCTTCAAGGAATCGCGGCCGGACATGATCGTCCACTGCGCGGCGCAGCCGTCGCACGACAAGGCCCGAGACATTCCGTTCGACGACTTCGACGTGAACGCCGTCGGTACCTTGAACCTTCTCGAAGCGACGCGCCGTCACGCCGCGGATGCCGTGTTCATTCACATGAGCACGAATAAGGTGTATGGCGACGCGCCGAACGAGATTCCCCTCGTCGAGCTCGAGAAGCGCTGGGACTATGCGCGCGCCGAGGACTTTGATGGTGTCGCTGAAGACTGCCGGATCGACCGTTGCGTTCATTCGCTCTTCGGCGCATCGAAGACAGCCGGCGATGTTCTGGCCCAGGAGTACGGCAAGTATTTCGGAATGAAAGTGGGGATTTTCCGCGGCGGTTGCCTCACAGGGCCGTCTCACTCCGGCGTGGAGTTACACGGCTTTCTCTCGTACCTCGTACATGTCGCGGTTACAGGCAAGCCGTACACGGTGTTCGGCTATAAAGCGAAGCAGGTGCGCGACCAGATCCATAGCGCGGACGTCATCGCGGCATTCGAGGCGTTCGCTGCGAATCCCCGGCCGGGCGAGGTCTACAACCTCGGCGGTGGACGTTCGAACGCCGCATCGGTGCTGGAATGCTTCGACCTCATCGAGCAGATCGGCGGCTATCGCGTGAAGTGGACGTACGACGAGCGGAACCGCATCGGCGATCACATTTGCTACATCTCGAATCTCAACAAGATGAAGGAGCACTTCCCGTCGTGGTCGATCACGCACGAGCTCCCGTCGATCATCGAAGAGATGATCAAGGCGGAAGAGAAAAAGGCCGTGCAGCAAGGCGCGACGGTGACGGCGTAACCCGATGTCCTCAACTTCTCCCTCACCCCTTTTTGACCGAATCGCCTGGCGCGACCCGATCAGCGGCAAGCGTCTCGAACCGATCGTGCTGGCACGTACGCCGGCTGGGGTACCAGTGTGCGGCGCGCTCCGGATCGAGGGAACGTCGACTGGATATCCGATCGTCGACTGCGTGGCCCGCCTCACTCCCGAGACGGCGAACCGTCATCGCCAGTGGCTCGAAGCACTCGGCCTGCAGCCGCCGCCGGCCGGCGATTTTCAATCGGAAGCGACCGTCGAGAGCTTCGGCTGGCAGTGGACGTGGAATAGCGAGATGCGCACCGACGACGATCTGAGGATGCGTGTCGTCGATCGCTTTGGCATTTCCATCGACGATTTCCGCGGCCGTCTGACGCTGGACGCCGGAGCGGGGGCGGGGGACCAGTCGGCCTACCTGCTTCGCCACGGTGCCGACGTCGTTTCGATCGATCTCTCGTCGGCAATCGATGTCGTCGCACGCAAATTGCGCATGAATGCAAACTGGGTGGGCGTGCAGGGCGACATTACGCAGTTGCCGTTCGAAGCGGAGCAATTCGACGTTGTCTATTGCGAAGGGGTCATCCAGCACACCCGCGATTCCGTGGCCACGGTGCAGGAGCTTTGCCGTGTGGGCAGACCGTCTGCGCGTATTCTGGCCTGCCATTACGCGCAAGCGCCTCCGCGAGGTCTTCTTCGCCGCGTCGTCCGCAAATTCAGGCTCGGGTATTACGAGATGCTCCGAAGACGATTGAGCCGCATGGAGCGGTTCAAGCTCCTATTCATTTGCGGGTTCTTTGCGGCATTGGCGTATGTCCCATTGCTCGGCCGCCTGGTTCGCTGGAGCGCCACGGCGCTCTACTATGACCTGATGCCCGATTTCAAAACCACCTGGACGAATACGTACGACTATTACGGCCAGCACGCATACCAGCGGATCATCCTGCCGGAGGAATTCTGGTCGTATTTCGATCGCGCAGACGGCGTGGAAACGCTTCGCCGAGGCGTTGGTTGGGTGGTCGCGGAAAAAGCGGCAAACCGGCAGTCGGGAGAGCTCACGGCGTGACCTCATCATCGTCCGCCAGCGACCAGGTGCGCTTCGAGTTCGGCGCGAATTGGTCGCGCTTCCTCGAATGTGTCGACGAGCGGCGCATCGAGGCTGCCGAGGCGTCGATGCTCGAGATGATCGGCGGCAGGGAGGCGATCGCCGGACGAACGTTTCTCGATGCCGGTTCAGGAAGCGGACTCTCCACGCTGGCGGCGGTTCGTCTAGGCGCCGCGCGCGTGCATTCGTTCGACTATGACCCGAAGAGTGTCGCTACGACGGCCGAGATCAAACGCCGTTTCGCACCGGACAGCGTGCCTTGGACCGTCGAACGTGGTGACATCCTCGACGATGCGTATGTGGCTTCTCTCGGCCGATGGGACGTCGTTTACTCGTGGGGTGTTCTCCACCACACAGGCAGGATGTGGGACGCAATTGCGAATGCCAGTGAGCTCGTTGCCGACAGCGGCGTGCTCTTCATTGCAATCTATAACGATCAGCGACGGAAAACCCGCCTCTGGAAGAAGATCAAGCGCCTTTACAGCGCGAGCGCCATTGGACGGGTGGCCGTGCTCACGGCGTTCGTTCCGTATTGGGTCGTGCGCGGCGTTGCCGGCGATGTGTTGTCGCTTCGTAATCCGCTGCGCCGTTATCAGGATTATCAATCGGAGCGCGGGATGTCCCTCGTGCACGACTGGATCGACTGGCTCGGCGGATATCCATTTGAGACGGCCCGGCCGGAAGAGGTTTTTCGCTTCCTGCACGAGCGCGGTTTTTCTCTGCGCAACCTGAGGACTGCCGGCGGCGGTCTCGGATGCAATGAATTCGTATTTGAGCGAACGCCCCGCGCCGTCGTCCACGAACCATAACCATGTGCGGAATTGCCGCGATCATCAGCCCGGTAGCGAACCGGCTCGAGCTCGTTTCCGTGATGATCGATACGCTCGAGCATCGCGGACCTGACGCCCGCGGCACGGCCAGTGTGCGTGACTGCGCATTGGGCCATGTCCGTCTGAGCATCATCGATCTGAGCTCGGGCGCACAACCGATGAGTGATGCATCGGAGCGGTACTGGATCACCTACAACGGAGAGCTCTACAATTTTCTCGAGCTGCGTGACGAGCTCGAAGGGAAAGGTCACCCGTTCCGAACCCATTCGGATACTGAGGTCATCATCGCCGCGTATCACGAGTGGGGCCGCGATTGTCTCCAGCGATTCCGCGGCATGTTCGCGTTCGCACTGTGGGACACGCACAACCGAACACTCTTTGCGGCCCGCGACATCTTCGGCGAAAAGCCGCTCTATTACGCGCGGATGAGCGACGGCGCGCTCGTCATCGCCTCGGAAATTCGGGCGATTCTGGCGTCGAAACTAGTCGGCCATTCTCTCGATCTGGTTTCCGTCGACGCATTCCTCGCCTTCGGCTACGTCCCGCCGGACCGTACGGTCTATCGCGACGTCGCGACACTGCCTCCGGCGCACTGCCTCGATTGGCGCGAAGGCAACGTGACTGTCGAGCCGTACTGGCGGCCGCGGCTCGGCGAACGGCAAATCGGCATGGACGAGGCGGCCGAGGAATTGCGGCATCTCGCCGGCCGCGCGGTCAAGCGCCAGATGATCGCCGATGTGCCGGTCGGCGCGTTTCTCAGCGGCGGCCTCGACTCGAGCACGATCGTGGCGCTGATGCAGGAGCACTCCGCGATCCCCGTGAAGACGTTTTCCGTCGGCTTCGGTTCGCTCATCAATGAGCTTCCGTATGCGCGCGCGGTTGCCGAGCGGTATCGAACCGAACACTATGAGCTGTACCTGGAAACGCTCGATGTGGCCGGACTGATCGAGCGGATGAGCGATGTCTACGACGAGCCGTTTGCCGACACGTCACACATTCCGACGTTTCTCGTATCCGAGTTTGCGAGCCGGCACGTGAAGGTCGTTCTTTCGGGCGATGGCGGCGACGAATTGTTCGGCGGGTATCCGTGGCACTCCATGCTCGTGCGGGCAGGGCAGGTGACGCATTCCTATGCGCTCTGGATCGTCGCTCGTATCGCGAGCAAGCTGCTGCGCGACCGCAACATCGCGCTTGCGCGGAAGTCGATCGCTCTTGGCTACGCCGCCCGTTGGCCGGATCCCTGGCTCGGCGACATTCAAAGCCACGTCACGACATCACCGCGCCAACGGCAGAAGCTGTGGGGACGATCCGTTCCGTCGTGGACTCCCGGCGATTTGTACCGGCCTGGCGACGACGTGAAGGGCATCGATCGGGGACTTTTCTTCGACCTCATGCACTACCTGCCGGGCGACATCCTCGTGAAGGTCGATCGTGCGGCGATGGCGCACGGGCTCGAGACGCGCGCGCCGTTTCTCGACCGCGACCTCGCCGAGTTTGCATTGTCGTTGCCTGCCGCGCTGAAGGTCGACGAGAACCGCGGCAAGCTCGTGTTGCGCGAGGCGTGCGAGCGCTACTGGCCGGAGGAACTGCACGGCCGGGGCAAGCAGGGCTTCGGCTCCCCGATCGGCGCATGGATGGAGAAGCCGGACGTCGCGGCGCTCACGCGGCGGGTTACCGGGCCGAAATCGAAACTGCGCGAATTGCTGCGCGGTCCCGTCGACGACGTGCTCGAGGAGCACAACTACCGCGCCTGGATCATGATGTCCCTCGGCATCTGGCTGGAGAGGCACGAGGTCGCGTGGTGACCGCTCCGCTGGTTACCGTGCTGCTGTGCGTCTACGACGGCGAGGGGTATCTTCGCGAGGCGATCGACTCGATCCTCGGCCAGACCTACCGCGATTTCGAGTTTCTCATCATCGACGACGCTTCGAGGGACGCGACGCCGGCCATTCTTGCGTCGTATGACGACAAGCGAATCCGGATCATTCGCAACCCGGAAAACATCGGCCTCACGCGCTCGCTCAATCTAGGTCTCCGCGAAGCGCGCGGCGCTCTAATCGCCCGGCAGGATGCCGACGACGTCTCGTTTCGCGACCGTCTGGCACGCCAGGTGGCGTTTCTCGAGCGCAACGGCGACGTCGCCGTGGTCGGCTCGCAGGCTGTCTCCATCGACGAGCTTGGCCGCCGCCGAGCGCGTCTCCGAAGGTGCGAAACACACCTCGGCATCCGCTGGCAGTTGATGTACGAAAACCCGTTTGTCCATTCGGCGGTCGTTTTCCGCCGCGACCTCGTGCTCGATCGTTTCGGCGGGTATGACGAGACCTTCCGCACGAATCAGGATTTCGAGCTCTGGTCGCGGCTCAGCCGCGAGCATCCTCTCCGCAGTGTGCATGAGACACTCGTTGCGAACCGCGGCAGAAGCACGTCGATCTCCTCGCGTTATTCGATGGAGGCGATCCGACGGGTGGCCGAAGTGTTCATGAGCAATGTCGCTGCGACGATCGGTGCCGAGCCTGCTGCCGCCGCCGGGATCGACGTGCTCACGAGGGGTACGAATCCCCGGCTCTACCCGGCTCTGGAGACGCTCGAACCGCTCGTACGCTTGATCGACAGCGCCTATGAACGGTTCGTGAAGATCTGGCCCGAGGCCGCACAACTCCGCGAGATCCGCGCTCAGTCGGCATCGCTGATCGCGCGGATCGCCACGATGGCCGCGAACGCCTCACCGGCAACGATGAGCCGGTGGTATCTGACGGCGGCGCGCTACGACTTGCCGGCGTTCGCTCAGGGAGCGCTGCGTTTCGCGGCAACGAGCGCGCGCGCGTTCTCGGGACGGGCTACGCTCTTTCGTGAAGCGGACGAGAAACATTTGAAAGAGGATGCGAAATGAGTGACGTGCTGGCCGCAGCGTCACTACCTCCCCGGCGCCGCATATTCGTCCGCAGCGTCCGAGACGCCGCTCGACGACGCCGCCGGCAGGCCATCGCGTTCTGCCTGTTCGTTGCCATCGCCAGCGTGGCGGCCCTTCTTCTGCTGAAAGGGGACGACCGGTTGCTCGCCGCTCCCATGCTGGCGATTGTCGTAACGTCTTCGGTTTACATGATGGTCATGTGGGCCCGCGACGGCTCACCTCCGGTATTCGAAGCCGGAACACTGTGCATGCTCGCCATCACCGTGTACGGAACGCTCCCGATGGTTGGCTTCCTCATGATGAGAGGGGAGTGGGACCAATTCGTCGATGGCCGCATGCACGCGTATTCGTTCAATGCGGCCGAGCTCGGGATGTTCGGCTGGCGCTACGTCGTCTATGCCGTTTCGTTCGCGGTGTCGTATCTGGTCATGCGCGGACGTAAGGCGGTGAAGACGACGGTATTCGCGCTGCCGAGTCCTGCCACACAGGCGGCTGTCGCCGTCATGTTCATTGCGCTCTATATCTTCAAGATCGCGCTGAGGATCGTTTATGACTACGACCCTGAGGACTACAGTTATGCCGATCCTATGTCTGCGGCGCACAGTGGCCGCGACATGCCGTACCTGATGCAGCAGATCAGTCACAACAGTCTATCGGCGCTGTTTGTCGTGCAACTAGGCGTCATCGTGCTGTTGCTTTCTCATTGGCGGAAGCGGTGGTGCCGTTATGCGCTGGTCATGTGGCTGGGCTCCGAAGTGGTGATCAGCGCCATCCGTCTCGGCTCGCGCGGGAAGGTCGTGCTCCTGCTCATCAGCGCCGGAGTGCTCTACCACCGCCTCGTGAAGCGCGTCAGTTTTCGGACGCTCGTGGTGTCCGGCTCTCTGCTGCTTGCCGCGTTCATGGTGGCGGGCGCCATTCGAAACACACGCTCGGGTGACATGAGGAAAGAACAGGCGCAGCACATCCTGACCGCCGCTAACGAATTCCAGGGACTCTTCACGACCGCCTATGACATCAAGAAACGGCGCGAATCGGGCGACATCACTTCGATTCCGTGGCAGGTGTACGTCAGCGATTTCTACTTTCCCATCCCCAGCCAGTTTCTGCCATTCGAAAAGATCGATCCATCGTCGTGGTACATCGACGCCATTGGGCAGACCGGAGCGGGCGTTGGGTACATGTTCGGAGTCATGTCGCAGGCCGCAGTCGGACTCGATTGGATTGAGCTCGTGCTGCGCGGGGTGGCACTGGCCATGTGTCTTGCCCTTCTGCACCGCTGGTATGTAAGGCACTCGTCCTATTTCTGGCCGACGCTGCTCTACCTTTTCATCAGCATCTGGGCGTACTACACGTTCCGCGCGTCGACGTTCTACTTCGTCTACTTCGTTGTCTATCACTTCCTGCCGGTCGTCGTTGCTACCAAGTTGCTCGAACAGGTCTTGAGCCGTGTCGGACGTAAAACGGCTGAAGGGCCGTCCGCAGTGGTGCGTGCGTGAGGATCCTCCACATGATTCTCACAATGACCGGCGGCGGGGCGGAGCGGCAGCTTGCCTATCTGGCGTCAGAGTTGAGCCGGCGTGGCCACGACGTACACGTCGCGTTTGTTGGACCCGGAGTCAATTCCGACAGACTTGCAGGAACCGGGGTGACGCTCCATCGTCTCGCCACCGCGGCAAAATACGATCCGTCGCTCGTGGCGCGGGCATTCAAACTTGTACGCCGCCCTCGACCGGACGTGGTGCACACCTGGTTGATACACATGGACATCGTCGGCGGTGGGGTTGCGCGGTTGTTGCGCGTCCCCTGGGTAATGAGCGAGAGAAGCGCCGCGCTCAGCTATCCACCCACGCTGTTGAATCGCGTCCGCGTCGCGACGGGCAGGCACGCCACTCTGATCCTGCCTAACTCGGACGGTGGAGCCGGCTACTGGGCGGCCCAGGCTGTGGATCGTTCCCGAATCGAGGTCATCCCAAACTTCGTTCCGATGGGGGAGATGGCTTCGGCCGCTCCTCTCGACGACTCACGCATCAGCACCGGCGACGAGCTTGTCATCCATGTCGGACGTCTCAGCCCGGAAAAAAACCTGACGACGCTCGTGGACTCGCTGCAGCACGTGGTTCGTGAACGGCCGCGCGCTAAGTTCGCCTTTTGCGGCGACGGGCCGATGCGCGACGACCTGATGGCTCAGGTCCGTGCGGCGGGCCTCGACGCTCGTGTCATCTTCGCGGGATTCGTGCACGACATCGCTTCCTGGCTACGACGTTCCAGCGCCGTTGTTGCGGTTTCGCTTTGCGAAGGCCATCCGAACGCCGTGCTCGAGGCGATTGCTGCGGGCGTGCCGCTGATTGTTTCCGACATCCCGGCGTACCGCTCGATTCTCGCTGATGATGCGGCCTTTTTCGTCAGTGGCGGCGACAACCGGGCCATCGGCGCTGCGATTGCGAAAGCGCTCGCCGATCGTCCGGAGGCGGAAGCGCGTGCGGGACGCGCGCGGTCGGCGCTAACCTCGCAGTCGCTCGAAGAGACGGCGAAGCGCTACGAAGATGCTTACCGGCGCGCCATCGATATTGCCGCGTCACGCCACAAGCCTGCAACGACGGAGATAGGGTAGCAGCGGGCATGTGCGGAATCTGCGGCACCACGGCCCGGCCGGGTGAAGTCGTCCGTATCGAGATCCTCGAGGCGATGGCGTTGACCCTTCGCCACCGCGGGCCCGATGATCAGGGCGTTTGGCGCGCGCCGGACGGCCGGGCCGGCTTTGGCCACCGCCGGCTCTGCGACTGGGGCCGCTTCTTTCGCGACGTTCTCGGCGCTTCGAAGCATTTCGGCCAGACCGTCGTCCGGCGCTTGCTCGAAGGGCAGGAGCGCGGACTCGTAAACTCGCATCGCATCTTCGCGCTGACCATGTTCGTGCTCTGGTTGCGCGAGTAAACGTCTCCATCTGACACAACCCATGACGCCAGACCTCCTCGACATCCTCGCTTGTCCCGATTGTGGCGGCTCGTTGACGCTCGACCCGGCGGTGCGGAGCGGAGAAAGTATCGAAACCGGCACCCTGCACTGCGCCGGTTGCCCGCGAACGTTCCCGATCGTGCGACACGTTCCGCGCTTCGTTCCCGCAGACACGTACGCCAATTCGTTCGGATTCCAATGGAACAAATTCAGGACGACACAGCTCGATAGCCGCACTGGTTTGCCGATCGCGCGGGAGCGCTTTTTCAAAGAATCGCGATGGACGCCGGAAGAGATGGCAGGCAAACGGGTGCTCGACATCGGCTGCGGTGCCGGCCGTTTCGCCGAGGTGGCGCTCGCGACAGGCGCGGAGGTGGTCGCCGTCGATCACTCCACGGCCGTCGACGCGTGCTACGCGAACCTCGGACCGCATCCGCGGCTCTCCGTTGTCCAGGCCGACGTCTATCGGCTGCCGGTCAAGGCCTCTTCCTTCGACTACGTCTATTGCATGGGCGTTCTGCAACACACGCCCGATCCTCATCGTGCCGTGCTCGCCCTGTCGTCGCCGCTCAAGGCAGGTGGCAAGCTCGCACTCGATTTTTATCCAAAGCTGGCGGCGAACGTGTTGTGGTCGAAATACTGGCTGCGGCCCTTTACACGCCGGATGCGGCAGGGCCGGCTCTTCGCCATCGTGGAGCGGTTGGTACCAAAGCTCTTGCCGGTCAGCAGGGTGCTTGCGGCGATTCCGCTGATCGGCGGGCGCCTCCGGTATGTCCTTCCGATCATGATGTACTACCGCGTCTTCCCGCTCACGATGGAACAACATCGCGAGTGGGCCATCCTCGACACGTTCGACATGCTCGCTCCGGCGCACGATCATCCGCAGACGGCCGCGATGGTGCGCGACTGGCTGACCGAGGCGGGTCTGCGAGACGTGGATGCCGCGCGCGAAGGACTTGTGGTCGGCCGCGCCGTCAAACGCTGATGAGGATTCTTTACGCCGGTACCGGCTACAAACCAGCGTATCGATTGGGAGGACCGATCGTCTCGGTCTCCGCGGCGGCGGAGAGACTCGTCCGCAAAGGGCATGACGTCACCGTCGTCACGACGACCGCGAACAACGATCAGGATATCGACGTCCCGCTCGGTGTTCCTGTCGACGTCGACGGCGTGCAGGTCTGGTATTTCCGGCGGCAGGAGCCGATGCAGAAGCTGCTTCCTTTCGTGCCGTATCTCTCGCGATCGATCGGGTTCATGTACGCGCCCAAAATGCGCGCGGCGCTCGACCGGCTCATGCCGGACATCGACGTCGTGCACACGCAGGGGCCGTTCGTCTATCCCTCGTACGCTGCGGCTCATGCGGCGTTGCGCCATCACAAGCCGCTTCTGTATAGCCAGCGGGGATGCTTTGCCGAGGAGCGCTTGCGCTTTCGCGGCTTGAAGAAACGGCTGTACATCGGTGCGATCGAAAAGCCGATCATGAACCACGCGGCCTCGCTCGTGGCACTCACGGAGGCAGAACGGACGTCGTATCGTGCCCTCGGCGTACGGACTCCAATCGCAATCGTGCCGAACGGCGTCGACATCCCACCGCCCCGGCCGGAAGCCGCAGCCCGCGTCCACGCCCGCTTCGGCGTTTCGCCCGACGCTGTGATGATCCTCTTCCTCGGGCGCCTGCATCCGATCAAAGGTACGGACAAGCTGCTCGATGCTTTTCTGCGCGTGATGGACGACTTTCCCGACGCTGTGTTGATGATTGCCGGACCCGATGAGTGGGGCTCGGAAACAGCGTGGCGCGAACGCGCGCGGGACGTACTCGGTGATCGTGTGTTCTTTGCCGGCATGATCGGCGGTGAGGAAAAGGCAGACGTGCTGGCGCGCGCCGATCTCTTTTCTCTCCCGTCGCTCGCGGAAGGCTTTTCCAACGCCGTCCTCGAAGCGCTCGCAAGCGCAACGGCGGTCATGCTCTCGCCAGAATGCAACTTCCCCGAAGTTGAAGAAGCGGGCGCGGGAGTCATCGTCAACACGGACGCGGAGAAGATGGCGGATGCGTTGCGCAAGCTCCTCGGCGATCGTTCGTCGCTGCGCGCGATGGGGGAGGCGGGGCGCCGTCTCGTCGCGGAGCGGTACTCGTGGGACGTCATCACCGACAGCCTGGTCGACGTATATACGCGAGTGTTGGCGGCGAAGACGTGAAGATCACCGTAGTCAGTTGCGTCTTCCCTCCCGAGCCGGTCGTCTCCAGCCGGACGAGTTTCGAGACGGCGCGCGCGTTGGCTGCACGCGGACACGACGTCACGGTCATTGCGCCGTTTCCGAACCGTCCTGCCGGGACGTTGTACGCCGGTTATCGGCGTGCCCTGTTCCGGCTCGAGGTGGCGGCGGAAGGCTTCCGCATCGTTCGTTGCCTTTCGTCATTTTCGCGGAGCTCGTCGATGCTCAGCAGGTTGGCGGAGAACGTCTCGTTCGGTTTCACGTCGTCCCTGGCGCTGCTCTTCGGCAGGAAGCCGTCTGTGATCTACGCCAACACATGGCCGATTTTCGCGGCCGCGATGACCGGCTTCGTGGCCCGCTTGCGCCGTATCCCGTTCGTCGTCTCTGTCCAGGACATCTACCCGGAATCGCTGATATCGCAGGGCCGTCGCGGCAGCGGCATCACCGCGCGCGTGCTTATGTCAATCGACCGGCGTACGGTCCGCTCCGCCGCTGCCGTCGTCGTGATCTCGGAGCGGTTTGCAGAGCACTACCGGCGGACGCGCGGCGTCGACATGTCCAGGATCCACATCGTTCCGAACTGGTTGCCGGCGCAGGGGACGGAGGCAACGCCTGGCCGCGCCGAAGCCTGCCGCGACCGCAATGGCATCCCGCGCAGCGCCTTTCTCTTTGTGTACGGAGGCAACGTCAGCGTCTCTGCCGGGGTGGAGACGGTGATCGAGGCCTTTCGCTATCTCGACGACGAGCCTGATATCTACCTCCTCGTCGCAGGTGAGGGTGCATCGCTCGACCGCTGCCGCCGTCTGGCGGGAGATATCGCGCCGGAGCGTATTCGTTTCGAGTACCCATGGCCAGGGACGATCGATGTGTTGCACGCCGCAGACGCGGTGCTCCTTCCGACGCACGCGGCCCAATCGGCCGCCTCGGTGCCGTCGAAACTCATCAGCTATCTACTCTCCGCAAGGCCGGTGCTTGCCACCGCACTGCCGGACTCCGACACTGCGGCTGTGATTCTCGGTAGTGGTGCGGGCGTGGTTGTGGCTCCCGATGATCCCGCGGTGCTGGCGGACGCGATCCGATCGATGAAGCGGCTCTCACTCGAGGTGCGGCAAAGGATGGGATGTGCGGGCCGCGATTGGGCCCTGGCGTCCGTGACCACGGACGTTTGTCTGCCGCGGCTCGTGGACATCATCGAAGGTGTGGCGCGTTGAGCGTCGTGATCCGGCCGTTGCTGATGAAGGATGCCGGCGCTGCGGCGGAGGTTCATCTCGCCGCGTTCCCAGGCTTCTTTCTCTCGTTTCTCGGTGCTCGCTTTCTGCGCGAGCTGTATCGCGCCATCGTTTCTGACGAAGAAAGCATCGCCTTCGTGGCCGTTGATGAGGAGCGCGTCGTCGGACTCGTGGCAGGTGCAGCCAGCGGCGGTTTTTACCGCCGGGCGGCCCGGCGCCGCTGGCTGCGGTTTGGACTCGCGTCGATGACGGCGCTGTTGCGGAAGCCCTCGATCGTGCGGCGGCTCCTGCGCGCGCTCTATGCGCCACCGCAAACGTTCTCGGCTGGCGCCGTGCTCATGTCGCTGGCGGTCGATCCCCGCGTGCAGCGAACCGGCGCCGGCAAGCTTCTGACCCGCGCGTTTATCGAAAGCGCGCGACAGCGTGGCGTGGCAGCAGTCGTCCTGACGACCGACAGAATCGGCAACGACGCAGTCAACGCGTTCTATCGGGCGCAGGGGTTTTCCATCGTAGACAGTTACGTGACGCCGGAGGGGCGTGCCATGAACGAATACATCCTGTACATTGAGCAACTCGATGACCAAAGCACAGACAGCACCGGCCATTCGTGAGTCGTTTCTCCCGTTCGCGCGTCCGGACATCGACGACGACGAGATCCGCGAGGTTACCGAAGCGCTCCGCTCAGGCTGGGTGACCACAGGGCCGAAGACGAAGCAGTTCGAGCGCGAGTTTGCGGCCGCCGTCGGTGCGAAGCACGCGGTTGCACTGAATTCCTGCACCGCCGCGCTGCATCTGTCGCTGGAAGCGGCGGGCGTCGGTCCCGGCGATGAAGTCATCACCACGCCGTACACCTTCGCGGCGTCGGCCGAAGTGATCCGGTACTTCGACGCCCGGCCGGTGCTCGTCGATGTCGACGTGGAGACACTGAACATCCGGCCCGAGCTCATCGAGCCGGCCGTTACTACCAGGACCAAGGCGATCATTCCCGTACACATCGCCGGCGTAGCCGCGAATCTCGATCCCATCATCGATATCGCGCGCCGCCATCACCTCGCCGTCATCGAAGACGCGGCGCACTCGTTCCCCACGCGCTACAAAGGGCGATTGATCGGCAGCATCGGCGACCTCACCTGTTTCTCGTTTTACGCGACGAAGACGATCACCACCGGTGAAGGCGGGATGATTACGACCAACGATGACGCGCTTGCGGAGCGCTGCCGGATCATGTCGCTTCACGGCATCAGCAAGGATGCATGGAAGCGGTACACGGCCGAAGGGTCGTGGTACTACGAGATCATCGCGCCTGGCTTCAAGTACAACATGACGGACATTGCCGCCGCGCTCGGCCTGGCTCAACTCCGGAAGGCAGAGCGCATGTTCCGCCGCCGCGAACAGATCGCTGGCCGCTACACGGAGGCGTTCGCAGGGATGCCCGAGCTGCAGGTACCGGGCGCGCCTGCGTATTCGACTCACGCGTGGCATCTGTACATGCTGCGCCTTCATCTCGACCGCCTGTCGATCGACCGAGCCGCGTTCATCGACTGCTTGCGCGAGCGCAACATCGGCGTGAGCGTCCATTTCATTCCGCTGCACGTTCATCCCTACTACCGCGAGACCTACGGCTACGCGCCGGAGGATTTCCCCATTGCGTATCGCGAGTACTTGCGCGAGATCTCGCTGCCGATCTACTCGACGATGTCCGACGATGACGTCGATTCGGTGATCAACGCGGTCATGGACGTCGCCGCTGCAAACGGACGATGAGGCGGTTGCTCGACGCCGGCGTTTCGGCAGCAGGCCTCCTCGTTCTGTCCCCTCTCTTCGCCCTCGTCGCAGTCGCGGTCAAGCTCTCCTCGCGCGGTCCGGTCCTGCATCGTGGCGAGCGCGTCGGTCTTGGCGGGAGACGCTTCGCTCTCTACAAGTTCAGGAGCATGCGCGTGGGAGAGGAGGGCCCGGCAGTCACGCGGTCCGGAGATCCGCGCATCACCGGCATCGGCAAGTTTCTGCGGCGGACGAAACTCGACGAGTTGCCGCAACTTCTCAACGTCCTCGCCGGCGACATGAGTCTGGTCGGCCCGCGTCCGGAAGCGCCGCGGTACGTCGAGCTCTACGATGCGCAGCAGCGGCGCATTCTGTCGGTTCGGCCGGGGATAACCAGTCCCGCCTCTCTTCGCTATCGGTCGGAGGAGGAGCAACTCACCGGCGCTGATTGGGAGCGCGCGTATATCGAAACGATCATGCCGGAGAAGCTGCGCATCGATCTCGACTACCTGGACCGCCGGACGCTGCGATCCGATCTCCGCATCATCCTACGCACGCTCGCAGCGGTGTTCGGGCGCTGAGCACGTTCATCAGAGCACGCCGGGAACGGGGCGCAAAAAAAGAGGCGAGCGGAAACCGCTCGCCTCTTCGGTTTGATGCGAAGAAATGACTACTGCTGCGCCTGAAGAGGAACGGAGCAGGCCTGGTTGCCGATGTTGCCCGCGATGACGTTGTTCGAGAAGCAGGTCGTGGAGCCTGTTCCGGAAATGCCGTTCGTGGTGTTACCGGTGACCGAGCAGTGCGTCAGACGGATCGCGGACGTCGAGTTCGCGAGGATACCGGTGGCGCTCGTCGCAAGCTGGCAGGAATCGAGGAACGCGACAGCCGTGGAGGAATCTGCCTGGAAATTGACGGTCGTGTTCCTGGAAACATCGCAGCGGGTAAGCACCGCTCCGTTGTTGACGCCGTTCATTCGGACGCCGATGTTATTGCCCTGGATCGTCGAGTCCACTGCCAGCACCTTGGCGATTCCGCCGGTGTTGGCGAGGTTGACGCCGGTACCGGTGTTCAGGATGGCGGTGTTCGCGAGGTACAGGCCGATGGCGTTCGACGTGTTCGTCATCTTGATGCCGGAGTCGCTGTAGTTGGCGATGTTGCAGCTGTAGACCGAAACGCTCCCGGCCTGAAGGACGTTGATGCCGTTTGTGCCCAACGTCACGCCGGCGCCGTTGATGTCGAGGTTCCGCAGCACGATGTTGGAGTTGGTCGCTGCGTTGATGACGATGCCCTGAACGCCCGACGAGAGAGCGCTACCCAGCGTTCCCGTACAGTCGATGGTCAGCGACTTGGTGATCGTCACGGCGCCGAACCCACCCGGATCCAGGCAGTTGATGATTCCGCCAAGTGCCGTTTTCGAGATTGCACCAGCAAACGTCTTGCACGGCGCTGTGCGGCTGCATGGGTTGACGTCGTCACCCACACCCGAAACCCAGGTACGTGTGGCCTGGGCATTCGCGAATACAGCGAAGGCCATTGAAACAATGAAAATCAGGGAGACTTTCTTCATCGCGGACTCCTCCTCGTTGTTTTGAACCGGGCTTGTTTGACTAGTTGATGGCGGGAAAGTATACGCGACTTTAGAGCCCGGCGGTGATCTGAGTCACAGAATTCAACACATCAAAAAAGAGATGCCGCTTTTGGTGTGTTCGCTGCGGCCTTACGGGAGCCGCACGGTGTCGACGTAGTGGATGTAGTCCGCGTTCTCCGGCCGGAGAGCGATGAGCTGTTGCACGACCTCCTGCCGCATCTTGCCATCCTGAATTGATTGCACCGACCAGGGAGCAAACAAGGCCGCCCGCAGAAAGTGTTCACGGGCGGCAACGCGGTTCCCGACGGCGATTTCCGCCGAGGCGAGATTGGCATAGAGCTCCGGACGGCGATCGAGGAGAAGCGCGTGACCGTAGAGCCGAATGGCCTCGTCGTACCGGCCGAGCACGCGATTATTTGCCGCGGCGATCATGTCCAGCGAGACATCCCGGCATGTTGGTTTCATGCACTCCTCCAGCGCCGCCAGGTTCCTCCGCGCCTGCAGGCTCCCCTCGGGCGTGCCCATGCGCGAGTAGGCCTCCCCGGTCGGCAGGATCCAGGCGTTCTTGATCCGGTTGCAACGGTACGGAAGAATGCAAAAAACCTGAAGGGCATACGCACCCGCCGCGACTACGGCGATGGCGGCCAGCCGGCGAACGATGGTCATGGTGTTCTCCACGCCACGATCGCGGCAGCCGCCCAGAGATACACGTGGGTTGGCGCCACCAGCTCGAGCGGAAACTGCGCAAGGGCAAGGATGAACATCGAGACAGCAACGGGAAGCGCGAGCAGGCGTACAAACGCCGGGCGGCTTTCGTCGCCCGTCTGCACTTCGGATTCGCTCCGCCGCGGCCAGCTTGCTGACGCCAGGAGCGCGAGTGCTGCAAGGAACATCGCATAGCCCGGCAATCCGGTCTCCGCAGCTACCTGCAGGTGGTCGCTATGGGCTTCGCCGAAGTTCATCTCCGTCGTATGTTCGAAAAGTTCCCGCTGTTTTAGCTGCAAGCGCAGCTTGTAATCGAAAAAGTTATAGGCGAACCCGCCCGGTCCAACGCCCACGACCGGCCGGTCGCGGATCATCGCGGCAGCCGTCAGAAACGGAAGCGTGCGCGCCGCGGAGAATGCCTCAAAATCGCGCCGCTTCAGAGCGTCGTACATGAGATGACCTCGATCGCGGAGCGGGCCGTAGGCGACGAAAGGGACCGCTCCGAGCAGGACCACCACGAGAAACGCCACAATCGTCCTGGGCCACGATCGTAGCCAGAGCGCGAACATCACGAACAACGCGACCGCCAGCGCCCCGATCGCCGCCACGGTTTGCGTCATGTACGTGGCGACGGCGAGAAATGCGCCGGCACTCGCCCACGCCAGACGGTATCGCCGGCCGGCGAGCGCCAACGCCAGCGCCACGAGAGCAGGCACGATGAAGTAGCCGCCGACGTCGTTCGGGTTCCCGATGAGCGCCGTTCGGCCGATGTGCTTCTCGACCGCGGCGCTGGTGTCGAAGGGGCTCCAGATATCGAGATCCTGGAGGATATAGACCGCACCGTTGACGATCGCGGGAAGCACGATGATCCCGGCAAACCATGCGGGCCGCGGGCGTAGTACCAGGACTGTCACGGTGAACAGCAGCCCGTACTCGAGCACGCGAAAGGTCGGTGGAATGCTGACCAGACGATTTGTCGAAACGATCGCGCAGAAAACCGTCCACGTACAGATCAACGCCGTCAGCGCAAGCCACTTCGCGCGGAGATCGATTCGCAGCTGACCGAGACTTCCGAACGCCCAGGCCAGAACCAGGACCACCACGATGAGGATGACCTCGGCGCGCAAGGCCAGGTCTTTCGGATAGCGAAACGCGTTCTCGCCGGAGTACGACATGGCCACGGGGACGAGCAGTGCGCCTGCGGCGACAATCCTCGTCAACCAAACGAGCCCTCGTGCTACATCGTCGTCGTCAGGCCGCGACCGACGCTCTCGGGACGGTTTGCGTTCATTTCTCGACTGCTTCATGTGGGTACGCCCGCGCCATCGCTCAGGCGAACGCCGCCTTCGCGTTTGGCGGCGCTACCGGCTGGACGGGATCCGCAACGCTCATTTGGTATTCACACACGAGGTCACGAAGGAGTACGCGCACCTCGACGGCGTCACAAGTCGTGCTGGCCGGAACGCGATGCAGCCAGTGGCTGATCTTCGTCGGATCTGGCTGCGGAGCCTCGGTGATGACAATCTGCGGATGTACCGTCGGATGAATCGACTCTCCCTCCAACCGAATCTCCTCGAAAAGTTTCTCGCCGGGCCGCAGACCAGTGAACACAATCTGGATCTCATCCTCGCTATGGTTGGAAAGGCGGATGAGATGCCGGGCCAGATCGCTGATTTTTACCGGTTCGCCCATGTCCAGCATGAAGACGCGGCCGCCATCACCGAGGGTGGCTGCCTGAAGGACGAGTGAGGTTGCCTCTGAAGTCCGGATGAAATAACGCGTCACACCCGGATGCGTAACCGTGATTGGTCCCCCCGCCGCGATCTGCTCCATGAAGAGAGGAATCACGCTTCCCGAGGAGCCGATGACGTTTCCGAATCGGACGATGGTCATCTTCATGTCCTGATCCCGGATTGCGTCGAGGAGAAGAATCTCGGCGGCACGTTTCGTCGCTCCCATCACGCTCGTAGGATTGATGGCCTTATCCGTGGAGATGAAGACGAAGCGGGCCACATCGTGCTGGATGCAAAGCCTGGCGAGATCCAGCGTAGCAAGGGAGTTGTTGCGCAGGTACTCGATCGGATTCTCCTCGCCCAGCGGCACATGCTTATGGGCCGCGGAGTGCAGGACGATGTGCGGCCGCTCACGCGCAAGGAGTGCGTCGACGACGGCCGAATCGCAGATATCCACGAGATTCGAGGTGATTCTGGACATCGCCCATCCCGATTCCCGGGCCAGGCGCTTGCGTACCTCGTAAAGGGCGTACTCCGCCCGTTCCACCAGGGCGAGACTCTCAGGCTCGAACTGGAGCACCTGGGATGCGAGCTCTGAACCGATCGTGCCTCCAGCGCCGGTGATCAGGACGCGCTTGCCCCTGAAGAGCTCGCGGACCGGATCGCCGGGCAGATCGATCCGTTCGCGGCGCAGCAGATCCTCAACGTTGACCGGGCGAAGCTGCGAAACCTGCACCTTTCCGCTCACCAGTTGATCGATGCCGGGAATCGTCTTGAACGGCAGGTCAGCAGCGGAGAGATGCTCGATGACCTCGCGAACTCGTTTGCCGGATGCACTCGGAATCGCGATCAGCGCCTCGTCGACGCGGCCCTCATCAGCGACCCGTCCGATATTGGCGATCGGACCGTACACTTTGATGCCGCGGATCTGTGAGCCCCATTTTGCCCGGTGATCGTCCACGAAGCCGGCGACCCTCATCCCGAGTTGCGGACGGTGCTCGATCTCGCGAGCCAGCGACTCGCCGGCATCGCCAGCTCCGATAATGAGCACGCGCTTCTGCAGCGTCTCCGCCTCAGCGGGGCGCAGACGGTCACGTCCGAGGCGGATCAGGACCCGGATTCCGAAGAGCGACAGCAGCGAGAATGCCCAATCGGTCAGGAGCACGCCTCGGGGCGATTTTACGTACTGCGGCTCGATGCCGAACAGGCCGCCGACGTACCAGAGTGACAGCAGCAGCGCCAGCCCAATGGAAAGGCCGAAGACGAGGCGGACCACGTCGGCCATCCCCACGTAGCGCCACCATCCGCGGTAGAAGCCGAATGCGATGCCGACCAGCAGCTGTACGCCGAGAACGACGGGGAGGCTCCACCGGAACGTTTCGTTGAACTCTTTCGGAATCGCGAATTCGAAGCGCAGCAGGTACGCAAACACGTAGCACGCCGCGAAGACGACCGCGTGAAATGCAAAGAGGATCGCCACACGCGAAGCGGCGATGCGGACGAGGAACGAATCGGTCAGATACCGGGTCTTAGAGTTCACAGTTCAGAGCGTCTGTTGCGGCCCCTCATCATGGCCATCATCGGAAACAGCCGTATTGGGGAACGGCTATTATATTGATTGAACCCCATCCACACAATCATTCCCGCGACGCATGAACGCTCTTCGTCACTCGCCATCGATTGAGACTCTCCCGCGCGATCGCCTCAGCGCCTACCTGAACGATGAGCTTCCGTCGCTTACTGAAGGCGAAGCCCTCGCGGTGCTCGAGAATCCGCACGTCACCGCGCAGATCTGCCAGAGCATCGCCACGGATCCGCGCCTTACCGCGTTCCAATCCATCCGATTCCGGCTCGTGCAGCACCGCGCCACGCCGCTCGCGCACTCGGTCAAGCTTGTTCACTACCTGCACTGGCCGGACTTGATCCGGCTGTCTGTCGACGTGAGGGTTCCGGCGCAGGTGCGGCGGGCCGTGGAGACTCAACTCCTGATTCGCGTCAGCAAGCTTTCCGCAGGCGAGAAGATTGCCGCGGCGAAGCGTTGCAGCGCCGCTCTCATCAAGGTGTTCCTCTTCGATCCCGATCCGAGGGTCTTCACCGCGCTTCTCGTTAACCAGCGGCTGCGTGAGGAGGATCTGCTGCTTCTGGCTGTCGCGGAAAACGTGACCGCCGAGAAGATGCAAATCCTTGCCGACGACCGGAAGTGGTCATTCCGTTACGCGATCCGGAGAGCCGTGGTCATGAATCCGCTGACCCCTCGTGCGGCCGCCGCGCGCCAACTGCGCTTTCTGTCGCAGCGTGATCTTCTCCTGATCCACGAGCATCCAGCGACGTCCACGTACCTGCGCCGCTGCATTGAGCGACTGAGGGAGCGCGTTTTCGCTAGAATGGCGGAAGAAGCTGAGAGATCAGCGGCTGGAGATCAGAGATCAGCGCGGAATCCTCCTGATTGCTGATCTCCGGTCTCCGATCTCTTCGTGCCAAACATGCCTGATCAGGATCCCACTCCATCTCAGTCGGAGCTCGCGTCATTTGGCGAGGAGCTCCGGCGTGAGCGTGAGATTCGCGGCATCTCGCTGAAAGAGATCGCCGACGCGACCAAGATCAGCAAACGCTTCCTCGATGCGATCGAGCGCAACGATCACAAGACGCTGCCCGCGCCGGTCTTCACGCGCGGGTTCGTCCGGGAGTATGCCCGTTACCTTGGACTCAGCTCGGAGGAGATGGTCAACCGATACAACTTCGCCGCGGTGGGCGACGATCGCATCGAGCAGTCGGCGCATCTCGAGCGGCTGACCACGCCCCAGGCGCCGCCGGTGCTTCGCAAGAAGGCGCCGCCGATGGGCATTCCGCCGCCATACGCTCGCGTGGATCGCAATGTTTACATCCTCATCCTCGTCGTCGTCGCACTGGCCGGCGTCAGCTACTGGGCGCTCAAGCATCGTCGGGAAAGCCGCGCCGCCAGCGAGGAGCATGCTGCCGCTGAGGCCAGGACAGTGACGACTCCGCTACCGCCGAAAGCGTCTGTCGTGACGCAGCCAGCTACCGCCACGACTGCGCCACAAGCCCAGCCGAATCAGCCTGCTGCATTGCTACTCAGTCTCGAAGTGAATGACCGCTCGGTGGTCGTTCTGGAAGCGGATGGAGAAACGGTCATCAACGATGAGCTCCGGCGTGGGTATCACCGCACCATCGAGGCGAAGGACCGTTTTCGGTTCCGCACCATCGGGAACGCAGCCGGGATTTCGTTGACGCTCAACGATAAGCCGGTGCCGCCGCTGGGCCGCAACGGACAGGTCCTTCACGATGTCGTCTTCGACCGGGAGTCGCTCCAGAAGATGCCGGAACGATGAGCGCTCCTCCCATCGAGCTGTCCGGCGATATCATCATCGAACGGATCATTTCCGGCGAGTACCCGCGGGAAGCGGTGGAGACGTTCGCCCGCGGCTTTCTCCCGCTGCCGCAGGACGATCTCATCGCAGTGCTGGCGTATCTGACGCAAGCTCCCGATGAGGAGATCGCCGCTGCCGCACGCACTTCGCTGGCCGACGTTCCGTCGCGCAGCATCCTCTCCTTCGCCGCCAACGAGAGCATCCCTGCGGAGCATCTGTCGCTGCTGATTCGTGCGAGCGAAGATCCTTTCGTCCTCGAGGCTCTGATCCGCAACCGGACGGTGCCCGACGACCTGATCGCGTCGCTGGCTTCGGTTGCCGATGCCGCCGTGCAGGAGGTCGTGGTCATCAACCAGGCGCGCATCATCCGCGCACCGCAGATCCTCGAAGCGCTGCTCGCCAATCCGCAACTCACAACCGACGTCCGACGGCGTGCGCTCGAGACGCGCGAGGAGTTCTTCGACAAGAAGGCGCGCGTTGCCGCGCAGCAACCGGCCGACGTTGAGGTCGATGACGATGAGCCGATGCTCACTCTGTCCGACGAGCCGATCGCCGATCTCCTCGCGAAGGCAGCGGAAGAGCCGGAGAGCGACGCCCCGCCGCCGCAGCTCCTGGAAAGCGAAAAAAAGGACGAGAAGAAGCTTTCGATCTTTTCCCAGATCCTGCTGATGAGCGTCTCCGAGAAGGTCCAGCTGGCGTTCAAGGGCGGCAAGACCGAGCGCATGATTCTGGTGCGCGATCACAACAAACTCGTCTGCGGTGCCGTCATGCGCAATCCTCGCATGAGCGAGATGGAGGTCGAATCCATCGCCGGCATGCGCAACGTGGAAGACGAGGTCCTCCGCGTCATCAGCATGAAGCGTGAGTGGATCTCGAAATACAACATCGTGGTCGTGCTGGCGCGCAATCCGAAGTGTCCGGTGGGGGTTGTCGTGTCGCTGATCAATCGATTAACCTTGCGAGATCTGAAGAGCTTGAAGGACGACAAGGGAGTGAGTGAGACGGTCAGAGCCCTGACCCGCAAGCTCTATATCCAGCGCAGCACGAAGAAATGAAGGTCAACTACTACGAAGTGCTCGGAGTCGAACGCTCCGCTTCCGAGCCGGAGATCCGGGATCGTTTCCGAAAGCTTGCGCGCGAGAGGCATCCAGACCGCTACAAGGGTCCCGACAAAGCCGATGCGGAGCGGAAGTTTCAGACCCTGACAGAGGCGGTCAACGTGCTCACGAATCCTGCGCGCCGCAAGCAGCATGACAGCGAGATCAGCGCGGGCGGCGTTCGTGCGGCGACAGGGCCCGCGGATTTCGCACAGGTGGCGAAGGTCTACATGACCCGCGGCGTGAAGGCGTACAAAGAAGGCGACATGAGCGGCGCGTACGAGAATTTCGACATGGCCGCGAAGCACAATCCGACCGACGGTAAAGCTTTTCACTATCTTGCCATGGCGGCCACACGGATCCCGGCATACTCCCGGCAAGCAGTGCAGGCAATCGAGACGGCCCTGCAGCGCGAGCCGATGAATGCCGTCTTCCTGAAAGACGCCGGAGCGATCTGCAAACGGGCCGGTCTCGCAGCAAAAGCAGAGAGATATCTCGAGGAAGCGTTAAAGTGGGACGCAGACAACAGCGAAATCCGTGCATCCCTGGCCGAATTGCGGCAACGTAGTGAAGCAAAGGAAGGCGGAAAGGGGTTCACCCTTTTCAAAAAGGGCTGAGGAATGGAAGTGAAGGCATACGGCCTCACGCACGTCGGACGGCAGCGTCAGCACAACGAGGATACCTTCCTCGTCGCTGATGAGGCGAAGCTGTTTCTCGTCGCCGACGGTATGGGCGGCCACGCCGCCGGCGAGATCGCCTCGCGCATCGCCGTCGACTCCATCTCCGAGTTCATCGTCCACACGAAGGAAGACGACGGAACGTGGCCGCATGCCTACGACGAGCACTTCACGCGCACGACGAATCGTTTGATGGCCGCGCTGCGAATGGCCAACACACGCGTCCTCGAGGCCATGCGCAAAGATGCGCGGCTCCGGGGAATGGGAACGACGGTGGTCGCCGCAATGGCCGACGGCGGTAAGATGTCGGTCGCGCACGTCGGCGACTCCCGCGCCTACATGATCCGCAACGGAAAGATCTCCCGGATCACCAGCGATCACTCCTGGGTCTTCGAGCAGGTGCAGGCCGGAATGCTCACCGAGGCGGAGGCCGAGAAGCATCCCCTCCGCAACGTCATCACCCGCGCCCTCGGCGGCGCTCTCTCGGTCAACCCGGACGCCTCAGAAATCGACAGCAAGCCCGGCGATGTCTACCTCCTCTGCTCCGACGGTCTCACTGGCATGGTTCCCGAAGAAGAGA
Source organism: Thermoanaerobaculia bacterium (assembly GCA_034664845.1). GTDB lineage: Bacteria > Acidobacteriota > Thermoanaerobaculia > Gp7-AA8 > Gp7-AA8 > JADGNZ01. The sequence goes on along the minus strand of JAXDGW010000010.1, from coordinate 47,857 downwards.
TCCTCAAGCTCGTCACCGCCAACGCGGACGACCTCGAAAAAGCGTGTCGCGACCTGATCGACATGGCCAACGAGCACGGCGGGTTGGATAACGTGACAGCGATCCTTGTGAAGACATGAGAGCAGAGATCAGAGACTAGAGATCAGGTTGGGTTACTGATCTCTGATCTCTTGTCTCCAATCTCCAGAATCCCATGCACATTCGAATCGACTACTGCGGCGTTTGAAACTATCTCCCACGAGCCTCCAGTCTGGCGGCTGAGATCAAACGCAACCTCGACATCGACAGCGAGATCGTCCGCGGCAGCGGAGGCATCTTCGTCGTGACGGTCGATGGCCAGAAGATCTTCTCGAAACGCGAGGAAGGGCGATTCCCGACCGAGCGCGAGATCCTCGAAAAGCTGACCGCGCTGGCAGGTTGATGCGCGGCCGCTCCGGTAGCGTCGCGATACACTTCGCCGCCGATGAAGATCGACCGCAATGAAGCGAAGCGCATCGCCGACCTTGCCCATCTCGAATTCGACGAGCCCGGCCTGGAGCGGATGGCCGGCGAGATGACGAAAATCCTCTCGTACATCGACCAGCTTCGGGAGGTCGACGTCGCCGGATTCGAGGAAGGCTCGTCCGAAGCGGGGACTCCGTTTCGCGACGATGTGAGGCGGCCTTCCGTCGATCGCGCGGCGGCCGCGGCGAACGCGCCTTCGTTCAGCGACGACGGCCACTTCGTCGTTCCGAAGGTGATCGGTGACTGAGCTCCTCAATCTTCCGTGGCATGAAGCAAAGGCCGCGGCAAGCGGGCGGGAGCTCGTCGAGGCGTCGCTTCAGGCAATCGACGAGCGCAATCCGAAACTGAATGCGTTCCTGCACGTCGCGCGCGACGCCGCGGACGGAATGCCGGTCGCGGTGAAGGACAACATCGTCGCGACCGGAATGCCGACGACGTGTGCCTCGCGGATCCTCGGCACGTTCGTATCGCCATTCGACGCGACGGCCGTGACGCGCTTGCGCCAGTCGGGTTGCAGCATCGTCGGAAAAACAAACCTCGACGAATTCGCGATGGGCTCGTCGACAGAGCACTCCGCGTTTGGTACCGCACGCAATCCGTGGGACACGACCCGCGTGCCGGGCGGATCGTCGGGCGGTTCTGCCGTGGCGGTGGCCGCGCGCATGGTGCCCGCTGCCCTCGGATCGGAAACCGGCGGCTCGGTGCGGCAGCCCGCGGCACTCTGCGGCGTTGTCGGACTCAAGCCGACGTACGGCCGCATCAGCCGCAACGGGCTGGTGGCGTTCGCGTCCGGACTCGATCAGATCGGCATCGTTACCAAGACCGTCCGCGAATGTGCCGATCTCCTCGGCGTGATCGCAGGACACGATCCGCTCGATTCAACATCGTCGAGCGCTCCCGTCGATGACTACGCCGCCGATCTCGACGCTGGCGTCCGAGGTCTGCGCTTCGGCGTCGTGCGAGAGGCCGTCGACAAACTCGAGGGCGAAGTGCGCGCGAATTTCGATGACGCGATGGCGGTGCTTCGCGCGGGCGGAGCGGTCATCGAAAACGTCAGCGTCCCGACGATCGGCTACGCCATCGCCGTCTACTACATCGTGGCGAACGCGGAAGCGAGCGCGAACCTCTCCCGCTTCGACGGCATCCGCTACGGTCATCGCAGCGCGCGTGCGAAGACGTTGCGCGAGGTCTACTTCGAATCACGTGGCGAAGGATTCGGCGACGAGGTCAAGCGCCGCATCATGCTCGGCACGTTCGCTCTTTCCTCCGGCTACTACGATGCCTACTACGGCCGCGCTCAGGCCGTGCGCGCAAAAATGCGCGCCGATTTCGATGCCGCGTTTCAGCGCTTCGATTATCTGCTGACGCCGACGACACCCGAGCCGGCGTTCGCCATCGGCGCGAAAACCGACGATCCGCTGGCGATGTACCTCAGCGACATCTTCACGGCGCCCGCGAACCTCGTCGGCATCCCCGCCATCGCCGTGCCCTCCGGCTTTTCGCGAGAGAAACTGCCGCTGTCGCTCCAGTTCATGGGGCCGCACTTTTCGGAGCGAGCACTGTTCCGAGCCGCCAGCGCCTACGAGCGAGAGACTGGCTATTGGCGCGAGCTGCCGCCGGTCTGCAAGTTTGCTCGATAGAACCGGACACTCATCGTCCGAGTAGCCGGCCCCATCCAGTGCTACACTTTTATCGTGCGTAAGTGGTGGGTGGGTCTCCTTGGAGTTCTTCTTCCGGCGGCACTCGCCGCCGCGTCTTCCTCGAAAACAATCGCGGCGGCGAACATCACGCCTGAGCTGCGTGCATCGCTCACCGACGATTACCGCCTCGACGTCGTGGTCAAACCGCACGAAGGCGACGCCTGGAGCCGGCTGGCGAAGCGCGTGACCGGCGATGGCGCACGCTGGAACGAGATCGCGTCGTTCAACAACCAGGCTGGCGGCACTCTCACCTCCGAGCAGACAGTTCGCGTTCCATTCGACATCCTCCGTCCGAATCTTCAGCGCGAGATCGTGGCGGCGCTTTTTTCGTCCGATAGCGAAACGAGTGCTGGCTGGCGCCATGTCGTCGTCGGCAGCAGCGGTATCGAAGGAGAGTCGCTCTGGAACATCGCGGAGTGGTTCACCGGACGCGGCGAGAACTACGCCGCGGTCCGCGCCGCCAATCCGTCGCAGGGCCTCTCCACGCACAAAGGTGACGTGATCCTCATCCCGAAGGAGCTTCTCGCTTCGGCATTCCGCCGCGGCGAAATGGAGGAACGGTATGCACCGAAGACAGCCGCGGTTCGGAAATCGGAGGACGATCCGGAAGAGCGTACGAGCACGGATGCTCATGGTGCGGCAGCGCCGCTACCTGAAACCGTGGCCCTGGGCGAATCCGCTCAGCCGTCGCTGACCTACGACCGGAGCTCCGCCGAACCGTATGCGGTCTACCGGCTGCAAAAAGGGGAAGCGCTCTATTCATCGGTGGCCATCCGATTCACCGGCCGCGTCTACGCAAAAGACGTCGGCGATGTGCTGGAGCGCATCGAGCGCTTCAACGGCATCGAAGATGTGGCCCGGATTCCGATCGGCTATCGCGTGAAGATTCCGATGTCACTCCTCCTGCCGGAGTACTTGCCGGCCGACGATCCGACTCGCGTCGCAAGCGAACAGACCAAACGCGAAAGCGCGATCCTGGCCGTCCGGCCTCGGGCGAAGGGTCTGGCCGGTGTGCGCGTGATCCTCGACGCCGGCCACGGCGGACGCGACGCCGGCGCCACGCTCGATGGTGTGTGGGAATCGAGCTATGTCTACGACGTGATGTGCCGCTTGAAGCGCATTCTCGAAAAGAAGTCGGGCGCGACGGTCTCGGCCACCACGAAATCAGAGCAGGCCGGCTATGCCGTTCCCGATGGTGATGAGCTGGAGGATGCAACGGACCACATCATCCTGACTTCGCCGAAGTACGTGATCGGCGATCCGGCAGTGGGCGTGAATCTGCGCTGGTATCTCGCGAACTCGATCTTCCGCCGCGCCATGAAGCAGAGCGTACCGAAGGAGAAGGTCGTCTTCCTTTCCATTCACGCGGACTCGCTCCATCCGTCGCTCCGAGGAGCGATGGCCTATGTTCCCGGCCAGCGTTACGTCACCGGATCGTACGAGAAGAGCGATGAGGTGTATCTCGCACGCGCCGAGGTTCGGGAGAGCCCGATCGTGCGGCATTCGGAGAAGGAATCGCTGGCGGCCGAAGGGCTGTCACGCGATCTCGCGGAATCGATCATCGAGGCATTTGTGACCGACGACCTCAGAATCCATCCATTCCATCCGGTGCGCGACAACGTCGTCCGCGGCGGACGAGAGTGGGTCCCCGCCGTCATCCGCTACAACCTCGTCCCCACCCGCGTCCTCCTCGAGATCTGCAACCTCGGCAACGAGAAAGACCGCGCGCTCATCAAGACGAAAAAGTACCGCCAGCACATCGCCGAGGCGATTTATGAGGGGCTGGTGAATTACTACAACGACCGCGATGAGGTACGCCCGGCGCCGGCGATTGCAAGCGGGCGGTGATGTGGTTGCGCGGTCGCGGAGGGTCGCGAGGTCGCGAAGCAGACAGGCCACGAGGCCGACTCTCGTTTGTATGCCGGCGCTACGACGACAAGATCTTCATGTACTCAGTGTGCTTGCCGATCCAGCCCCAAAGAATGCCGCCGTCGACATCCTTGCCGAGAGCTCGATAGCCGAGGCCAACGCGTACGGACCAGTAACCTCGAGCCTTCTTCAAGTGAAGAGATGGATGACGAGGGTTTTCTTTCAGCAAGTCGTAGTTCCGCGGGCGAGCTTTTGGATCTCGGTAGGAAGCCCGCTGAAGAGATGCCAGAAATCCGGGCTGGTGAAGTGCCTCAAATTTCGCGGCTCTTGCCCGCGCGGTGATCTGCCATCGACTTTTCGAACAACTTGTCGAGTTTTCCAGAGGCCGCGTCCTGTTCGATTTCGCGATCCCAGGCGTCAGCTTCTCGCTCCGCAAGCCACTCCTGAAGTTCCGCCAACTCTGACGGAGACAGTCTCTCGATCTCTTCTTCAAGCGCTTGAACTTTCGTCATGATCGTCGCCTGCTTGTTCATTCTAATCGACCGACGCTTCGCCAAACCTACGGCTTCGGACACGTCGGCGTCACGTGAATCGTCACCGGCGGCGCTTCGACGGTCCCATTTGTTGGGCCCGCGTCCTTGCAGATCAGGAGTCCTGGCTGACCGGGCACCGTGATCGTGTAGCTGCCTGCCGCCGGGATGCCGGGAGGAAGCGAAGGAATCGGTCCGCCGCCGGAGCCGAGGGCGATTTCGTTGCCGGCGTGGGAAACGTGAACGGGGAAGTCGGCGTCGTTGAGGAGCGCTGTGATCGCGCCGGGTCCTGCCGTCGCGCTGATCGATTGCGTGTCGTACGACGGTCCCATGTTCGCGCTCGTGCATTGTCCGTGGAACGTCAGCGTCGAAGGTCCGCAGGCGCCGGGGCCGGGACCGCCGCAGTCCGGCCCACCTTTGACGATCACGGAAATCTCGCGATGGCCTGCGCCGGGGAAGTAGAGCGAGAACTCCGTCGTCTTGGTGACGAACTCCTGGCGCGTCCCTTCCTTTGGCAGGATGGCCGGCGTCGGAGGCACGACCGCCTCGTCCGAGTTGAGATGGACGCCTTTGTCGCCGGCCTTCCACGTCAGCAGCACATTGCCGGGGCACGGCAACGTGGTCGGTTCGATTTTGAAGCTGTGAATGAGCGGATCGCAGCTGGCGCCGGCGATGAGCGCCGCCATCAGGAGCAGCAGTTTGTTTCGCATGGCGTTATGGTACTGCCTCCTTGTGGCGCGCGATGCGGCGAAGCCGCGCATATAATCCGCGCCCGCTATGCCCCGCTCTTTTGAAGGCGATCACAACGCCGGAGGTCTTCGCTTCGCTGTGATCGCCAGCCGGTTCAACGACGAGATCGTCGACGGACTCCTCCGCGGCGCGCTCGAATGCCTGGCGCGGCATGGCGCGGCCGACGACGACATTCGCGTCTACCGTGTTCCCGGCGCGTTCGAGATTCCGGCGCTGGCCCGCACTCTGATCGACTCCGGCGGTCTCGATGCCGTCGTCACCCTCGGGTGCCTTCTTCGCGGCGACACCCCGCACTTCGACTTCATCTCGTCGCAGGTCACCAACGAGCTCTCGCATGTCGCCGTTGACGCCCGGTTCCCTGTCGCCTTCGGGGTCATCACGTGCAACACGCGCGAGCAGGCCGTTGAGCGCTCATCGCCCGGGAGCGGGAACAAGGGTTGGGAAGCGGCGCTGGCAGCGATCGAGATGGCAAACCTGTGGCGCGTCCTTCGCAGCGGAGATTCATAGATGGGAGCGCGAAGAAAAGCCCGGGAGCTGGCGCTGCAGATGCTCTTCCAGCACGACATGTCGGGGAACGCGCCGGACATGATCATCGACACGTTCGAGGATCTGCAGAAGTCGAAGCCGAACACGCGCGATTTCGCGACCAAGATCTTTCGCGGCACGGTCGATCACCTGTCCGAGATCGACGGCATGATCCAGGCGCAGGCGGACAACTGGCGGCTCTCGCGGATGGCCGTGGTCGACCGCAACATCATCCGCATGTCGATCTACGAGTTCCTTCATGAAGACAGCACGCCGAAGCTCGTCGTGATCGACGAGGCGATCGAGATCGCGAAGAAATACGGAACGGACAAGTCTTCGCAGTTCATCAATGGCATCCTCGACGGGATACTGAAACGCTACAATCTCGCGTCGTGAGCCGTCTGACGTCTGTTTCCCATCGTTGCGTGTGCCACGGCACCAACAGCCGAATGTTGAATGTTGAATTGGAGTCCGGCGCACTGACACTCAACATTCAACATTCAACATTCAACATTCAACATTCGGTTTTCCACCTTCAGCCGTCGCCGAGCGGAGGCATCTCGTGAGCCTCCTCGGCCGTCTCGAAGACCTTTCTCTCATCGACATCGTTCAGATCGTCTATCTCAGCCGGCGCACCGGCGTCCTGGAGATCGTCGATGATCGCGGGCGGCACACGGTGCTGTTTCGTCATGGGCTGGTCGTCAACGCGTCGTCGCCCGAGCATCCGGATCTTCCTTCGTACCTGGTCGCGAGAGGCCTGGTCCCGGAGGCTGTCGTTCCCGGACTTCGAAAGATGGAGGAGAGCGGCATTCCGTACGGAACGGCCGTCGTCGACTTGAATCTCCTGCCGCCTGCCGATCTCGCCACGGCCATTCACGAGCGGATCGTGAGCGTCGTCGCGCCGTTGCTGCAGAGCCGCGAGGGGGAGTTCAACTTCATCCTCAGCGATCACGTCGGTCCACTTGATGTTGAGTACGACGCCGATGCGATCTTCAAGGAAGGCGGTTTCCCGCCGCAGAAGATCGTCGGTCCGGCAGACGGCGAGAAGCTCAAACCGTTGCGCGGGCTCGAGGAATCGATGAAAGCCGGCAAAGCGCTGCTGCGGTCCTCGACGGCTGCCGATGCCCCGCCTCCCTCCCTCGACCTCGGGCTGGGCCAGCCGAAACCGCCGGAGCTGTCCGTTGTGCACGAGGACAACGTGCTGCCGTTTCCGACACCCGAGGAGCGGGATGAAACGACGTTTGCGCCGGTGCCCGATGACGAGCCGTTTCCGGAGGTCACGCCTCCACCGGCTGCCCCGAAGCCGGCGCCCGAGGAGCCGGTGGCAGATTCTCCACGCCCCCCTTCCCAGTCGGGCGCGGGCTCGCGATCGACTCAGTTCCGGGTCGCCGGTGGCCTGTTCGAAGTCGAGTCGCCGGACGCCGTCTACCGCAATGTGGTTCTCTTCGAGCGCAATCCGCTCATCCGCGTCGCGGCGCGCCGTGCGTTCGGCAAGCATGGCGTGAAGATCGCGCAGTTCGGTTCTCTCGATGACGCCCGCACCGCCATCGGCGACTACATCCGCGCCAACACCTTCTTCGTCACGTATCTCGAGCGAGACGCAGACGCCGAGGTGCTGATGCAGCAGCTCAAACGGAAGAACCCGAAGCTGCCGGTCGTCATCATCGACGCCGAGCCCGACCTGCGGCGCCGCCACGACTTGCTGCGCCAGGGAGCCGATCTCTACATGACCAAGCCGGCCGCTGAAAGGCTGCTACCTGGTCTTGCCGAGGAGGAGCTCAGCCTGTTCGCGGACGAGCTGGTGCTCTTTGCCGAGCGCGCCTTCCAGCAATGGGAGCAGTTCACCGGCGGTCTCGATCCCGATGCCGGACGGCGGTTTTACGAGACGGCGGAGAAGGAGAATGTCGACCGCAGCTTCGGCCTTCTCAAACAACTCATCAACGAGCTGTCGAATCCGAATGACATCGGCGAAGTCTCGGCGACGATCCTTCGCCTTTCCGCCGAGTACCTCGACCGCGGCGCGATCTTCATCGCCGGCGACGACATGTTCACGGGGGTAGCGGGATTCGGCGTGACGTCCGGTGGCGAGGAGATGACGGCGCGCGTCAAGTCGCTGCGGCTCCCGCGAGCCGTTCCTTCGATCCTCAACGACGTCGCTGCCTCGGGCGAAGCGCACCGCGGCAAGATGCGGCGCACTCCGGCCAACGAGGAGCTGATCGATCGCATGGGCGGTCTGCTTCCGTCCGAGGTCGTCGCGCTTCCGATCATGCACGCCAGGCGGACGATTGGTATTCTGTACGGCGACAACGCCGCGCACCGCGCCCCGATCGACACCATGACAGGACTCGAGATTTTCCTTTCGCAGGCCGGATACGCGTTCGGCAACGCCGTGTTCGCGGCGGAGAAGGCAGGCCGTTGAAAGTATTAGTCGTCGAAGACTCGAGCTCCATGCGCGCGTACCTGACCACGATCATCGAGGGTGGAACGGAGGCGTACGACTTGGAGATCGTGGAGGCAGCCAGCGGTTTCGAGGCGCTGAAGACGCTCCCACATCACAAGTTCGACGCCATCCTCACCGACATCAACATGCCCGACATCAACGGACTGGAGCTTGTGTCCTTTCTGAAGAACCATCCCGTCCACCGCTCGATCCCGATCATGGTGATCTCAACCGAGTCGCGCGATGAGGACCTCAAGCGCGCGGCCGCGCTGGGCGCTGAGGAGTATCTCGTCAAGCCGTTCCAGGCGAAGGACCTGATCGAGAAGCTGCGCCGGTTGCTGAAGGTGGCGTAGACGCTATAATGGCGTCATGATGTCGAGCGCCATTGATGAGAGCGTCATTGCCGACGCCTTGCAGCTCAGCGAGAACGGTGACCGCGCGAGGCAGATTCTGAAGCTTCAGGGGCACGGCTTGTGGCGTGGTGATCTGGCTGAAATGCGAGGCGATTCACCCCGCAGGCCTGCTGCCAAGCAGCCCGGACCCTCCGCCTACGCGAGCGAGATGATCCGTCAGATGGCGAGGGTCCGATACATCCGTGCTGCCTTGGATCAACTACCTCCTCAAGTCAGGCAGGCGCTGCAACTGCACTTCAACGAGCATCTACCAATTGAAGAAATCGCTGAGAAATTGGGTATCTCAAGCGGGCTCGCGAAAGAACTGATCAAGGAATCCGTTGACCGTCTTCGCGACGGTTCGCTCGGTGGTGTCGAAACCCATCAGTCGTGATTCTCGTCGATTCGAGTGTCTGGATCGCCGCGCTGAGCGCGCGGCCTCCTTTCCGGATCGAAGATCTTGTCGACTTAGACGAGATCGTGATCTGCCTGCCGATCATTCAGGAAATCCTGCAGGGCTTTGATGACGACTATGCGTTCGAAATGGCGCGCGACTCCCTGTATGCACTTCCTGTGATAGAGGATCCTCTGACGACGGAGGTCTTTGATGACGCAATCGCGATCTTCAGGGCCGCTCGCAAGCGGGGTGTGACGATCCGCTCCTCCGTGGACTGCCTCATCGCTGCCTGCGCCATTCGTCACGGAGCACTCGTCCTTCATCGCGATCGCGATTTCGATCACCTTGCCAGAGTCAGTTCGCTGCGAAGCCGCCGCGTGTGAACCGATACAATGCCCCCGGATGTCCAAAGAAGACGATCGGGCGCTGAACGAGTTCACCGGAGAGGCTGAAGAGCTGCTCGATACGCTCTCGCGCGACCTCGTTGAGCTCGAGGCGCAGGGGCGCGACGTTCGGCCTGAGGTCATCAACAAGATCTTTCGCGAGGTGCACTCGCTCAAGGGTCTGGCGGGGATGCTGGGCTTTGCCGAGATCTCCGAGCTTTCGCACACGCTCGAGGACATGCTCGACCGGCTGCGGATGGGGAAGATCGAGATCAATCGCGATCTGATCGATCTCCTCTATGACGCCGTCGACTCGCTCAACCGGCTCGTCATCGCCATCAACGATCCTGCCGTAAACGGCCTCGTCGACCTCACCGACCTCACGCGGCGCATCCATCACATCGTCAGCAATCAGGCCCAGAAGGCGCACGAAGATCCATTCGCGGATCTCACGCTCGACGAGCAGACGAAGAAGTCGCTGACGGAGTACGAGGAGCATCGTCTCGTCGAGAACGTTCGGGCCCGCAAGCACATCCTCGCCGTCGAAGTTCGTTTCGACTTCTCCGATTTCGACGAGAAGTTGCGCGCGTTGTCCGAGCTGCTGAGTCAGGCCGGCGAAGTCATCTCGACACTTCCGGCCATCGACAGCAGCGGCGGCGCTGGCATCGCCTTCCGCCTCTTGTACGGCTCCACGATGGACGTGGCCGCAGTGGCGGCGCTCGTTCCGGAAGGGTCTGTTACGTCGTTGCGAGTGGCCGAACTGCCCGCTGCGGTCGAGACTCCCAGCGAGGCCTCGGCGGCGGAAGCGGCGGAAGAGGATCTATCGCTGCGCTCCATCTCCCAGACCGTACGCGTCGACATCAGCAAACTCGATCACGTCATGAACATCGTCGGAGAGCTGATCATCGAGAAGACGCAGCTTGAGGCGCTGACGCGTTCCCTGCACCAGGGAGAGGCATTGCAACAGGCGCGGCTCACGGCGCACGAGCTGACGAAGATCGCCCGGAACTTCGACCGCAAGCTCAACGAGTTGCAGAAATCGGTGATCGAAACGCGCATGGTGCCGGTCGGGCAGATCTACGCGAAGTTGTCGCGCACCGTGCGGAAAGTCGCGCGTGAGCTGAACAAGGAGATCGAGCTCGTGCTGCGCGGCGAGGACACGGAGCTGGACAAGGTGATGGTCGAGGAGCTGACCGACCCGCTGATGCACATCATCCGCAACGCGCTGGACCACGGGATCGAGTCGGCCGAAGAGCGCGCCAGGCTGGGAAAGAACCCGATTGGACGCATCACGCTCAACGCCTACCAGCAGGGGAACTCCGTCGTTCTCGACGTCACCGACGACGGCCGCGGCGTCGATCCTGAGTTGGTTCGGAAAACGGCGGTCAAGCGGAATCTCATCTCCCAGCACGATCCCTTCGATCAGTTGCGCGCATACGAAATGCTCTTCACGCCCGGCTTCTCCACCGCATCGGCGGTCAGCGAAATTTCCGGGCGCGGCGTCGGACTCGACGTCGTGAAGAAAAACCTGCAGGAGTTGAAAGGAACGATCGACATCCTCTCCGTTCCCGGCGAAGGATCGACGTTCCGGATCATGCTGCCGATCACGCTGGCGATCATTCAGGCGCTGGTAGTGCGCGCCGGCGGCGAGCAGTTCGCCATTCCGCTGACGTCGGTCGAGGAATCGCTGCGCATCTACTCCCGCGATATCCGTTCCGTGGAGCGCCGCGAGGTCTACACGCTGCGCGATTTCACGCTTCCCCTTCTCCGCCTCGCCGACGCTTTTCACCTCGGCGTCGAGCGCGACGAAACGCCCGATTCGAAATGGTTCGTGGTCGTGACGCGCTCGGGCGAGAAGGTGGCCGGCATCCTCGTCGATGCCCTGGTGCGCCAGCAGGAAGTCGTGATCAAGTCGATCGGCGAGCGCTTGAAGACGATCCCGGGTATCGCCGGAGCAACCGAGGTAGGCGAGGGCGAGATCGTGCTGGTGATCGACGTCGGAACGCTGATCGAGCAGTTCGGAGGAAAAGCGCGAGAGATGCGGGCGGCGGTGGGGTGGATCGCGTGAGTGGATGCATGTAACGATCAGAACCGATTCACCACGGAGGCGCAGAGGACACAAAGAAAACCTCTGTGTGCTCTGTGTCTCTGTGGTGCAAGCCTTTTGGAATTCTGCTGCGGCGAAATCGACCAATCGACGAATCCACTAATCTACTGACCCACGCACAGCATGTTCGAACAATTCTTCGGCTTCACTACCAAACCCTTCGGCAAAACGCCCGATCCGGGGTTTCTGTATGAAAGCCCGCAGCATAGCGAGGCGCTGGCGCGCCTGGAGTACGCGGTCGAAGAGAAAGAGCTCTCGCTGCTGGTGGGGGAGATTGGCTCGGGGAAGACGACGCTTTCGCGCGCTCTGATCGACAAGATTGGCGAGACGCGTCCGGTGATTCTGCTCATCAATCCCCGCCTGACGCCGACCCAACTTCTGCGTTCGATCGCCTCGGGGCTCGGCCTGGAGCCGGCGCGCTACCGCAACGATTTGCTCGATCAGATTCACGCCAAGCTTTTTGAGCTTTACGAGGCGGGACGCGAGCCGGTCCTGATCATCGATGAGGCGCAACTCATCCCGACGAAATCGACGTTCGACGAGATCCGCCTGCTGACGAACTTTCAGCTCGACGATCAGAACCTTCTGTCGGTGCTCCTCATCGGTCAACCCGAGCTCGAAACACGCCTCGAGCGCGCCGCGTACGCACCGCTCCGGCAGCGCATCGGGATGCGTTATCGCCTTGGGCCACTCTCGCTCGAAGAAACTGAGCGCTACATCGAGCATCGCCTTCGCGTGGCGGGCAGCACGCGCAATCCATTCACCGGCGATGCCGTCCGCGCCATGCACTCCGTCAGCGGCGGCATTCCGCGCGTCCTCAACACCCTCGCCACGACGGCGCTTCTCGACGCGTTCGGCGATGATGCCGCCACGATCGACGCCGACCGCATCGCCGCCGCCGCGCGCGAACACCGCCTCCGCCCCGCATCGCCTGCGAAGGACGATAGGATCGAGCAACCTCATGGTTGATCTGGTGAAGCTTCGAAAGAAGGCGAAGGGCGGTCGTGGCGCAGCGCCGGCCGGCACGAGGTCGGAAGAGATGCCGACGCTCGATCAGCCGTTGCCGGAAGTCGCCGAGGCCGCGGTGAGCGCCGAGGATGAGCGGACGGTAGAGAAACCGACTGTGCAATCGCCGTCGTTCAAAACGGAGTCGGCGAAACCATCGGCCCCCGACGTCCCTCCCGCGACAACCGTCGGCGTCCGCGACGACAAACTCGCGCAATTTCGGGAAAGCGCCGGCAAGAAACGACAGGGCTTCATCGAAGAAGAGGTCGAAACAAGCGCTGGCGATCAGGTGGAATTGCTCACGTTCGTCATCGCCGGAGAGCAATACGCCGTCTCGATCGATCACATCGTCGAGATCGTCACGCCACGCACCGCCACGCACGTACCGAACGCCGACCGGTCGATCGTCGGGATCATTTCGCTTCGCGGCACGATCGTCACGGTTGTGGATGTTCGCCAGAAGCTGGGGCATCCGCCGAGTCCCGGAAGCAACGACATGCGAACCATTGTTGCCGAGCGGAACGGCGAGACGCTCGGCTTCGAAGTCGACCGCGTGTTGCGCGTTCTCAAAGTCGGATCCGGAGTGATCGAACCACACCCAGTCGTCCATGCCAGCGAGCAGACCGAAGCGATCCGCGGCGTCTTCCGGCACGCGAATGCGTTGACGATCCTCCTCGATTTGGACAAGCTGTTGGCCTGACCGGAACCTCATGGAACTTACCTGCAAGCAATGTGGCGCGAGATTTCGCGCGGCGATCCCCGAGCCGTTGACGCGCGCGGTGCGTCTGGCCTGTCCTTCGTGCAGCAATCAGATGGTGCTCAAACCGGCGCCGGACGCGGTTCCATCGCCTGCGGTTTCGGGCGGTAGCCAACGGCCAGCGGGATCGGCCTCCCAGGCGCCACGACGACGCATCGCCGTCATCGCCGACGAGCCGCGGCCGTTTCGCTCGTTTCTCGCTGAGCACTTGCGCCGGCTCGGATTTGACGTGACGACGTTCGAATCGGGCGAGCAAGCCTTCGACTTCATCCGGCGTTCGCGCGCCGACCTCGCCATCGTCAACGTCTACCTCAAGGGCAGACTCGGCGTCGAGGTGACGGAAGACATCCGCGCCGATGCGGCGCTCGAGCACACCCGAGTCATCCTCATCGGAGCGCTCTTCCGCGCCAATCGCTTCCGCGCCAATCCGACGAATCTCTACGGCGCCGACGAGTACATCGAAGAGCAGATTCCGGAGAAAGAGTTCCGCCAGATCATTCGCAAGCTCTTTCCGCAGGTCGGGCACACCGAGGAGATGCCGATCGAGCCGAAGGAATACGACGAAGCGCGGCGGCTGGCGCGCCTGATCCTCAGCGACATCGTCATCTACCACCCCGGCAAGGTGGAAGCAGGCATCCGCGACGACAACTTTTTCGAAGTGCTGAAGAACGAGATCGACGAAGGCCGCACCTACTACGAGTCGCGCGTACCGTTGCGCGTTCGCCAGAACACGGAGATTTTCTCCGAGACTCTGCAACAGTTCGTGCGGATGAAGCGTGAAGAAGGCAACGGTCTTATGACGGGGACGGAGCGGTGAGGTCGCGAGGACGCGAGGTTGCGCGGTCTCGCCGTGTGGAAGCACTGGACCGCGCGACCGCGACACTGCGAGACTGCGAGACCGCGCCATGAACGCCGACCCCCAGCTCCTCGAACAGGCACGCTCGGCCGACGCCGACGCGCGGCAGAAGGCGGCGTACCTCGTCGCGCACATGGTCGATGAGCGCAACTATCCGCTGATGTTCGAGCTCCTCGGCGACAAGGATTGGCGCGTCCGCAAGACGATCGTCGATGGGCTGCTGCACGATCCGCAACCCGAGGTTGTGGCTGGGCTGCTCGATGCGCTGGCGGATTCTGAGAATGCCGGCAAACGCAACTCGGCCACGGAAGCGCTGATCAGGATTGGTGAGCCGGCAATCGGGCCGATCGTCGAGCGGCTGCGCATCGAGCGTGACGTCGACGTCCGGCTGTCGCTCGTCAATCTTCTCGGCGATCTGCGCAGCAGCGATGCCTTCGACATCCTCGTCGAATCGCTGGAAGGGGAGCCGGACATCAACGTCTCCTCCTCGATTGTTTCGTCGCTCGGCAAATACCGCGACGCCGCGGCGCTGCCTCACCTCATGCGCGTTTTGCGGCGCGAAGATCTCTGGCTCAAGTTCCATGCAGTGGAGGCGTTGGGCGAAATCGGAGATCGGGCTGCGCTGCCGTCGATCATGCCGCTCTACGCCGAGAAGTCGCTGCGGAAGCCGGTGCTGGAAGCGATCGGAAAGATTGCCGACGTCGGAACGGTCTCGTTTCTGCTGCGCATCATCGCGTCCGAGGACCGGCTGAATTTGACGGCGCTTCGGGCGCTCGTCCGGATCGCCGAGACGAGCAAGCCGAAGATCGTTGAACAGGCGGAGCGGCTGCTCATTCAGCGCAAATTCCGCGAGTCGTTTCCGGAATCGAAAATCGATCCGCTCATCGAGCATCTCCACACCACGCCGAAGCGCGACGTCAAGTCCTTCATCCTCAAGTTTCTCGGCTGGTCTGGAGACGCGCGGGCGCTGCCGGTGCTGATGAATTGCCTGCAGCATCCCGACTCCGCCGAAACGGCGGCTCAGGCGCTGATCGATTTCGGCACGGGCGCGGTGCCGTCCATCCTGGAGATGCTGCGCACCGCCGAAGAGGACGAGATCATCGCGCTGCTGCTGCGCGTGTTGAACGTCATCGGCGGCCAGGACTCCGGCCCGAACATCCTGCCTCTGCTCGATCACGAAAACGCGCTGATCCGCCGGCTGGCGATCGAGACACTTGGCGAGATCACCGACCCGCGCTCGATCGACTATCTGCTCGCCAAGCTCGACGACACCGATGTTGCGTCGCAACAAGCAGCGGTGAACGCCATCTCCGCGCTCGTCGCCGCCTACCCGGAAAAGAAAGTCGAAGTGCTCACGAGGATCCGCCGGCTCCTGCAGGCTTCGTCGGTCCCGATGAAGCTCAACTCCCTCTCCGTCTTCGTCAACATCCAGGGCGACGGATATCACGAGGAGTTGCTGCTGGCGTCGAAGGACAGCGATCCCGTGATCCGCCAGAAGGCGATCTCGCTGATGGGGAAGTTCAGCGAAGAGCGCTTCGCCGATCAGCTCGTGCTCTCGCTCACCGACGAATCGACGGCGGTGCGGCTGGCCGCGATCAACGCCATCGTCCGTCATCTTCCGGCGCAGGGCCTCGAGCCGCTCATCAGCGCATTGGAAGACTCCGACATCTGGATCCGAACCGCCGCCGCCCAGGCTCTCGGCGAATACCGGCACTCCGATGCCCTCCAGCCGCTCATGCACCATCTCGCAAACGATCTGACGCCCGTGCGTATCTCGACGATCGAAGCGCTCGGAAAACTGGGCGACGAGCGGGTAAAGGATGTGCTCTTCAACTGCGCGCATGAAGCGGACCTCGAAGTCCGCCGCGCCGCCATCCTCGCTCTCGGCCGCGTTCCTGGCGACGAAGTATTCGACTACCTGATGTTCGCGACCACCGACGACGACTGGCGCGTTCGCGCAGCGGCCGTGACGGCGGTTGCGGTGCGAGGCGATCGCACCGCGCTGCCGGCTCTGCATGTTGCTCTGCAGGATCCGGACACTTACGTGCAGCAATCCGCGGTCATGGCGCTCGACAAACTGCCCGACCGCACATCGTTTCCGTTCCTGTTCCGGGCGCTGGAGAACAGCGCGATTCTCGACGAGATCTCCGATCTGTTCGTGCGGCACAAACAGCTTTACCGCGATCTTCTGGAGGAGGCGTGGCGCACGGCCGACAGCCGGCGCGAGGTGGTGATCGCGGCGATTTTGCAGGCGATGAAAGAGAAGCAGTGATCAGAGACTAGAGGTCAGAGATCAGGATAGACGCTGAGATTTGAGATCAGAATCAGATAGGTGTTTCTTAAGCTCTGATCTTGAGATGAGAGAGAGCGGTGATCAGAATCGAAATCGGTGATCAGGATCGGTAGGCCGCCTTCCTAATCTCTGATCTCTAGTCTCTGATCACTGAGGCCATGTCCACATTCAACCTGTCCCTGAATCATCATCTCGATCTGCCGGACGACGTGTTCAGGCTGATGCGGGATCAGATCTACAAGCGGACGGGGATGTGGTTCTCGGATACGTCGAAGTACCTCCTGCAGAAACGCCTCTCCCCTCGGGCCAAGGAGCTCAACTTCGATTCGTTCCAGAAGTACTTTTACTTTTTGCAGTACGACCCGCGCGCCGAGGCCGAGTTCGATCACATTTACGACCTGGTGACGACGAACGAGACCTACTTTTTTCGCGAGCCTGCCCAACTGGCGGCGTTCGCGGAAGAGATCGTCCCCGACATCCTCGCGCACAAGTCAGTAAAGAAAATTCGCATCTGGTCGGCCGGCTGTTCATCGGGCGAAGAGCCGTACTCGATCGCCATGCTGCTGTCGGAGGGCGGATACTACGACCACGCCGTCTTCGAGATTTTCGCCAGCGACATCAACCAGCAGGTCCTGGCCAAGGCGCGGCGCGGGCATTATCGGGAGAGTGCCTTTCGCGCGACCGACGCGAACCTCCGCGACAAGTACTTCAGCCCTGTCGGCGATGGATCGTGGCAGTTGCACGACGACATCCGCAACCGCGTTTCGTTCGGCCGCCTCAACCTCTACGACGAAGCGCGCGTCTCGCTCCTCGGCCACCTCGACATCATCTTCTGCCGCAACGTGATCATCTACTTCGACGACGTCTCGAAAAAGGTGGTCGTCACGAACTTCTACAACCGCCTTACCGAATCCGGCTACCTCCTCCTCGGACACAGCGAGTCGCTCATCTCTCTCTCCACGCAGTTCAAGTTGCGCCACCTGAAGAACGACATGGTTTACCAGAAGTGACGCGCTGGTAGGATGCCCGCCCGATGCTCCGCGCCCTCGTCATCGATGACTCTGCCTACAACCGCGTAACGATCTCGCGGATGCTGGAGTCGTCGCCGCAGATCAAGGTGGTGGCAACGGCCGTCAACGGCGAGGACGGGATCAAGCAGGTGATGAAGCACAAGCCTGACGTGATCACGCTCGATCTCGAGATGCCGGTGATGGACGGCTTCGCGTTTCTGCGCTGGCTGATGGCGAACGTGCCGACGGCGGTCATCGCGGTGTCGTCACGATCGAGCGATCGCAGTGTCTTCAAAGCGCTCGACCTCGGCGCGATCGACTTCATCGGGAAGCCGGGCGGGCGCGTCTCGCCGCGGCTCGAGGAGATCGAGCGCGATCTCGTCGCCAAAGTCCTGCAGGTGGCCGATATCCGGATGGAGAACCTCCGCCGCCGGATCGCGGAAGAGGAGACTCTCGAGCCACATGAGACGGGGCCGGCCGCAGTTTGCGAAGGCGGCATCGAGCTCATCGCAATCGGCTGCTCCACTGGCGGCCCTCCCGCGTTGCAGCATCTTTTTCAGTCGCTTCCACTGCTGCCGATTCCGATGGTTGTCGCGCAGCACATGCCGCCCGCGTTCACACGTCTCTTCGCCGAGCGCGTCAACAAACTGACCAGCTACACCGTGAAAGAAGGCGAGGATGGCGAGGTGATCGAGAACGGGACGGTTTACGTCGCGCCCGGCGGGATGCAGAT
The DNA here is from genome assembly GCA_034664845.1 of Thermoanaerobaculia bacterium. GTDB lineage: Bacteria > Acidobacteriota > Thermoanaerobaculia > Gp7-AA8 > Gp7-AA8 > JADGNZ01. The sequence continues at coordinate 29,606 of JAXDGW010000010.1, read as the reverse complement.
GGAGGTGCGCCGCGGATCCGATGGTCTGCGTGTGCGTACGTTCCCCGCGAAAGTCTCCGACGTCTACGCCCCCTCGGTCGACCGGCTCCTCATCTCCGCCAGCGACGCGTGCGGCGAGCGCCTCGTGGCCATCATCATGACCGGCATGGGCGACGACGGTGCGGAAGCGATTCGCCACGTGCGCGAGCGAGGCGGAAGAACGATCGCCGAGTCTGCCCAGACCGCGATCATCTTCGGCATGCCGAACGAAGCGATCAAGACGGGATGCGTCGACCAGGTGCTGCCGCTGGGCGAGATTCCGCGGGCGATCCACCGGTTGTGCACGGGCGGCGGGGTGGGGCAGTAGATCTCAATCGAGCGCCTTCAGGAGCAGAGACCCGATCACCACGGAGGCACTGAGAGCACGGAGATGATCTCGGTGATCTCTGCGTCTCCGTGGTGATCGTTTGTGAGAAATGCGATTCGCACTTCCGTCGCGCAAAAAAGCGCCACATCAGCGTTGCGGATTGCGCCTTGACCACTCACCGCTTTCCCTGTGCTACTCTCACTCGTCCATCCGAGAGACCCTTTTCATGACGGAAGAAAGAGCGGAGAAGTTCCTTGAGCTGTTCAACAAGGGGAAGGAATTCACCGAGGAATTGCTGCGGGAAAACCAACGCCTTCGGTATCGCATGGCCTCGCTCGAAACCGAGGGGACGGCCGGCTTCAACGAAGAGGTGAAACGACTGCGCGCCGAAGTGCAGCAGCTCACCGAAGAGAACCGTCACATCACGCAGCGCTTCAAAGAGGTCGAGGAAGAGAACAAAGACTTCGCCAACCGCTACATCGAAGTCGAAGAGCAGAACAACAACCTCGCCAACCTCTACGTCGCCAGCTACCAGCTCCACTCCACGCTCGACTTCCGCGAAGTCATCCAGATCGTGCAGGAGATCATCATCAACCTCGTCGGCGCCGAGTCGTTCGCCATCCTGCTGCTGGATGAGAAGACGAACGAGCTCAAGACCATCGCCTCGGAAGGTGAAGATGTCATGCCCGGCCTGGAGGCCATCTCCACGCGCCTCGGTGACGGAATCCTCGGCGGCGTGGCCAAGACCGGCGAGAGCTACTACATCAACCAGGATTTGGAAGACGGTGGCAAGGTCACGCTCGACAAACCGCTCGCCGCCGTGCCGCTGAAGATCAAAGAGCACGTCATCGGGCTCGTTGTCATCTACAAGCTGTTGCAGCAGAAGGATTCGTTCTCGGCGGTCGATTACGAGCTTTTCTCGCTGCTGGCCGCGCACGCTGCGACGGCCATCTTCTCGTCCAAACTCTACTCGCAGTCGGAGCGGAAGCTGAACACGATCCAGAGCTTCCTCGACCTGCTGACCACCACTTCGTGAGGGGCGGATAATTGGCACACGAGAACGCGAACTTTCTGGTTGTCGAAGACTCGCCAACCATGCGCCAGCTGATCTCCTTCTCGCTGAAGCGGTTCAAGAACGCGCGCATCATCGAGGCGGTCGATGGCGTCGACGCGCTGAAGAAACTCTCCGGACCCGACAAGATCGACCTGATCCTGACCGACATCAACATGCCGGTGATGGATGGGCTCAAGCTCGTATCACTCGTCCGGCAGAACGCGCAGCTCCGCAACATACCCATCATCATCATTACGACCGAAGGAGCCGAAGAGGACCGCGAGCGCGGACTGGCACTCGGCGCGAACGCCTACATCTCCAAGCCGATCCAGTCGTCGCACCTGATCAAGACGATCTCGGAGCTGCTGGCGGTGTGAGCGAGCGATGCCCAACGAACGGCATCCTTCACGCACCCACCTTCACCTCGCCATTCTGACCGGCGCGCTTTTTCTCGCGCTGCGCGTTCCGCTCCTTGTCGTGCGGGCGCCTTTCTTCGACGAGCTGTTCACTCGCTGGATCGCCGGGAAATCGTTTGTTGGGATTCTGGCGGCGCTGCGGATCGACTCCGGACCGCCGCTCTACTACTTCATCGTGCACATGCTCGGCGATCCCTCGATTGAGGCGACGCGGGTGTTGTCGCTACTCTTCTCGACGATCTCGATCGTCGCGATCCTTCGCTCGAATCGTGTGGCGGCGGCGCTACTAATGGCGGTGTTTCCGCCGTCCATCCTCTTCGCCGCCGACGCGCGCGCGTACGCGATCTGCGCGATGTTCGTGACGATCGCGGTGCTGGCGATCGACGAGGATCGTCCTTTGGTTTCGGCGATCGCGCTGGTTCTTGCGGCGTATTCGCATTACTACGGCGTGTTGTTCTTTCCGATTCTTCTCGTAACCGCCGCCGGACCTGCGGCGAACCAGCCGGCGGGCCGCCGGCGCTACGCTTGGCGGCCTCGCTTCGCTGCGCTCGGCCTTGCTGTCGTTCTCTTCATTCCCGGATTCATCCTGGCGCTCAAGCAGCCCACCGAGGCTCGGGCTTGGATGACGACCGAGTGGCCGGATGCGCTGTTCGTGCGGCCACCGCTTGCGCTGGTCATCATCGGCGCGGTTGCGGTTCTCGTGTCGGCGCGCCTGAATCGCTATCTGCTCATGGTCGTCGTGCCGCTGATTCTTGCGATCGCATTGCGCGTCTACGTCCCGATGCGCTTCGAGGCTGTCCTGGCGGCGCCGCTTGCGTTGTGGCTTGGCGAATCGTTGCGGCAGAATCGCTTTCGAATCCTGCTGATGACGGCGCTGATCGGAGTGGGAATCGCATGGAGCGCGATTGGCATCGTCGAGCACGCCAGCCGTCCGCCCGATCCGTTCCGTCAGGCCGCGCAGTGGGTGTCGCGCAGGGTTCTGCCGAATCAGAACGTCGTCGCCTCCGGCTATTGCTACCTTGAGACGCTGATGAATGGGCACTCGCAGCTAACGGCGTTTCCGCCGGAGCAGCGCGAACATCCGGGCTGGCGAGCCCTTCCGCGGCCGGGACTTACTTCTCCGCGCGGCGCGTTCTTCTGGATCGGTGAGCGGAACGCGCCGGAACTCGGCAATTTCGTTCGCGAGCGCCGCAACATCCAACCGCTTTTCATCAACGACCGTGCGATGGTTGCACTGGTAAGGTAAACTCGCCACCCATGCCTCACTTCATCACCGACAAGTGCATTGGATGCAGCGTCTGCGAGGTCAAGTGCCCCACGAACACGATCTGGGGTGCGGCCCGCGGCATGTACTACATTCACCCCGAACGCTGCATCGATTGCTCGGTCTGCGGCATTTACTGCCCGGTCGACGCCATCCAGAATCAGCACGGCGAGTTCATCCCGCGCGTGAAGCCGAAAGAGATCCCGAAAGCCGAAGTCATCAAAGAGCTTTGTACGGGATGCGAGTTCTGCGTCGACATCTGCCCGTTCGAGTGCATCAAGATGATCGACCCGAACGATGAGACCGTGGCCAATCACTACAAGATCGCCTTCGTCGACGAGAAGAAATGCGTGGCCTGCCGGCTCTGCGAATCCGTCTGCGACAAGGACGCGATCGTCGTTCCCGACGCGCCGACGCAGCTCAAGACCTACCTCCCTGACTTTGTCGTGATGGGCACTGGCCGTTGAGCGGGGAGCCGGGCTTGGGAAGTGGGGCGTCCGAGACTCGGCCGCCAGTACCCGCGACTGACATCCCCAAAGAATCGCCGCGCACGATCCTCTTTCAATTCGTCGTCTTTCCGCTCGGCGTCGTCCTCATCGCCGTCCTGATCTTCTTCCTCTTCGGCAGGCTCGCCACCGACGAGCAGACCATTCCCGACTATCTCAACGCCATCCGTTCCGGCAGCTCGCACGAGCGATGGCAGGCCGCCTATCAGCTTTCGAAGTCGCTGAAACGCGGCGAGGCGGCGAAGTATCCGAACCTCGAGCCGCAGGTAGCGCTGCTCTACACCAACTCGAAGTCCGACGACCCGCGCATCCGCCGTTACCTCGGCATGGTTCTCGGCACCCTCGGCGACCGCCGCGCAACGCCGGTTCTGCTGGAAGGTCTCGACGACCGCGACACCGACAACCGCGTCTTTGCCCTCATGGCTCTCGGCGAGCTGCGTGATCCCGCCGCCGTCCCGCGCATCGCCAAAGCCGCGGCGGACGACGACAAAGACATCCGCAAAACGGCGTACTTCACCTTGGGCTCGATCGGCGATGCCGGCGCAGTGCCCACACTCGTGACCGGCCTGCAGGATCAAGTGCCCGACGTGCGCTGGAACGCGGCAGTCTCACTCGCACGCTTCGGCGACCCGCGTGCTGCCGGGCCGTTACGCGAGATGCTGGACCGGTCGCGGCTGAACGCGGTGTCCGGCATGCGCGAGGATCAAAAAGAAGACGCCATGATCGTAGCGATGTCCGCCTACGTGAAGGTCGCCGGCCGCGAAGCGGTCCCGGATCTCCAGCGAATCGCGGCCAGTGATCCCAGTCTTCGCGTTCAAGCCGCCGCCAAGCAGGCGCTCGGCGCGGTCGCGGAGTCTCGCGGTAGCGCAGTTTCGCACTGACCCCCGCAACCGCGCGACTGGCGAGACCCCGCCGAACGTGCGCAAATCGACGGCAAACCACGCAAAACCGGTCACCTTTTTCGTTGACAGCGATTGCTGAAAAGCGGATATTTACGCCCGCGCCGGAGCGGACCTGTTCGGCACCAACCACGACCTCGGATGTCTGAAGAAATCACGCCATATCAGATGGTTCCGAAGACTCCCCTCGCAGGGAGCGCGGCTGCCGATATTCGCGAACAGGGCGAGATCACGAGGCGGAGTTTCCCCTTCGTTTTGACCACTGCCTGGCTCGCGCTGGCGGCCGCTCTCGGCGGCCTGGCCAGCATCCTCGGCCGCTTTCTTTTCCCCAACGTCCTCTTCGAGCCGGTGCAGAAATTCAAGGCCGGTCTGGTTGCCGACTACTCCGTCGGCGAGGTCGATGAGCGCTGGAAAGACAAGTACGGCATCTGGCTGGTGCGCACCGAGGAGGTTGTGTACGCGCTGATCACGGTGTGCACGCACCTCGGCTGCACGCCGAACTGGCTCCCGACGCAGAACAAGTTCAAATGCCCCTGCCACGGCAGCGGCTACTACAAATCCGGGATCAATTTCGAAGGGCCGACTCCGCGCCCGCTCGAGCGCGCCAAGATCTTCATCGACATCGCCGACGGCCAGATCGTCGTCGACAAATCGAAGCAGTTTCACCAGGAACGCGGCGAGTGGACCGACCCTGAGTCGTTCATCAAGTTATAGGGAGCTGAATGGCGAACCTGACGGCACTCAAAGACGGCATCGTCAACTCACAGGTCTGGAAGTCCGTCTTCCGTGTCGGCATCCCCAACACGAACCGTAAGCGTGTTCTGGCAGTTCTCGGCTCGCTGATCCTCCACCTCCATCCCGTCAAAGTGCGCCGCTCGGGCGTGCGCATGAGCTACACCTGGTGCATGGGCGGAACGTCCTTCTTCCTCTTCCTCGTCGAGACGGTCACCGGTTTGCTGCTGATGTTCTATTACCGTCCGACGATCGAATACGCCTTCACCGACATCATGGATCTGCGCGAGCAGGCGCCGTTCGGCATCATGCGCGAGATGCACCGATGGGGCGCACACGCCATGGTCATCGCCGTCTGGCTGCACATGTTCCGCGTCTTCATGACCGGCTCGTACAAGCCGCCGCGCGAGTTCAACTGGAACGTCGGCGTCATTCTCCTCGTCCTCACGCTGCTGCTCTCGTTCACGGGATATCTCCTCCCGTGGGATCAGCTCGCAATCTGGGCCATCACGGTTGGATCTTCGATGGCGCGCGCCTCACCCGGCGCCGGCAACGAAGGCCCCATGTCGGGATTGGTCAAGCTGGGGGATATCCGATTGATTCACGCCGGTGATGATGCTCGATTTGCGCTCATCGGCGGCCGGTCGATCGGCGCGGCGACGCTGCTGCGCTTCTACGTTCTGCACTGCGTCGTCATCCCGCTCGCGGCCGGCTTCCTGATGGCCATTCACTTCTGGCGTGTCCGCAAAGACGGAGGAATCTCGGGTCCGCTATAGGACGACGAGCGCGCGATGGACTTCATCAAGGATTTCATCAACGTACTGTCCGCGGGATCGATCTCGTTCCTGTTGCTGACGGCCATTTTCGCGCTCATCATCTATTTCAATCTGCTCAACGGCCGGATCAAATCGGCCGGAGGCTTCGCCTTTCTCGGCTTCGGCATCCTTCTGCTGATTGTCGGGATTTTCATACGGCCGCTGTTTTACCTCGGCGTCGCCTATCTGCTGATTCTGGTCGCCTTGGCAGCGCTCGGCGGCCGCTTGTGGGACACGAAGATCGGACTACGCCTCTTCGTCGTTGGCGGACTGGCCTTCGGCCTGTCGATGCTCGATCCGAACTTCTTCCTCATCGCCGCGAAACCCGACAACGTTCCCATCGTGGCGATGATTTTTCTCCTCGGATTTTTTACCTGGCTGGCGCTGCGCAAGGCCTACCTGAACGATTCGCAGCTCGCGCTCGGCGGCATTCCGTGGGAGAAGACCGAGTCGGACGAAAAGCTCTTCACCTGGCCCGATCTCGTCTACACCGAGATGCTTTGCATGATCCTGCTGACGATCGTGATGATCGTCTGGTCGGTCGTGCTCCGCGCGCCGCTGGAAGAAGCGGCCAACCCGACGTCATCCCCAAATCCTGCCAAGGCTCCCTGGTACTTCCTCGGCCTCCAGGAAATGCTCGTCTACTTCGATCCGTGGCTGGCCGGCGTCGTCCTGCCGACGCTGATCATCGTCGGGCTCATGGCCATCCCGTACATCGACACGAATCCGAAGGGAAACGGCTACTACTCCTTCCGCGAACGGAAGTGGGAGATCGGCGTTTTTCTCTACGGCTTTCTCGTCCTCTGGTCGTTCCTGATCATCACCGGCACGTTCCTGCGCGGTCCGAACTGGAACTTCTTCGGACCTTACGAATTCTGGGATCCGAACAAGCTCGTGCCGCTCGTCAACGTCGATCTCTCGGAGTTGATGTGGGTCAAGGTCCTCGGCACGTCGCTTCCGAAACTCTGGATCATCCGCGAGATCTTCGGCCTCGCTTTCATCGGTGCCTACCTGGGTCTGCCGCCGGTGATGGCAGCCGGACCGTTCCGCCGTTTCTACCTGAAGATGGGATCGGCGCGGTATTACGTCGGCGCGTACCTCTTCCTCATCATGATGTCGCTGCCGATCAAGATGGTGCTGCGCTGGCTCTTCAATCTGAAGTACATCCTTCACATCCAGGAGATTTTCTTCAACGTCTGAGGGCGCCGCGTAACCGATGAAGCCACAAGAGCCGATTCCGCACAATTACTCGATTCGCAGGCTGAATCTCATATTCGCCCTGTCGAGTCTCGTGCTGCTCGCGGTGACGGGTCTCATGGTCGGTTACGACTACATCCGCGGATGGAAGTGGTTTCAGCTCGAGTTCATGCGCATGCAGCAGGAGCGCATCTCGCAGGAGATGACGCTCGCGCAATCGGCGGAGAACAAGCAGCTTCTGGCCGATCTCGACGCCCAGGAGCGCAAGAACAGCGTCGAGCTGGCCGGCCATCGCGATCAGTACATGGCCGCGCAGAAACAGCTCGACGCGATCGAAGGCGATCACTACCGCGCCGATCAGGACTATCGCTTCGCCAAAGCGAATCTCGATGCCCAGCGCTATATCACCGAGGCCGCGGTGGTGCAGCATTTGAAGGATGCGCCGCAGCAGCAGGCCGAGTACGAGCGTCAGACCAAGCACCTCGCCGATCTGCAGCTCGCGTTGCAGGAATCGACGCGCAAACGCGACGCGGCGAAAGCGAACGTTGATCAGTGGCTGAAGAAGATCAAAGAAGCTGAGGACAGGAAGAAAGAACTGACGGCCTCCGCCGATCTGCTTGCCAAGCAGCTCGGAACCGTCGACATGAAGCCGTTCAGCACGAACTGGATCCTCAGCCAGCCGATGCTCGACTTCGTCAATCCCGTCATCAAGATCGACCAGGTGGTTCTGAACGATCTCTCGATCGATATGAACTACATGAACGTGCCGCGCGTCGACCGCTGCCAGACCTGTCACCGTGCCATCGACACGCCGGGCTGGGAGTCGAAGACGGAAGCGGCGCGGCTGTCGAAAGAACTGCAGCAGAAGCTCGACGCCTACCAGATCCCGCAGGACAAACGGAAAGAGACCGAGGATCGGATCGCGCAGCTCAAACGAATTCAGGACGCGCCGAACGACACGCTCAATCCGTGGCGCACCCATCCGAAGCTCGATCTGTACGTCGGCTCGGCATCGGCGCATCCGCTGCTCGAGTACGGCTGCACGGTCTGCCATCGCGGTCAGGACCGCGCCACCGAGTTCGGCCGCGCCGGTCACACACCCGCCAGCCCGCGCATGGAGCATCGCTGGGCGGAACGGACATGGCTATCGGCAGGCTTTTTCCCGCTGCCGCGCGACTTCGAGAAACGTCACTGGGGCTACGAAGAAAACGAGTTCATCGAAACACCGATGTACCCGCGCCACTACTACGAGGCCGGCTGCATCAAGTGTCACTCGGGACAGATGGCCGTCGATCGCGGCGACGACATCACCAAGGCGACGCAGACGATCGAGCTGTACGGCTGCTACGCCTGCCACAAGATCGCCAACTGGCGTTTCACCGATCTCCGCAAGCCCGGCCCCGACCTCGGCGGCATCGCTGAGAAAACCACGCCGGAGTGGGCCTTCCGCTGGATCAGCGAGCCGCACAACTTCCGCTCCACGACGCGCATGCCGTCGTTCTTCTATCAGCGGAACATGATCGATCCGAGTGTCGTGCCGCCGCAGGAACGGGCGCATAACATCAAGCTTCAGGATGCCGAGATTCACGCCATCGTCAGCTTCCTGTTCGACAAATCGACGCATCGCGCATGGCAAGCGCCCGGCGCCGGTGACGCAGGCCGAGGCAAGGCGCTCGTCGGCAGCGTCGGATGCATGGCCTGCCACATCGACACCGAGCAGATCAAAGATGAAAAGAGCGGTCAGATTCGCCTGGCAAAACGCGAAGACTTTCCGCTGGAGCGCAACTACGGCTTCAACCTGACCGGCGTCGGCACGAAGGCGAATCCGGCCTGGATCTACAACTGGGTGAAGAATCCCAAGGCCTACTACGCTGACGCTCCGATGCCGTCGCTGCGGCTGACCGATCAGGAAGCGGCGGACGTGACCGCGTATCTCCTCACGATGCAGAAGCCGTCGTTCATGACGACGCCGATCCGCCAGCCGGACGCGCAGGCCGTTCACGATCTCGCCAAGGGCTACCTGATCAACACGCTCAGCGATCGCGACGCCGAGGCCAAGCTCCGCTCGATGTCGCAACACGAGCAGCTCGTCTACCTCGGCCAGCGCTCGATCGAAAAATACGGCTGCTACTCCTGCCACAACATCAAAGGCTTCGAAGGTCTCAAGCCGATCGGCACCGAGCTGACGGTGGAAGGCTCGAAGGCGCTGCATCTCTTCGATTTCGGCTTCATGAACGACGAGCAGTGGAAGGCCGAGGACGGCGCGACGGAGCATGTCATCCACACGGTGCCGTCGTGGGTCTACAACAAGCTGCGCAACCCGCGCATCTACGACGACCGCCGCACGAAGGTCTACAACGACAAGCTGAAGATGCCGAACTTCCACCTCACGCCGGAGGAAGCGCGCCGCATCGCCATGGTCGTCGTCGGACTGACGAAAGAGAAGGTCACCGACAACCGTCTGGCAGCGCACGACGCGCGGGCACGGCTGATCGAAGAAGGGCGCAAACGCGTTTCGCAGCACAACTGCCGCGCGTGTCATGTCGTCGATGGGCGCGGCCGTGATTCGATCATGCAGACCGTCGCCGACGCGAACTTCCTACCGCCCGATCTTTCTCCCGAGGGCGCCAGGGCGCAGTCCCCGTTCCTGTTCAACTTCCTGAAGGACCCGACCGTGATGAAGATCCGGCCGTGGGTCAGCGTGCGCATGCCGACGTTCCATTTCAGCGACGAGGAAGCGAACACGCTGGTCACGTTCTTCGCGGAAGCGGGCAAGGGGCAGCAGTTCGATACGACGCGCGGGGTGAATCCATCGCCGCAAAACGTCGCCATCGGCAAGGAAGTCTTCACGATGCTGCGCTGCGCGCAATGCCACGGCACGACGCCCGTCAATCCGGAGAATCCGCCGGTGCCGAACACCGCCGATTCGACCTCACTCGCGCCGAACCTCACGCTCTCGCGCCTCCGCCTGCGCCACGAGTGGATCTCCGACTGGATCCGCCGCCCGAACGAAATGATCTCCGGCACCCGCATGCCGACGAACTTCCCGCGCGACGCCGCCACCGGCGGCTTCCAGTCGCCGCTGGCGAGGGCAATCGACACGCCGCAGTTCGCGCAATTCAAAACGACGCTGCTGCCGCTGTTCAAAGGCGATGAGAAAGAACTGAAACGTACGATGGGCGACGCTGTCGCTCTGACCGGCTATCTGCGCGATTACATCTGGAGCATCGGCATCACCCAGATGCGCACGGCCGCGCCGGGCGAGGCCGTGCCGGCGATCGCAACGCCGCAGCCGTCGCTGCCTCCGGCCACTGCCCCGGCTTTGAAATCAACTCGAAATCAGCGTGGTGTCGCTGCCGTCAGCGGCGGCCCCGGACGTTAGATACAGGAGACAGACCATGAAGAAGTTCGTATCACTACTGTTCGCGACAACGCTCGTTTTCTCGATTGCCTGCGGTAAGGGCAAAGAGGCTTCAAAAGAAGATCAGGGCGAGGATGACGAGACGCCGACGGCGACCGTCGCAACGAACACGGCAGCCGGTGCGCCTGCCGCTGCTGCTCCAGCCGCGGTCTCGGCCGACGCCGCAACGCTGACAGGTATGGTGAAGTTCGAGGGCGCCGCGCCGAAGATGACGAACATCCAGATGTCCGCTGACCCGTATTGCCAGTCACAGCATGGCAGCACACCGGCGACGGAAGAGGACGCGGTCGTCGGACCTGCCGGCGAGCTCGCAAACGTCTTCGTCTACATCAAGGACATCAAGGGCAATTTCCCCGCGCCGTCCACTCCGGTCGTCCTCGACCAGAAGGGCTGCCAGTACCACCCGCACGTCCACGGTGTAATGGTCGGTCAGCCGCTCGAGATCAAGAACGACGACGCCACGCTGCACAACGTGCACGCCATGCCGACGGTCAATTCGCAGTTCAATGAAGGGCAGCCGGTTCAGGGAATGGTCTCGACGAAGAAATTCGACAAGGCCGAGATCACGCCGTTCAAGGTCAAGTGCGATGTGCACGGTTGGATGAAGTCGTACATGGCCGTGATGCCGCACCCGTTCTATTCCGTTTCCGAGACCAATGGCACCTTCACAATCGCCAATCTCCCGCCGGGTCAATACACAGTCGTCGCGTGGCACGAGAAGTATGGTCAGCAGGAACAGCAGGTTACCGTCGGCGCGAAAGAGTCGAAGGCGTTGAGTTTTACGTTCAAGGGATAAAAGACAAGCTCTTAGCTCTTAGCTGTTAGCTCTTAGGGGGCGGCGGTTAACTGCGAGGGCGTACAGGCAGTTGCTAAGAGCTAACAGCTAAGAGCCAAGAGCTAAAAGAGCTAAGAGCTAAAAACATGGGACTGAGACGACAGATCCGGGTAGGTTCTCAATGGATGTACGCGGACGAAGCGCACAGGGCGCTCCGCGAGGCGTTGCGCGTCATGGACGACGAGCAGGGCGCACACGGCGGGCATCACCAGTCGTTTATCCGCCGCTATGTGTTCTCGACCGACCATAAGTGGATCGGCATCCAGTACGGTTTCACCGCGCTTTGCTTTCTGCTGCTCGGCTTTTGTCTGATGATCCTGATGCGGATGCAGCTGGGATGGCCGGGAACGCCGTTTGGCATCATGAAGGTGCTCGGTGCCACGCGCGCGCCAGGCGGGATTCTTCTACCCGAGGCGTATAACCAGCTCGGCGCGATGCACGGCACGATCATGATCTTCCTGGGGATCGTGCCACTGGCCGTCGGCGCATTCGGCAATTACCTCGTGCCGCTGCAGATCGGGGCGCCCGACATGGCCTTCCCGAAACTCAACATGCTCAGCTACTGGTGCTACCTGCCCGGCGGCATGATCATGCTGGCCAGCTTCTTCGCGCCCGGCGGTACCGCACAATCCGGCTGGACGTCGTACCCGCCGCTGAGCGTCATTGCATCACAGGGGCAGACATGGTGGCTGATCGGAATGGTTTTCCTGATCACATCATCTCTCCTCGGTTCCGTGAATTTCATTGTGACGATCGTTCAATTGCGCGCAAAGGGGTTGTCGTACATGCGCTTCCCCTTCTTCGTTCACGCGCAGTTCGTCACATCGTTTCTTCTATTGCTCGCCTTTCCGCCGCTCGAGGCCGCAGCCGTACTCCAGTTGATGGATCGTCTCGCCGGGACGAGCTTCTTCCTCCCGAGCGGCCTTGTAGTCAGCGGCGCCGCTCTTACGAATGCAGGTGGCGGCAATCCGCTCCTCTGGCAGCATCTCTTCTGGTTCCTGGCGCATCCCGAGGTTTATGTTCTGATTCTTCCGGCGATGGGCATCGTTGCCGAGATCATCGCCAACGGCACCCGCAAGCCGCTCTGGGGCTACAAGTCGATGGTCTTTGCCACCATCTTCCTCGGCTTTATGTCGTTCGTTGTTTGGGCGCACCACATGTTCCTGACCGGCATGGGCACGACCATCAGCGCCTTCTTCCAGACGACGACGATGATCATCTCCATACCGTCGGTCATCATCCTCAGCTCTCTGTTCATTTCGTTATGGGGCGGCTCCATACGATTTACGACGCCGATGCTGTTTGCGCTGGCATTCCTGCCGATGTTTGGTATCGGCGGGCTGACAGGACTGCCCCTCGGCCTGGCTGCCGCCGACATTCATCTTCACGACACCTATTACGTCATCGGTCACTTCCACTATGTCGTCGCTCCGGGGACGATCTTCGCGATGTTTGCAGGCATCTACTACTGGTTCCCCAAGGCTACAGGCCGCAAACTCAATGAGTTCTGGGGCCGCGTCCATTTCTGGATCTCGTTCGTTTGTATCAACGGCATTTTCTTCCCGATGTTCGCGCAGGGACTGGCCGGTGTATCGCGCCGCCTGTACGACGGCGGTATGCAGTATGAACACGCCAAGCACATTGCGGCGCAGACGAACCCCTTCATGTCGATTTGCGCAATCGGGCTGCTCGTGGCACAAGTTCCGTTCATTTGCAACTTCTTCTACAACGCCATTGCGGCCGCATTCGGAAATCGGGATGAAGGGCTTGGCTCCAATCCGTGGGGCGCTACGACGATGGAGTGGGCGGCGACGACTTCGCCTCCGCTGGCTCATGGAAACTTCGAAGTTCTGCCGGTGGTCCATCGCGGACCGTATGAGTACAGCGTTCCCGGTTCTGCAGTCGATTTCATTCCGCAGCATCAGCCCGAGACCGTCGAGCCGGCGCCGCGCGGCGGTGTTTTGCTTCCGACGACAGCCGTAGCGATGAGGGAGAATTAATGGACGCGCACGCTTCGGTCGGTCACGCAGAGCTGGAGATTCCGTACAACGTCCATCCACGGCCCGATACCGGTGTTTACAACGCCAAGCTCGGAATCTGGCTGTTTCTGGCCTCCGAAGTCATGCTGTTCGGAGCGCTGTTCTCATCGCTGATCCTGTTGCGGACCGGCGCCGACTCCTGGCCGCGCGGCTATGAGATGTTGAACGTGCCGCTGGCGACGTTCAACACGTTCATCCTCATTTTGTCGAGCGTCACGGTCGTCATGGCCTGGTCGCATCTCCGGCTCGGCAATCTATTCAAAGGCCGCGTCTACATTTCCGTGACGATCCTTTGTGCGCTGGTCTTCCTCGTCAACAAAGGCTTTGAGTACGCTCACGAGTTCCGTGAGGGGCGCTTCCCGAAGACGAACAATTTCCTGGCCATCTACTTCACGATGACCGGATTGCACGGACTGCACATCCTCGGCGGCGTAGTCGTGTTTCTCTATTTCCTTGGGCCGGGCGCGAAGATGTGGAAGCACGAGCAGGAGCGTTATACCAACCGGATCGAGGTCGTCGGCCTTTATTGGCACTTTGTCGACCTCGTCTGGATCTTCCTTTTTCCGATTCTGTACCTCATGTAAAGGAGCACGACGTGACCGATCCAGCAGCAGCAGTGGAGCCCGGCGTCGACGTGCACGAGCACGCAGGCATAGGCGATCCCAATGCGCATCATCACAGCCCTGAGCAAATCCGCAAGGAGATGCGGGTTTATGTAGCGGTGTTTCTTGGCCTCGCCGTTCTTACGGGTGTGACCGTCTATGCGTGCTATGGCCTCAAGTTACCTGTCCACACCGCGATCATCGTCGCGCTCATCATCGCGTCGGTGAAGGGCTTTCTCGTCGCCGGCTTCTTCATGCATCTACTCTCGGAAAAGAAAGTCATCTACGGCATATTGATTCTGACGGTCGTCTTCTTCGTCTTTCTGATGACGCTGCCGTTCGGTCATCACGCCAACCCATTCGGATCGTAAATGTCCCTGCGCGTCTTCCATATCGTGTTCATCAGCGTCTCGGTCGCTCTGACGCTGTACCTCGCGGTATGGGGCGTGCGTGAGTTCATGGCAACACGCAGCACGCTCGGTATCGGCCTTGCCGTGTTCGGTCTTGCCGGCGGTGCGTTTCTCGTCTGGTACGGAAAACACATGTTTCGCAAGCTGAAGGAATTGCCATGAGACGCCCTATAAAAAGCAACGTTCAGCTGATCTTGATCGCGATAACGATCTTGCTCATTCCGGCGGTGCTCTCGGCTTGTCCGGTTTGTTATGGCGCGCCCGACTCGCCGATGACGAAAAGCTCGAACAACGCGATCGGGTTCCTCCTCGGCGTCATCGGCTTCGTGCAGATCGGATTCATTGCGATGTTCTGGAGTTTCTGGCGGCGCGCGAAGGCGATGCGCCGGTTGCGGGAGTCGTTCCGTCTCATGGACGGAGGAGCGGCGCACTAACGCGGGCCGCCGGAGGGAAGCAACATGGAAAAGTTTCTCGCTCAATTCATGCCGGTCGATGCCTCCGAGCACGGTCCGGCTCTGGATCGCCTCAGCGCCAACGTGCACTGGCTGATGCTTGTCCTCTTCGTCGCCTGGGGCCTCTACTTCGCATTCGTCCTCTGGCGTTTCAGCGCGAAACGAAATGCGAAGGCCAGCTATCACGGCGTTCAAAGTCATTTCTCCAGCTATGCCGAGGCGGGCGTGGCGGTGGTGGAAGTGATCCTGCTGGTCGGATTTTCGATTCCGATGTGGTCCGCGTGGACCCATCCACCATCAGCGGCGTCGCACCCGCTGGAAATGCGCGTCGTCGCCGAACAGTTTGCGTGGAACGTTCAATATCCCGGCGCGGACGGCATCTTCGGCAAGCGTGACATCAAGCTCGTCACCTCGTCGAACCCGCTCGGAATCGACCTGACCGATCCGCACGCAAAAGACGATATCGTTACGCTCAATGACCTCCACCTCGAGGTCAACCGTCCGGTGATCATTCGCGTGAGCTCCAAGGACGTCATTCACAGTTTCAAATTGCCGGTGATGCGTGTCGAAACGGACGCGATCCCGGGCATGGAAATCGCCATTCACTTCACCCCGAAAATGACGAACGAATCCGGAACCGAAAACGACAAATGGGAGATCGCCTGCGCGCAGCTGTGCGGCCTCGGCCACTACCGCATGCGCGGCCAGATGTTCGTCCATTCGAAAGACTCGTTCAAGAAGTGGATGGCCGCCGCGCCGCCGGCGCAAACCAGTATTGGCTCCTAGGAAATGAAACCTTCTTTCGAAGCGGCGCCTGAGGCGCTGCGCCGTTCGGACGAGACCCCGGTCTGGTTGCGGAGATACACGAAGCTCGTCGCCGGGTCGACGCTGTTTCTCATCTTCGCCGGAGCGATGGTCACGTCGACCGGCTCCGGTCTCGCCGTTCCCGACTGGCCACTGTCGTACGGAATGGTGATGCCGCCGATGATTGGCGGGATTTTCTACGAGCACGGCCATCGGATGATCGCGGCGACCGTCGGATTGCTGACGGTGATTCAGGCGATCTGGCTGCAGTTGCGGGAGCCGAAACGATTCACGCGCATTCTCGGCTGGTGCTCGGTCGGCGCCGTCATCGCGCAAGGCGTTCTCGGCGGCGTCACGGTGCTGCTGCTCCTGCCGCACTCTGTCTCGATCGCTCACGCCGCGCTTGCCGAGATCTTCTTCTGCATCAATACCTCGATCGCGTTCTTCACATCGACTTTGTTCCGGTCGTCTCGCGCAATCGAGAAGGGCGACGCTCCGATCGGATTGACGTCGCTGCTCGTCGTCGTCACCTTCGTTCAGATCCTCATCGGCGCGTTGATGCGTCACCTCGGCGCCGGCCTGGCCATTCCCGACTTTCCGCTGTCGTTCGGACACATCGTGCCGTCGTTCACGAGCCTCGCTATCGGCGTGAACTTCGCGCATCGCGTCGGCGCGCTTTGCGTGGCCTCCCTGGTGATCGTCACCGCCGTCCGCCTGCGCCGATTCGAGGCTGCGCATCCGCTGCGGCAACTTGCAAATCTGCTGGTAACCCTCGTCGCGATTCAGATCATTCTTGGCGGTTACGTGGTCTGGAGTGGTAAACAGCCGGTGATGACGAGCACACATGTGATGACGGGTGCCGCGACGCTCGCGCTTTCTCTGATTACGGCGCTGACTGCGCGAACGGTCGGTTGGCGGACGCGCCGCCAGCACGCGGGTGCGCTTCTCGCATCCGAGGTGGCGGCATGAGCGACGTGTTGGCGCTGGAGCGCCCGGCCGGATCGACCAGATTCGTCCGCGACTATCTCGAGTTGTCGAAGTCGCGCATCGTGATGATGGTGCTCATCACCACGGCTGCCGGCTACTTCTTCGCCGCTCCGCGGGCCGACTGGAGCCTCCTCCTCAACACGCTCCTCGGTACCGCGCTCGTTGCAGCGGGGACGAACGCGCTCAATCAGTACGCCGAGCGGGAGCACGACGCGAAAATGCGCCGCACCCGCCTTCGCCCGCTTCCCGACGGCCGCATCACGCCACGCGCTGCGCTGCTCTTCTCGGTCTCGATCTCGATCATCGGCACGCTCTACCTCGGCCTCGCCGTCAACTGGCTCACGGCAGCCCTCGGCGCGCTGACGCTGATGACCTACATCTTCATCTACACGCCCCTCAAGCGCGTCTCGACGATCTGCACGCTCATCGGTGCGATCCCCGGCGCGATTCCACCGCTGATGGGATGGACGGCCGCGACCGGCGTGCTCGGGACTGGCGGCTGGATCGTTTTCGGGATCCTGTTTTTCTGGCAATTGCCGCACTTCATGGCCATCAGTTGGATGTACCGCGACGACTACGCGCGCGGCGGATTCGCCATGCTGTCGGTTCAGGACGATGACGGCCGCGCCACCGCGCGTCAGGCGGTCTTCTACAGCTTCGCCCTTCTCACGGTCAGCGTGCTTCCGCCGCTGTTCGGCCTGGCCACGTTCGTCTATCTGGTAGGCGCAATCGCGGCCGGGGCAGCGCTTACGATCGCCAGCTTCGCGTTCCTGGCGGACCGCACGCCGCGCAGCGCGCGACGCCTCTTCATGTCCTCGAATATTTACCTGATCGTGGCCATGCTTCTGCTCGTTCTGGCGTAGCGTACGGGTGCCTGTCGGTGCATGCGGAAGCCGTTCGAAATGACTCCGAAAATGGCAGATTTGTCGCATTGACTTGCCGAAACAGCGAAACCTATACTCAAACAACTTTCCAGCCAGGCGCGCGCTGCCGCCGTCCACTGCTGACACCGATCAGGAGCCTCCGATGCCGTTCGAAGAAGTGAAGAAGATCTGGATGAACGGGCGGCTCGTCGACTTCGCAGACGCGAAGATCCACGTCCTCACGCACGCTCTCCACTACGGTTCCGGCCTCTTCGAAGGGATCCGCTGCTACGACACGCGCAACCAGGGTCCTGCCATTTTCCGGCTCGATGATCACATCCGGCGGCTGTACGACAGCTGCCGCATTTACCGGATGGAGATCCCCTACACGCAGGACGAGTTCAAGAAAGTCTGCGTCGACGTCGTTGCTGCAAACGGCTTCGACGACTGTTACCTCCGTCCCGTCGTTTATCGCGGCTTCCACTCGCTGGGAGTTTTTCCTGCTGCCTGCCCAGTCGATATCGTCGTCGCTGCGTGGCACTGGGGCAAATACCTCGGTCCCGAGGCGATCGAGCAGGGCGTCGATGTACGCGTGTCGTCGTGGAACCGCATGGCGCCGAACACGTTCCCCTCGCTGGCGAAGGCCACCGGCAATTACATGAACTCGATTCTGATCCGCCAGGAAGCGGCCGCGGATGGCTACGCTGAAGGGATCGCGCTTGACGTCAACGGCTATGTGAGCGAAGGCTCGGGCGAGAACGTCTTCGTCGTTCGCGACGGAAAGATCCTGACGCCGCCGCTCGGGGCGTCGATTTTGGCCGGCATCACGCGCGCCAGCATCATCAAGATGGCCCGCGAGCTTGGCTTCGAAGTCGTGGAGTCGCTGATTCCGCGCGAGCTTCTCTACATCGCCGACGAGGTTTTCTTCACCGGCACCGCGGCCGAGGTGACACCGATCCGCAGCATCGATCGCGTCCCGGTCGGCAACGGACACCGCGGCCCGATCACCGAGCGCATTCAGAAGGAGTTCTTCGACTACATCGCCGGCGAGATCCCCGATCGCTACGACTGGTTCACGCCGGTGTACTCGGAGCGCAGCGCGGCGCTCCCGAAACCGGCGCTCGTGGCGGGGTAGGAACGAGGGCTGGCCAGGGACGGCGCGCCGGGCTCAAGGAGTTGCTCGGGCACGCTCCCGGCGTGGAGCACGATGGCGTTCTGCTCCACGATGTAGTGTCGGCTCCAAGCGTCGCGTACCGACTCGAAGTCAAACTGCGCGCGGGTCTCGTGTGTCCGGACTGGCGCTCGTCCGGATCGATCGTGACGCGCTCGATCCCATAGTCGAGCTTCCACATTGCCACTGCATGCGCAGCCTCGTGGTAGGCGAGCCGCTCCTCAGCCTCCGCCAGTGCACGGGCCGCTTTCTCCTTGCCATCGTTATCGACTCCCGTCGCTCATCCGAAGGATTGCATTGATCGCTCCGACGATGCGAAGGCCAGGTTCTTCGACGACGACGAAATGCTGGTCACTGAGGAGCGCGCGTCTTCCATGTTTGCTCCACCAGTGCCCGACGAACGCTCGATCACCGATCATTGCCACGACGAGCTCCCCATTCGCTGCCTTGCCGGAGGGCCGCGGTTCCACGATGAGAAGGTCACCACGCTCGCAACCGAGTCCCTGCAAGTCCGCTTGCGTAACGCGATAGACAATCTCGTTCGTTTCCATGATCTCCGCTGCCATCGTGAGCGGCTCTCCGGCAGCACTTGCGTCAATCGGAAGTCCCTGCGCTATCTCTCCTGCCAGACGAAAGACGCTCTCGCGCTGGCGATGCCGAGTGCGGCGATTGCTCATCCCTTGTCCAGCTCAGCGACGAAGCGGATCAGTGCAGCTCGCGAGGGACGGTTCGGGAGGATGGGGTCGGGCATGCGTGAGTGATGTTGTACTGCCCTCTATCCGTTCCTATCCCTCGCATTTCGTATCCCGCTCCGCCCATCTGTCGTCTCATTTCATAACCTTGGGTAGGGAACTTGCCGCTTCTGTCACTCCATCTGTAAGAGAGATATGCAGGAGCCGCGACGAGAAGCAGAGCGAACGGCCCGGCAGCCGGACATTGCGGTGTCTGGTGCGCCGGCGGCGTTCGAGGAGGTCTATCTACGCTACGCGGCCAGACTGCGAAAGATTGCCGTCCGAAAGTTCTCCATTCCGGTCACGGAAGCGGAGACGCTCGTGCACGATGTCTTCGCCACGTATTTCATGCACGCGTCGTCCGTGCATGCGGTCGAGCCCTACCTGATCGGAGCGATCTGCAATGCCTCGCGGCACTACGTCCGGCGATCGGATGCGGCAGACGCGCTCTTCTGCGGTGAGACGCCGTGCGCGGCCACGCCCGGCGATGCGCTGCTCGATGAGGTGGCGCGTAAGCTTCTTCTCTCCCGAATGCTTGCGGGCGTCGGCAGCCGCTGCCGCGAGCTGCTCCAGCGCTACTACTGGAACGGCGAGACCACGAGAGCGATCGCGGACACGCTGGATTCGACGCCCGGGAGCATCCTCGTCTATCTGCACAAGTGCCGGAGGCGCGCGCTGACGGCGTATCGCGCCCTCTCGGAGAGGTCCTGAATGGATCACATACCTGAGAGTGAGCTCGCGGTTTTCGCCTTCGATCCCGATGCCATGCCCGAGCCGCGGCGCAGCGTCATCAACCGGCACACCGCCGAGTGCGCGGCGTGCCGCTCCACGCTCGATTTCTTCATGGTGGCCGAGGACGACTTGAGCGATGTCGATGTGTGGGAGCCGGTGATGGGCTCGGCCACGCACGACGCGCTTATGTCGTATGCGGCGCGCATCGCCGATGAGGACCGCGAAGCGGAGGAGTTGCTGCAACCGCTGTTCGATGCGCCCGCACAGGCGGCGTGGTTGAACCTGAGCACAAAGAAACGCTTCCTGTCGGGCGGCGTGGCCCGGCGTTTGAGTTCGCATGCCCACAGTGTTTGCGAGAGCGAACCGCTTGACGCTCTGACGTTCGCGGACGCCGCGATCTCGGTAGCCGAGGCGTTGCCAGACGATACCTACCCAGCGAACGCAATCTACGAGCTGCGGGGAACTGCATGGAAGGAACGGGCGAACGCTCAACGCTTTCTCGGCCAGTTTCCAGAGGCGCTCGAATCACTCTTGCGAGCCGAACGCGCCTACAAGCGGCTTGCGTCGCCATCGCTCGGCCTCTCCACCGTGGCGCTAGTACGGGCCTTCGTGCTGTACGACCAACAGCGCTTGGACGAAGCAGCGGCGACGGCCGAGAGCGCAGAACACGGTTTCGCCCACCTCGGCGATGACGGCCGCCGCATGACCGCGCTATTCCTGCGGGCCGGCATCAGGTTCGAAGCGCGCGATCTCGGCGAGGCGGCTGCACTCTTTCGTCAGATCATCGAGTATGGCGAGTCGATCAACAACCCTCTGTGGATCGCACGTGGATCGAGCGCACTCGGGAAGTGCGAAGTCCAACGCTCGAACCTCGGCGAGGCCAGCATGCGCTTTAACACGGCCCTCGTCCTGTTCCGCGAGGTTGGATCGATGTATGAACGGCTGAGCACAGAGTGGGGAATCGCAGAGGTGTTCCTGCAGGCCGGAAAACACAGCGAGTCAATCCGGCGACTGCGCGACGTGGCCGCGGAGTTTGAGGCTCATGGAATGGTCACAGACGCGGCGCTCGTCGGCCTCGACATCGCGGACGGTCTCCTCGCCCTCGGCCACGCCCAGCAGATCGTAGACCTTGCCACGCGTCTCTTTCGCGTCTTTACAAATGCCGGGATGCTCACGGGCGCGCTCACGGCAATGGCGTACCTCAAAGAAGCCGCGGCTGCGGGGACGCTTACGCCAGGTGACGTTCAAGCCAATTCGGACCTTTCTTCGTCGGGCAGAGCGGCAGCCCGCCCTTCTCTTCGTTCCGCCGCCTGCAGGAAACCGTTAATACTTTCGCCCGCCTGGTCACCCTCCTTACTTGAGGGCGCCCTCCACATTGCCAGCACCCATGCTGGCCCTGGAGGGATTCATGCGAAGTGTCTTTTCGAGTCTCCGCCGCGGCGTAGCCACGTCCGCGGTAGCTGCCCTGCTTCTCTTCCCGCCCACCGCATTCGCTGACGAGGCGAAGATTGGTATGCCGCCTGGCGCGGTCGGGCCACCGCCGCCGTCGGCCCAAGCGGAGATTCACGTGCCGCCCGGCTTCTGGGGCGTGGCGTTCCTCGTGTGGCTCGAAGCGGTCGCGTAGTCCGCGCTCGCTGCCGTCGTCAGGAGGTCTTATGCGAAGGGTTTCTGTTCGCCGTGGCGTAGCTCTACTCGCGCTTATCGCCGTCTGTCTCGTCCCGGTTGCCGCATTCGCTGACGCGGCGAAGATTGGTATGCCCCCTGGCGCGCCGGCCACGTCACAACCGCCGTCGGCCGAAGCAGAGATTCGAATGCCGCCCGGCTTCTGGGACGCGGCGTTCCTCGTTTTGCTCGAAGCGATGGCGTAGTTTGCGCTGGGCTTGTTCACATCCGGGCCCGTTTGAAACGATTGGAGCTCGGGACAGACCAAACCACCGAGGCGGGACGCCTCGATGGCCGCGCGCGAGACGCGCGCACTCCTCGGTGCAAGGAGTGCGGTCGTCTCGACCGCGGGTACTCGGGCGTCCTCGCCCGAGTGCTGTCGGGGAGGAGGTCGAGAATTCGTCGACGTTCTTGCTGGCATGTCCGGCGTGGGTACGCTTACGACCCACCCGCCATACCCGTGCCTTTTTTTCGGCTCTAAGGAGGTAGGGAAGCTCACGGCGCGTTCACTCCTCAATCAGAGAAGCGTCGATGACTGCCTCGGAGCCTCGCATCCTCGCGCCGCGCCCAGACCGAGGGAGCTCATCGGCGTCTTCTCGCCGTGACATGCGACGCCGGATCTTCACCCACACCCATCGCCTGCGCCTCGAGCGTGCCGCAGACCACTATCTGCGGGATTGCTATCGGCGCGTCACTGCCGCTCGAGCCTCGGAGTTCGCAACCACCCTCGGCGTGACGGCACCGTATTTAAGTCGCATCGCCCCGGACATTCTCGGTATGCCACTCCGCGACTTCCTCCGCCAAAAGCAGATTGCCTACGCCGTGCAGCTCCTCAAAACCACGCCGCTGCCATCAAGAGAAATCGCCCTTCGATGCGGCTTCGGCACCGTCTCGACATTCCATCGGTGGTTCCTGGCTGCCTTTGACACCACCCCAGGCGCCTTTCGGAAGGTTATGAAATGAGAGTGGACCCGCCAACGTCTGCGCTCCCTTCAGCACAGAGCGACGCATCGACCAAACGCCTTGCACTTCACGATTGGGAGGCCTTGACGCTTCAGACGCGCGTGACCTGCCTTCTCTTCGATGCCCTCACAGCCCTCGACGTGATTTGGCTCGACCTTCAGACGGAAGAAGGCAACGCCCTCCGATGGATCGAGCCGCATCTTCTCGCTGTGCGCGGCGAGGTGGAGAAGATCATGGAGAGGCTGGCTTCGTAGTGCGCTCCACAACGCTCGGGAGGTGGCGTTGCTCTCCTGCCTTCAAATCAACTGCTTCCGTTTCATTGAGACGAAGCCGTGAGCGCCGGCGATGATGTGATCGACGAGCTGGATGTCGAGCATGCGGAGGGAGTCGCGCGTTTTCTTGCTGTACGTGATGTCTTCGTCGGATGGGGACGGGTCGCCGGACGGATGGTTGTGGTAGAGGACGACGCCGAGGGCATTGGCATCGAGCGCGAGCCGGGCGACATCGCGCGTGGAGACGATGGCGCGATCGACGGTGCCGACGTAGAGCTCGCGGTCGCGGATGATGCGGCGGCGCGAGTCGAGCAGCAATGCGCCGAGACGCTCGTGACTCAGACGCGCGGAGCGGACGATGAGAGAGCGCCCGAAGAGGTCAGCATCGAAATCCGGAGGCTCGTCTGACTTGTGGGTGGCCATGCGGCGGGCAATCTCGAACGCGGCGACGATGCGCGTTGCTTTGGCGGTGCCGACGCCGCTCCGCCTTGCCAGTTGCTCGACATCACACCGAACGAGCGACGCGAAGCCTTCGCTGAGAAGCTCGCGGCCGAGCTGGATGGCGTTTTTTCCGCGGAGGCCGGAGCCGAGAAGCACGGCCAGCAATTCGGCATCGGAGAGAGTGTCCGCACCGTGCATCAGCATTCGTTCGCGAGGGCGTTCATCGGCGGGCATGTCGGCGATCAGTTCGTGCATGCAACGAAGCTTAGGCCGCAAGACAACGAAAGGAGTCAAACTCTACGGGTTCGGGGGATTCCGGCTGTCCGAGGCCCGAAAATCCCGTCTCGCCACCACAGGGCGTAGAGTCGGCAAAAGAAAAGGGCGGACCGGAGTCCGCCCTGAGTTGATCTCGTTTTGCTGTGCGTTATGTCGTGGGGATGTACTGGTCATTGATCTGGATGAACGCGTCTTTGCGCAGCCGCTCGATGTAGGCCTTGTAGTCGCGCTGCCAGGCGTCTTCGCTGGCGTCCTTGCGAATCCGATCTTTCACCGACTCGAATGCCGGCACTTCGGAAGGGAGACGGGTTTCGACTTTGAGGATGTGCCATCCGGATTTCGTTTCGATCGGGCCAAGGACGGCGCCCGACTGCGCGTTGAACACGGCTTTGTCGAGATCGGGCAGGAGCTCGCCGCGCGTGACTTCGCCGAGGTCGCCACCTTTGTCTTTGGTGCCGGCGTCGGAGGAGCTCGTGGCCAGTTTCGCAAAATCGCCGGTCCGGGCCTGCGCCGCGAGATCGTTGGCGCGCTGGCGGGCGGCCTCCACTTTCGTAGGATCGTCTGGCTTGATGACGATGATCTCGCGAAGGCGGGCGCGCTCGGGAAGGCGGTAGCGCTCTTTCTCGCGGTCGTAGCGATCGCGCAATTCCTTGTCGGCCAGATCCTCGCGCGACCGCAGCTCGCGGCCGAAGACCTTGTTCGTGAGGATCGTGTCGTGAAGGCGCGCTTCCATGTCGGCGCGGGCCATCCCGGACTTGCGGAGCGACTCCTCGAACTCGGCGTCGGTCTTCATGCCGTACTGCTCTTTGAGGCGGACCAGCGCTTCCTTGATCTCGTCGGCAGAGACGGTGATCCCGAGGCGGTCCGCGCGATCTTTGATGAGGAGCTCGGCGATCAGATCGTTCGAGAGGTTCTTGCGCATCTCCTCTTTCTTCGATGCGGCCTCTCCCGGTGAGGTCGCGGTCTGATCGATCTCGGCGGAGGAGTCGTGCAGGCGCCGCGCGTACTGCGTGCGCGTTACGACGCGGTCGCCGACGCGGATGACGATGGCTTCGAGGAGCTGGGCCGCGGAAAGCGTGGCCGCGGACAGGGTGAGCGCGATTGCGAAAGTCGTTTTCTTCATGCGTATCTCTTTGACGTAGATGGGGTGGTTGGGTTGCTGTACGGACGGACAACGGCGGCGTCGGGCCGGTTTATTCGTTCTCCGACTTCGGAAAGCCGCCCGTGTACTTGAAGGGGAGGCGTTTGGTCAGGACGGCGATCGACAGCTCGGAGCGGGCGCGGCCGACGAGCTGGCCCATCCGCTCGCGAATGGCGTCGTCCTTCAGGCGCTCGCGGATGACAGGCGAGGCGGTGGCCAGGTCGATGACGCCTGGCGGCCTGCGGTCTGCCACTTTGAAAATATGAAAGCTGGCGTCGGTGCGGATCACACCACTGACGCTGCCCGGCTTGAGCGCGAAGATCTCATCCTCGAACATCTTGGGCAGCTCGCCGCGGCTGACGTATCCGATCTCGCCGCCTTTCTTCGCATTCGGGGCCAGCGAGTACTGGCCGGACAACTCCTCGAACGACCCCCCGGCGCGCAGTTTCTGCTCGATCTCTTTGGCGACGCCCTCGTCGTGTACGAGGATCTGTTTGACGTGGACTTCTTCGCCGCTCTTGAACTCGGCCGGATGCTGCTCGTAGTAGGCGCGGATCTCATCGTCCGCCGGCGGAGGCACGTTTCCAGAGACGTCGACGATGAGTTTCTGGCGGCGCATCTCGTCCCGTTTCTCGATGACGGTGACGCCGGCGTCGGTTCGGACCGCGGAGGCGATCTTTTCGGCCGGAATCTCGACGCCGTGGGCAGCCGCGTACTCGGAGAGGATCACTTCCTCCAGATACTGGTCGGTCATCGCGCTGGCCACTTCCGGACCCATCTGGGCAAGCTCGGTCCCGGTGTTCCGGTCGAGGTAGCGCTTGAAGTCGCTCAGCGTCACCATCCGTTCGCCGACGCGCGCGACGACGTCTGGCGGCACCGACGGCTTGCGATGGCAGTAGAGCAGGACGAGTGCTGCAAGGAGGATCGATAAGTACCGGCGCACGTGGAGACGACGAAGCGTAGCACGCGTTACCATTGTTGACACACATGCTGTTCAATAGCTGGGCATTCCTGATCTTTTTGCCGGTCTTCGCTGCGTGTTACTGGGCAACCGGGGGGGTGGCCCGCCTCTGGGTGATGCTGATCGGAAGCCTGATCTTCTATGCCTGGTGGGACTGGCGTTTCGTTTTTCTTGTCTTGTTCTCGGCACTGGTTGACTACTCGATTGGCATTCTGCTCGAGAACGAGACCGACGACCACCGGCGCCACCGTCTCATCGTCATGAGCGTTGCAGTCAATCTGGGTCTGCTCGGTTTCTTCAAGTATTTCAACTTTTTCGTGACGTCAGCGGGGGAGTTGCTCAGCGCACTCGGTCTGCGTGTGCAGTCCAACACGCTTGCGATCGTGTTACCGGTCGGCATCTCGTTTTACGTGTTCAAGACGATGAGCTACACCATCGACGTCTACCGCCGCACCGAGCCCGCGGAGCGCAGCCTTCTCAAATTTACGACCTTCGTAGTCTTTTTCCCTGAGCTCGTGGCCGGGCCGATCGTGCGCGCGTCGCGCATGCTGCCGCAGATGAAGCACGACCACAAATTCAGCTACGAACGGACGTTGTCGGCGACGACGCTGATTCTCTCCGGCTACGTGCGCAAGGTCGTGATTGCCGACTCGCTGGCACCCCTCGTCGACGTTCGATTTGCAAACCCTGCTGCTCACTCTGCGCTTTCGCTTCTGCTGGGTGTGTATCTCTACGCGTTCCAGATCTACTGCGATTTTTCCGGCTACTCGAACATCGCTATCGGGCTGGCGCGGTTTTTCGGCTTCGACTTCGGGATCAATTTCGACCGGCCGTACTTTTCACGAAGCTTCAGCGAGTTCTGGACGCGCTGGCACATCTCGCTCTCCAGCTGGCTTCGCGATTACCTCTACATACCGCTGGGCGGAAACCGCGGCAGTACCTTCGCCGTTTACCGCAATCTCATGCTTACGATGCTTCTCGGCGGTCTTTGGCATGGCGCGAACTGGACGTTCGTGGCATGGGGCGGTCTGCACGGCTTCTATTTGATGATGCAGCGATTGCTTGGACCGCGCTACGAGCGCCTCCGCAGTCTGCTGAGGATCCCGAGCATCCTTTCGGACGCTTTCCTGGTCGTCCTCGTCTTTCACCTTACCTGTCTGAGCTGGGTCTTCTTCCGTGCGCCTACCTTCGGCCACGCGTGGCAGGTCCTCCGGCAGATCGGGGGGATGCGGGATCTTTCCTTCGCCGGAGTCGACCAGAAGATGCTCGTCTTGAAGTGCGTGATGTTGATCGCGGTCCTGATTGCTTTCGAAATCATGACGTTCCAGCCAAGGCGCAGAAAGGCGGTCCTGGCGACAGACGAGGGAGAGAAGGTGATCGTTTCGGCGCAGGTTCCGGAGGTATCGCCGATCCTTCGCCTTGCCTTCGCCGCATCGTGCATCTGGACCGTGCTCCTTTTCGGCACGTTCTCGGGGAACAGTTTCATCTACTTCCAATTCTGATGAGAGACGGGCGGCGCGCCACGATCTGGATGCTGGCAACGGTTCTTACCGTCCTGGCTGGTGACCGTTTAGGCGATGCGCTGTTGAACGCAATCCTCGTTCGCAGCCAGTTCCGCTTCTCGCGCCTGTATCGCGGGTGGGAGAAGGCCTCGATCGTGACTCTGGGAGACTCGCGCGGTGTGAACTGTTTTTACGCGCCGCGCATCGAGCAGATCACGGGACAGTCGGTGCTGAATCTCTCGTACAACGGACTCTCTTCCCGCATCGGTGAGGTCGTGCTCCGCGACTACCTCGAGCGCAACCGTGCGCCTCGGCTGGTCATGCTGGAAGTCACGTACGCCGATGCGCCGATGGATCTCGTGTCAGAGCTTCGCACGTATTCCAACCTCTCGCCGGGGATGCGCGCCTTGTATACCGAGGCTCACCCGCTCGCCGCAAAAGCAGGCCGTGTGTTCCGTCTGATTGCCTACGACAGTGAGATGTTTCTGCGTGCGGTTTCCTACCTGCGCCGCTCGGATCAGGACTGGATCTCGCGGACGACCATCTCGCCTGAGCTGCTGGCGTCAGACCGGGCAATGAGGAAGCTGAGGATCAATACGGCGAACCTCGACGCGTTCGAGCGGTCGGTGCGGCTGCTGCGGGAGCGCGGCATTCAGGTGTGCCTGATCGTTTCGCCGTACCAGGACCCTTCCCTCATTACGAACATCGACGAATTCATCCGCTTGATCGAGCAGCGAGCCCGCCGCGTCGATCCCTTACTTCGAGTCCATGACTACGCCCGCTCCGGCGGGCCACCGGAGAACTTCTCCGATGGCGTGCATCTCAACGCCCGAGGGGCGGAGGCTTTGCTGCAGCAGATGCAGCGCGACGCGTTGTTCACGCCGGGAACTTCTCCGCAGGCCGAGGCGGTTGATCTGATCGAGAAACCCGAGCTGTAGCGAGTCCGCGTCGCGCTGCGGCCGCGTACGACCCAAATGGTTTTCCGGAGGAACCCCAACCATGAAACGAATGGCAATGTTTTTGGCACTGAACGCGATCGCGATGACGCTGGCGGCCCGCCAGCCGGCGCGTCTGGCTCGCTTGTCCGCCGCGGATCCAGCCTCGATCGTCTTCTCCAACATCGACCCCACTCTCCCCGCGCAACTCCTCGGCCAACTCCATGCACGCCGGATCGCCCGGCCCAAAGGTGTGCACGCATCCGCGATCACCGACTCCATCTCGGCGCGCGCGTTCATCATTCCGGCAGCCGGCAGCCTGGCCGGAGGCGGCGGCTCGCTCTTCTTCAAGTCGGATGTCACGCTCGTGAACTATCGCGACACGCCGCAGACGGTGGTGGCCGGTTTCTGGGTGCAGGGAACGACCAACACCTTGAATCTCGCGACGTACAAGACCGTCACTCTGCCGCCGCAACAATTCATAACCATTCAGGACTTCGTCTCCAAATCCCTCGGAACGTCCGGACTCGGTAGCCTGGTGTTCATTCCGTACACCGGCACCGATCTCGACCCCAACTCCGCGATCGACGGGTTTTCGCGCATCTACACCAAGCAGCCGGGATCGGCCGGAACCGTGTCGCAGCCGTTCGATGCCATCGATCCCGATACGCTGTCCGCGCAATACATCGACGAGGGAATCGCGCTCGGACTCCGCCATGACGCCGATTTCCGCACGAATGTCGGCGTCGTCAACGTCGATGCAGCGCCGCACGCGTACAAGCTCAGCTTCGTCGGAGAAAAGCTGCAGACCACAATCAACGTCACGGTCCCCGCGTACGGAATGATTCAGCAGGCCATTCCCCCGGGCGACTACGGCGCGCTGCAGATCCTTTTTCAGGTGACCGATGCGCCGAGCACCGACTTTGTAAGTTGGATCGGCTACGCCAGCAGCACGGACAACATCACCGGCGACGGCTGGGTATCGATCGCGTCCGCCAACTTTTCGCCGGATGAGTTGGATTTGATTGGATATTGAATTGCGGCGCGCTGGGCGCGCCGCGTTGTCTGTTGTCGGTTGGTTTCGCTTCGCGCGTTGTCGGTTTTCGGTTGGTTGCGCTTCGCGCGTTGTAGGTTTTCGGTGATTGCGCTAGTCCGTATTATCACAACCAAGCACCAC
>JAXDGW010000009.1:0-4613 GCA_034664845.1 Thermoanaerobaculia bacterium | reverse complement strand
GCGAAGGAACGAAGAGCGAGTCATCGGCAGGGGATTCCTCTCCGTGCTCCACCGCTCCCGCCACCGCTCCGCCCACGCGGTTCCGCCGGTTCGGAATGACAGCCGCGCTCATGACTATCCGGCTAAGAGCTAAGAGCTAACAGCTAACAGCTAAGAGCTCCGTCCGCTATCGTACCCACGTGAACTATCTCGCGCATCTGCTTCTTGCCGAGAACACCGCCGAATCGCTGATCGGCAACCTCGCCGGCGATTTCGTCAAAGGACGGATCAGCGACGAGTTACCGCCAGGAATCGCAGCAGGTATCCGTCACCACCGCCGCGTCGATGCCTTCACCGATTCCCATCCCTCGGTCGCTGCATTCCGGCGCGTGCTCATCCCCGAGCACGGACACTACGCACGCGTGATCGCCGACGTTTTCTTCGATCACTTTCTGGCGATCGATTTCACGCGCTACGCTTCCGAGGATCTCGAATCGTTTCTGACTCGCGTCTACGCGACGATCGATCCGCACATCGACGCGCTCCCAGGCAGTCTGCGCGTCGTCTATCCCCGAATGCGCGACGAGGGATGGCTCCCCTCCTACCGCACGATCGACGGCATCGGCCGTGCCCTCGGCGGGATCTCGTATCGCCTCTCGCGCCGTCCGAAGCTCGCCACGGCGACGCACTTTCTCGTCGACCCGCATACGCGCGCAGAGCTCGGACGCCTGTTCCACCAGTTCTTCCCGGACGTGATGGCGCTATCATCAACTCCGTGACCGGGAAAAGCATTCAGGAAACATGGGCTCCGCAGAACCGCTGCTTCGGTTGCGGGCCGGCCAACGATAAGGGATTGCGCATCAGGAGCTTTCGCGAAGGCGATGCGTTCGTCTGCGAGTGGACGCCCGAACCGCATCACGCCGCGTTCGACAATGTGCTCAACGGCGGCATTACGGGAGCCCTGCTCGACTGCCACAGCAACTGGGCCGCGACGATCATGCTGATGGAAAAGAACGGCAGCGCGTCGCCTCCCTGCACGGTCACCTCCGACTTCCACGTAGTTCTGAAGCGCCCGACTCCGATGGCGACTCCGCTTCACATCCGCGCCGAGGTCGTCGAGTCCACGAACGACCGCGCCATTGTCGAAGCAACGATCGAGGCCAACGGCAAGATCACCGCGACGTGCCGCGGGACGTTTGTCGCGGTGAAAGAAGGACATCCCGCGTATCACCGGTGGTGAGTCTCTTTTGTCAAAGAAAAGCACGAACCACAGAGACGCAGAGGTCACAGAGTTACAAATGACTCAGTGATCTCCGCGTCTCTGTGGTGAAGGTTTTGAAGATCGCGGCAAACCATGAACCCAGAACGCGCCCGCCTGACCGGCGAACCCTCCGACATCGCCCGCTGGCGCAAATGGGGGCCGTATCTCGCCGATCGCGCCTGGGGCACGGTGCGCGAGGACTACAGCGCGAACGGCGACGCCTGGTCGTACTTCCCTCACGATCTGGCGCGCTCCAAGGCCTTTCGCTGGGGTGAAGACGGCATCGCCGGTTTCTGCGACCGCTACCAGATTCTCTGCTGGTCGCTGGCGCTTTGGAATGAGCGCGACTCGATCCTGAAGGAGCGTTTCTTCGGGCTCGTTCCCGGCGAGTCGAATCACGGCGAGGACGTCAAAGAGTGCTACTTCCACCTCGACGGGCTGCCGAGCCACGCCTATCAGAAGCTCCTCTACAAATATCCGCAGGCGGCCTTTCCGTATGGTCAACTCATTGACCAGAATCGCAATCGCGGCGGTCACGATCCCGAGTTCGAGCTGATCGATACCGGCGTCTTCGATGACGGCCGCTACTTCGACGTCGTGATCGAGGTGGCCAAGGAGGACGCCGACTCGCTGGCGATCCGCATCACCGCGCACAACCGCGGGCCCGATCGCGCGCCCCTGCACTTCATCCCACAGCTCTGGTTTCGAAACACCTGGAGTTGGAGCGGCGAGCAGGTCGCCATGCCTTCGATCACGTCAACCGGCGCCTCAAATCCCGCTCTTCTCGCCGACGACACGAACACGCCCGCCCTCGCCGGCCTGCTGCACAACGCGCATATCGGCGCTCATTCGCTGCAGTTTCCGTCAGGAACACAACTCCTCTTTACCGACAACGAAACCAACGCCCCTCGGGTATGGGGCTCCGCCGCTCAGTCGCGCAGCCGGTTTGTGAAGGATGCGTTCCACCGCCGCATCGTCAACGGCGAGCACGATGCCGTGAATCCGGAACAGCGCGGAACGAAGGCCTGCGGATGGCTGCGCGTCGAGATCGAGCCGGGCGCATCGCACACGATGTCGATGCGACTGAGGCCGATTGCGAACGGGAATGACAGTGCCATGCTCGAGCAGTCAGTCGATCAGATCGTCGATCTTCGCCGCGCCGAGGCGGACGAGTTTTATGAGGCAATCCACCCGCCGCGCGCCACCGCCGAGGAGCGCAACGTGCAGCGCCAGGCATTCGCGGGACTGCTCTGGTCGAAGCAAAGCTATCTGCTCGACGTCGACGTCTGGCTCGACGGCGATGACCCCAACCTGCCGCCGCCCGCGGAGCGCCAGCACGGCCGCAACCAGCGCTGGCGCCACCTCAACTCCATGCGCATCCTCTCGATGCCGGACAAGTGGGAGTACCCGTGGTTCGCGGCCTGGGACCTCGCTTTCCACACGGTCGTGCTCGCGCTCATCGATGCGAACTTCGCCAAAGAACAGCTCTGGCTGATGTTGTTCGAGCAGTTCCAGCATCCCAACGGACAGCTCCCCGCCTATGAATGGGAGTTCTCCGACCTCAATCCTCCCGTGCATGCCTGGGCCGTCTGGCGCGTCTACAACATGGACCGCATCCGCAACGGCGGCGACCGCATGTTTCTCGAGAAGTGCTTTCACAAGCTGATGCTGAATTTCACCTGGTGGGTGAACAAGGTCGACCGCGAAGGCAACAACGTTTTCGAGGGCGGCTTTCTGGGGCTCGACAACATCGCCGTCTTCGATCGCAGCGATGCCCTGCCCGGCGGCGCGTCGATCGAGCAGAGCGACGCCACGGGATGGATGGGGATGTTCTCGCTGGTCATGATGCGCATGGCCCTCGAGCTTGCCGAGGAGAACGCGGCGTACGAAGGGCTGGCCACAAAATTCTTCGAGCACTACGTCTACATCGGCGCGGCCATGAAGATGATGCGCGGCGACCGGACGCTGTGGGATGACGCGGATGGCTTTTTCTACGACCTGCTGCGATTCCCTGACGGCACCAACGTCCCGTTCCGCGTCCGTTCGTTGGTCGGACTGATTCCGCTCTACGCCACCGAGCGTCTCGAGCGGAAGTGGATCGAGCCGTTTAAAGTTTTTCGCGAAAACTTCGACTGGTTCATGAAGCACCGCGCCGACATCGTGGAGCACTGCGTCACCACCGTGCATCACGACGGCGAGACGACGCACGTACTGGCAGTCGTCGACCAGAATCAGCTCCAGCACCTGCTCGCACGCGTGGCCGATCCGGAAGAGTTCCTGTCGCCGCACGGTCTGCGCAGCATGAGCAAAGCGCACCAGCAGCAGCCGTTCGTTTTCGGCAACGCGTCGGTGAGTTACGAGCCTGCCGAGGCGGCGACGAAGTTGAAAGGGGGCAACAGCAACTGGCGCGGTCCGGTGTGGTTCCCGACGACATTCCTGATGATCGAGACTCTGCGCAAACTGGAGAAGGCGTATAGCGGAAATGTCCGCGTCGCCCTTCGCGAAGGCCACGACTTTTCGATCGATCACGCCGAAACTCCCTTCGTCGACACGCGCGCCGACGAAGGCCTCGGCGCCGGCACTGCACGCCCGCGCCGCCGCGGCATGACGCTGACGAACGTGGCCGTTCCTCCGCCGGAAAATACGACGACGTTGACCGGTCTGGCCGCCGATCTCGCGAAGAGGATGACGAAAATCTTCCTGCCCGATGCTGGTGGCTACCGCCCCGCAAACGGCCCGCGCGGCAAACGCCAGGCCGAGCTCTTCGCCCACGATCCGCACTGGAAGGACCTGATCTGGTTCTTCGAATACTTCAACGGCGACACCGGCGAAGGCCTCGGCGCCTCCCATCAAACGGGATGGACGGCGCTGGTGGCGAGTTTGATCGATGAATGGAGCGGGTGATTGCTCAGCCGACCGTCGCTATCTTAGAAACGGCGACGAGCTTGGCGATCCGTTTGCCACGACGCGTGATGATTACTTCTTCTCCCGCTTCAACCTTTTCGAGTAAGCGGAGAAAAAGTGCCTTTGCCTGAGTGATTCTGACTACGACCATTAAAAAGATCCGCCGACCTTCAGTCCTCATCGCGAAGGCGGTTGACGGCCTCCATGGTAATGACGGTATTTCCCTTCGGCATCAGCGGTACGCCGTTTCGCACGCCCGCAAAACTTGTCGCGCGAAGCGATTCTCGCGCCAGCTCTGACAACACCCGCCCTGCAGTAGTTCGCCGGTTTGCGGCAATGTCTTTCACCGTTTGAAGCACATCGTCATCGATATCGAGCGTCGTCCTCATGAACGACAATCATCCCTCGGTGGATGAGGCGACGCAAATGTAGAAATGCGTATGGCTGAAGACGTAGACGCGGGTTCGGC
>JAXDGW010000008.1:0-3682 GCA_034664845.1 Thermoanaerobaculia bacterium | reverse complement strand
CTCTCCCCTCCCGTCAGGCCGAGGAAGAGCTGCCATCCGGCAACACCATCGCGCTCAACGAAAACGCCTCGGAGCTCCACTATCTCAATCACGTTCGGGAGCAGCCGGGCGATCTGCGCTACTCATTCCTCATCGACGCGGGCGCGCAGTTTCATGGCTACGCCTCGGACATCACGCGTGCCTATGCCCGCGACGAGCAGGGCGAGTTCGCGCGCATGATCGATGCGATGGACGCGATGCAGCAGCGCCTCTGCACGATGGCGAAGCCTGGCGTGAACTACATCGACATCCACATGGCCGCGCACGCCGAGGTGGCGACGATCCTTCACGACTTCGACTTCGTGCCCGATGTGGACGCCGAGGGGATCGTCGAGAAGAAAATCAGCTCCGCCTTTTTCCCCCACGGCGTCGGCCACTTCCTCGGCCTTCAAGTCCACGACGTGGCCGGCTTCCACGAGAATCGCGCCGGCTGCATCATCGCCAAACCGGAGGGGCACCCCTACCTGCGGTTAACGCGCATCATCGATCCGCGCATGGTCTTCACGATCGAGCCCGGCCTCTACTTCATCGAGTCGCTCCTCGCCGATCTGCGCAAGAGCGACAACGCGAAGTTCGTGAACTGGACAAAGGTGGACGAGTTCCGAAAGTTCGGCGGGATCCGGATTGAGGATGATGTCGTGGTGACGGATGAGGGGCATGTGAATCTGACTCGCGACGCGTTTGCGGGTAAGGAGTAACGCAGCACGACGTGTTCGGCACAAGGACACGATGGACGAGTGCGCTAGATTCCCGTCACCCGCACCACTTCCTCGAAACTCGTCACGCCCTCGGCCAGTTTGCGCAGCGCGCTTTGACGCAGGGTGCGCATGCCGCGCTTGACGGCCATGTCTTTGATTTTGAGGAAGTCTTCGGAGCGGTCGATAAGGTCGCGGATGGCGTTGTCGATCGGGAGGATCTCGAAGATGCCGGTGCGGCCGAAGTAGCCGGTGTTGCGGCAGCGGATGCAGCCGGCGCCTTCTTTGACGATGATCCGTTTCCCCGCCGGCGCCTGCAGGTTGAGCATTCCTGCCTCTTCGACGCTGAGGGGACGGTTGCGCTTGCAGTCTTCGCAGATGCGTCGCATGAGGCGCTGCGCCATCGTCCCGACGAGCGTCGATGAAATCAGAAACGGCTGGATGCCGAGGTCGATGAGGCGGGTCACGGACGTGGCGGAATCGTTCGTGTGCAGCGACGAGAAAACGAGATGACCGGTCAGAGCCGCCTGCACAGCATTTTGGGCAGTCTCTTCGTCGCGAATCTCGCCCACCATGATGATGTCGGGATCCTGCCGCAGGATCGTCCGCAACGCCGAGGGGAACGTGATCCCGATCTTGGGCTGCACGGATGTCTGATTGAACTCGTCCCACACCATCTCGATCGGATCCTCGATCGTGGTGATGTTGATCTCTGGCGAGGCGAGCGACTTGAGCGCCGAGTAGAGCGTGACGGTCTTGCCCGATCCGGTCGGGCCGGTGACGAGGATGATGCCGTGCGGACGTTTGATCCAATCGGCAAAGGTCTTGAGCTCGTCTTCGTAAAAACCGAGGTGGGAGAGATCGCGCAGAAGGACGTCGGGATCGAAGATTCGCATGACCAACTTCTCGCCGAACGCAGTCGGCAAGGTGGAAACGCGCAGCTCGACTTCCTTGCCTTCGCGCTCGGTCTTGATGCGGCCATCCTGCGGGCGGCGGCGCTCGGCGATGTCCATCCGGCACATCGTCTTAATGCGCGAGGTGATGGCGAGATTGACGAGTTTCGGCACGCGCTGGATTTCGTGCAATACGCCGTCGATGCGAAAGCGGATCATGGCAGACTCGCGCTTCGGCTCGACGTGAATGTCGCTGGCGCGCGAGTCGTAGGCGTGCTGGAGAAGAAAGTCGACTGCGTTGACGATGTGCGCGTCGCTGGTCTCGATCTCGTTTCCGGACTTGAGCTTGACGTATTGCTCGAGGTTGGAGAGATCGAGCGCCCCGCGCCCGAGATCGCGGCCGGCTTTCGTCACCGAGGCGCGGAAGCCGTACTGCTCGGTGATGACGCCCATGATGTCGCTCTCGGACGACACCACGATCTCGATCTCCTGCTTCACCATCTGGTGGTAGGTGTCGAACGCGACGGTGTCAAACGGATTGACGACAGCAACAATGAGCTTGCCGTCGCGGACGGCGACCGGGGTCATGCGATGCTTTTTCGCGAATGGCCGCGAGATCTTCGCCTCGATCATTTCGAGATCGAGTTTGAGCGGATCGATTTTGAAGAACTTCAGGTGAGCGTCCTCGGCAATCAATCGGGCCAGTAGGAAATCATCGATGCGTGTGCCGCTCTCGCTGGCGTCGGTGAGGTTCATGGCCATGAGCGCCTTGAACGGACTCGCTTCCTCCTCCCCTCGAGCGCGCGCGGAACGCGACTGCGCGCGAAGCTGGCGGTCGAGGTTCTCGACTTCGATCTTCTGCTTGTCGTCGATGAAGCCGGCGTTCTGGAGCAACTCGCCGAGGTAGGAAAGCGTGACCTCGCGCGACTTGCGGCCGACGGAAGGGGCGGTGGCGGTCATGGGAGAGTGAATGATGAGGGATGAGGGGCGAATTCCGCTAGGGGGAAGGCGGTGATCTTACTTCCCACGTAACGTAGGTCGGACTCTCCAGTCCGACTTTACGTGCAGTCGAAACGTCAGAAGCAGTCGGACTAGAGAGTCCGACCTACGTAAAACGCGCCGTGGGACCTCAATGCACTTCGAGCAGGAAGCCTTTCAGGTACTCCCCTTCCGGACAGAACAGCGAGACGGGATGGTCGGGTGCCGCCGCAAGGCGGCGGACGAACGAGACGCGGCGGCCAGCATCCTGCGCGGCGGAAAAGATCACTTTCTGGAAGAGGTCGAGCGACATGTGGCCGCTGCATGAGAACGTCAGCATCTGCGCGCCCGGGTCGAGGAGCTTCATCGCGAAGAGGTTGATGTCTTTGTAGCCACGCGCGGCGCGGTCTATGTCGCCGCGCGACTTCGCGAAGGCGGGAGGATCGCAGATCAGCAGGTCGTAGCGTGCCGTCGTCTTGCGGACGTAGTCGAAGGCGTCGGCGACGGTGAAGGTTGCGTCGAATCCGTTGAGCGAATGATTGGTGCGCGCCAGCTCGATCGCGCCATTGGAACTATCGACGTTCTCGACCGACGCCGCGCCGCCCGCTGCCGCGTAGACGCCGAACGCGCCGCTGTACGAAAAGAGATTGAGAACGCGGCGGCCGGCGGCGAGCGTCCGCGTCAAGGCGCGGTTCTCGCGCTGATCGAGAAAGAATCCCGTCTTCTGTCCCGACGGCGGATCGACGCGGAAACGAAGCCCGTTCTCGCGGATCTCCGTCGACGACTCCCCTTCGCCGATCCACTCCGGCTCCATCGTCAACTGCTCGATCTTCCGCGCGGCGATATCGTTCTTGAACCACATGCCGCGCGATGCAATCTCGCGTCGAACACAATCGATGATGAGCGGGCGAAGTTGTTCGACGCCGGCGTTGGCGATCTCGATGACGGCCACGTCATCGTAAAGATCCACGATCAACCCGCTGAGCTCATCCCCCTCGGCGTTGATGAGGCGATAGGCGTTGGTGTCGAATGGGGTCAGGTCGAAAGTCGAAAGTGCCGGGGGGTGCGTTACGCCTG
>JAXDGW010000007.1:0-79620 GCA_034664845.1 Thermoanaerobaculia bacterium | reverse complement strand
GCCGCCTACTCGCCAGAGGCCCGACATTCTTACCAAGCACCACGGCGGCGAGGACGCACGCCGAGCCAGCCGGCGAGACGCCAGCGTTCCACCGCGAGCCTCGGAGATCGCTAAGTTAAGGCCATTGGGATGACAGCGGTTGGGTCAGGCGCGGTCTGCGCTGGGACAATGCCGATGCGGAGTCTACGGCTGCTGGCCAGGCTGTTTGCGAACTGCTTTCGCGATCCTTCCGAATCGAATGGCCTGGATGAAATAGAGGACCGCCAGCGCGCCCCCCAGGTAAAGCGCGCTGATCCCTGCCTTGCGGCCCAGCATGGCCAGCAGGAAGATGATCAGGCCGAGGAAGGACCAGTTCACCAAACCGAGCACGGAGATGAACGGCTCCTCGGGGTTGTATGCGGATGAGACCGCGCATAAGCGGCATGTAGTGCATCATCCCGCCCAGGGGACGCTCGCGGAATGCGATCGCGTTCGGCGTGAGCGGCCGGAACGCAAACGGTGCGCCGGCGGCCGTCGCCGACGCCTTCTGCAACGCTTCGAGCGAAAGCGTCTCCAGCTTCTCCGTGCTCTCGATGCGGCGCCAGAAGATCGGAATCCCCGTCGTGAAGTAGAAGCGGTTCCACGTCATCGACAGCACGATTTCCGCGACGATGAGCGCCCCCATGAGGACCAGACCTACAACCACGCTGTTGCTCATTTAATCGAGGGAAGTATGAGACCGGCACGGCAGGGCAGCAACCACGAACGACCGTTGAGTCGATCAGGTCATCTGTGGCACCCTGTTCGCGCGGAGCCCAGCCGCAATCACTCCAGCGAACGAACGTACCTGCCGAACCTCAGGAGAACCATGCGCAAATTTGTGATGTCCCTTGCTCTGCTCGCGAGCGCCGCGACTGCCGCCGCTCAATCAGCGGCGATGAAGCCTTTCGAAATCAACATGGACCGCGTGAAGGTGGCCAGCTTCGGCGGCAACTTCGCCTCGTCGAAAACCTACCTGATCCCGACGGTGAATCTGGTCGTCTCGGCGCGCGGGTCGGTGTGGGCCAAAAGCGGTGGAGCCAAGGCTCACGGCAAGTACTACGTCGACGGGCTGAGCAAGCCGATGCTTCAGGAGCTCGCAAGCAAGATTCAAAACGATCTCGTCACGCGCATGCGTGCCGCCGGCTACACAGTTCTGACGTACGAAGACGTCAAGGGCGAGCCCGATGTCGCCAGCCACGGCCGCGACAAGCTGGACGACCGCTACGGCCTTCCCACCACCGGCGGCCTCGGCATGCCGGTCACTTTCGTCGTCGCAACTCCCACCGATGCGCAGGCTTTCGACAGCCCGGTCCAGGGCCCGGCCTGGTGGCTTCGCGGCATCGCCAAGGCAAAGGATCTGATCGTGATCGTGCCCGAGATCAAGTTCACCGTTCCGCAGATGTTTGGCGAGACGGAATCGGGCTACGCGAGAGACTCGGCTGGCATTGCCACCGACCCTGCCATGGTGTTCGAGGGCGCCGCCATCTACGGCATGAACGCAAAAGGCGGCACACCGAGCATTCAGGTGCAACGCCACGGCAAACGTCTCGCGGCGGAAGTGACCGGCATGATCCGCAAAGTGTCCGAAGACAAGACCACCTTCTCCTCGACCTGGGAAACGACGTCGGGCGATTTCGTGATGACGCTCGATCCTGTCGCATTCAGCGATGGAATCCTGCGCGTCGGCTATGCGGTCAACGCTCTGATTGTTTCGGAAACGGCCAAGGGACGGCACTAGGCGGTCGCGCGGTCTCGTGGTTGCGCGGTCTCGCGGGCAATCAAAGGTCTGACCCCCATCGGTCGCCTGACATTTGTATCCGCCAGACCGCGCTACTACGCCTCCGTGCGGCGCTGGTGAAATCGCGCACGCAAGCTGCGCACGAAGATCTCGTCCGCTCGCCGCGAGATCATTCCAAGCGGTGAGTATCCGCGGCGCCAGGCCAGGACGAACGTGAGGCAAAGCGCCGCGCCGGTGATCACGAAATTCTGCCAGGCGTTCAGACCCCACTGACCGTTCCACGACAACTCAGGCGTGCGCGAAAACGGCAGGAAGTACGGGATCGGCCACTGGTAACCATCCGGACCACGCGCGCCGAGGATGTCGCCGAGGATGTGGGTGTGGAAGCTGAGGAGAGCGAGGAAAGCGGTTTGCAGACGGTGCGTGGCGAGAACAGATGCAACGGCCGCCACCAGCAGCGCAAAGCCAACGTTGTGCGCGAGGATATGGTGATAGTCCGTCCACCAGAGCATCGGATGCGCGGTGTTGCGCGTCGGGATTTCGACGAGAAGACCGAGTCCGTCGATGTCAGGAATCACAGCAGCGGCCGTGATGATCATTCGTTCGCGATCGGACAGATGCGGAGATCCGTTCGCCACACACCAGCCGATGAAGAAGTGCTCAATGACGTTCATTCGCCGATCACTGCGGCGTAAAGATCTGCACGCGTTGGGTCTCGTTCTCCGTGAGCGTGAGCAGCGCCCAAACCGGACTGGTCGATTCGACTTCGATGCGTACCGTCTCGCGGGCGCGGACGGCTGGTGAGAAGAGATCGTTTAACGTGACCGTCCCGAACGGATCAGAGTCCGTGGGAAAGAACCGGGGAATCTCCCGCTCCGAGAGCAACTCTCCGGTCGCGGCGTCCCTCACGCGCACCACGACCGAGTAACCGCGCGTGAAGACGCGAAGCGTGGACCGGAAGCGGCCGTTTGTGGGAACCGACGCCAGCCAGACCTGGTTCTGCTGAAAATCGCGCGACCGGAGAACCGGCATCTCCGTGCCTGGTCCATCCGGATCTCTCGATAGCTCGCGAAGCCGCGAGCTGAAGTGCAACCTGCCCGCGAGATCGGCGGGAGGCCGCAGGATCATCCAGGGGTAATCCGCGGATGTCGACCAGGGCTCGATCCGCATCGACGAATGGGGCGGGATCCGCCGCGCGCTTTGGCTGCAGTCGAACAGACGGACAATGTCAAAGCAGATCTCTGGATCGATCGGGACGGCCTGATCCGAGTCGTTGTAGACGGAGATATCGCTCATCCAGCGCGTGCCATGGCTGGCGTCGATGGCCTGGATGGCGA
Organism: Thermoanaerobaculia bacterium; assembly: GCA_034664845.1. GTDB lineage: Bacteria > Acidobacteriota > Thermoanaerobaculia > Gp7-AA8 > Gp7-AA8 > JADGNZ01. Next base: position 76,524 of record JAXDGW010000007.1, on the reverse strand, counting down.
TGGGGAAGATGATCTGCTCGAGCTCAGGAGCGAATGCGAAATCGCGGGCCGACGTAAGAAGCGCCCCATTATCGAGGATGGTCAAAATGACGACGCCAACGGCGTGCGCGGGGGCCAGGGCTTTGATCGTTTTCGAATCGACGAGCGTGACGTGAGGCGAAGGAACGCCCCCAAAGAAGACCTGCGGCGCGACGAATCGCACCGAACCGTTCGCGACAATCTGGATCTCGGTACCACCCTGCGGAACCGCGTAGCCAGGATAAAAGTCGAAATCATAGGTTTGGCCGGCGGCGGTAACCGCCAGCATCGTCAGGAAAATATTTGCGATGAATCGCATGACTGTTCGGCTCTCCTTTCGCCGGGAGCGCGGTCACCGGGCGCCCGTTTCTCAGGATACGCCTGCGTCCATTTGTTGTGCACTCTCCACCCTGCGTCGTCGCGGACGCGTTACCATGCCCCAAATCATGAGCCTCATCCAGGTCGACGAATCCGGCTTCCTCTTCATCTCGCCCGTCATCTCCGACTGGGCCTCCGTCGAGTCCCGCGGCATCAATGTCGTAATCGATATGGAAGGCGGCCTCGACGAATGCATCCCCACCGCGCCGAACTCATGCCTCTACGTCTACTTCCCGATCTTCGATGAAGAGCTTCCCGACCTGGCCCGCCTCGAAGCGGTGGCGATGATGGGCGCGCACCTGGTGCAGAGCGGACATCGCGTTCTCTCCCACTGCGGTATGGGATTCAACCGCTCCGCGCTCGTGGCCGCTCGCATCCTGCACAAGCTCGGAATGGAAGGACCGGCGATCATCGAGCAGCTGCGCGCACGCCGGCCCGGCGCGCTGTTCAATGAAGTGTTCGCGCAACATGTGGCTGGACTGCCACCAATTCGCTGACATCTCCGCAGGAAGACGCACAATGGGCTGGACAGCAAGAGAGCGGCGAATTCTGGCTGGGCTGCGGACTCCGGCCCACATCCAGCACTACCTCGATGAGCTGGACTATGACGAAAAAGGCGGAGGCGATTCGCCGCGCGTCGTCATGCGAAACGAAAAAGCGCAGTGCTTCAGCGGCGTCCTATTCGCTTGCGCCGCGCTTCGGGAGCTTGGCTTTCCGCCGCGGCTGATGCATGGATGCGGCGAGCGACGACGGCCACTGCCTCGCCATTTACGAGAGCGGTGGACTGTGGGGCGCAATTGGGAAGTCGAATTTCACGACGCTTCGTTCCCGCGAGGCCATCTATCCCTACATCGCCCTCGGCCTCAGCTACTTTGAAGGCTTTTTCAATGTCTACGGCAAGCGGACCATGCGCTCCTTTACCGTCCCCGTAGAACTGGAGCGATTCGAATCGCGCGGCTGGCGCTTCAGTGAGAAAGAGCTTCTCTATATCGACCGGGCCATTGACCTCGCGCCAAAGGCGTGGGTGCTGCCACGCAAGAGCATCCGAAACGTCAGCAAGGTGAGCGAGCAATTGCGCCAGGCCGGTCTGCTCGGATCGAAAGCCTCGGGATTATGGCGGCGTAATGGATAGTGGAGGCTCGGATGCGGCTTGTTCTTGTGACGCTCCTCGCGATTGGCTTAGCCCAAGCCGTTCCCGGCGTGCCTCGCACCTCCAAACCAATACGCATCGCCAGGGCAGCCGCAGCGATCAAGCGAATCGAGGGCGTCTACAAAACACGCTTCGTCAACTCCACGGTCCGTGAAGAGAAGTTTCTCAGTGAAGATGTTCTCGAGATTGTTCCTTACGCCGCCGATAAGATCTACTTCCGCCTCCATCTCGAGTTCTTCAATGGGCACACCTGCGATCTCTTCGGCATTGCGACATACGAGGATGGATCGTTCGTGTTCCATGGTCCGGCCGGCGTATCGGACGAGCCCTGCAAACTAGCGATCAGCATTGCCGGTCGACGCATCAAGTTGAATGACATCGGCGGAAACTGCCGGCAGTACTCCTGCGGTGTCCGCGGCGGCTACAGCGGTGCAGGATTTCCGCTCACCTCCCGCCGCGAGATCAGGTATTTGAAGCTGATCGAAGCGTCGCGCGAGTTTGCAGAGGCGATCGCGGAGTTTAAGGGGTTCTTGAAGGGTACTCCCGATAAGCACTAGCATTATCAAGCCTGTCATCCTGAGCCGCCGGAGGACACGAAGTGCCGGAGGACAGTCGAAGGACCCCCCGATTCCTGCCGGTGGGAAGGGTTAGAAAAAACATCGCACAGAATCAGGGGGTCCTTCGACGTCCTCCGGCACTTCGTGTCCTCCGGCAGTCTCAGGATGACAGCGGTTGGGTTGCGGACACAGCTCACTCAACCACCAGCTCTTTCCACGTCGTCACCGGATCCGTCTCGCGCTTGAACGTCGCTCCACCGATTTCTCCAATGACTACCTCGGCGGTCGTGTACACCGACGATCCCGCTGCCAGGTGACCGCCGATCGTCTTCCCACTGCCATCGGATACGCTGATGTGCAGATGCGGCCCGTCCACCGAAAAAGTCCCAACCAGCGAGACGATCTCGAACGGACCCGTAAGCAACGTCTCGTTCGGCTGGTTTGCAAAACGGATCGTGACCTTATTCAGACTCCCCACGCACGTCTGCACAAACGCAGCGCGCAGATGACGCTCCCGCACGAATGTCTCCAAGGCCACGCGCAGGTCTTCACCCGGCTTGAGTCGAATCGCATACGTGCGGACCGCACATCCCTTTTGTAACGGCGAGCACCGCGGCTCCGGGGCGCTTGTTGAGCAGCTTGCGAGAAGCACTGTCATAAGTGCGAAAACCATTCGTTTCATGCGCTCAGGTTATCGCACCTTTCGAAAAAGTGATTCCGGCGGCGCGCTCACGCGCCGCCGGTAATCGGCGTTGCTACAGTTCGCTACCGAGACCAGTGACCCGGTAGCCAGTAATACCCGCGGCGATTCTGTACCCAGCGTCCCTCGACCCAGTGGGTGTAGTGGCGCGGAGGACGAGCCCATGTGCCAGCGGTCCAAACGTAGGTACGGCCGTTCCAGCGATGGTAGCCGGGTTGCCAGACGTAATTCTCACGCGGCGCCACTGTGCGATGTTCTACGACGATGGGTGGCGGTCCGATGCGCAGATAAATCCGCGTCCTGGCTTCCGTAATGGGAACAATGAGCATTCCTGTAAGAACCGCCAGGGCCATAAAGCGAGAAAGGATTCTCATGATCAATATGCCTCCGCGATTCTTTTTGCGAAGCGGATGCCTGACGAACCGCGGCTGTGTCTGTCTGGTTCAACCTGCGACGTGTCTAGTCGGGACGGGTTTCTTCATCGCGCAGAAGATCGGCGAATGAATCGCCGTCCAATCCGGAGGGCGGCGTGACACCGAGAAGCTCCAGGACAGCGGCGCGATGTCGTAATCGCGAACGCCCTCGATGCGTCCGCCTCTTTCGATGCCTGGACCGTACGCCAAAATCCGGCCGTTGCCGCTGTGCGCCGGGCGCGCGCGCTCGATGAATCACTTTCCTGATCGACAGAAGCCGCCCCTCGGCGACAAACCTCGAGAATCGTCTCCGAATCCGTTCCGTCGATCGCGATCACCGCGACGCGTGGCGCTCGCCCCATGTCCGCCATGATGCCACATCGTCGCGGCGCCGAATCGGATCAGGAAATACGAGATAGTTCCCTCCGATTTCACGGTCTCCTTCGCCGGCTGCGGCTACTTGCGAGGTGACGCGATGCGCTCGCCGGGCAGGAGATTCTCGCGATCGTAGTAATAGACCTTGCCGATTCGGACCTCGATCGCGGAAGCGCGAATCTCATACTCCTTGAGACCCACTGCCGCCCATGACTCCGCCGTCACCCAGACCGTCGCCTGCGTATCGCTGTCCTTTCCCAGCCTGAACTGCGCATGAGAGAACTGGTGCGGAAGATCAGAGAAGGTAACGCCGAGGAGCTCGACTTCGAGATAGTGATAGCAGACAAAATCATTGCTGCCGAGGATCAGCAAGGTGCCGTTTTCAAACCCGGCAATTTCGAAGTCCCACAGAGCAAGCTCATTGATCCGCTGCAACTGTTCTTCAAACGAGGCAGGGTCAAACTCTTTCATCGCGATCGATTTTGCCACGGCTAACTGGACAGCGCTGCATTTGTTCGTGCTGACCAGATGCGTACGATCGGGTGGTTACCTCTAGCCACTAAGTTTCTGCCGAACTTCGAATTCCCAGCAGATAGCGAAGGAGATTCGGAACCCATCATGAATTGAGAAGTAGACGCCTACTCTGGCGTCCCTCCATAGTGCGATTGCAGTTTGGGCAAACTCTTCTTGTCTTTGCCATCGAGTTGCCATCGATACGCCGCTCGCTTCAGGCTTCCGCCACATATCTCACACGAGCGCAGCACAGAATACAGAACAAGGCCCGCAAGCCGCCGAGCGCATCGTTTGAGAACTCTGCTCCGATCGGTTCAACCAAGTATTCCTTCGTGAGCTACCCTTTCCGGTATCAAATCCAGTCCGCCACGAGAACCGAACGTGAGTGAATGCCGTAGTCCACCTTCTGGCAATCGCTGGGCGGCCGTTGGCCGCTATCATGTTGACGTTCGTGCCGAAAGTGGTGCTGATAACTCTGAGGCCGTGAAATCGGCCGCCGACAACTGCGCATCTTGAAGCAATTTTGTCGCAAACGACTCAGCACGCAGGAACCGAAGAAATGTTTCAGCCTCTCGGACCAGGCGCCGATCCTTCAGCGCGATTCCGAGCTCGCCCAGGAGGAGATGAGCCTGTGGACTATCAGGAGCTACATGGGCAATCGTCTCGTACGCGACTTGGCGAGCAAGATCGAACTGCGTGCCAGTTGCCAGGGTTTGTGCATAGGTGAGGTATAGATTCAGCCTCCCCAGTTCGGTAGCTTTCGATATCGCCCACAAACGGATGAGAGTGTCCTCTGAGGCGCTTTCGGCGATTGTAACAGTGGCAAATGTGGAGCAACGCGGACACCGATCCAACGCGAATTCTCGAATGCCGGCATCCCGTAACGAGCTCAGTAGCCCGAGCAGTTGCGTGGCTGTCAGAACCCGGAACCTCGGCGCAGTGCCATGGCCGAGGAGTTCATCATGGTAGTCGGCCGCGCGGACGCGATTTGAAAACAAAGCCAGGATAGGCGGCTGCCTGGAAGGCGGCGTAATGGTGATTACGCCGGAGTCATCGGCGGCGATCAGTACAGTAAATAGCTCCGTGTCCACTGTCGGACGCTCTGCACCTTCGACAAGCCGGCTCTGGATCTCATCCATTTGCGTTTGGCCAGCCTCGCTGCGTTCCGCGGCAGCAAGATCTGGCGCAACGTCCCCAAGGACAACAGACCGGAAGCCAGAATAGCTGGGAAGAACGCGCTTCTTCTTGGCCCACGGCCAGCGGAAAATCGGCGACCCCATGACGCTATGTTACTGCTGTGGACCGAAACGTAATAAGAACGGATCTCGACCGTGCCAGCACGGCCGAGGGTATCGCCAGAAGTGCAACGTTCGGGCTGGACGAAGACGCGCTCCTTTTTCTTAAGGCAGACCTCGCGATCGATGGGTATTCGGGTGCCAGCCGGGATGAGGCGGGAGACGATTACGCTTTTCCTTTGAGGTCGCGCAGCTGCTCAACCCCGGGCCGGCGATGCTGGCTTCGGTGAGAACCCTTGTGGTCCCCTGAAACGAGGCGGCGGATGAAGCCGTGCGTCGAAAGCCAAGGCGGCTGGCGATCCAAAACCACAATGCCCCCGCGATCAGCGCGAGTGCAACCGGCCACGCCGTCGTCTGGACATAGCCGGCCGGCCACACCCGCTATGCCTGCCGACCATCGATCGACTACCACGGTGTTTGAGTGAGCCAACCCACGACGAGGCGGGTGTAGTCGCCAAACGTGAGCTCCTTTGGATCGAGTTGGAAATCGCGCGCCTGCGCTGGGAGCTGAACGCGAAATCGCTGGTAGCGATCGAATATCGCCTTGCCTCCAGGCATCTCTACGTGTGATCTGTGGCCGCTAAGCCAGTCGCGTACCGCTCGAATCGCATCCCGAGGTTCGTCGTTATGTGCGCGAATGTCTTGTCCGGCAATATCGGAGCAGAAGCTGCGATATCGATAGCGCTCGCGATCCAGTACCAAGCAGTGCTTCTCCCGGTCCTTTGCCTGACCATAGCGGGCTGCCCCGAGGAAGAACCCGAGCTCCAGCGGCATATTAAATCGAGCGAGCCCGGTAGCGCGGTCCAGTCCAGCTCGTGAAATGTCGTGAATTCCGAACTTCGATTGCTCGATAATGTCGAGAATCTTTTCGACTCGCGCCTTGCCGCTGTCTTCGACTTCGAGAGCGGAACGCGCCGCGAATCCGCAGTCCCGAACAACGAATATCAAAGCGTCAGAAAGACGCGCGTACTTACTGTCGAATGGCACGTTGAGGAAGACGCTGTCCTCGTAGGCCGCCATCGGCTACTGCTTCTTGGCGCTCCTGCGCTCTGGAGTAGAGTGGCCTGCCGAGTCTTTGGTGCGCCCGGCGCTGCGCGGATAAACTGGTTTCGCGCCGCGTTTCTGCGATCGGGTGTGCAATGCGTGCTCGTTTTCGAGAATCACAAACCGCCCGGTCGCACGGTCGCGGTAAACAAGACGCGCGGCCGCCGCGGCCGCTTCGGCCGAGATTCTGCTTTTCGCTTCGGCAGGTTTGATCGTTCGCCTAATCATCGCTGACATTTTAACTCCATTCGGTCAGCAGCAGACTCCGCCACCACCTTGTCGGGACAACAGCAATTTGCCCAACAAAAACGGGCGGCCTTTCGGCCGCCCGTTCACGTTGATGCGATGGTGCTGAAACCCTACTGCTCGTCGTCGAAGTCCGCCAGCGACAGTGCTTCCTCGTCCTCGTTGTCGGTTTCGGCGCGGAGGAGGTCTTCGAGGTTGGGCTGGACGGGGACGGGTTCGTCTTTCTCGAGGTAGACCTCGCGGTAGACGGGCATTCCGGTGCCGGCGGGGATGAGGCGGCCGACGATGACGTTTTCCTTGAGGCCGCGCAGGTGGTCGACTCGGCCGGCGATGCTGGCTTCGGTGAGAACCCTTGTGGTCTCCTGGAACGAGGCGGCGGAGATGAAGCTGTCCGTCGAGAGCGAGGCTTTGGTGATGCCGAGGAGGAGTGGGGTGCCGTCGGCGGGCTCGCCGCCGCGGTTCATTACCTTCTCGTTCTCTTCCATGAAGCGGAAGCGATCGACCTGCTCGTCGACGAGGAAGTCGGTGTCGCCGACGCGCGTCACGCGCACGGAGCGCAGCATCTGACGGCAGATGACTTCGATGTGTTTGTCGTTGATGGCAACCGACTGCGAGCGGTAGACCTCCTGGATCTTATCGACCAGGTAGCGCTGCAGCTCGCGGATACCGAGAACTGCCAGAACGTCGTGCGGATCGATGGGACCGTCGATGAGCGGGTCGCCGGCGCGGACGCGCTCGCCTTCCTGCACGTTGACGTGTACGGAGCGCGGGACGCTGTACTCGTGGCGCGTGCCTTCGTCGGTCTCGATGATGACGCGGCGCATGCCCTTAACCACCGGACCGTGATGCACCGTTCCCTCAACCTCGGAGATGACAGCCTTGTCGCGCGGGTGACGGGCTTCGAACAGCTCGACGACGCGCGGCAGACCGCCGGTGATGTCCTTCGTCTTGGTCGTGGCGCGCGGGATCTTGGCCAGGATGTCTCCCGGGTAGACCTCGTTGCCGTTCTGCACCATGACGTGGGCGCCGGTCGGAAGCAGGTAACGCTTCTCCTCGCCCTTCTTCGATTTGATGGTGATGGTCGGCGTGCGCTTTTCGGCGGTGGCCGATTCGACGATGACCATCTGCGTGAGACCGGTGACGCGGTCGGTCTCTTCGCGGACGTTCTCGCCTTCGACGATGTCCTTGAACGTCACCTTCCCGCCGACTTCCGTGAGAATCGCCGAAGTGAACGGATCCCATTCGACGAGCGGCTGACCGGCTTCGACGTGCTGGCTGTCGTGAACCTTCAGCGTGGAACCGTAGACGAGCGCGTAACGCTCCTTCTCGCGGCCCGTCGTGTCGAGCACGGCGCTGTCGCCCTTCTTGAGCTTCTTGATGGGGGCGTCGTCCATGATCAGCAGCTTGCCGTTACGGTTGATGACGACGAGATCGCCGTTCTTGTTCGTAACCGTGGAGACGTTGACGAACTGGATTTTCCCGGGGTTCGTCGCTTCATGCTTAGACTGCTCGGAAACGCGCGATGCCGTACCGCCGACGTGGAAGGTACGCATGGTGAGCTGGGTACCCGGCTCGCCGATCGACTCGGCGGCGATGACGCCAACCGCTTCGCCGATCTCGACCATCTTGCCGCTGGCCAGGTTGCGGCCGTAGCAGCGGCGGCAGATGCCGCGGCGGGTCTCGCACGTCAGTCCCGAACGGATCTTGACCTGCTCGATGCCGGCTTCCTGAATGGAGTTGGCCAGCTCGTCGGTGATCTCGTCGTTCTGCGACGCGAGAAGGTCGCCGGTGAGCGGATCGTAAATGTCTTCCTGCGAGACGCGGCCGACGATGCGGTCGCGGAGCGGCTCGAGGATGTCGCCGCCTTCCATGATCGGGGTGACGACGATGCCATCGAAGGTCTGGCAGTCCTGCTCGGTGACGATCACGTCCTGCGCGACATCGACGAGACGGCGCGTGAGGTAACCGGAATCGGCAGTCTTGAGCGCGGTATCGGCGAGACCTTTACGCGCACCGTGGGTGGAGATGAAGTACTGGAGCACCGAGAGGCCTTCGCGGAAGTTCGCGGTGATCGGCGTCTCGATGACTTCGCCTGACGGCTTGGACATGAGGCCGCGCATTCCGGCGAGCTGTCGAACCTGCTCTTTGGATCCTCGGGCACCGGAGTCGGCCATCATGAAGATCGGATTGAACTCGCCGCGGTCCTGCTCGGTGCGGCGCATCTCGCTGAACATCTCGTCGGACACCGTCTCGGTAGCGCGATGCCAGATGTCGATGATCTTGTTGTGGCGCTCGCCGTGCGTGATGGCGCCGTCGAGGCGCTGACGCTCGACTTCGAGCACGTTCTTGCGGGCGGCTTCGACGATCTCCTGCTTCTTCGACGGGATGACCATGTCGTCGACCCCGATGGAGACGCCGGCCTTGGTGGCGTAGAGGAAGCCGAGGTCCTTGAGGTCGTCGAGCATCTGGACGGTGAGCGCGTTGCCGAAGTTGACGAACGCGAAGTTCACCAGCTCCTGCAGTGCGCGCTTCTTGAGCAGACCGTTGATGAACGGGATCTGCTCCGGCATGTGCATCTTGAAGATGACGCGGCCGACGGTGGTCTCGACGAGCTTCTTCTCGAGCACCTGAATCTCGGCGTGCATCAAATCCTGATCGTTGAAGTGCTTGGTGAGATCGACGAACTGGCCGGTGACGCGGACGCGGATCGGCGTGAGCAGCTCGACTTCCTGCGCCTGCAGAGCGAGGACGACTTCATCGAACGTACCGAAGACTTTGCCCTCGCCCTTGGCGCCCTTCTTCTCTTTGGTGAGGTAGTAGCAACCGAGAACGAGATCCTGCGACGGAACGGCGAGCGGCTTGCCGTTGGCCGGCGAGAGGATGTTGTTGGAGGCCAGCATCAGAACCTGCGACTCGACCTGGGCTTTTGGTGAAAGAGGCACGTGAACGGCCATCTGATCGCCGTCGAAGTCGGCGTTGAAGGCCGTGCAGACGAGCGGATGGATCTTGATGGCTTTGCCTTCGACGAGGAGCGGCTCGAAGGCCTGGATGCCGAGACGGTGAAGGGTCGGTGCGCGATTCAGGAGAACCGGATGCTCCTTGATGACCTCTTCGAGCGCATCCCAAACTTCGATCGTCTGGAGCTCGACCATCTCTTTGGCGGCCTTGATCGTGCCGACCAGACCCTTCTGTTCGAGACGGTTGTAGATGAACGGCTTGAAGAGCTCGAGAGCCATCTTCTTCGGCAGGCCGCACTGGTGCAGCTTCAGCTCGGGGCCGACGACGATGACGGAACGGCCGGAGTAATCGACGCGCTTGCCGAGAAGGTTCTGGCGGAAGCGGCCCTGCTTGCCCTTGAGGGTGTCGGAGAGCGACTTGAGCGGACGGTTGTTGGAGCCCTTGAGCACGCGGCCGCGGCGGCCGTTGTCGAAGAGCGCGTCCACCGCTTCCTGCAGCATCCGCTTTTCGTTGCGCACGATGACGTCCGGCGCGCGGAGCTCGAGGAGCTTCTTGAGGCGGTTGTTGCGGTTGATGACGCGGCGATAGAGATCGTTCAGATCGGAGGTCGCGAAACGGCCGCCGTCGAGAGGAACGAGCGGGCGCAGCTCCGGCGGAATGACCGGGATGACGTCGAGGATCATCCAGTCGGGGTGATGACCGGACTTGCGGAAGGCGTCGACGACTTTGAGCCGCTTGGCCGCCTTGAGCTTTTTGATTTGCGACGTCTCGGTGCGCATCATGAGGCGCAGCTCATCGCTGAGCTCTTCGACATTCACCCGCCGTAGCAGTTCCTTGATCGCTTCGGCGCCCATCTTAGCGACGAAGACATCACCATGCGCGGTGCGCAGCTCGCGGTAGCGCTCTTCGGTGAGCAGCTCTTTCTCGTCGAGGACGGTGGCCAGATCGCCTGGATCGATCGTCACATACGACTCGAAGTAGAGGATGCGCTCGAGGTCGCGGAGCGAGATATCGAGCAGGTGTCCGATGCGCGACGGCAGGCCCTTGAAGAACCAGACGTGCGAGACGGGCGAGGCCAGCTCGATGTGTCCCATCCGCTCGCGGCGGACTTTGGACTTGGTGACTTCGACGCCGCACTTGTCGCAGATGACTCCGCGATGCTTCATGCGTTTGTACTTGCCGCAGAGGCATTCCCAATCGGTGATCGGGCCGAAGATCTTCGCGCAGAAGAGGCCGTCGCGCTCCGGTTTGAAGGTGCGGTAGTTGATCGTCTCCGGCTTCGTTACTTCGCCGTACGACCACGACCGGATCTTTTCCGGAGAAGCGAGGCTGATCTTGATGGCGTTGAAATCGTTGATCGCCTGCGGCTTGGTGGACTGAAATAATGAGTTGAAGCTTTCCAAATTGCGCCTCCCTATGTGTCAGGCGTTATCTTTTGAACGCGGTGTCGGCAACGAAAGAGCCACAGTGTTGCCGTAGCACTCCCAGCACGCGGCTTCCCAATCCTGGTCGCCCGTGTAGAAGTGCGCGGTCATGCGGATCGCACCCATGCCGTGACAAACCGGGCACGATGCGTTCGGCATGCTGGCAACGGCTGTGACTTTGTTCGCCATTCGCTATTCCTTCAGGAGCTCGACGTCGAGACAGAGCGACTGCAGTTCGCGAACGAGGACGTTGAATGACTCGGGGAGACCCGGATCATCCGGAACCTCGCCCTTGACGATGGCCTCGTAGATCTTCGAGCGGCCCTCGACATCGTCCGACTTCGAAGTGAGCAGCTCCTGCAAGGTGTAGGCGGCGCCGTACGCTTCGAGAGCCCAGACTTCCATCTCTCCGAAGCGCTGACCACCGAACTGCGCCTTACCACCGAGCGGCTGCTGTGTGATGAGTGAATACGGTCCGATCGAGCGTGCGTGAATCTTGTCGTCGACCAGATGCGAAAGCTTCAGCATGTAGATGAAGCCGACGCAAACGCGCTGCTCGAACTGTTCGCCGGTCATACCGTCGAAGAGCGGCGTCTTGCCGTCGTCCGGCAGGCCCGCGGCCTTGAGCTGCGCTTTGATCTCCGACTCGATGGCGCCGTCGAACACGGGCGTCGAGAAGTAGAGGCCGAGTACGCGCGCGGCCCAGCCGAGGTGCGTCTCGAGGATCTGACCGACGTTCATGCGTGACGGAACGCCGAGCGGATTGAGGACGATCTCGACCGGCGTGCCATCCGGCAGGTACGGCATGTCCTCTTCCGGGAGGATGCGGCTGATGACGCCCTTGTTGCCGTGGCGTCCGGCCATCTTGTCGCCGACACTCAGCTTGCGCTTCATGGCGACGTAGACCTTGATCATCTTGATGACACCGGGCGGGAGCTCATCGCCCTTCTGGAGGTCTTCGCGACGCTCTTCAGCTTTCTGCTCCAGCACGCGGATGCGGTTCTCGGCGCGCTCGACGAACATGCGGATCGTCTCGCGCGTCTCTTCATCGACCGGCAGCGCCAGCAGCTCGCGGCGAGAGAGGCGGTTGACCGTCTCCTTCGTCGCCGTCTCGCCCTTCGCAACGAGCGTCTCGCCCGAGCGGAAGTCGACGACGTCGCGCTGTAGCTTCTTGTCGCTGAGGACATCACCGATGCGCTTGTTGCGGGCGTCGGTGATGATGCGGATCTCGTCCTGGATGTTGCGGTTCATCCGCTCGATCTCGCCCTCTTCGATCGACTTGGCGCGAAGGTCTTTCTCAACGCCCTTGCGCGAGAAGATCTTCACGTCGACGACCGTGCCTTCGATACCGGGAGGCGTTTTGAGCGAGGCGTCGCGGACGTCGCCGGCCTTCTCGCCGAAGATGGCGCGGAGCAGCTTCTCTTCGGGAGTGAGCTGTGTCTCGCCCTTCGGCGTGACTTTGCCGACGAGGATGTCGCCCTGCTTGACTGTAGCTCCGATGCGGACGATGCCCGACTCGTCGAGATCGCGAAGCGCGCCTTCCGAGACGTTCGGAATGTCGCGCGTGATCTCTTCCGGTCCGAGCTTCGTGTCGCGGGCTTCGATCTCGAACTCCTCGATGTGGATGGAGGTGTAGTAGTCCTCTTTGGCCAGCTTCTCGGAGACCAGGATGGCGTCCTCGAAGTTGTTGCCGCGCCACGGCATGAAGGCGACGAGGATGTTGCGGCCCAGAGCCAGCTCGCCCGCATCGGTGCAGGGACCGTCGGCCAGGACCTGGCCCTTCCGGACCCTCTGCCCTTCTCGTACATTTGGCTTCTGGGTGATGCAGGTGTTCTGGTTGGAGCGTTTGAACTTGATGAGCTGGTAGATGTCGGCGCCAAACTCTTTGGTCTCGCCGGTCTCGACGTCTTCCGCTTCGACGCGAACGATGATGCGGTTCGAGTCAACGAGGTCGACGATGCCGGCGCGCTTGCAGAGGACGACGGCGCCGGAGTCGCGGGCCACGATGTTCTCCATGCCGGTGCCGACGAGCGGCGAATCGGTGCGGAGAAGGGGAACGGACTGGCGCTGCATGTTGGCGCCCATGAGTGCGCGGTTCGCGTCGTCGTTCTCGAGGAACGGAACGAGCGATGCGGCGACGGAGACGAGCTGCTTCGGCGAGACGTCGATGAAGTCGACTTTCTCTTTCTCGATCGAAACGAAGTCGCCGGACTGGCGGGCGATGACGCGGTCGTGAACGAGATTGCCTTCCTCGTCCATCACGACGTTGGCCTGAGCAATCGTGTAGCGCTCTTCATCCCACGCGGAGAGATAGAACGCGTACGGCTCGGCTTCGGCGAGCGCGAGCTGGCCTTTCTTCGACTTCAGCGCGGCGTTCTCTTTGCCGATGCGGTTGTTTTCTTTCTGCAGGTCGCGCTTTTCGACGATCTGGCTGAGCGTGAAGCTCGAATCGCCGACCTTCACGATGCGGTAGTGATCGAGCACGCGGCCGTTCTCGACCTTCTTGTACGGGCTCTCAATGAAACCGTACTCGTTGATGCGCGCATAACAAGCGAGAGAAGAAATCAGGCCGATGTTCGGACCTTCAGGCGTCTCGATCGGGCAGATACGTCCGTAGTGCGTCGGGTGAACGTCGCGCACTTCGAATCCGGCGCGCTCGCGGGAGAGACCACCCGGTCCCAAGGCTGACAGACGCCGCTTGTGCGTGACTTCGGAGAGTGGATTCGTCTGATCCATGAACTGCGAGAGCTGCGACGAACCGAAGAACTCCTTGATCGCGGCGATGACCGGCTTGGAGTTGATGAGATCGTGCGGCATCGCCGAGTCGATGTCCTGGTGGACCGACATCTTTTCTTTGATGGCGCGCTCCATCCGGACGAGGCCGATGCGGAACTGGTTCTCGAGCAATTCGCCAACCGCGCGAACACGGCGGTTGCCGAGGTTGTCGATGTCGTCGACGCGGCCGACGTCCTTGCGGAGGCGAAGCAGATAGTTGATGACGACGAAGAAGTCTTCGGCGGACATCGTCTTCTGCGTGACCGTCGAGTCGAGGTCGAGCTTGATGTTGAACTTGAAACGGCCGACGCGCGAGAAGTCGTACTTGCGGGCGTCGAAGAACATGCCTTCGAACAGCGCCTTGGCCGACTCGAGGGTCGGAGGATCGCCCGGGCGCATGCGGCGGTAGATTTCGATGATGGCCTGCTCGAACGATTTCGCGGTGTCTTTGCGAACGGTGTTGAGCAGGATGTCGGAGACGAGATCCCACTCCGGGAAGATGACATCGACGGACTCCACGTCGTGCGCGCGAAGAACGTCAGCCCAATCAGCAGGCAGGTTCTCGCTCGCTTCGAAGAGGACCTCGCCGCTGTTGACGTCGACGACGTCGGACAGGAACACGGCCTTGTCCATCGCCGCGAAGTCGACCTTGGCCGAGGCTTCGTTGTGCTTGGTGAGCGCATCGGCCATCTTCTGATCGAGCTTCACGCCCGCGAACACAGTGCGGACCGTGCGGCGGCCGCGGATGGAGTGGCGCTCTTTCGCCTCTTCCTGATCGAGGACGCGGCGGTCGAACGACAGCGAGACCTGATCGCCGCTGATCTTCGCTTTGATCGGCGTGTAGAACTGGCGAAGGATCTCTTCGTCGGTCGTCAGGCCGAGGGCGCGAAGGAAGACGGAGCCAAGGAACTTGCGCTTGCGGTCGATGCGGACGTAGAGGATGTTTTTCTGGTCGTACTCGAACTCAACCCACGAGCCGCGGTACGGAATGATCTTGGAGAGGAACGTGTGCGCCGATTCCTTGGTGAAGAAGACGCCCGGCGAACGGTGGAGCTGCGAGACGATGACGCGCTCGGTACCGTTGATGATGAACGTGCCGTTGTCGGTCATCAGCGGGATGTCGCCGAAGAAGACTTCCTCTTCCTTGGCGTCGCGCATGTGCTTGACGCCGGTGTCGGGATCCTTGTCATAGACGAAGAGGCGGAAGGTGACCTTCAGCGGAACGCTGTAGCTCATGCCGCGCTCCTGGCACTCTTCGACCGAGTACTTCATCTGCAGGTCGACGGGGTTGCCGCAGATGTCGCAGATCTCGACGCGGTTCTTGTTGATGACGCCGCACTTCTGGCAGTTGACCGTCTCTTCGTGCGGATGATCGGTGATGATCTTCGATCCGCAGTTCGCGCAGGTCATGCGCAGGTGCTCGAGGCCCTTGAGCGAGCCGCACTTGCACTCCCAGTTCCCGATCGCGAACTTCACGAAATCGAGAGAGCAGGTCTCGCGGAAATCGCTGAAGGGGAAGACGCTGGTGAAGACCGACTGCAGTCCCGTGTCTTCGCGCTCCTCGGGGAGGAGATTCATCTGCAGGAACCTGTCATACGACTTGCGCTGCACGTCGATGAGGTTCGGCAATGCCATGTAACTCCGGATCTTGGAGAAGTCATGGCGAACCGGTTCCTGTTTAGGCAGGGAGGATCCGTTCATTCAATTGCTCCTTTGGGTCGCGGCGCAGGCGGCTGTGGCGGATAGAACGCGGTGGGTGTAGACAGCAAAAGGCCGCACGGCAGAAGGCTCTGCCTGCGACCGTCGGTTGCGGTCCACGCACACCGGGTTCGTCACTGCGTTAGTCGAGATTGACGCGCCCTCAATGAGAATTTCGTAGGCGAGTCCCGCCGCAGGCAACGCGGCAGGGTGGATTCGCGAGGATTTGTGAGCTATCGGAAAGGGCCGCTCCCCCCCTTTCCAGCTCAGAGATGTCTAGCAAAAAGCAGATTCCGGACGGGACATTCCGCCCCGTCCGGAAAACTTTGATTCATATGACGATCGCCGGCTGTCCAACTCGCCGGCGCAACCAGCAAATGTCACTACTTGATCGTGACTTTGGCGCCAGCCTCTTCGAACTTCTTCTTGATGTTCTCGGCCTCTTCCTTCGAAACCGCTTCCTTGATCGTGGACGGAGCGGCCTCAACGAGGTCCTTCGCTTCCTTCAGACCGAGGCTCGTCACTTCGCGCACTGCCTTGATGACGTTGATCTTCTTGTCGCCGACCTCGCTCAGGAGAACGGCAAACTCAGTCTGCGCCTCGACCGGAGCTGCTGCTGCGGCAGGGCCGGCTGCTGCTGCCGGGGCTGCTGCTGCCGCGGCGGACACACCAAAACGATCTTCCAGTGCCTTGACCAGGTTCGAAAGGTCCAGCACCGACATGGTCTCAATTTGCTTCACGAAATCTTCAGTCGAAATAGCCATTTCAGCCTCCAAATAGTGTTGAGTCGTTCAAATGTCTTGCGCTCCGGCGATGCCGAGGCGCGGATTCAGTCTTAAGCGTTTGCCTCGGGTGCCTCAGGTGCGGATGCTTCGGCGGCAGGTGCTTCGGCGGCGGCAGGTGATGCTTCGCCTTCGCCCTTCTGCTTGGCGATCTGATCGAGGACCACCGCAAGGTTGCGAATGTTCGCCGCCAGTACGGTTGCCAGTCCGCGCATCGGACTCTGCAGAACGTACAGCAGTTTCGAGATCAGCTCGTTGCGCGACGGCAAGTTGGCGATGGCCTGGATCTGGTCGGCCGCTACGATCCGGCCGTCGAGCATCGCACCCTTGAACGTGATCGCCGGAACGTCTTTGGCGAACTTGGTCAGGGCCTTGGCCAGCGCGACGGCGTCGGTCGTGTTGTAGGCCACAGCCGTCGGGCCGGTGAACGCACCCTGAAGTGCCGTCAGCGGCGAGTCCTTCACGGCGATGAGAGCGAGAGTGTTCTTGACGACGACGTACGTCGAGCTCGTGTCGCGCACCTGCCGGCGCAGTTCGGTGACCTGCGGGACGGTGATGCCTTTGAACGACATGACAAATGCGTTCGTGGCTTTGCCAATGCCTTCGCCGAGCTCGGAGATCGCTGCTGCTTTATCTTCGCGATTCATGCTCCCTCCTTACTCTGCTTTCGCCTCGGCCACGGCGGTATCGATCGAAATCGATGGGCTCATCGTGGACGAGATGTAGATGCTGCGGACGTATTTGCCTTTGGCCGCAGGCGGCTTGGCCTTGCGGACGGCGTTGATGATGCTGGTTGCGTTTTCGTGGAGCTGGTCCGCGGAAAACGCGATCTTTCCGACCGGAACATGGATGATCGACGTCTTGTCGACGCGAAACTCCACCTTACCGGCCTTGATCTCCGTGATCGCCTTGGCGACGTCGAACGTGACGGTGCCGGTCTTCGGATTCGGCATCAGTCCGCGGGGACCGAGGACTTTGCCGAGCTTACCGACCGAACGCATCATGTCGGGGGTAGCGATGACGGCGTCGAAGTCGGTCCAGCCACCCTGGATCTTCTCGACGATTTCGTCTCCGCCAACCATGTCAGCGCCGGCTTCGGTAGCCTCACGCTGTTTGTCGCCTTGTGCGATGACGAGCACACGCTTCGATTGTCCGGTGCCGTGCGGGAGCACGGTTGTACCGCGGACCATCTGATCGGCGTGCTTGGGATCGACTCCGAGAAGGAGCGACAGTTCGACCGTCTCGTTGAACTTGGCGTAAGCAATCTGCTTGAGCAGACCGAACGCTTCGTCCAGCTGATACGGCCGCTGTTCGACTTTCTCGAACGCTGCACGGTACTTCTTGCCGTGTCTAGCCAAATTCACCTCCGTAGTGTTAGCGGCTCTTGCGAGCCTCCTACTTGTTTGCCGCGGCTACGCGCTGCGGCGACTCTGTTGCGGTCTCGGGGTTGCGCAGTCTCGCGGTCTCGCGGCGAACACCGCGCGACCACGTAACCGCGAGACCTCGCTACCCGTTTACTTCCAGTCCCATCGACCGCGCCGTTCCCATCACGGTCTTTACTGCCGCCTCGAGCGACGCCGCGTTCAGATCCGGCATCTTCGTCTTGGCGATCTCTTCGACCTGCTTGCGCGTGACGCTGCCGACCTTCGTCTTGTTGGGGACGCCGGAGCCCTTCGGGATGCCGGCCGCTTTGAGCAGCAGGATCGCGGCGGGAGGCGTCTTGGTGATGAAGGTGAAGGTGCGGTCGGAGAAGACGGTGATGACGACCGGAATGATCAGCCCCTGCTGACCCTGCGTCCGGGCGTTGAAGGTCTTGCAGAACTCCATGATGTTCACGCCGTGCTGGCCGAGGGCCGGACCGACGGGGGGAGCCGGAGTCGCCGCGCCGGCAGGAATCTGGAGCTTGATGTAACCGGTGATTTTCTTAGCCATTTACGAGTCCTTTGAAAACTATCGTTTCTGTGTCGCCGTTCCGCTGCCGCCCTGCTCTTCGCTCGGATCGAACCGGGCTACTTGCAGGAAGTCGAGCTCGACCGGCGTGGAGCGGCCAAAGATCGTGACCATGACCTTCAGCGTGCTGCGGTCGAGATTGACCTCTTCCACGACGCCAGTGAAGTTCGAGAACGGTCCGTCGATGATGCGGACGTGCTCGCCGTGCTCATAGACGTGCTTCGGTTTCGGCTTCTCTTTCGTCGTCACGACCTGCGTCAGGATCTGGTCGACTTCCTCCGGCGTCAGCGGTGTCGGCTTCTTGCCGGTACCGACGAAGCCGGTGACTTTCGGTGTGTTCTTGACGAGATGCCAGGCGTCGTCCGCCATGTCCATCTCCACGAGGATGTAGCCGGGGAAAAACTTCCGCTGCACCTCGCGCTTCTTGCCGCCCTTCATCTCGATGAGCGTTTCGGTCGGGATCTTGATCTCGCCGAACTTGCCGCGCATGCCGAGGGCTTCGATTCGCTGGTTGAGGTTCTCGCGCACCCGCTCCTCAAATCCGGAGTAGGTGTGAACGATGTACCACTGCTTCTGTGCCGTTTCGGCCATCACTAAGTGCCTGCTCCGAACCTGGTGAAGAGGAAGTCGATCATCTTGAAGAAGAGGACGTCGCAACCCCAGAGGTAAACTGCGAAGACGATCGTGGCCACGATGACGACGACGGTCGTCCCGACGACTTCGGGACGGTTCGGCCACGTGACCTTCTTCATTTCCGAGTTCGTGTCGCGGAAAAAGTCGCGTGTGGTGAGCCACCACTCGCGCGGCCGGGCGACAATGCTGTTTTCTTTGTCTGATTCCATCGATACCCCGAAAAACGCTGACAGCTTTCAGCCCTCATCCCTCCGCGGCCGGAGCCGCCGGGAAGGTTGAGAGCTGAAAACTGGAGCTGAGATTTGGCAGGCCAAGAGGGATTTGAACCCCCAACCTGCGGTTTTGGAGACCGCTGCTCTGCCAGTTGAGCTATTGGCCTGCAAGTGCCGCAAAAGCCTGCAAAAGCGGGCTCAAAGCGACTTATTCCCCGCGAATCTTGCTTTACTTCGTTTCCCTGTGTGGCGTGTGCTTCCGATCGTGACGGCAGAACTTCTTCAGTTCCAGCTTCTCCGTCATCGTCTTCTTGTTCTTTGTGGTCGTGTAGTTCCGGCGTTTGCACTCGGAACACTGGAGCGTGATGATTTCTCTGCCTGCCCGTGCCATGTTTTACTCCGCGTTTCGATCGTTTGATGGAGCCCTCTGCGAGAGTTGAACTCGCGACCCCGTCCTTACCAAGGACGTGCTCTACCCCTGAGCTAAGAGGGCTTACTGTGTTGCGGTTGCGATGTTCCGCGGTCTCGCAGTTGTGCGGCAAACCACCGCTAGACTGCGAGACCACGCAACGGCGCGACCTCGTTTGGAGCGGGAGACGGGGCTCGAACCCGCGACCAACAGCTTGGAAGGCTGTGACTCTACCAACTGAGTTACTCCCGCGTTTGACTTCAAAAATGGTGGAGAGTGGAGGATTCGAACCTTCGTAGGGCGTGGCCCGGCAGATTTACAGTCTGCTGCTTTTGACCGCTCAGCCAACTCTCCGAGAAACACCGTCACTACTTGCTGGAGCTGGCGATGGGACTCGAACCCGCGACCTGCTGATTACAAATCAGCTGCTCTACCAACTGAGCTACGCCAGCGCCAAATCGTGAGATTTCAAAGACACAAACAGCCTGTTCGACGCTAAGCAAAGGATGGAAGCTCAGACGGCGGAAGCCGAGGAACTGCGGGTTATAGCAAATGGCCAAACGGTACGCAAGAGCGAACTTATTTCGGTAGTGGTCCAAGTCGCCGCGAAAGTTGTGGCAGGACTAGCGGGGGCGCTGTCCATGCGGTTGATCAACTCCAGGAACGAAACCGCGCCCCTGGATGGTTACGGCGATGCGCTCTCCGTCGCTCACGGAGCGAGACATATACTTTGGTCTTGTCACGCAGGGAACTCGTCGCCCTCGGCATCGTGCTGACGTTGGTTGCCGCCGCGTTCGCCGACGTCCTGTTCCTTCATCAGGCGTTCTACACGCGTGACATTTCGCGGATCTACTACCCGGAGCGCCACGTGCTCCGCGATATCGCCTACTCGGGGGGATTTCCGTTCTGGAACCCCCGCTATGGAGCCGGACAGCCGATGGCCTCGAATCCGGCGTACGAAGTTTTCTATCCACCTCAATGGCTGGCGCTGCTACCGAGCTTCAGCTTGGGCGTGCGCCTCGAAATCGTCCTTCACTTTCTCATCGCCGCGCTCGGCATGTTCGTGCTGCTTCGATCGCTCCGTCTGCGGGCCGAAGCTGCGGCATTTGGCGCATTCACTCTGGCTCTGGGCGGCCTGACCCTTTCGCTGACGAATTTACTTCCGTTCCTCTTTTCGGTCGCCTGGATGCCGTGGCTGGCCTACTTCGCGCGCCGCTTTCTGATCGATCGCCGCTGGCGCGACTTCGCGTCAGCGGCTCTGGTCCTCGGTCTGATTCTGCTGATCGGCGAGCAGTCCATGATCCTGCAGAGCGGCGTGCTCCTCCTGGCCCATGCGCTTTACCGGCTGCGAAGCGCCCGGGCTGTGCCGATCGCTGCCGCAATCGCGGGGGCGGCCTTGCTGGTGGGCCTGGTTCAGATCATCCCAGCGCTTGATCATCAGCGCGACTCCGGCCGCGCAATGACCACGCCCTACGAGATGGTGACCAGATGGAGTCTTCACCCGGCGCGGCCGCTCGAGCTCATCGCTCCAAACCTCTTTGGCCGTTTCAGCCGCGAAGCGATCTACTTCTGGGGAGCGGATGATCCATCGCGGCTTCCCTGGATCTACAGTTTCTACTTCGGCCTGTTCGGAGCGGCGCTGGTGATCGCCGGTTTCCTGCATCGCCTTCGCGGATGGCCGTTCATCGCAGTCCTTTCCGGTGCAGGTTATCTTTTCGCGATCGGCAAGTTCGGACCGATCGTGCCGCTGCTCTATCGCATCGGACTGGGCTCGATCCGATACCCGGAAAAGTGGTTCATCACGCCCGCATTCCTGCTGATCGTCTTCGCATCCATTGCCGCCGATCGCTATCTTGCCGACTCCCGCTTCCGCAGAACGACTTTCTTCGTTTCTATCGGACTGGCGCTCGTGGCCGCGGCGTCGGTCTGGTTTGCCTACTCGCCGTTTTTCGCGCAGGTATGGCAACAGGCAGGCAACCACGCTGACGTCTTTTCGGAAGCGCGCGCCGGAGCTGTGACGATGGTATTCACGGCTGTTGCCCTCGTCCTGATTCTCGGGTTACGCGACCGTCCCATTCTCTCCCTGCCACTTCTGGCAGTGTTCATCCTGATCGACCTTGGCGCGCGCACCCGCACGGTGGCGCCACGTGTTGACGACTCGTTTTACGATCCTCCACCTCTGGCGCGCTCGCTGATGCGCGAAGGGAGGCCGGTCCGCATTTTCAACGATGCTGAGTGGCAGGTTTCCCGTCAGTCCGGAATGCACATGGCCTATCAACTGGCGATGCTTCCGGAGATGCAAGCACTATCGGGATTCGACGAAGCTCTCGAGATCGACGTGACCCGCACGATGCTTCTGCCGTCGATCGAGCTCAGTGAGCTCTTCTGGAGAGCGCGGATGGCTCGGCGCGACGATCTCGTTCACCTTCTGCTGTTCTTCGCCGGCGTCACTCACGTCATCGCGCCATCCAACGCGCCGGAGAACGGACCGGTTGACCTCATCGCCATTCATAACGATCGCTACTACTTCGCCGGCCAGCTCGTGTCGCTGAAACGAATCTGGGAGCCTGCCCGCTGGTCGCGGCGTGTTGCCTTCGTCGACGCACCGTTCCAACCTGCGCCCGGACAGATTCTCTCCGTACATGAAAGTCCGAACGCGATCGATCTGGACGTCGTTTGCGAAGGCGATGCGCCCCTCGTGCTGAGTGTCACCGCGCATCGCTACTGGCGCGCCACCATTGACGGCGCGCCCGCACAGCTCATCTCCGCAAATGTCGGGTTTCAGGCCGTGACGGTGCCGCGCGGGCGGCACCACGTCTCGCTCCGCTATCGCAATCCGCTGGTCGTAATCTGCGGCATCGTCTCGCTTCTGAGCGCAGCGGTACTCGTCTTCATTGCTGCTGGCGGAGGACTTCGTAACAGAGAACCGCAGTTGCCGTAGCGACATTGAACGATTCGATGTGTCCCTGCATCGGAATCGTGACGACCCGGTCGCAGTGCTCGAGGACGTTTCGACGGATTCCTTTGCCTTCGTTCCCCACGACGAGCGCGACTTTCCCGCTGAAATCGATCGCTTGCGGCAGGTCCCCGCCATCCGCTGCGGCGTAGACCCAGTAGCCCGCTTTCTGGAGCGTCTCGATGGTTCGCGCCAGGTTCGTGACCTGCGCGACCGGCACCCACTCCGAGGCGCCGGCAGATGCCTTGACGGCAACCGGCGTGAGTCCGACGCTGTCGTGCTCCGGGATGACGACAAGATGCACGCCGAATCCGTCGGCGACGCGCAGGATTGCTCCGAAGTTCTGCGGATCCGTGATCGAGTCAAGGATCAGAACAAAGTTCGTCTCTTCGGCAGCGATGACGTCGTCGAAGTCTGCGAACGCCGTCTCGGAGATTTCGGCGACAACGCCGTTATGAACTCCGCGTCCCGCCAGTTTCTCGACGTGATCGGCAGCAAGAGGTCGCACGGTCACTCGCGCGCGCTTGGCCTCGCTCATCAGCTTCTGATGCCGCGCGGTCTCCTCGCGGACCACACCGATATAGCGGATCTTCTCGGGATGCGAGCGGATGGCTTCGAGGACGGGGTTGACTCCGTAGATGATCACGACGAGCAGTGTAGGCTAACGCGCTTTGCCAGACGGGGAACGTAGGTCGGACTGAACGTAGGTCGGACTCTCTAGTCCGACTTTCTGACGATGCGGAGAGAAGAGCCGTCGGACTGGAGAGTCCGACCTACGTTGGCTTCATCCGCGGTGCAGGTGCCGAGCGGCAACCAGGGAGTGGCGCCGCACCGTGTTCTCCGGAACTGACGACCGCTTTGCCAGACGCGGAACGTAGGTCGGACTCTCCAGTCCGACTCTCTGACGATGCGGAGAAGAGCCGTCCGACTGGAGAGTCCGACGTACGTGGTCCCACCTACGTTGGCTTCATTCGCGTTGGCGAGCGGCGAGCGAATCCGTCGCCGTCCTTATCCGACTACCGACCTGCGGCACCCCGCGCGATAGTCTCGACGGCAGCAACGGCCCTTCGTAGATGAAACTGGTGTAGAGCTGCACGAGATCGGCGCCGGCGTCCAACTTCTCGCGAACATCATCCTCATTGAAAATGCCTCCGACGCCGACGAGCGGAAACGGCGGGCCGGCGCGTGTGCGTACGCGCGCCAGCAGCGAGGTCGATGGGGCCATCAGCGGCGACCCAGAAAGCCCGCCCGCCTCGGCGGCAGCGAACGGCCGGGCGATCGTCGTGTTCGTGCAGATCAAACCGTCAGCCAGGTTCACGCAGACGTCGCAGATCTCATCGAGGAGTATTGCATCGACGTCGGGAGCGATCTTGACGAGGCGCGGCTTGCTAGTGCCGACGGCGCGCAGGATCGGTTCGAGATGTTCAGGCCGTTGGAGCTCGCGCAGCGACGGAGTGTTCGGCGACGAGAGATTGATCACGACGGCATCGGCGAACGGTGCGAGTCTCGCCGCGCACGCTCCATAGTCATCGGCTGCGCCTTCGAGCGGCACATCGCGATTCTTGCCGATGTTGACGAAGAGCGGAATCGTTCGCTGCCACGACGCCAGCCGCTCCGCCACCACGTCCGCGCCATCGTTGTTGAAGCCGAGGCGGTTGATCAGCGCTTTGTGATCGGGATACCGGAAGAGACGCGGGCGCGGATTCCCTGGCTGCGGACGGAGCGTGACCGTGCCGACTTCGACGAATCCGAAGCCGAGGGCGGCGAGCATCGGCATCAGAAGGCCGTTCTTGTCGAAGCCGGCGGCGATGCCGATCGGCGACGGAAACGACAATCCCATCAGCTCGCGCCGCGCGCTTGCGGGTGGCGCGCAGAAGCGCTCGATCGCGCG
Source organism: Thermoanaerobaculia bacterium (assembly GCA_034664845.1). Taxonomy (GTDB): domain Bacteria; phylum Acidobacteriota; class Thermoanaerobaculia; order Gp7-AA8; family Gp7-AA8; genus JADGNZ01. The sequence goes on along the minus strand of JAXDGW010000007.1, from coordinate 52,147 downwards.
CAGCACGAGCGGGATGTTCTGCAGCGCGATCATCTGCCGCGTTGTGAAATCGTGCGCGTCTTCGGCGTCGAGCTGGAAGAGCAGCTTGCGGATCAGCGAATACATTGCTCGACGCGCGCGAGCGGCGCGAGCACGCTCGGGTCCGACTCGCTCGCCCGCGCCAGCAGTGGAATGGCACGCACCAACTCCGGCCCGTGATCCATCCCGGTCATCGCCAGGCGGAGCGGCATGAACAGCTCTTTCCCTTTAAGGCCGGTCGCTTTCTTGAGGCGGTCGTTCATCGCCTTGACCGCATCGGCGTCGTGCGGCGCGCCGTTTTCACGCAGGTCGTCAGCAACGGCCGACGCAAACGCGCCATCGATTTCCGGCGCCTGGTACTCCGTGACGAAGCGCAGCACTTCGCGGAACTGCGGCAGCAGATGGACCGATGTTTTGACGACGTCGATCGCTTCCTCCAGCCACGGCGTATCGATGCCGATCGACTGCAGCACCAGTGGCCGCAACGCCGCGGCGTCCATCGCATGGATGTACTGACCGTTCAGCCACTCGAATTTCTGCGGATCGAACACCGCGGGAGCGGAGTTCACACGATCGAGTGTGAAGTTCTCGATCGCGTACCGGCGATCGAAGACATCGCGTCCATCAGGCGCCGACCAGCCGAGCATCGTCAGGTAGTTGAGCATCGCGTCAGGAAGGAAGCCTTGTTCCGCGTACGCCGAGACCGAGGTGGCGCCGTGGCGCTTCGATAGCTTCGTCCGATCCTGCCCGAGGATCAGCGAGACGTGCGCAAACTGCGGGATGGCCCACTCCATCGCCCGATAAATCAGCACCTGCCTATGCGTATTCGTCAGATGCTCCTCGGCGCGAATGACGTGTGAGATTTCCATGTCGTGATCGTCGACGACGACGGAGTAGTTGTACGTCGGGAGGCCGTCGGAGCGAATGAGGATGAAGTCGCCCAGCGACTCGCGCTTCCACGTCACCTCGCCGCGGATCCGATCGTCGATCGTGACGTCGCCATCGTCGGGGACATGGAAGCGCATCGCGTGCGGCGCCTGTTCATCGTCGCGCCGGTTGATCCAGCATTTGAGGTCGTAGTGCGGAGGCCGGCCCGCAACCTCGGCCTCTTTCCGCTTCGCCTCCAGCTCTTCCTCGGTGCAGTAACAGCGATAGGCGACGCCGCGCGCCAGGAGCTCCCGCGCAACCTCGGCGTAGCGGCTCACGCGCTCCGACTGGCGATACGGAGCGTGCGGTCCTCCGATGTCAGGACCCTCATCCCAAAGCAGCCCAAGCCAGCGCAGATCGTCGAGCACCATCGTCTCCGACTCGGAAGTCGACCGCGCCTGATCCGTATCCTCAACGCGGATGATGAAGGTGCCACCATGATGCTTGGCGAAGAGCCAGTTGAAAATCGCCGTGCGCGCGCCGCCGACGTGGAGGTGACCTGTAGGGGAAGGTGCAAAGCGGACGCGGGTCATGTGGCCCAACGATATCAAGCCTTTCGCTTCGTCTTCTTTGCAGCCGCTCTCGCCTTGTTCTGCTTCACGCGAGCCGTGACGATTCTCTTGATCAAGGCGTACGGGATCGGCTGATCGAAAGGAAAGCGGAGGTTGCCCTTCTCGCCCGCATACGGCGCGACCGCCTTCGCCAGCTTCTCGTCGCCTTTCACCGGCGGAAACAGCCCGATGTGATGCTTGAACGCGGCGAAATAGACGAGGACACCGTTCTGCATGAACGCCGGCATTCGATAGCTGATCGTCTCCTCGGCGGCAGGTGCGGCTCCGCGGACCGTGGATCGTATTTTCTCGAGAATCTCCTGCACTTCGGGCGAGAACGCTGCGATGTACTCGTCGATGTTCTTTGGCGCCCTGCTCGCGACAGGCATGTTGTCTCCAACTCGGTCAGCCGATGGAAATGCAGACGATTGCCATCGCGCAAATGCCTTCGCTGCGGCCGATGAACCCGAGGTGATCCGTGGTCGTCGCTTTCACGTTGACGTGGCCCTCAGGGAGGTCGAGCAGCCTGGCGATCGACGCCTGCATGGCGTCGCGGAACGGAGCTAACTTCGGTTTCTGGGCGATGACCGTGACGTCGACGTTGCCGATCTCGGCCTCCATTTCGGCGATGACGCGTTTCGCCTCGCGGAGGAAGATCGTCGAGTCGGCATCCTTCCAGCGCGGATCGTCGGACGGAAAGTATTGGCCGATGTCGCCAGCACCGGCGGCGCCGAGAAGCGCGTCGGTGATGGCGTGGAGCACGGCGTCGGCGTCGGAGTGGCCGGCCAGTCCGCCCGTGTCGCTGATGCGAACGCCGCCGAGAATCAACGGACGGGCATCGGCGAACTGATGAACGTCGATCCCCTGGCCTACGCGGATCATGGCTCTTCGCCTCCACCCCACTCGGCGTAAATCCGCTCGGCCATGACGAGATCCTCAGGACGCGTGATCTTGAAATTCATCGAATCGCCGGGGACGACTTGCACGCGATGACCATACTTCGCGGCCAGCCCCGCCTCGTCGGTTGCGTTTGCGTCCTCGCGCGCGGCACGCGCAAGGATGTCCTGCAGAACATCGATGCGAAAACACTGCGGCGTCTGTGCGGCGACCAGGACACTTCGGTCGAGGGTCGAAGCAATCGCGTCGTCTGCGATCTGATGAATCGTGTCCGGCAGTGCAATACCCGGGAACGCCGCGCCATGCGTTCGCGCGGCGTCGAGCGTGGCGTGGAACGTATCGGGCGAAAAGAAGGGGCGCACGGCATCGTGAATGGCTACGAGATCGAACTCGTCGCCGGCCGCTTCGAGCCCAGCGGTCACCGATTGCAATCGAGTCGCGCCGCCGGCGACGAACTTGACTCGCTCCCCCGGCGACTCGCGCACGGCGTTGAGGAGCATGTCCAGCACGGGGACGATCACGCGCGTCACGGCCGCATCGAAAAGAAACCGCTCCACAACGCGCTGCACGAGCGGCTTGCCCCCGAGCGGCAGAAACTGTTTCGGCACGTCGCCACCGAAGCGCGTGCCGGAACCTGCTGCGGGAATGATGACGAGTACGCGCTCGGTGTCGGCCATGGTCTAGCGGTCTCGGAGTTCCGCGGTCTCGGGGGTTCGAAGAAGCGAGAGTGCAGCGCAAAAACCACGAGACTCCGAAACCACGAGACCGCGCGACCGCACCATCACACCGCCATGATGTCGGTTTCTTTGCTCTTGAGGATGCTGGCGATCTCGTCGATGTTTTTGTCGGTCATCTTCTGGATCTCGTCGAGCGCGCGCTTCTCATCGTCCTCGGAAATCTCGTGGCCTTTGAGCATCTTCTTCAGCTTGTCGTTGCCGTCGCGGCGCACCTGACGGATGGCCGTGCGCGATTCTTCGGCCATGTGATGCCCCCGCTTGACAAGCTCTTTGCGCCGCTCCTCGGTGAGCGACGGAATGGGGATGCGCACCACTTTGCCGTCGGTCGAAGGGTTCAGCCCGAGGTCTGAGGTGCGGATGGCTTTCTCGACGGCGGCGACCATCGACTTGTCCCACGGCTCGGCAACGATCAGCGACGCCTCGGGGACCTTCAGCGACGCCACCTGCGCGATCGGCGTCGGCGTCCCGTAGTAATCGACCATGAGTCCGTCGAGCATGGACGCGTTGGCTCTCCCGGTGCGGAGCGTTTTGAATTCGCGATGCAACGCCTCGATCGCGCCGTGCATGCGATGCTGGATGTCTTTGATCACGTCGTTGATCATTGGAACCTCATGGCTTCAACTCGGATGCAGGAATCTCGTCGGAAACGATCGAGCCGATATCCTCACCCAGCAGCGCCCTCTTGATGTTGCCGGGTTCGTGCAGCGAGAAAATGTAGATCGGGATCGAGCTGCCGCGTGCGAGATCGATCGCGGTGGCGTCCATGACCTGCAACCGCTCGGCCAGAACGCGCTGGTACGTTGCGTGCGGAATCCGCGTCGCGTTCGGATCTTTCTCGGGATCCGACGTGTAGATGCCATCGACCTTCGTCGCTTTGAAAATGATCTCGCACTTCAATTCGCTGGCCCGCAGCGCGGCAGCGGAGTCGGTCGTGAAGTAGGGATTGCCGGTGCCGGCGGCGCAGATGACGATGCGCGATTTTTCGAGGTGGCGAATCGCGCGGCGCCGGATGAACGGCTCGGCCACCTCGGCCATCGTGATCGCGGACGTCACGCGCGTCTGCGCGCCACGGCGCTCGAGCGCGTCCTGGAGCGCGATGGCGTTGATGACGGTGGCCAGCATCCCCATGTGATCGCCAGCCACGCGGTCGATCCCCTCGGTGGCCGCGGTCACGCCGCGAAAGATGTTGCCGCCGCCGATGACGATGGCGATCTCGACGCCGGCGCGATGCACATCGACGATCTCGTCGGCAATGCGCGCGATTGTCTCCGGGTCGATGCCGTTCCGCCGGCCACCCATGAGCGCTTCGCCGGAGAGTTTGAGAAGAATGCGTTTGTAGCGAGGCATTGGCGACGCTTTATATAACAACACAGGTAGGTGGTCACCCACTGTCCCTGTCACACTCGACGGGTTGTCACTTCGGCAGAGGAACAGAAGGAGCGATCCGCGGGCGACGATCGAGCAGTAGCGTCATCGCAGCGCGTCGATCTCGTCCTCGTTCAGTGCCGGCGCGAGGGGATCACCGTGCCAGCGGGCCTTCCCTCGCACGCGCAGCCAGGGGCGATTGTCGACATCCCCTGCCGGATGAGGCATGCGACCACATGTCCACACTTGGTGATCGTGATCGATTCACCCCGCTCGTGTACCTCGTCGATGAGTGAGAGGCACCGTGCCTTAAATTCAGAGGCCGTGACTTTCATTTGACTAGCGTAACTGAACAGTCAGCGAGGATGACACCGCGAGTAGGGGGCGGGGCTCACCACCCCACCTCCCTCTCGCAACCGCCTTCGTGCTGATCGCGGATGACGCCTTCGGCGTTTACTTCATGAACGAGGCAACTTCGGCGGCGAAGTCATCGCTCTTTTTCTCGATGCCTTCGCCGAGCTTGTACCGGGTGAAACGCGTGATGGTGTACTCGCAGCCGGACTCTTTGCCCGACGACGCAAGGTACTCATTCACGGTCTGCTTGTCATTGCGGATGTAAGGCTGCTCGAGGAGGCAGGCCTCGCCGTAGAACTTCTCCATCTTGCCCGTGACCATCTTCTCGACGATGTTCTCAGGCTTGCCGGACTTGGCGGCGGCGTCGCGTGCGATCTCGCGCTCGGTGTCGAGATCCTTCTGCGTCACCTCGTCGCGCCGGATGAAGCGCGGCTCGGCGGCGGCGATGTGCATGGCGACGTCCTTGGCGATCTCGTTCATCTTTGGGCTCTTCGTGCCGCTGTTCGCCACGAGCTCGACGAGCACGCCGATGCGGCCACCGGCGTGGATGTACGCCGAAAACACGCCGGTTGGCGTCGCCTCGTAACGGACGAAGCGGCGGATGGCGATGTTCTCTTTGATCGACGCGATCTGGCTCTGCGTGACCTGACCGACCGTCTGCCCCTCGGCATCACCGGGCCACGGCTCGTTGTTCAGCGCCTCGACGGAGTCTGCCTTGCTCTTGGCGATGACGGCGGCAACATCGTCAGCGAACTTGCGGAAGTTCTCGTTGCGGCCGACGAAATCGGTCTCGCAGTTGACTTCGACGAGGACACCAACGCTGTCGCTGACGAAGGCCGTGACGGTGCCCTCGGCGGCGATGCGTCCGGCTTTCTTGCCGGCGGCGGCCAGGCCCTTCTTGCGAAGGATCTTCGTGGCCTCTTCCATGTTGCCGTCAGCCTCGGTGAGCGCCGACTTGACGTCCATCATCCCGGCGCCGGTCTGCTCACGCAGTTCCTTCACCATTGCGGCGGTTACTTGTGTCATGTGCATTTCTCCTTGATACAAGAGCGCCGTCTGCCTCAATTCGGGCAGCCGGCGCTCCATGTGGAAGTAGTCTGGCGGATCAGGAAGCGGCCGGAGCGCTGATCGCTTCGGCAGGTTCGGCCTGGACAGGCGGGGCCGCTTCCGGCTCGACCTTGTCCTCAACGCCGATGAACTTCTCTTCGGCGAGGTTGTAGCCCTCGAGCACGCCGTCGGCGATCTTCTGCGTGAACAGGCGGATCGCGCGGATGGCGTCATCGTTCCCCGGGATGACGTAGTCGATGTCTTCCGGATCGCAATTCGTGTCGACGATCGCGACCACCGGAATCCCGAGCTTCTTCGCTTCCTGGATGGCGATGTACTCCTTCTTCGGATCGATCACGAAGAGCGCATCCGGGAGTCCGTCCATCTCACGGATTCCGATGAGATTCTTGAGGAGCTTCTCGCGCTCGCGGTCGAGTGCGGCACGCTCCTTCTTCGACATCTCTTTATCGGTATCGCCGACGATCGACTCGATTTCTTTGAGCCGCTCGATCGACTTCCGGACGGTAGTGAAGTTCGTCAACGTGCCGCCCAGCCAGCGGTTGTTCACGTAGAACATGCCGCAGCGGTTGGCCTCTTCGAGGATGGCATCCTGCGCCTGGCGCTTCGTGCCTACAAATAGAATGCGTTTCCCCTGGGACGCGAGGTCCGAGATGAACGCGGAAGCTTCCTTAAAGAGCTTGAGCGTCTTCTGAAGGTCAATGATGTAGATCCCATTGCGCTTTCCGAAGATGTACTTCTTCATCTTCGGATTCCAGCGCTTGGTCTGATGACCGAAGTGAACGCCAGCTTCCAAAAGCTCTTTCATCGTAATAGAGACTGCCAAGCAAACCCTCCTTCTTCTGTGACGTTGGTTGAACGGCGTGAGACAAAAAAAGACAGGAGCGAGCTGCACTCCTGTCTTCGAGAATCAAACTGAGGGAAACGGAAACATCGGAAACTAGCGCTTGGAGAACTGGAAGCGGGCGCGGGCGCCCTTCTGGCCGTACTTCTTGCGCTCTTTCATTCTCGGATCGCGTGTGAGCAGGCCGGCTTTCTTCAGGCGCTTGCGCAGCTCCACGTTGAAGATCTGCAGCGCGCGGGAGATGCCGTGACGGATCGCGCCCGCCTGACCGCTCGGACCGCCGCCGTCGACCGTGACGACGATGTCGAACTTGTCGCCGGTCTCCGTGAGCGAAAGAGGCTGCTTGATGATCATCTTCAGCACGTCGTTGCCGAAGTACTCGTCGAGTGAGCGGTGATTGACGGTGATCGCACCGCTGCCCTGCCGGAGATGGACGCGAGCGGTTGACGTCTTGCGGCGTCCCGTTCCGTAGTATTCAACCAGTGCCAAAGAATCCTCCTGAACTGTCAAACCCTGAACTGTCAAACCGCGATCAAGCGACTTCGAGCCGCTCGGGTTTCTGCGCTTCGTGCGGGTGATTGGTCCCGCGATAGACTTTCAGCTTCTTGATCATCTTCCGGCCGAGCTTGTTGTGGGGCAGCATGCCCAGCACAGCGCGCTCGATCATCGACTCCGGCTTTTCCGCGCGGATGAAGCGCGCGGCACGCTCGCTGAGTCCGCCCGGATAGAGCGAGTGATGACGGTAGATCTTGTCGGTTTCTTTCTTGCCCGTCAGCACGATCTTCTCGGCGTTGATCACGATCACGTGGTCACCGGTGTCGAGAAACGGCGTGTAGGTCGGCTTGGCTTTGCCGGAAATGATCCGGGCGATCTCGGTCGACAGACGCCCGAGGATCTTGCCTTCGGCGTCGATGATGAACCACTTCGGCTCGATGTCGCCCTGCTTGGGGAAATACGTACGCATGACTCTCCCTGAATACACTTCGCAACTCAGATTCGATCTTCGGAGGACCGCGGCGCAGGGGAACTGCTCAGCGCCACGTGTCATTCAAAGACAACCACACACCTTCCCCACGGAAGGGGTTGAAACGGTAACACTGCCGAACAGACAGCGTCAAGGAATTCATTCCCGTGGCGCCGAAGCATGCGGCGCCCGGATTGTTTTAAGTTCAATCGAGCGTGACACGATCAACTCGGGCGCGCGAAAACTACTGAGGCGGCAACGGGATTTCCACCGTTTGCTCGCCGCTGCTCAAGCCGATGCGAACAGGAGCACGCGCTGGCGGATTTAACGGCCGCCGGGATCCTCGGAAGCCCCACACTTCGTATGATCCTGCCGGAAGCAGCGGGTATCGGAACGACCCGTCCCCAATGCGCTGGTTGTTCAATGTTGAAACCACAGATCCAGGCAGCCATTCGCCGTTCCAGCGCATCGCGGCGGAAGCCGTGACAGGCTTTTTCTCACCATCGACAAAGTTGATGACCAGAGATGCCGCCGGCTGCGGCACCACCACTCGCATCGGCTTGCCGTCCGCGGCGATGACACGCACCGGCGCAAAGGATCCCTCGGCCGGGATCACGAACAACGTCTTCGTCTCGCCGCTGCGGATGCGAAGCTTCAGTTGTCCAGTGGCATTCGTAGCGCCCATCCACGCCGCGTTGAAACCGTCGCTCAGGACCCCTTCCATGACTGTGGCATTCGCTACTGGCTCACCGCTGGACCAGAAGAAACTGATCACTTGCTCGGTCCCTCGGCTCAACGGAAAGTCCGCTGTCTTCGACTCATCCTGTTCAGCGATCTCGATCGTTGCCGTCGCACCGACATGATCCGGCGCGTCGGCGGAAAGATCGTAGGTTCCGTCGCGTGTCGCGGCGACCGAGTACGTTCCATCGTCCGAGATAGGAACGGGCGCGCTCACGCTACTGTTCGTCGCTATGAACTGCATTCCCAGACTGGCCTGAGGGATCACTTCCTTTGTTTCCTCGTCGAAAACTCTTCCGCGGATCAGACGACGCTTGAATGAGATATCCCACGCTGCCGGATCGCCTACGAGCGTCGGCGGATGATCGACCGGAAGATTGCCGGTCTCTTTCGACCCCACCCATCCTCCGATGGCCTCTCTCTGCCACATCGGCCCGCCGAAGTTTCCCTCGGAGTCAATCGTCGTGTCGCCCCTCCACGTACGGTGGGTGTCGTAGACATCAACAATCCCGCGGCGTACCGGCTCGCTTCCAAAGTGCACACTTCCCTGGAGAACAAACGGCGAAAGGCGAATCTCTTCGAACACATCTTCGCTCTTGATCGGAATGGCGGCGGTGAGATGTTCGAGTACCCCATCGCCGCTCAACGTGAGGTAGTACGTCCCCTCGGAGAGGTCGGCGAAAACAAGATCGTCGTCGCTCGCCTTGAGCTCGCGCGTAGCAATGCTCGTGTTCTCGTATTGCGATTTCGAAGGTTCCGTCAATTGGACATGAAGCGTTTTCGATTTCGCACTCTCAGCGCGGTTCAGATGCACCGTGAGCTTCACGCCGCTGCTTAGCGTGATCACGCCGAGGTCCGTGTCGGGGGAGATGATGTTCAGGGGGACCACCCGCGTGCCCAAACCGGGAGACATGATCATGATCTCCTTGGTCTCTGGCTCGTCGGTTACCGGCTCGGCCAACTCTGCGCGAAACGCGCCCTGCTCATTTGTGGACGTAAGAAGTTTCCCATTGCCACGCGCCAGTTGCGCGCCTGCGACGGTCGTCTCACGCGGCTTCTGGTCGTCGCCGGTCTTCTTCATCGTGACGACGCGGCCGCTCACAGCCGGGAGAGGCGCGAGAGTGATCAGGTTGATCGCGACATCCTCCGCGTCGATCTTGAGCGGACGGTGATCGCCCTTGTGATGCTCCGCGCCGATCCGCATCGTGTACGAACCGCGTGGAAGGCGAATCGACATCGGCTTCTCGATCAACTTCGCTGGAACGCTCCAGCGCCAGAAACGATCCTTACTTTCGATGATCTCGAAGCGCGTCTCCACCGGCCACTGCCGCCTCGCGTTTCCGCGTACGGACAGCGTGACCTTTCGCGCATCCTTCGAATCGAGATCGATCGTTACCGCCTTCGCGGCGAGTGTACCGAGCACGACCCTTGCTGCGTCACTGCTCATCCAGACGAATCGCCTTTCGGCATCCGCCGGCTTCACCTCGAACGTCGATCCGCTCGCCGGCGTGCAATCCGTTCCTAAACAAATAGTCCCTTTCGGTGACTCGGCGGCAATCAACGAGCTGGCACTCAGCATGAGGATGAAAAGTAGGTTTTTCATTTGTCTTTCATGCATGGCGCGTGGTTGTCTCGTTACCACCATCGTGGTAGAAGCGCCCGGTCATGCCCGCGCACCTCCTCGATGGTAAAGCAGTAGCCGGCATAATCGAAGCTGAGGTAGCGCAGACGATCCTGCGCCTCGGCATCGCTCCGGGACTCGTCGCCGTTCGCGTCGGCAACGACCCCGCCTCGGAAGCCTATGTCCGAAGCAAGGCCAGGAAAGCGCGCGAGCTCGGATTGCGCGGCGACGAGCGCATCTTTCCCGAGACACTCTCCGAGCCGGAGCTGCTCGCCGAGATCGCCCGGCTGAACCGCGACGATGCCGTCGATGGAATCCTCGTCCAGCTTCCGCTGCCGAAGCACATCGATCCCCACAAAGTCATCGACGCGATCGATCCCGCCAAAGACGTCGACGGGTTTCATCCGCAGAACGTCGGCCGCCTTCACCTGGGGCGTCCTTCCCTCGTCCCGTGCACTCCGTCTGGGGTCATCCGCCTGCTCGATGCATACGATCTGCAGATCGAAGGAAAGCACGCGGTGGTGATCGGACGCAGCGACATCGTCGGCAAGCCGGTGGCCGCGCTTCTGCTGCAGCGCAACGCAACCGTCACGATCTGTCACTCGCGGACCGTCAACCTCGCGGCCGTCGCGCGCAAGGCCGACATCATCGTCGCCGCGATCGGCAAGCCGTTCTTCGTTACCTCGGAGATGGTGAAGGCCGGCGCCGCGGTGATCGACGTCGGCATCAATCGCATCGATGCCGCAAGCGCGGCACTCGTGGCCCACGACGAAGTCAAAGCGGCCTCGCTCGCGAAGAACGGCAGCGCCATGGTGGGCGACGTCGACTTCGTTCGCGTCCGCGAAGTGGCCGCGTGGATTACACCGGTACCGGGCGGCGTCGGGCCCATGACGATCGCCATGCTGATGCGCAACACAGTCACGGCCGCGGAGTGGAGGCGGCGATGATCCTCCGCGCCGGACTGACCGGCGGGATTGCGAGCGGAAAGTCCACCGTGGCCGGGATGTTCGCCGCACTCGGCTGCGCGACCATCGACGCCGACCAGATCGTGGCGCGTCTCTACCAGCCGGGACAAGCCGGCCATCAGGCGCTCATTCGTACGTACGGCGAATCCATCCTCGCTCCGGACCGCACGATCGACCGCCGCAAGCTCGCCGCCCTGGCACTGGCCACCGATGACGATGCGAAAAAGCTCAACGCGCTCATCCATCCGCTGGTGATCGACGAACAGGCACGCCTGATCGCCGCGGAAGAGCAGAGCACCGGCCGCGACCAGATCGTGATCGTCGAGGCGACGCTGCTCATCGAGTCCGGCGGGAAGAGCCGTTACGACCGCATCATCGTCGTCGATGTCGATCCCGAGACGCAGCTCGCCCGGGCCGTGGCCCGAGGCATCACAGCCGAGGATGCGAAGCAGCGGATCGCCCGGCAAATGCAGCGCCAGGAGCGCCTTCGCTACGCCGACTACGTCATCGACAGCAGCGGCACGCTGAGCGATACCGAAGCCGGGACGGTGCGTGTCTACGAAGAGCTGCGGAAGGATCTCGAGGCCAGGACCGAAGCGTCGACCTGAAACGAAAACGCCCCGCCGGGTGGCGGGGCGTCGAACAACGTTCAGATCGAAAGCTTAGTGCTTCTTGGTCGTGGTCTTGGAGGTGCTGGTGGTGGAGGTCGTGGCGGAGGTGGAAGTGGCCGTCGGCGGATTGCCTGTGCCGGTCGTGTCCGTGCCCGTGGCGCTGACCGTGCCCGTCGTGCCGGTCGTGCCGGTCGTGTCGGTCGACATCGTGCCGGTGGTGCCGGTCATCGAGGTGTCGGTGGTCGACGTCGTGGCGCTCGTGCTGCTCATCGTGGACGACGAGTCGGTCGCGACTACGGCGGTGTCGGTGACGTTGTTGTTGTTCGTCTCGCTCTTGCAGGCAAAGCTGAAGAGTGCAAGCGCGGCGACGGTCAGGAGAATCATCATTTTCTTCATGTGTGTGTTCCTCTCAGATGAATGGTGTTGGTGTTACGGCGCATTTGCGATTGCTGATGCCGTTCTGGGAGTGCCTGCCTCACCTCCTTCGCATTGCTCAGATATCGAATCATAGACAGCGGCAAGACTTGCGTCTCGCGAATCGTAATCGAGGTCAGGGACGGGAGGAAAAAAGGAGCCCGGAAGCCGCTCGGTTTGTGTCCAGCAACAAAGACGCCCCGCGGCTGGCGCGGGGCGTCCTGAACTGCGAAGTAACGAAGTTAGTGCTTCTTGCTGCTCGAGGTCGTCGTCGCCGACGTGCCCGAGGTCGTGGTGGAGGTCGTGCCCGTCGTTGACGTAGCCGACGTCATCGTCGTGGCAGTGCTCGAGGTGTCGGTCATCGTGCCGCCCGGCATCGCCGAGGTGGAGGTCGAGCCGGTGGTGTCGGTGGCCATCGTGCCGGTCGTCATCGACGTGTCGGTGGTCGAGGTGGTGGCAGACGTGTCAACCGCGGCCGCGGCCGTGTCGGTGTTGTTGTTGTTCACTTCGCTCTTGCATGCGAAGCCGAAAACGCTCAGGGCCAGGACCGTCAGGAGAACTACGATTTTCTTGCTCATGTTTTGTTTTTCCTCTCGTTGTTTGTTGTTGTGTGTCGTTTTGAATGGGGTTGGATCTGATGAAAAGTGCCGGCTCACCCCCCTTGGCAATCGAATTGAAATCTGACGAAGCGTCTGCTTCGCAACGGTCTAACAAACGGGTCTGAATGGATTCGCAACGACGATGCCAGCTCGACCGAAGATACCCGTCGAAAATGACAAACGCCGAGCGGCAACTACGCCGCAGACGTCGCGGCAACGAACAACCTCAACTTCCGTACAACTCGATGGGGCTTCGGGCAAACCTACAGGGAGGACGCGAGCGATACCCGCCCGGCGAGGCGCTATAGTCTAGGAAGGCACGTCACCATGTCAAGCGCCCCTGCTTCGTTGCACCAGCTCCCCGCGCCCGTCGCGGCGATGGTTACATCGTTCGATACGACTCCGATTGCGTACGATCTCTACGATCATCCGTCGCGCTCGCTGGTGCTCGTTGTCCCGGGATTTTGGCGCGACAGGCGGCATCCGTCGATGGTGCGCCTGGCCTCGCATCTGAGCGAGCTCGGCTACCGGACGGCTATCCTCGATCCTCGGGGACATGGGGACAGCGGCGGAACCTATGGCTTCAACCTCTTCGAGCACTACGACACGGCCGCGGTGGCCGAGGATCTTCTGCGCCGGTTGCCGGTGGAGTCAATCACGCTCGTGGCCCTCTCCTACGGCGCATCGGTCGCCATCTCTACCGCGGCGCGGCACAAACTACCGATCGCCTCGCTGCTCCTGATCTCCGCCGTCGCCGACTTTTCCAGGATCGCTCCCCGATTCAATCCGTTCACGCTCCACCGCCACATCGCGTTGTCGCAGGCCATGAAGCGCCCGCGATTCGATTGGCGTTTCCGCACCAGCCCAAAGCTTCGCGCGATCGACGACGTGCGCGACGTGCATGTCCCGATCTGCCTGATCCACGTGAAGAACGACTGGCTGATCGGCCACGACCACTCCCTCGCGCTCTACGAGGCAGCCAACGAGCCAAAGGAGCTGCACCTCATCGACATCCCCGGCAACTACCACGCGGACCGCATTTTCTCCGTCGCCGCCGACGAGATCGATCCGCTCTTCGGCGAGTTCTTGCGGCGGTACACGCCGGAGTGACGGCGCGCCCGGATCACTTCCGCTCCGCTCTCTCGCCCTTGCGTTTCGCGATTCTCAAGACTCGAAAGAAGCACATGATTTCCTGGCGGTCGCGCACCCAAATCCCACGTCGCGCCAATCCCCAGAACCTACTTTGTACATCGCGTGGGTTTTATTTTTCCGTATACACGTAGTCAACGACGACTCGCACATCACCTTTCGCCAGCCGAACGGCCATCGCCGGCGACACTACGAAGAACGGCCGAAGATCGATCGCTTCCTCGACTACGACGCCGCTGTTATACGCACAAACGTCGCCAGCGGCACGGATATCCATCGGTTTCCGAACCTTCAGGCTCGTGTAGTAACGACGCACTTCGTCGCTCACCGTGCCTTGGGGTTTACCGTTCCACAATTTCTGAAACGACGTCACCGAAATATCTTCGCGCGTGAGACGTCCGGCGGAATCGAGCGTACGTACAAGCGAAGCTTCCCAACGTGTTTGAGGGAAACCCTCCACGCGGTAACCGTCGTAGCCGCCGTCAAAACGCGCGGACGTCATCGAATCACCGCTATAGGTATATGCGGCCGACGCAGTGACCGTGTGATGGCAAGCCGCGCTCTCATAAGTGACCTCCTCACGCTGTACGCGTCCATCATTATCAAATGTACGGTTGATAAGAAACCTTTGGTCACCTGCGGAAAATGGTTGCGAATCGAGAAGCCAGATCCCGTCCGTCGTAGCGTGGGCGTGGTAGGCAAATACTTCGCCGGTATTCAGATTGTCGACCCGTTGCAGGTAGTCGCCATGCTGGAGCGCAAGATCGACTCCCGACGAGGAACGCCTTGCTTCCAGCAAACCCTCTTTCGCAAAACTCCATCCCTCTTTGGTCCGAGCGTTGTGCACAGCCACGCTTCCCTCATGACTGTATTGGAGATACTCCCGCAAGCCAGCGCCGGGATAGGCGCAGTCAACCGATTCGGTCGCTCGGGTTTTTCCGTTGACATCCTGAAACGACCGCGTGGCGGTGACGTGGGCGCCGCATGCTCGCGCGTTCCATGCGGATGACGTCACATCGTAAGGCCCGTGCCAGCAGTGGTGGCACCAACGCGCGCCTGCCGGCAGGATCGCGCCGCAGAAGGGGCAAAGAAGCTTGGTACGCGTATAGCCGATTTCACGTTCGAGATCGATGAGGCGGGCCTGAATCACGGGAGCATTGGCCGGATCCAGCTGGACGTAGTTCTTGTAGAGGCGAAGGGCGTTTTCCAGATCGCCCTCCTCTTCGCCGAGTACTGCTTCATTGTAGTAGAGCGCCGAGTCGTGGGCATTTAGCTGGACGTCGATCTGTTCGGCCTGGCGAAAGGCGTCCAAAGCCTCACGCCGCAGATTCTTGTCGGACAGCGCACGTGCCCGGCTGAACAGCGTCTTGTATTCCGTAATCTGGCGATCCCGAATGGCCCGCTCGATGGCGAATTTCACCTCAAGCTGAAGATCCTTGACGCGCTGAACTTCCTGTCCCTGGGGATAGAGCAGAAGATAGCGCTCCAACCGCTGCTGCGCTTCGTCATATCGCTGAAGTTTCACCAGCACAAGCGCGGTGTTGAAAAGGATCGCCGGCTGATCCCGAATGATCGATTCCGCTTTCTCGAACCACGTCAACGACGCGGCGTAATCGCCGTCCTCGAAAAAGCGGTGTCCAAATTCGGCAGCGGTGGCGAAATCCTCGCCCGGGTTTGCTGGCTGCGCTCCGGCCGCGGTCGAGAGCATGATCAGAAACATGGCAGAATAGCGAATTATTAGCGATTGGTTCTTCATTGGCTCCTCGACGCGCCGTCCGTCAATGAGCCTCGGATGGCTGCGTGACTGGCGCTGGGACGTTCAAAGGCGGCGCTACAGGCGGCGGAACAGGCTGAACAGGTGCTGCCGGCGCCTGCGGTGCCACAACTAACGGAGCCCCGAAAGCAGGCACTGGAACAAGCGAGAAACCAGCGGCGACTACAGACTTACTTGACCGGGAGGCGATCGTCGTTTCGAGCAGTGTTGCGGGAACTCGCACGGACGTAGCTCCGGGAAGGCGCGGCGGCATCGTCTCCCGGAAAAAGTGATCGATTGCCGGCGCATTGCCGAACAGTGAACTCAGGCGCTCGGCGACCCCCGTTACGCTCTGGCCAAGGAGACGTTCGCGCAATGACCACGCGACATCCTGTTGCACCCGGAGTTGCGTAACTCGCGCCTTGGCATCCACGAATGTCGCGCTTGACGCCTCTTGCGTGCGATCGCAATGGCAATCACCGAAGCGGTTCGGCAGCATTGAGGTGTCGATCTTGGCCGTTTTCACAAAGTCCGCAAGGAGAGCGTTCTCCCGCACAGCCTCAACCCGCGCTTTGTCACAGGCCGCGGCCGAAACAAACGGACGCGTCACTCTGATGTCTTCGAAAACGTGGCTGTCGATGTTCCATACGGACACGTGGTAGTGATAATGGTCGCACGTCGCCCCTTCCGGAAGAGGAGGACACTTGGTTTGTCCGTGCAGGGCCGCGCCCAGGATAAAGGTCAGAGCGAAGATGGCTCGCCTAGAGTGGAACATCGATTGACTCTCCTTCAGTTGGTCCCATCGCTGGTTCCGATACTTCCCGGCAGACCGCTCACCGTCTCCACAAAGCCATCCGTCATTAACCGGATGGCTTGGTTGCCCGAATCGGCAATCCAGAGGCGTCCTCGGGCATCCGAACGAATGCCGGAAGGATGATTAAAACGCGCAGACGCGCCGCTGCCATCGACGGCGCCTGCCAGACCGGCGCGGCCAGCGGCGGTGGTGACCTCGCCATTCACGATCATGCGGATCGTGTCGTTCGCAGTATCAGCGACGTAGATGACACCGTCGGAATCGACCGCGACCCCTTCAGGGGCGTTGAACCGCGCCGAGCCCACGGGGCCGTCGACGCTGCCGCTGACGCCCGGTAAGCCCGCAACCACCGACAGCTGTCCCACATGATCGATCTTTCTGATCACGTGACTCCAAGCATCAGCGATCAGGATATTTCCATTGGCGTCGATGGCCAGCCCGATCGGGTCCACACGGTCGGATGTTGATGATGTGAGGACGGTTTCGACTGTGCCGCCGCCTGGCAGAATCCGGCGCACGGCGTGATTTCCGGTATCGGCGACATAGATCGTGCCGTCTCCGGCGATGGCGATGCGGCGCGGTTCGTTAAAACGAGCTGACGAGGCCGCGCCGTCAACCTTCCCCGATAGGCCGGCACGGCCGGCGATCGTCGTGACATTGCCATCCGAGCCGATCTTGCGAATGATCGCGTTGTAGCGGTCGCAAACATAAACAGTGCCGTCCTGCGCCACGCCAACACCGTCAGGGTCATTGAAACGCGCCTGCAGCGCCGAACCGCCGGTGGAACCATGTTCGCCGGCGGCCCCCGCGATGGTGGTCGTGGCCTCGGCTTTGATCATGCGAATCGTGTTGTTGCCAGCGTCCGCGACGTAACAGCTTGCGTCGATAACCGCAACATCACTCGGCGCGTTGAACCGCGCCTGGACCAACTTCACCTGGACCGCACGCAATGTGTTTCCGGCCCGCGAGTTCGTGGAGTCCAATCGCAGTGCCTGCAGCGCCGCTGCGCGGGACTCCCGCAGCTGCCCTAACTGAAATGAATGCTCTGCCGTCGCCGCCAGTTTGTCGGCCTGCTGGATGCCGGAGGGGACCTCCGACATCACTGGCGGTGGCGGAGTCGGTACTGTGGCTGGTGTCACTTGCACCGTCGTGTTTGGCGGAGGCACAACGGCAGGTACGGCGCTAGACGGGGGCACCATTGCAGGCGTGGCAGTGCGACCGAGTTTCACGCGGCACTCGTAGGCTCGGTTGGCCGCAAAGTCCACCTTGTCGTGATTGGGGTAGGCGTGGAGAAAACTCTCGTAGCGCTCGAGCGCGCCGCCATAGTCACCCTCCCGGAACGTGCGATCGGCATCGCGCAAGAACTCGGCCGCCTCATCGCGTTTCGGCGGCGTGATTATCCTCGAACTGCACTTGGAACTCGGAACAAGCTTAAGGTCGAAGTTTGCGCGTTTGCCAGCGGCGGAGTTTCCATCTCCCTTGGTGATATGGGCGATCGATTGCTCCTCCGACACCGACGTCACTACGAATCGTGCGGAGCAATTCGTCACAGCGCGCCCACCGACAGTCTCCTCCGCGCAAATTTTGCCAGTCATCCCCTTCTTCACTCCCGAATCACAGCCGGAAGAAAGGACGATGTATTCGTTGTGGGCGGATACGACATGCTGCGCGCACGCGACCATCGGCCGTAGAAGTAGGGTAACGGCTGCTAACAACGGAAGAAGGCTTCGTCGAGTCACGGTTTTGGCTGCCGCTTCCCAGTATCGTTCATCCGAATCTCGAGAACTACGAAAGAACGATCGGCGGTGATGACGCGCCACGACGCGAAACAGTCCTTGCCGGTGGCGCAGAGAGAGCCGCTCATGCCGGCGCGCAGATGATTGCTGTCCACAGGAAGCCGCAATCGCGTGACGCGCTGCAGCTTTCCAAACGATTCCTGCGGCAACGCACCTTGGACGCGGGTAAGAGGCATCGCAAGCCGTTGGACGATGCCGTCCCGCCTCCAATATGCGGCGGCGCCGAGACCAACGAGGCAGGCAAGCACCCCCGCACTGACCAGCAACGGCAGCCGCCGCCGGCGGGGATCGATGATGATGGCGGCAGCGGTTACGTTGTCGTCGCTGCCGTTGTCGAGGGCACGCCGGACGACGCGCTCCGCTACGTCGCCCGCCGTACGGGTGTCTGCCGCCAGTTCCAAGATCTCCGAGTCGCCGATGAAATTGAAAAGACCATCGCTGCCGAGGAGAACGAGCGAGCCGCTTCCGGAACGGCCGCGCTGTAGCGTGTGAAATTTCAAATCGGGCTTTGCGTCGCCCTCTCCGATGGCGCGCAAGACGACATGCCGCTCCGGATGCCGCAAGGCCTCAACCTCGGTAATCTCACCTTTGCGGAGCGCTTCCCCGACTACGCTGTGCTCCGTCGACAAAGGGATCACCTCATCCGAGGCGACCAGGATCGCGCGCGAGTCCCCTATGTTGCCGATCCAGACATCATTCCCCTGAGCGATTGCCGCGACGAGCGTGCTACCCATCCCCTGCCGCTCAGGCGTGTAAGCGTCCCGGATCGCTTGATCCGCAGCCGCAAAGGCCGCCCGAAGCATCACCCCTTCACGGCTCCCGTTCGCCGAACGCATCGAGGAGACGAAGGCCATCAGAGCTGCGTCGCTAGCAATATCCCCGGCGCGAGCCCCTCCCATACCGTCAGCTACGACAGCGACGTACCGGTTGCCGCCGAGAGCGAACGTGGCCGCGCGATCTTCATTGATCGCGCGGCGTCCCGTCGCCGAGCAGTAGCCATGCCGCGATGAGTGCCGGACGAACGACATGCGATCAGGCGTTCGCAGTCTTCGTCAGCGTGGGAGCGGTGTGGAAGAGCAGCGAGATCTCGCCCATCTCCACGCGGTCGCTTTCGGAAAGCGGCACGGACTCGTTCACGCCCATCTCGCGCCCGTTCACTTTCGTGGGGTTGCTCTCGGCCGACGCCAGATTCGTCAACTGCGCAGCACCATTGTCGAACGCCACTTTGGCTTGTCGCGACGAAACCGTCGGAGCCTTGAGTTGGATGTGCGCGTATGGCCGTCCAGTCGCTCGTCCAAACGTCGTCTCGGCGCCACGCTCGCCGCCGAGGCTGTAGAAACGGATCTGTTTGACGACGTCATCGCCGCCCACCACGTCGAACCATCCCGGAAGGAGCTTGACCGTGTTCGGCGGAGGGGCGTGCAACTTGATCGTCCGCCCTTCGATGATCTGGTCGGGGGGCGGAGGTGCGTCGCGGTACGACGCGGTC
Organism: Thermoanaerobaculia bacterium; assembly: GCA_034664845.1. Lineage (GTDB taxonomy): Bacteria > Acidobacteriota > Thermoanaerobaculia > Gp7-AA8 > Gp7-AA8 > JADGNZ01. The sequence goes on along the minus strand of JAXDGW010000007.1, from coordinate 32,476 downwards.
GAGATTCCGTAGTCTTCGGTACGCATCTCATCGCGGCGGGAGCGGAGCATCAGGAAGACCGTGGCGATGAGAACGATGAGCACGGCGGCTCCGATGAGGAGATACATCGTGGTTTTGGGTGGGTCGATCACTACTCGCTGCTTAGCAGGCCCGGCTTTCTCTGAAGTCACCGCGTTAGCCTCAGACCCGGTTGTCGCTGCACCGTTTTCGAGTGCTGGGTCGGCCGGCGTACCCATGTGAAGGGGTGGCGAGATCGTGCTCGTCTGTCCAAGGCTAATCACCGGCTCGACTCCCTTGAACAGCTCCAGCCGCGACTCCTCGCTTATGTAGAGATCTCGCGTGCGTGGATCAAGTCCGACCGGCCCCTCGATCGAATAACGCTTTCCGACTGAAGGTGTGTCCTTGCTGGTGCGCACCTTGATGACGGCGCCCCAGTCGTCTTTTAGATAGAAGAACGACGTTGACTTCGACCCGGCTTCGACGAACTGCGTGACGAACCCGTCGATCTTCACCCGCTCATTCAGATACGCCCTCGGGTTTGCCCTGATGAGTGCGATTCGGATGGGCTGAAGGTCGCCAGCCTGGGCGAGCAGACCAACTGCACAGAACACGAGAAGAAACACGACTGCAGTTGTTCGGGTCATCGTTGTCATAGCGAAACTCTCCTTGTTGGAAATGTCACGACGTTCATCGAGGGGAAAGCACCGACGGAAGAAAGAATCTGTTCCAGTTCCTGAGCAACAGCAGCGGTTGATTGAGGTCGGCTCTCCGGCGACTTCTGCAGAAGACGCCCACAGAGATCGGCGTAGCGGGGATCGACCTGAGAGGCCAGCCGCGGCGGCTCGTCGGACATCTGTGCACGCATGACTTCAAACGGGTCGCGTCCCGCGAATGGCAGCTGTCCCGCCGCCATCAGATAGAGGATGACGCCGAGCGAATAGAGATCGCCGCGTGCGTCCACGGTGAGGCCTCGGCACTGCTCGGGCGACATGTAGTGCGGCTTGCCGGCGATACTTCCGTCGAGGGTCATCCGCGACATCAGCTCCTGCCGCGCGATCCCGAAGTCGATCAGCACGACCAGCGGCACCCCATAACGGGTACCTTCCACGATCAGATCGCCCTTCTTGAGAAAGATGTTATCGGGCGTCAGGTCCCGGTGCACGATGCCGGCACCGTGTACCGAGACGAGCGCTGAGGCGATCTGGTAAGCCACCGCAATTGCGGTCAATCTGGCCAGCACCGGCTCGGCGTCGAGGCGGCTCTGCAAAGTCTCCCCTTCGAGCAGTTCCAGCGCGATGAACGGCCGGCCGACGATCGAATCGTGCTCGCGGCCGAAACGGAAACACTTGACGACTGCTGCCACGCTATCACTCTGCGCGATGGCGCGCAGCGTCTCCCCCTCGGTGAGAAATTTGCGCACCATGTCAGGGTCGGAAGTCCAGCGCACGTCGAGCACCTTCAAAGCAATCAGCGTCTTGTCGATGAGGTCGTGGGCGCGATAGATCGTGGCCACACCACCCCTGCCGAGGGCCGAGATCAGTCGATAGCGATCGAAGTGTCCACCGGTCTCTTCGGCGACAGCCGCGGTGGGACGGACCGGAACGGACATTGGGGCGTTACGCAGGCGATGGCGTAGAAGCATCGTCAGCAACAGCGCCAGACTGCCGGCAAGCAGAACCACCAGGGCGATCAGGAGCCAGTCGAGTTGAGACGTTGCGGTTTTTGCTTGGTGCTGCAAGACAATCTTCAGCTCCCCCGCTGCAAAAGGAGTAATCGGCTCAGCGTATGTCTTGAAACCCCGCTTGCTGATCGTGATGGTGTGCGTCCGCCCGACGGTCAGGCGCACGGTGGCGCGTCCGGCACTGTTGGTAGCGGCCGGCGCTGCACCGTCAACTGCCACCTCCGCATCAGCAACACTCACGTCAATGACGTAATCGACCTCGCGCGGTGGAGGAGAGGGGTTGGGATCAACCAACTTGAACGGCGGCAAAGAGTTCAGTTCGATGTCGAAATTCACCTCTGACGCGTAGCTCTGGCCGCCCGTCTCTAACCGCACCATGTGGTCTCCCGGCGCAATCCCGTAGAGGACGATCTTGCCATTTGCGTCCGTTTCGCCAACGAATGTGTCATCTACGGAGACCGAAGCGCCGGCGGTAGAGGGATCGGTGGTGAGAACGTACTCATTCGCCGCGAACGCCGCCCCGCAGCAGAGAACTGCCAGCAGGGCGGCCAGCATGATCTTGTCAGGCCCGCTCATGGCTGCAACACGTCCCGGCGCCCACTCCCCATCTCCACCTGCACTTCATCTCCCACACTGATTTCAGCGACGCCGCTGACGGAGTCGATCTCGATGTCCGATTCCGCCGACCGAACGTCGGTGGCACGACCTCGTCCGATCTCTTGTCCCTGACGAAAGATGCGCACCGGCAAACCGGGTCGGATGCCGTGCAGCGTCCCTCGATTCCAACGGGCGTACTGCCCGTCTACGGATTGAATCGTGCTGAGCTGCATAGACTCGTCGCCGCGAAGAATCGAACGCGCGGCGACGCGACTGACGGCACCGTCGAATTCCGACCAGATGAAGGTGCCGGCGAGAAAGTACCTGTTGAAGGTTTTGTCGCCGGTGACCTTGCTGAGGAACTGCGGGTACGCCTCAGATTTGTTGCTACTCGCGTTCAAGACGCGTAGAGCGATGGCTCTGTAACCCAAGGTGGTAAACGCGACGACATTCGAGGCCACAGTCACTACGATCGCCGACACGATGAGGACGCGCAGTATCCATGAAGACGGCGGTGCGTTCATATCCGACTCGAACCTGCCAGGACGATCAACGACCGCTTAGCAGCCTAACTCTGGCCTCACAGAAGGCCACATGTCCTGAATTGTTGCTGAGCGGCGCATACTACGCCTGACTCCTCTCACCCGCAATGCCGCGCTTTCAAGAGAGTTGTGCCTACTCTTAAGCCAACCAGCATGGAACCGGGTTCCTAACGGCGAAAGCAGCCAAACGAGATCTTCCGTGCGCGCAGGACCCGACGCCGGCTCCGCTTACTGCCGGCTCACAAATCTCGATTCCGGCTCACGACCAGCAGCGTGACGTCGTCGGCGAGCGGGGTGTCTTCCATGTGATCGAAGACGACCGCCTCGATGGCGCTGGTCAGCGCGTCGGCGTCGTCGCCGTGCATTCCTTCGAGTTTCTTCATCACGTGGCCGAGGCCGCCCAGGTCCTCTCCCACCTCGTTCTCGGCCTCGGTGACACCATCGGTGAAGAGGATCAGGGCATCGCCGGGCATCAGCCGCAGCTTGTGGCTGCGGAAATCGGCGTGTGTCATGACGCCGAGAACGAGATCGGTCTCGCCCAGCTCTTCGATCGAGTCCTCGCGCAACCAGAGCGGCGGCGTGTGGCCGGCGTTCGCGTACTCGATCACGCCGGTGGCGAGATCGATCCGGCCGAGAAAGAGCGTCACGAACTTTGATTGAGGCAGTGTGTCTTTCAGCGCATCGTTGAGCTGCGAGACCAGCTCGGCCGGCGTCGGATCGTTCTTGCAGAAAATGCGGAAAGAGGCCTGCAGGCCCGCCATCATCAGCCCCGCCGTGATCCCCTTGCCGCTGACGTCGGCGATGACGAAATAGATCCGGCCGTCGGGCCGCATCACGAAGTCGTAGTAGTCGCCGCTGACGGTCCGGCAGGGACGGTTGGCGCCGGAAAAGGTGTAGCCGTCGATGCCGATCGGTGCCGACGGCAGAAGACCGCGCTGAATCACGGACGCCGTCTTCAGCTCCTCGTCCATGATCCGTTTCTGGATCGCTTCCTCGCGAAGGCGCGTCGTCTCGAGCTTGATGGCTGCGAAGCGCGCGATCTGCGCCACGAGCCGCACGTCATCCTCGGAAATCTTCCGCTGCGTGAAGAGATAGTCGACGTAGAGGACGCCGACGACCGCATCGCCGATCATCAGCGGCGCGCAGAGGATGGAGCGGATGCCCTGCATGATGATCGATTGCGCGCGGCTCAGTTTTTCGTCAACGCTGACGTCCATGAACGCCAGCGCCTTCTTCTCCTCGACGACCTCGCTCAGCACGGTGTGGCTGATGCGAAGCTCCGACGAATCGCTGAGATCCTGCCGCCGCACTTCGACGTTGACGAACGACTTGCCGTCAGGCCCGAGGAGTCCGAGAGCGACGCGCGATGCCTTCGTATGCTCCAGCACCCGGTCCACGATGAATCCGAACAACTCCTCGGTCGGCCGGTCTTCGATGAGCTCGCGCGCCAGCAGATTGAGCGTCTTGAGTTTGGCGAGGTCGCCCGTGTCGGCTTTTTCACCCGGCTGTTCGATCTCATTCACCGGAATCGAGATCGTCATGTTCGGCGATGTGTCGGCCACCGCCAGCATCCGGTCTGTGTTGTGCTCGGCGGTCTCGAAAACGATCTCGGTGTCGCCGAGGCGGATGCGGTCGCCGGTTCGGAGCGGGTGATCGCGCTCCATGCGCGCACCGTTCAGGTACGTGCCGTTTGCGCTGCCGCAATCCTTGAGAATCCAGATTCCGCGATCGACCACGATCTCGGCGTGCTTGCGGGAGAGATAACGGTCCTTGATGGGGATCGAGCAGTCCGACGCGCGTCCGATCGAAACGGCAGTGCCTTGCAACTGCTGCCGGAACGGCGAGAACAGAGGCGAGTAGACCGTGACCTCAGCGCGAGGGGCGATGGGTTCCATAGTGTCGCTGTTGAGACGAGCCGGGATTGTAGCGGGTTTGGTGGTTGCTGGGTTGCTGGGTCTCGTGGTCTTGTGGTCTCGTGCTCTTGTGGTCTCGTGGTCTTGTGGTCTCGCAGTCTTGCGCGACCACGCAACCACGAGACCCCGCAACCTCGCTACCGCATGGTACGTTTCCGCCGTGACCGCAGAGGCTCCTCCCGAAACGTACTTCCTGGAAATCGAGGCGCACTTCGCGCTGCGGCGCGGCACGCCGTTCATCCTCAATACCAAGGATTGGGCGCTGATGAAAAAGTGGTACGAGGACGGCGTCCCGCTGCCGGTCGTGATCGAAGCGATCGACACCGTCTTCGAACGGAATGAGAGCAGCGGCCGCAAGAAGGTCATCTCCAGCCTCCACTACTGCCGTCACTCGATCAAAGAGCTCTGGAACGAGCGCCGCAACCTCTACGTCGGCGCCGGCGACATGACGCCGGAGTCCGGCCCGGAAGTGTTGCTCGATGCGCTGGCCGTGCAGTTGGAAGCCTCTGAAATCGCCGCGCCGTTCGCCGCCCGGCTCCGAGCGCTGGCGTCGGAGAAAAGCGTTCCGAAGATCGAGGAACGTCTCATCGATCTCGAGCGGGAGCTGATCGATGCATTCATCGCCACCTTTCCGACCGAGATCGATTCCATCCGCGCCGAGATCGCCCTCGCCCTCGGCGATCCATCAAAACTCGACGCGAAGACACGAGCGCGGACGGAAGAAGCCAACCTGCGGCGGCTCGTGCGCGAGAAGTTCGGGCTGCCGCGGCTGACGTTGTTTTAGCTGCCTTCCGTTCTCGCGCTGGGTCGCATCGTTGTAGCGGCCGCCTTCGCGGCCGCAAAATCCGGGCGCGCATTCGTTCCCCGGGCGGAGCCCCGGGCTAGGTTTGGGCAGCGCGCCTTCGCGCGCACATACGCCGCGACAGCCGATTTCACGTGTTATGCACTGTCTTCATCCTGCAGAGCGAACCACAGTCGTCAGCACGCCGCGGTCCGCTTCAGCGATCGATTCGAGAAGCTCCGCTTCCTGATCGGCGTCGAGCTCGAAGGTTTCGTCCACTTCCAGAGTGAGAACCGTAGCGCGCAAGCCCTCCGGCAGCGACTCGCCTTCGATGATGACGTGACCAGATACGACAGCGGAGCAATCTCCTGAGTTGATCTTCCAACTACAAATCCAACTCGCCCCAATCGATCGACGTCGGCACGTTTGATTTGGCGAAGATCGTGGCCAGCATCTCGTCGGGGCGGTAGACGCGGATGTCGCCGAACTCGCTGGGGCGGCGCGTCTTCATGGTGAAGAGGGCGCGCTGGCAGGCGTAGTCGAAGTTGGCGTGGAAATCGTCATCCTTCTTCTGATCGAACATCGACCGCAGCACGTTGAGTTGATTGGCGAGGTGGTCGGCCGGATCGACGCTCGACGACGACTTCTGCTGCTTCGACGCTTTCTTCCGAAGAGGCTCCGTGCCGATGGCCAGCGAGCGAAGCTCGTCGAGCTCCTGCGTCACCCGATCGCTCTTCGCCGCCTTCCTCCCCTCGGGCGGCAGCAGCATCGCCGGCAGCTTGTTGCAGTTCGCGCGGTGGATGGCGTCGCTACGCGTTATCCAGCCCAGGTTCGTGACGCCGCATCGAGCCGAGACGTTCGAGGTCAGATTCTCGATGAACGGTTTCACCGCGGTCTGGAACGAATCGTCGACGCCGTTGAAGAGATTGAGAACGTAATGGACGCGGAACTCGTCGAGCGTCTGCTGCACGGTGCGCGTAATGGGGTGATCGCCGAGGTTGCCGGCAAGATCGTCGGCGAAGGCATCGAGGTTTCCGATCGCCGAGTCGTAGACATCTTCGACCTGATCGATCAAGTCGTTGATGAGCTTCCAGAAGTCGAGCTTCCCGTTCACGGTGGCGAAGAAGGGCGACTCGCGGCTGAAGATCAATCGCAGCTTGCGAAAAAGAATCGCCTTGACGATGTCGGATGCCGCGAGTGTGGCGCTCGGCAGGTGCGGCGTGAAGATCAGGACTCCGGAGTTCGAAAACGGCAGGAAGTCGATCACGTTCGAATCGAGGCCGGCACGCATGTCGAGGATCACGTAGTCGGCGTCGAGACCGTTGATGGCCTCGATCAGCTTGCCTTTGTGGACCGCGCCGAAGTTCGTGATCTCGTCGATCAGGTGAAGAGGCCCGGCCACAAAACCGAAGTTGCGGAAAGCGCCTTTCGGATCGAGTTTCGCATCGAGATGTGTGACGCAGCGATTGAGCGATTCGCCCTTCCGGAAGAAGTGGTAGAGATCTTTTTCGATCGGAACGTCGATAGCGTTGCGTATCGCTGACGTGCCTGTGTCCAGGTCGACGAGCACCGTCCGGCCGTGGCGCGAGAGGGCAAGCGAGAAGTTGATGGCGAAGGTCGTCTTGCCGACTCCGCCTTTTCCGGAGGAAATCGGAATGATCCGTTTGATGGCCACTCTCGTAGGGGACTTCGCGGCGGAGTGTAGCATCGGGGTCGGTTCCCGGCTTTGCTGCTAAAATCCCCGCACAAGTGCTCCCATCATCGTTCTATCGGAAATTCACGCTGTTCGCGGAGCTCGACGACCGCGAGCTCGCGTCGATCGCTGCGGTTGCCAAAACGCGCCGTTACGCGAAGGACGACGCTGTTTTTCACGCGGACGAAATCGGCGACGTCTTCTACCTCATCCGCGAAGGTCAGGTGAAGGTGACGATGATCTCTCCCGAGGGAAAGGAGATCATTCTCTCAATCCTGGGCGTCGGAGATTTCTTCGGCGAGATGGCATTGTTCGACAACGCGCCCCGCTCGGCGACCGTGATCGCAACGGAGCCGCTGGAGATCGTCTCGATCTGGCGATCCGATTTCCTGCACATCCTCAAGGAGAACTTCTCGATCGCGCAGAAGGTGCTGGCCGAATTGTCGAAGCGGCTGCGTGATGCCTCCAACCGGATCGAGTCGTTGGCGACGATGGACGTCTACGGCCGCCTGGCTCGCTTCTTCCTCGATCTGGCCCGCCAGAACGGCAAGTCGCTCGACAACGAGTACATCGCCGTGACCCGTCCGACGCATCAGTCGATCGCCAACATGATCGGCACATCGCGCGAGACGGTGTCGCGGCTGATCCACGACCTGATGAAGCAGAACCTCCTGCTGTCCGAGGGGAAGACGATCTATCTGCGCAAAACGGCGCTCGATCAGTTTCGCGCGGAGCTGTGAGTCGCGGTCGCGCTGTCACGGGGTTTCGCGGTTGCTCGGGAGTCACAGCGCGGGTCGTGCCCGAAACCCACTTCTCACGCGAAGCCGCGAAGGTCGCGAAAGAGCATCGCAACACCGCTCACGGGGTGATTCTTGACCGGATCGCACGCAGCCGTTCGACGGCGTGCTCCATGTCGGCGTGAATGCAGATGGTGTCGAAAGGGATCGTGATGCGCGTTCCGTCACGGGCGATGACGGTACTTTCATCCGCGAGCATCGCCGCTTGGGTGGCGGCTTCCAAAACATCGAGTAGGGAACCTTGCTCGCTGCGGGCGACGAGAGAGCCGTCGGCGTTGTAGCGGCGATCGGCGAAGGCCTCGCGGATGACCGGCGTGCCCGCGGCACGCGCGGCGACGGCCATTTGCGACAGATCGCTGCAGACGATTGGGAGCGACGGATCCAGCTCGCGTATCGCCTCGATCACGATCTCGGCGAGAGCGAGATCTTTGTGCGCGTCGTTGTAGAGCGCACCGTGGGGTTTGACGTGAGCGAGCGTGCCGGCAACGGCGCGCAAGGCAACGATCTGTTCGATGATCGAGTCACGCAACGAGTCCGGCGGCATCGTCATCGACTTCCGGCCGAAGTTCTCGCGGTCGGGATACGACGGATGCGCGCCGACGCGGACTCCCAGCTCGCGCGCGCGGACGACGGCATGCGTCATCGAGTCGACATCGCCGTAGTGGCCGCCGCAGGCGACGTTCGCGGATGTGATCAGCGGCCAGATCGCCGGCTCGTCCGGAGCGCCTTCGCCGAGGTCGGCGCTGAGATCGATCACAACGTCGCTCACAACTGTGCTCCTTTCGTTTCAGGAAGGAACCACACCAGGACCGCGCCAATCGCGAAGAAGAGCGCGGCGCAGGTGATGACCGTGGCGAAACTGTGCGACAACGACGCCTTGCCGATCGCGAACGTCGCCGCAGCAGAAGCGAAGCGGCCGCCGTTGTAGCAGAAGCCTTGCGCGCCGGCGCGGATGCGCGTCGGGAAGAGCTCCGCGAGCATCGCGCCGAAGAGCGAGAAGTAGCCGTGCGCAAAAAATCCGAGGAGCGGGCCGAGAATCAGGAGCATCGTCGGAGTGCGGGCGTAGAACGCAAACAGCGGAACGAGGATCGTCGCCGCGATCATGAAGATGGTGAACGCGGGGCGGCGTCCGATGCGGTCGGCAATCCATCCGAAGCTGATGTAGCCGAAGAACGCGCCGGCCTGCAGCGCGATCAGCCAGCTCGCGGAAGTTGTAACCGTGAGACCGGCGCCGCCTTTCGCCAGCGGCGTGGCCAGGAATGTCGGCAGCCACGACGTCACGCCCCAGAACGCCATCAGCACGCTGCTGGCGAGAAGCGTGGCGATGACCGTGCGGCGCAGAAACGGCGCCGCGAACATCTCACTCCATCGCGACACTTCGGCCGGCCGCTCGCGCCACACCTGCGGCTCCTCAACGTTGCGCCGGATGAAAAACGCTGCGATCGCGGGGAGCGCGCCGATGAGAAACAGCACTCGCCATCCGAAGCGCTCGATCGTCACCGCTGATACCGCGGCCGCGATCAGCGCGCCGATCGCCCAGCCCGACTGCATGAAGCCCATCGCTTTGCCGCGATGCTCAGCGGGCCACGTTTCCGCGACCAGCACCGAGCCGGCCGACCACTCGCCGCCCATCCCCAGTCCGACGAGAACGCGCCACGCCACGAGCTGCCAAAGCGCGGCGCTCGTCGCCAATCCGGCAGTGGCCGCGGAGTAGAGCAGGATCGACAATGTCAACGCACGCACGCGGCCGAGGCGGTCGGCGAGACGCCCGAAGACCATCCCGCCGATGGCGCTCGCGATGAGGGCGACCGAGGTGAGGGCGCCCATCGAGGAGTTCGTGAGGCCGAACTCTTCGCGGATGGGAATGACCGCGAAGCTGAAGAGGAGAAAGTCCATCGCGTCGAGCATCCATCCGGTCTGCGCGGCAAAAAGCGCATGCCACGCGCGGCGGTCGACGGAGCGAAGCGACGACATGGAGCGGGGAGTTTAGCGGATCGCGCGATCGCGACTGTCATCCTGAGACTGCCGAAGGACACGAAGTGCCGGAGGACGTCGAAGGACCCCCCGATTCCTGCCGGTTGGGAGGGGAAAACCATCGTACAAAATCAGGGGGTCCTTCGAGCGTCCTTCGGCACTTCGTGTCCTTCGGCGCCTCAGGATGACAGCGAAGATCTGTCCGGATACGCCGTCTTCAATTGCGGCGGCATCTTCGCGTCCATCCCCAGCGATGCCTCCAGCTCGACGGCGTTCACAATGGCTTGCCCGCGGAAGTGATTGTTTGTGATCACGTACGTCGCCTTCTCCTCGGACATCCCGCGGATTCGATCGGCCCACGGCGACAGCTCCTCTTCGGAGTAGAGGTAGTTGTAGCGCTCCCACGACTCGCCCTTCGCGAACCATTTCTCATAGTTGCGGCCGTGCAAGCGCACATAGCCGACAGGACCCGTGATCGTGTCCGACGGCTTGACAGAGTCATGAAAGAGCGGCTGGTCGATGTTGACCCAGGAGACGTTGTGCTGCTGGAGAAAGTGTAAGAACTCCGGAGTCTGAAACGTGGAGTGACGGACCTCGAGCGCGAGCGGATAACCGTCGAACGCTTTGAACAGATCGTCGAGACGGCCGCGGGTTTCATCACTGTTCCGAAAGCTCCATGGGTATTGCAGCAGCACGGCGCCGAGGCGGTTGGAGTCAGCGAGGGGATCGAGGTAATCGCGAAAGGCCTTGACCTCATCGGCGCGCAACTCCGTCGCGTCATGTGTGAAGCCGCGAAAGATCTTCGTCGTGAATTTGAAATCGGGATTGGCGCTCACGCGGCGCACCCACGACTTCGCATGTGTGGGCGGAGGGATTCGATAGAACGGCGAGTTGATCTCGATCGTGTCGAAGAACGAGGCGAGATAAGCGAGTTGATCGAACTTGGAACCATGCGGCGGGTAGACGGTTCCTTCCCAATCGGTGTAGCTCCAGCCGGCCGGTCCGACGCGAATTTGATGTCCCATTTTTGAAGGTCAATACGTTGACGAACTTATTTTGAGCAACCCGTAATTCGTTGCCTGTGCTGCACATCTATGCTAAAAGGCGAGTCAACGAATCCAGCAAAAAAACCAAAAACTCCAGGACTGCGACAGGGCGTTCCAGGGGTACTGCTGTATTCGTAACCGAAGGGAGGCTGGTAGACCCAACCGATTCGCTTGAGAGATTCAAAAGCGGGGCGAGGTCGCGGCTCCCCGCACACATTCAGCGCTGCGGCACCACCATCTGATCGTAGATTCAAAGGAACAATTTTAGGAGATCAAGGTTCATGGATACATTCAACGACAAGTCTCTCAACTGCGCCGATTGCGGACAGGAATTCGTGTTCAGCAAGAACGAGCAGGCCTTCTATTCGGAGCGCGGCTTCACGAACGAGCCGAAGCGCTGCAAGAACTGCCGCGACAAACGGAAGACCGCACGCGACGGAAACGGTGGTGGCGGTGGCCGCGATCGTCAGATGGTGAGTGTGACATGCGACAGCTGCGGAGTGGGTACGGAAGTGCCGTTCACGCCGGTCAGCGGCAAGCCTGTGTACTGCCGCGATTGCTACAACCAGCGCCGGACAGGCGCCCGCTCGTCGAGCTGGGCGTAAGTTTTTCTTCGAACGATTACTTCGACGGCGGGCTTTCGGGCCCGCCGTTTTGTTTTTTGCGTAGCGGGGGTTTGCGGTCGCGCGCTGGTTGCTGAGTTGCAAAGTAGAAGAATTCGGGGATTACCTTCGGCAACCCAGCAACCCAGCAACTCAGCAACCAAGAACCCACCCCGCGACCGCGAAACCACGTAACCTCGCAACCGCGTATACAATCCCGCCCCGCTTGAGCCGCCCTCTTCTCAAACCTGTCCGCAACATCCTCGATCTCGTCGGCAATACGCCGATGCTCCAACTCGCGAACATCGCCGGGCCTGAGATGGCCGACCTCTTCGTCAAGCTGGAGTTTTTTAGCCCCGGCTTTTCCGTCAAAGACCGCATCGGCGTCGGGATGATCGAAAGCGCGGCGCGCGACGGAAAACTGTCGAAGGGCGGCACGATCATCGAGCCGACCGCCGGCAACACAGGCATCGCCCTGGCGCTTGCCGGTACGCGGATGGGCTATCGCGTGATTCTCTGCGTCCCGGAAAACTTCTCCATCGAAAAACGCGAAGTGATGAAAGCACTCGGCGGCGAGGTCGTCCTCACGCCGAAGGACGACGGGATGAAAGGCGCGATCGCGAAGGCCGAGGAGTTGGCGCGCTCAATCCCCGGCTCGTACGTCCCGCAGCAGTTCACGAACCTCTACAACAGCGACGCGCATTACGCGACGACCGGCCCCGAGATCTGGGAGCAGATGGAAGGGCGCGTCGACGCCTGGCTCGCCGGAGCAGGCACCGGCGGCACCTTCAGCGGCGTGGCGAAGTATCTGAAGGAGCGCAACCCCGGCTGCTGGTGCGTCGTCGTCGAGCCGCAGGGCTCGATCCTCAAAGGGGGCGAGGCGGGGCCGCACGAAGTCGAGGGAATCGGCGCGTCGTCCTTCATCCCTCCCGTTCTCGACCTCTCGCTGGCAGACGAAGTGATCCAGATCTACGACGATCCCGCGTTCGTGATGGTGCGGCGTCTGGCCGCCGAAGAGGGCGTCCTCGGTGCGTCGTCGGCGGGAGCAAACGTCGCTGCCGCGGTGCAGGTGGCGGCGAGACTCGGCCCCGGCAAGCGCGTCGTCACTCTCATCCCCGACGCCTCGGAACGTTACATGTCGAAGGGCATCTACACGAAGTGGGCGAAGCCGGGAATGACGGCGGAAGATTGAGAGAATCAGAGGCAAGAGATCAGAGATCAGGCAAACCTGTCATCTCTGACTTCTGACTTCTGACCTCTTGTCTCTGATCTCTGATCTCTGATCGATAACCAAAGGAGTCGCATGGCTTTCTCCACTGATTGCATTCACGCCGGCCAGGAGCCGGAGCCTGTCACCGGCTCGGTCACCTATCCGATCTTTCAGACCTCGACGTATGTCCAGCCGGAGCTCGGAAAGCACAAGGGCTTCGAGTACGCCCGGACGCAAAACCCGACGCGCTCGGTACTGGAGGCCAACCTCGCGGCGCTCGAGCGCGGGAAGCACGCGCACTGCTTTGCCTCGGGGATGTCGGCGACCGATACCGTTTTCCGGCTCCTGAAATCGGGCGATCACGTCATCGCCGGCGAGAACATGTACGGCGGCTCGTACCGTCTCTTCAGCAAGGTCTGCGAGAAGTTCGGCCTGCAGTTCACCTACGTCGATACCTCGAACGTCGAAAACGTCCGCGCCGCGTTACGACCGGAAACGAAGATCGTCTTCCTGGAAACGCCGACGAATCCGATGATGACGCTGACGGATATCGCTGCGTGTGCCGAAGTGGCGCATGCGGGCGGTGCGCTGGTCGTGGTCGACAACACATTCTGCTCGCCCTACCTGCAGCGGCCGATCGAGCTGGGCGCCGACCTCGTCGTTCACTCGACGACGAAGTTCATCAACGGCCACTCCGACTCGGTCGGCGGCGTGGTGATCTCGAATGACGACGCGATCGCGGAGCAGATCGGCTTCCTGCAAAACGCGGTCGGCGCGATCCTTTCGCCGTTCGATTCATGGCTCGTCCTGCGCGGTGTGAAGACGCTGGCGGTCCGGATGCGGCAGCACGAAGAAAACGGCATCGCCATGGCGCAGTACATCGCCGCGCATCCCAAGGCCCTGAAGATTTACTACCCCGGACTTCCGGACCATCCGCAGCACGAACTGGCGAAGCGCCAGATGCGCGGCTTCGGCTCGATGATCTCGTTCGACGTAGGCTCGCTCGAGAACGCCAAGAAGTTCCTCGACCGCGTTCGCCTCTGCTCCCTAGCCGAATCCCTCGGCGGCGTGGAGACGCTGATCTCGCATCCGGAGACGATGACGCACGCCTCCGTCCCGCTAGCCACGCGCACCCGCCTCGGCATCAGCCCAGGACTCGTGCGGATCTCGGTGGGAATCGAGGATGTCGCGGACTTGATTGCCGACGTGGAGAATGCGTTTGCAGGGATTTAGGGATCGGACGGTAGGGAAAACGGTTGGTGAGTCACTCCTCAATCAAAGAGGAGTGACTGAATGGCTATCGACAGAGTCTTGCTATCGATCCACGGAGTCGAAACGGAGGGCGAGTGGCAGGAGGAGATCGACCGATCATTCAAGGGCATTGCTGGCCTCGCACACGAGGGCTACAAGTACGGAAAGTTCCATTTTTGGAAGGCGACATACTCCGCTGCGCGTGACTCAGAGATTTTGGCGTTCACGAAGAAATGGGATGAGGTCTATCGCGACACCGGAGTGGTGCCTTCGGTGATTGCTCACAGCTTCGGCACCTACGTTGCGTGTCGCGCTCTGCTGCGATATCCAGCGATGGCATTTGATCATGTCATTCTGTGCGGCTCGATTCTCGACTGCGATTTCGATTGGCCCTCGATGGTTGCGAACGGGCGTGTTCAAGCCGTATTGAATGAGAGTTGCAGGCGATGATTGGGTGGTGGCTATGTTTCGAAGCGCGGTTACTCGGGCTGTGATCCCCGGGAGCGGTCCATCGGGCCTAGACGGATTCAGTCGCAGTACGCCGACCTTGCAGCAACCACACTATGCCGATCTTAGTCATTCCGGTGCATTCGTGCTGCGTGCTCACTGTGACGCCTTCTGGCGTCCATTCATCTTTGGTAACGTTGCGTTTGCGGCACTCTGTCGCCGCGCGCAACACGAACTGGCAGAGCGGCAGCAGCTGCGAGAGGAGTGCATGCCAATCATTCAGGCTGATTTGCGGCACTTCTTCGGTCAGGCTGCTGGTTCCCCTTACGCCGAGGTCATGGCGAAGATGGTCTTCGACAATGTGCTCAAGTATGGCGCGGAGGGCGTTCTGACGGCGAAGCAACTCATCTTCGCGATCGTGAGCGGTTTGTGGCAGAAGAGCGAATGAGTGTGGATGAAGAAGAGCAGATTGTAGCTCGCCTGCGCGAGCAGCCTCGCGATGAGCGAGCGTGGGCCGACTTTTATGCGCATTACCGGCGTCAGATCATCGCCATCTTGTTCTTCCGTGGAACTCGCAACGCCATGGACCTAGATGACTTCACGGCAGAAGTGTTCTTCCGATTTCTGATCCAGAGCCCTTGGCATGACGATTGGGCATCGCTTTCGAGTGGACCTGAGGTTCGCCGATACCTGTTGGGCAGCGCGTCGAGCATCGCATCGCACGCTTGGCAGCGGGTTCAGCGACGGACAGGGATAGAAAAGCAACTTTCTCCACTTGAGTCCGCTCATCCCGGAGAAGCGCCTTTCCTAGACTTCGCCTACGTTCTGAAACACCTTGCAGCACCGGATAAGGAACTGGCCATCCTCTACTATCAAAATGGGATGTCGCTCCCGAAGGTTGCTGAGCATTACCACACTACGTATGCCTACGCAGGAGTCCGCCTACACCGAATTCGCCGGAAGATTCTCGCGATTATCCGCGAAAAACCAATTTCAAAGGTGTAAAAAACGGCTTGCTCGCGGGCATATCACGTGGAGGTCGCATATGAGTGTTGAGCCGATTGCTGAACTGGCATTTGAACGTCTTTCTGAACGGATTGATGACAGTGACATCCGAATTGCACGAGTGCTAGGACTGCCAGTTTCAGAGCTAGAGGAGGCGATAGACGTTGCGGTTCGGAGTTGCACGCCGTCGTGCATCACTCTGGAGGAGATCGACGCACTTGACTCCCTCTCTCCCGCTCGGTTGGCACACATAGAGGGCTGCACCTTTTGCTCGGACCTCAGTGCGGCAATTCGTCGCGCAACTCCGGGGATGTCGGAGGCTTTTTCCGACCTTGCCGTGAACGTACACTGTGCGGACTGTGGCGCGGTAGTCAGTCGGGACCAGATTCATGGCGTGCTCGATCGCCTAGGAATCACCGAAGACATGATTGCCTCGTTGAAGAGCAAGATGGAGAACGTCGATGTCGCCGAATACCTGACGACTGCGCGCGACTACCTTAAGGTTTCGTCCTCCAGAGCAGCGCAACTAGCGAAAAACAACCCTGTCAAGGTTGCCACGGGTTTCGCGGTGCTCGCCCTTGGCGCCGGTTTGCTAGTCTCGTCGATTCGCGAACGCGAGTAAGTGCGCGGTACGAATCGACGTCAAGCGAAATGCCCGATCGTGGTCACGAAACTCGGCAAGTGGAAGTCTCCGACGCGTTGCCCGGTGCTGATCTGATCCGCAAGGGTCTGATCGATCTCGCGGACGGCGTTGAGTCGATCGAGGCGCTGCTCGTGCTCGTCGGCGCCCCTCGGCTGAGGCGTATCGGGTACGACGTGCCGGATGACACGCCGTTTCTTCCCGAGGATAGGCTCTACGCGAAGCTGTCGGACGAGAACTCGGACACGGCGCACTCGCGCTACAACGCGCTGATCCGAAGGTTGGTGAGCTTCGAGCGGGCGTCGGAATGCGTGAGCCCGT
Source organism: Thermoanaerobaculia bacterium (assembly GCA_034664845.1). Taxonomy (GTDB): domain Bacteria; phylum Acidobacteriota; class Thermoanaerobaculia; order Gp7-AA8; family Gp7-AA8; genus JADGNZ01. The sequence continues at coordinate 15,976 of JAXDGW010000007.1, read as the reverse complement.
AACGGAGCCGCGGCTTCGCGCGTTCATGCGCGCGATCGGCGCCACAGCAAACGAACCGGGCCGCATCTACTTCACCGGCGACGCCAGCGCAGTCCTGCAAGGATGGCGTGACAGCGCGCCAATCATCGACGTCAGAATCGTGCCCGAGAGCGACCGAATCCTCCGGGCCATTGCGGATGTGAAGGAACGTCTTCGCTTGAATGTCGAGCTCGATTCGGATTTCGTTCCGCCGCTGCCCGGCTGGGAAACACGCAGTCCTTTCATTGCACTCGAAGGTCCAATCTCGTTTCATCACTACGATTTCTACACGCAGGCGCTTTCGAAGTTGGAGCGCTCGCATCGCAAAGACCTGCTCGACGTCGGCTCGATGATTCGCGATGGGCTGGTTGACCCGGATCGGTTGCACGCGCTGTTCGAGGAAGTCGCGGAGACGCTCTATCGATATCCCGCCGTTCATCCTCCGTCGCTCCGGGCTGCCGTGGAGCGCCTGCCGCGGCTCTGAGCGCTCTACAATGTCGCCCGCATGGCGTCCGCCCTACCGTATCTGTTGATCATCGTGGCGTATCTGATCGGGTCGATCCCGTTCAGTTTTCTCGTCGTCAAGCTGGCGGCGGGAGCGGACATCCGGCATCACGGCAGCCGCAACGTGGGAGCGACGAATGTTGCGCGGACGTTCGGGAAAACGCCGGGCATCATCGCACTGGCGCTCGATATCGCCAAAGGCTATGCCGCGGTAGCGCTGGCGCACTGGATCGTGACGTGGCCGGGATGGCCGCTCGTCGCGGACGGCGCGCACACGTCAGCCTTGTATTCGACGTCACTCTGGATCTCGCTGGCGGCGCTGGTTGCGGTGCTCGCGCACATGTTCCCTGTGTGGCTGCGGTTTCACGGCGGCAAGGGCGTGGCGACGGCGACCGGCGCGTTTCTGGCGCTCGATCCGCTCGCCGTTGCGGCGGGAGTCCTGGTGTTTCTGATCGTGATTCTGGCCACGCGATTCGTCTCGCTCGCGTCCATCCTCAGCGCTTCCTCGATTCCGATCTTCATGCGCTTTCTCGTTCACGCGCCGTTCTGGATGATCATCATCAGCGTCGTCATCGCCTTCGCCATCATCCTCAAACATCACTCCAACATCGCCCGGCTGGCCGGCGGGACGGAGCGCCGGATGGGGAAGCGGGACGAGCCGTGAAGATCTCGATCATCGGCGCCGGCTCGTTCGGAACGGCGATGGCCGCGGTCGCCGCGAGCTGTGGCAACGACGTGGTGCTGTGGGCGCACGATCCGCACGTTGCGGAGGAAATCGAGCAGACACGCCACAATCCGATTTATCTCCCCAGCATTGCGCTGCAGACCAGCATTCGCGCGACGAGCTCGCTGGCCGAGGCCGCGGCCTTCAGCGACGTGCTCTTCATGATCGTTCCCAGCCATCACTTCCGCGGGGTGCTGCAGCAAATCCGGCCGCACCTGCGCGGCCCGGTGTCGATCGTCAGCGGAACCAAAGGGATTGAGAACGACACGCTGCAGCGGATGTCCGAGGTGACGGCGCACGAGCTGAAGGACGCGCTGCGCGGGTTTGCCGTGCTGTCCGGTCCGACCTTCGCGCTTGAGTCGGCCCAAGGCGATCCGACGGCCGCGGTCGTGGCATCGACCGATCTGGCGCTGGCGGAGCAGGTGCAGCACGCCATGTCGTCGGCGACGTTCCGCATCTACAACTCGAACGATGTCGCCGGCGTCGAGCTGGCCGGCTCGCTGAAAAACGTCATCGCCATCGCTGCCGGCGTGCTCGAAGGGATGGATCTCGGATCGAATACGACCGCCGCCTTGATCACCCGAGGTCTGCACGAGGTGACGAAGCTCGCCATCGCCATGGGTGGACGCATCGAGACCCTTGCCGGGCTGGCAGGGATGGGCGATCTGGTCCTCACCTGCACCGGTGCCCTCTCGCGCAATCGCAGCCTCGGCGTCGCCCTCGGCAAAGGAAAAGCGCTCGCGGAGATTCTGGCGGAATCGCGGACGGTGGCCGAGGGAGTGCGGACGTCGAAGGCGGCGCGGGAGCTGGCGGAACGGCATCACATCGACATGCCGATCACCGCCGAAATGGTGCGTGTGCTTCACGAAAACGAGTCGCCGCGCCTGGCGATCAAGCGCCTGATGACGAGGTCGCTGAAGGCGGAATCGGCGCTCTGAGTTCGCCCTCTAAGCCGTGTTTTTGCAGTGACTTATAGGACATCGTTCGTGGCTTCTGCCTTGCACTATTTCACGTGCAGAAGGAGGCCAGCATGCTTCACTTTCTCAAGAAGGTTTTCATGTTTCGCGTAGGCCAGAAAGCCACACGCGGTTTCGTACGTTCGATCGGACTCAGCAAGGTCGCGTTCCTGGCCGGACTGGTCGGCGGTTACAAGAACATGCGACGCCACGCGTAGCGGGAACGCCCGGAGACGACTAGAACGGCGGGTTCGGCACCGGCTGCACCGGACTGGGCCTCATCGTTTTGGGCGTCTCCGGCTTCATCGTCTGCATCGACCCTTCCATCGGTGGGGGGTCGTTCAGGATCGCTTCAGGAGTGTCGCCTTCCATCAGTTGTTCGTTGCGGGCAGCGGTGAGTTTTTTCTCATGCTCAGCCTTCTGCGCTGCTGCCGCCGCTGTCGCGCTCTCGATGGCGTGTCGTCGCCGCTCAGCCAGCCACTGCTCGTCGGTCTGGACGCCACCATTCGCCGGGTGCGCGGCCGGCGGAAGCGGCTGTTGGGACGTCGTCGTCGTGAAGTGACCGCCCGTTCGCACGAGTGTCTCGTTCGTAATCACGGTCGAGGATTTGATTCCGGGACGCTTGCTCGCCTTGGCCGCACGGACCAGGGGCGAATCCCCGATGCTTCCCGTCATGGGGGCCGAGAAAACCGTTTCCAACCGGGTATCAGATTGCGGTTTCGCCTCTTTTGCCTGGGCCTGCGGTTCGCCTGCGTAGAGCGATAGCGTCACGAGGATGAGGCAGGATGTGATGGCAATCGGCTTCATTGGGGCCTCCGGTAACAGGTTCAATGTTACGCTTCGCGGGCCAAATTTCATGAGATACCCCGAATCTTGCAACCTGCGGGTTTGAATGTCGCCCGAGCTACTGCTGCAGAAGTTTGGATACCTCGCCGTCTTCGTCGGGACGTTCCTCGAAGGGGAGACGATCCTGGTGATGGGCGGCTTCTTCGCGGAGCGCGGCTATCTGACGCTCCCGCTGGTGATCCTCACGGCGTTCGGGGGCTCCTACGTCGGTCACGTCGGCTGGTTCTGGCTCGGACGCACGCAGGGTGTGAAGCTCCTCGACCGCTTCCCGCGATTGAAGAAGCATTTTGGCAAGGGCATCCGGCTGTTCGAGCGCTACGGCGCGCCGGCGATCTTCATCACGCAGTGGTTGTACGGACTCCGCATCACTTGCGCGGTGATCATCGGGATCTCGAAGATCTCCACGATCAAGTTCCTGGTGTACGAGGCGCTGACGTGCATCGTCTGGGCGATCGTCATCGGCCTGGCCGGTTTCTATTTCGGGCGGGCTGTGGAGCGAGTGCTCGGAAAAGCTGCCCACATCGAGAAGTACGGGCTCTTGCTCCTCGTCGTCGTCGGAGTCGGGCTCTGGCTTTATCACCGATGGAAGGACAAGCGCGAGGAGCAGCCCGAAGCGCCCGAAAGTTAGAGATTTTCGACCCATGCCCAAACCGCTAGCCACCGTCATCGCCCAGATCGCCGCAGGAAAGATCCCGCCAGTGATCCTCGTGGGCGGATCGAGCGACTTCCTGGCCGAGGATGCATTCCGCGGTCTGCGTGACGCGATCATCGCGGCGAAGCCCGGCCTGTCGGTCGAGGCGTACGAAGCCGGCAGCGAGCTGGCCTCGATCCTCGATTCGTACCGGACGATGTCACTCTTCGGATCTGCGCGCCTCATCGTTGTCTCCGACGTGAACGCGTTCGTTTCCGCGAAAGAGCTGGCGTCGCTGTACGACAAGTCGGTGGCGGATTGGAAGTCGGCGAAGACCGACCGGAAGCGCTCCTCGGCGGCCGCGAAGTTGCTGCACGTCCTCGGCTTGGTCGGTGCGGGGTTCGACATGACCGACCGCGAGATCGCGACCGCACTCGGCGCGTCGCTCGATCCCGTGCTGACGGACATGCTGGCCTTCTGCCGCACGACGGGGAAGAAGGCGTCGCGCGGAGAAGATGACGCGGCCCTGCTGACCGAGGCGATCTCGCGCGGCGGCGCGCCGAACACGTATCTCCTGATGCGCAGCGGCGAGGTGCCGCGCGAGTCAGCCACAGTCGAGCTGATCGACCGCAACGGCGCGGTCGTGGTGATGGATCTTTCGCGCGAGACGTTTGCGTCAGCACTCGATCGCGCCATCGCCGAGATGGCGGAAGAGGCGCAGGTTCGCTTCGATCCGCGCGCACTCGGCATGTTGCGGCAACGCCTCGGCATCGAGAGACTCCTGGCCGACAAGTTCTCGAAAGAGGTTCCCGATCTGCGCCCGGTCGTCTCCGAGGCGGAGAGGCTGGCCACGCTTGCGGGCGCGGGCGGGCGGGTGACGGCGGAGATGGTGGAGCGCGAGGTCGCCATCGTCGAAGGCGGCGCGCGCTACGAGTTCGGGTCGCTGTTCACCGAGGGAAAGATCGTCGAAGCGATTGCCAAGCTGCGCGATCTCGTAGCCCAGGCGCGCCGCGATGATCCGAAAGCGCCGCTCGACATCCAGTACGGCAAGTTCCTCTTTCCTCTCGCCGACGAAGTGCGCCAGATGATCGGCATCGTCTCATTCGCGCGGACGCAGCACATCGATCTGCGCGCGCCGATGAATTACAACCGCTTCAAAGACACGCTCGCCGACCGCCTCGGCGATTCGCTCAAAGCAAACGGCTTGGTGCGCCAGCGTCCGCATCCCTTCCCGCTGCACAAGAAGTGGGAAGCGGCCCGGAACCAGACCGAGGCCGGCCTCTTTCGCGCACTGGCCGCGCTTGCGGACCTCGAGATCAAGCGCAAGTCGGGGGGGATTCCTGCGGATTTGGGGATCGAGACGTTTCTGTTGCAGCGGCTGCGTTCGTAGCAGAAAAACCTGAACCACAGAGGCACAAAGAGCACAGAGAAAAACTCTGTGACCTCTGCGTCTCTGTGGTGCAACGATTCTAATCATCCATCAGAACGAACATCACGGAGGCCCGAACATATCCTCGGGGATCTCTACGCGCGGCAACTCGACGGACACACGCAACGGAAGCGCGATCGGCGGCTCGGTTTTCAATCCCAGCGCTGACGCCGGCAACGTCTGAATCTCGCGTTTGACGGCGGCGCGCGGCTCTGCGCCGATGCGAACCGCGCTGCTCATCTGGAGCGATGTAAGCGCCGATCGTGAGAGCGAGCGGAAGGCTTCGTCGAGGGCGATGCGTTGCGCGGCGGGCATCGGACCGAATGCCGCGACCGGCATCTGCCGCGCCGCCGTGGTGTGGATGATGCGCAGTTCCTTCGCGTGATCGGCGAGCAGCGGGTTCGACTCCGACACGAGCGCGCCCTCGGTGCGGCCATAGAGCGCGTTGGCGAGCGCGGTCAAGTCGTCGGCGACGTGGTTGGTCACGCCGACGCCGTCATCGCCGAGGGCTTCGACACCGCTGATCGTCTTTGCGCGGAGGTCGGCGAGCGACTTTGCCTTGCTTCGCGCCGGAACGACGACGACGCGGCGATACATCGTCCGGCCGTCGTGGCTGAATGCGTAGCGCGGCGCGAAATCGCCTGAAAGAAACTCAGGATTGGCGATGACGACGCCGACGTTCTCGCGATTCGCATTGATGAACGCACGAGCGTCCTCGGCGCGCCGGAACAGTTCTGTCTTCAGCGGCAGCGACGACGCGGCGGCAAGACTGCTGACAATGGCTGTCGCGCCTTCCGCGAGTTTCTTCTCAGTCTCCGCCGGCGTGTCGGGGAGGAAGACGACTACGGTGTGACGCGCCTGCGGCGCTCCCGGCTCCGAAGCCTGCGGTGCTTCTTCGGCCGGCTGCGCGGCTTCCAGATTCTTCTTGGCCATCGCCTCGATCGGACCGGGAAGATTGCCGGCGATCGCGCGTGTGAGCGCGTCACGTGCGGGCGCCTCCGCCCCCGCGACGAGATCGGCCGTCCCTCGGAGGAAGAGCGCGAGCGATCGTTCGCGATCGTCGGTTGTACTGACGCGCTCCGTCAGCTGGCGGGCACGCCGCGCTGCTGCCTCGTCCTGACGTTTCGCCGCCACATCGAGCGCGTTTGCCGCCTGCGACAGGAGCGCGGTTGTCAGCGATTGACGCGCGCGAGCGCAGACGTCGACGGGCGGTCCGAGGACAAGCTCCAGTGCATTGGCACTGTTGCCCCGAGGCGCGAGAGGAACATCGCAGCGAATCGCCGACAGCAACTCCGCCGCGTCGTCGTATCGCTTCTCCGCCAGCGCGACTTCGCCCGCGGCCAGCGAAACCTCACTCCAATCGCCGAACGCCTTGTGCGCCGCGGCGAGATGCGGCGTGGCGTCGCTGTTGCGTCCAAGTTGCCACAGCAGGATGCCTGCGTCGCCGCGTGCAACGGGCGATGCGCTCTGCGCCAGCGTTCGTGCCGCGGCGTCGCGCTTTCCATCGAGCGCGTCGAGCACTGCGTTCACCTCGGGAGTGGTGACATGGAGCGCGCGAAGCGTCGCCGCGTTTGGATTCTGCCGAGCACTCACGATGGCCAGCTCACTGCGCAGCGCCGCGCGGCCCGGTTCACGCGCCAGTAGCGCTTCCAGTGCGGCGCGCTCGGTGGCGAGGTCGTTCGCGTCGCGTGCGGTCAGCGCGCGCTCGAGCATCGCGACCGCGCTCGAAGGCGCGGCAGTCTGCGCGCGGTCGAGCAGCAACTTCGCATCGTCGAGGCGCTTGTCGTGACGCGCCATCCGCCCGAGGAGGAGCAACGACTCAGCGTCATTCGCATCGAGCTTCAGCGCTTCTTCGAGCGTCTCACGCGCGCCCGCGCGGTCGGCGCGCGCGAGCTGCGCACGGCCGAGCAGACGGTATGCCGCTGGCTTGGAAGAGGCGTCGAAATACGTCAGGCCGTCGTGCAGCCACTTGATCGCCTCGTCGTACTTCGCCGCGCGGAACGCCATCGTCCCGAGGTGCAGATACGCCAGCGGCAGCGTCGCGTCGCCCGCCAGCGCCTTCCGGTATTCGTCCTGCGCGCGGTCGCTCTTGCCGGTGGTGAAGTAAAGGAAGCCGAGGTTGTAGTGAGCCGCCGTGCTGTTATCGAGAGTCGCCGATTTCTGATAAGCATCGATCGCTTCGGGCCACTTCTGCTGCTTGAGATAGATCGCGCCGAGGTTTGCGTAGGCGCGGGCGTGGATCACCTCGACCTGCTGATGTTTTGCGAAAGCCTGATCGATCGGCGCCAGCGCCATTTTGTAGGCGTCGAGCGCCTCGTTGTAGCGCCCCGCCTCGTACAAAACCGCGCCGAGGTTGTAGTAGGCGCGGAGCATGTTGTGATCGAGATCGAGCGCTTTGCGAAACGCGGCGATGGCGTCGTCCTTCCGCGACAACGCCACGAGAAGATTCCCGAGGCTGAACTGATACTTCGCCTCGTCAGGCGCGAGCTGGGTCGCTTTCGTGATTGCGGCCAGAGCATCGTCATTCCGATCCATCGAGCGCAGAATCGTGGAGCGGAGCAAGTGCAGCGCGGCGTCGCGCGCGTTCTTCTCGATCGCCGCGTCGACATACTTGAGCGCGTCCGCCGATTTGCCGAGTTGCTGCGCCGCGGCAGCCGCGTTGGTGAGGAGCGCGCGGTCGGCAGGCGCGTTGATCACGCCGTGAACGAAGATCTCGTACGCCTGTTCGAACTTGCCCTTCTGAAAATAGATGGCGCCGAGGTTCACGTACGCCGACGCAATCGTCGGAGCAATCTCGATGACGCGCCGGTACTTGGCGATGGCGTCGTCGATGCGGTTTGCCTCGCGCGCGCGATCGGCGTCCTCCATCAGGCTTCGCACGACTTCCGGCATTTCCTGCGCGCGCGCAGGGCCAGTGATCAAAGAAGTGATCAGCGCAGTAACGATCAACGTGGCTGCAAAAACGCGCGTCAGCATCAGACCTTTGCCATCGATGCTGCGATCGACTGAAACACGCCAAGTCCGTCGCTGTTGCCAAGCAGCGCCTCGGCGCACCGCTCCGGATGCGGCATCATGCCCAGCACGTTGCGGCCGTTGTTGCAAATGCCGGCGATGCTGCGCGATGAGCCGTTCGGGTTCGCCTCCCGCGTCAATCGCCCCTCGGCGTCGCAATACCGAAAGATCACCTGGCGATTGCGCTCTAGTGCGTCGAGCGTGGCGTCGTCAGCGAAGAAGTTGCCCTCACCATGCGCGATCGGCATCCGCAGAATCGCCCCGCGCTCGAGCTCACACGTGAACGGCGTGTCGGTCTCCTCGACGCGCAGAAAGACGTCGCGGCTGAGGAAGCGCAGGTACTCATTCCGCATCAACGCCCCGAGCAGCAGCCCTGCCTCGGTGAGCACCTGAAATCCGTTGCAGATGCCGAAGACCAGCCCGCCGCGATCCGCATGCGATCGGATCGGCTCCATGACCGGCGCAAACTTCGCCAACGCCCCCGCGCGGAGATAGTCGCCATAGGCAAACCCGCCAGGAACGATCACGCAATCCGCACCGCGCAGATCGGTCTCTTTATGCCACAACACCTCAACCTCGGCGCCGAGGACATCGCGCGTCACATGCACCGCATCGTGATCGCAGTTCGAGCCGGGCAGGAGGACGACTCCGAATTTCATGGAGGGAAGTTTAGCGCGATGGGGGCCGCGGTTCCCTGAGCTCTCGAGACTCGTGAGGATTCGGTGCGCCCGCGAGTTCGACTGCTACGGCTACTGACGTATGGAAATGGAGTTCGACGGCGTAAGACTATTCGCCAGAACGGATACGAACGATACGCTCTGTTGATCGACGGTGACGACGGCGTAGATGCCGCCGCCCCCAAGGAACGACGGGTCGTTCGAGGGGCAATTGTGGCTCGTACCACCGAGGCCGGGAACCTGGATCAGCGTGTCCGGAGGGACCGTGATGCTTGTCGAAGCGAGCAAAGTGTCATCACAATGCTGGCGGAACTCGATGGTCGCGCTCGCGGTGACGGCCGACGGGTTGTAGATGCCGACGTTCACGTGAGAGGCGACGTCGTTGCCGAGGTCGTTACCGAGATCGGTGCTCAAATGCGCTTGACGCTCTCCTGCAGGGACAAAGGCGCGGAACACCGGTAATTGCGCCCTTCCAAAGCGGTCAGGCCGGCCAGTCGGTGACGCCAGCGTGACGGCGTCAACCGTCCCGATACGGAGGAGACCCTCGATGTCAACCGAGTCAGGAGCGTCCACCTGAACGACCCACAGTGGGGCGTTCGGTGCGGTACCCCACGCGCGGAGTCCTTGGAGTGTTGCAGACCGCCCGGACGGAATGACCACCGTTGTTCGGAGTCCATCGGTCTTGCCGCCGTTTGAGATTTTGCGAACCGTTACGACGGCGTCCGTGGCGCCACGATTGAGCAGCACGGCATCTGAAAACCAGGTCAGGCGGTCACTTGCCGACACCATCGGGCCAAACGCCTGCCCTTGGACGATATAACGATCGCTGGCGAACGCGAGCTGTGTCACGAGACCGAGTACCGCAGTGAGAATAATGCGTTTGATGATCACGGCGAACTTCCTCCCTACTGCATTGGCAGCAAGCTACGGGAAGGCCTCCGTATTTCAAATAACACTTTTCAAATGGACGTGATGCTGGCGACGCGTCGCACAGCCCTAGTTCTGCTCCGAGCTGTCTACTTCGCCACCGCCGCCCGCGGCGCTTTGTAGATCGTCAGGAATCCGGCGCGGTCGGTGACGGCGACGGTGTTGGTCTTGCGGTCGTAGGCCATGGCGTAGGCGGCGATGCCGTAGAGGGAGGCGGGGGTGACGCGGCGATTGGAGCCGCCGAAGGTGTTGCCGGAGCTGCAGCGGCGCTCGGCGAAGAGGAGCAGGTCGGGGGAGGCCAGCGTGGCAATCTGGGCGCCGCTGCCTTCGGGGAGGCAGATGGCGTCGCTGTTGGTGAGGTCGCCGAAGTCGATGGCCATGCGCATCTGGCCGTTCGCGCCCGCGGACATTTGCTTCGCCGGCTTTTTCGTATCGATCGGTTTTTCGAAGAGCGATCCGCGGCTGAGCGCGATCAGAGCGTGATCGCCGGCGGCGAACAGCGCCTCTTCGATGATCTTGTCGGTCTGCAACGGCTCGCGGGCGAGCTCGGCGAATGTGGTCGTGTCGTAAAGCGCTACCGACGTTGCTTTGTTGTTGCCGAAATCCTCGGTCGCCACGATGGCGAGCAGTGCGCCGTCCGCGCTGGAGGCGACGGCCATCGGATCGTCGAGCTTGATCGTGCGCAATTCTTTTTCGCCGTTTGCGTCGTAGACGTGGACATGTCGGCCGAGAAGGTAGATGTAGCGTCCCTTCGGATCGGGTAGCACGTCGCGAATCGGTTCTCCCTCGGTGGTGATCTCGCGGAGCACGGCCAGATCGGGGAGGGAGAGGATCGTCGCGCTTTCATCGCTGCCGTTGGCGATGCAGAGGCGCGTGCCGGTCTGATTGATACGCATGGTGACCAGCTCTTTGGTCGATGCGATGTCGGCGGAGTCGAGCACGAGTCGCTGCTTCACGATTCCGGTCTTCGGATCGATCGCCACGACCGCCTGCGGTTGCGCCAGACCGGCGTAGATGGTGCCGTCGTTGCCGATGGCGACGCCGTGCGGATCGCCCGGAAGCTCCCAGCGCTTGACGATTTTCTGGTCGCGTGTGGCGACCGGCGTGAGAGGTTGCGCGGCGACGTGCGATGCCAGCGCGAGAAGCAGCAGGAGCGCGGCGCTACTCGTCGATCGAATAGGAGAAACTCTCGATGACCGTGTTGGCGAGCAGCCGTTCGCACATCGACCGGAGCTGGCGTTCGACTTCGTCAGGAGGCTGGCCACTGTCCGCAAGCGTGACCCGAAACAGCTTGCCGGCGCGCACATCTTCCACCCCTTCGAATCCAAGCGTGCTCAGCGAATGCTGGATCGCTTTCCCCTGCGGATCGAGAACCGACGGTTTGAGCTCGACGATGACGGTCGCTTTCATGGTCGGATTCTATGCGGTCTCGTGGTCTCGCGGTTTGCGGCGGGTTGTAGTGCTGCATTTCCGGCGACTCTCCCTCATTGCCGCTCAGCGCCGGAGCCAAACGTAGGTCGGACTCTCCAGTCCGACGGTTCTCCCTCTGCATCGTCAAAGAGTCGGACTAGAGAGTCCGACCTACGTTTCCACCCCGTTAACCAATCCCACCCCCAGCCGTACTAGCTCCCGAGTTTCAACTTGGAGGTTCACATGGAAGGCGCAATCATTCTGATTCCCATTGTTTGTTCGATCGGGTTCTTCGCGATGGTGGCATTCATCGTGTGGGCGGGGACGAACGCGAAAAACCGGCGGGCGGCGGTGCAGGCCGAGGTGCAGACGCGGCTCATCGACAAATTCAGCAACGCCCCGGAGTTCGTCGACTTTCTCAACTCCGATACCGGCAAGCAGTTCCTCACCGGCGTCGACAAGATGCCGCAGCTCATGGCGCGCGACCGCATCGTCGGCGGCGTCAAGAGCGGCGTGATCATGACGCTGCTGGGCATGGCGTTCATCGCCATCTGGATCGCCGACAGCAACATCGGCTTCATGTATCCCGGCTTTATCCTCATCGGGCTCGGTTTCGGCTTCTTCATCTCGACACTCATCTCGCTCAAGATGTCGCAGCGGTTCGGGCTCATCGGCGACGACAAGCCGACCGCGCGCGAGATCGTGAACCACAGGCTCGACCGGCGTGATGCGACGGAAACTCAGGCGTGAGGCGGACGTGTTGCTGGAAAATGCCCTGATCTCGCCGTTCGGAGCCGCCGCGCAAACGGCGGCTCCGCAACGGCCTCACAGACCGATGGACGAACCGGCATTCGAGGCTTTCTATCGCAAGACAGCCGGAGGTATCTGGTCGTACATCTATCGAATGACCGGTGACGCGGCGATGGCGGACGACCTGCTGCAGAAAACGTTCTTCCGCTTCATCCGCAGCAGTCCGGGAATCACCGATGAAGATCATCTGCGCCGCTACGTGTACAAAACGGCGACGAACCTGGTCTTCGATCACTTCCGCGAGACGAAGCGGGAACGGACGAGCGAAATCGATTGGATGCCATCCGAGGTGCGGCCGGACCGCGGCGATCTGCGGCACGACATCGCGCGCGTTTTCTCCGACCTCAAGCCGCAGGAACGCGCGCTGTTGTGGCTGGCGCATGTGGAAGGAAACTCGCACGAGGAGATCGCCGAGGCAATCGGCGTGAAGTCGAAGAGCATCAAAGTCATGCTCTTCCGCGCCCGCAAGCGGCTTGGCGAGATGCTGACAAAGAAAGGGCTGGCCCCGGAGGTGACGCGATGACGACGGAATGTGCGTTCGAAGGAAACGTCATCGACGCCGTCACGACCGGTTCGTGGACCGAGTCGCTCCGCGGTCACGTCGGTTCGTGTGAGGACTGCGCTGCCGCGGCCGAGGTTGGCCCGTGGCTGTCGCGGTTCGCCGGCCTGGATGAGCGCGAGCACATCCTTCCCGATCCCACGGTGCTCTGGCTGAAGGCGAAACTGCTGCGGACGAGCTCCGCCGTCGAGCGCGCCGCACTGCCGATCACACGCCTGCAGATCGCCGCTTACCTGATCATCGCCGCCGGCTGGGCCGCGATGCTGACGTGGAAGTCGGCCGCGCTCCAGGCGTGGGTCAACCACTTCTCCCCCGGCCACATGATCCTCGGCGTCACCGGCCCGGAAGCAAGCGCATCGCTCTCCATCAGCGTGATCGTCGCGATCTTCGCGCTGGCATCAGCGACTGTCGGTGTAGCTATGCATACGATCCTGGCGGAGGAGTGAGGGCAGGCGGATCAGCATCACCACAAGCGTTGGCAGCGCGTACAGAAACGCCGCGATCGAGATAAGCCATTTGATCGACGACACGGTGAACACGACCGGCGCGATTGCGTAGTTGCCGCAGATCTCGGCGGCCATGCCGAGGTTTTCGAAGACGTCCATCGGTCCGGCAATGAACATCAACCAGCCGAGGATCGTCCCGGCACGCCCAAAAAATCCGCTGAACAGACTGGCGCCGAAGAAGCAGGTCAACGCCAGCGTGGCTGTGTACAGAGCGATGAAGGCGTAGTCGAAGCGGATGTCTTCGAGAGCTACTTCGAGCAGCTTCTTGTCGCTCCATGCCTTGACGATCTTTGCGGCCGTCTCAGAGCTCGGAGTCAGCTCGAGGCAACCGATTTTGTAGCCGCCCCTGGCCTCGAGCGGCGCGCCGTGGCGTTGAAGCACTACCATCATGGCCGAGGTTCCGGCGAGGAGGACCACGAAAACGACGAGCAGGCCTCTCCTCGTCATCACTGTTTGATCCTCTGTTCGCTCTGACTGGCCTCGCCCTGAACCGAATCGTGGGTCGCGACTGGCAGGGCGCCCTGCGGTGCAAGATCGGCGGCGATCTTCTTCAGGAAGTTGCGGTTGCGTTCGACGGACGGCTTGATCGCGGGGCTGAGGTCCTTGGGTACGTCGGGGCCGATCTGTTCATCGATCGCACTGCGCGTTCGCTGCGCGAGAAGCCATCCGAGCGGGAGCACGATTCCTTTCTGCTCCTGCGTCAGGAGGAACTCGAACTGCTGGGCAGGTGCAACCAGTCGCTCGACCTCGGAATACGCAAGCGTGGCATGCGCGCCACGAACGTTGAGCAGCGCGCGAAGAGGTGAGAGCACTTCGTTCGCGAAGCGCGTCGGGCCCTTTGGCGGCACCGGATTGCCGCTCGTATCGACCTCGTGAAAACGAATGAGGACGAGATTGATCGTTACATCGGGATTCGGGGACGACTGCAGCTTTCGAATCAGGTCAGCCGCGGTCTGTCCGCCGGAGTTCTCGAAGTAACCGCCGTCGACGACGTGATCGGTGAGGCCCGGGTTCAGGATCGATCCGGCCGGCGAGACGTAGGTGAAGCGTGCGCTGTTGTGCGCGGCGGTGCTGAGCCGTACATCGCTGCCGAGTTGGTTGAGTGTGTCGTAGGTGTCAGGGATGTCGTCGCCAATCAGGCAGTTGCTGGTGATGGTGCGCTGGCCCTGCTCGACGATCGTGCCGTTGAGAAAGAGCGACGGAACCAGCGCGTTGCCGTGGTCCGCGTACATCTTCACAAAGCCGCCGGAGAAGAAGTCGTCGTCCCCGCCGCTGGCCGTGCGGACGTGTGTTCGGTAGCCTCGCTCCCATCCGGTCTCGAGCGCTTTCGCGCGGTCGGGGATGAAGCCGATGGGAAGGAAGCGCTGCACGAGATCGGCATGGAGCAGCGAGGCCAGAGTCGGCGCCAGAAAGTCATAGGAAAGCGCCTGCTGCGCCGCAAAGCGGTAGGTCTTCTGGTTCTCCGGCTTGTTCAGGGGTTCGCAATCGCTTTCGGCTTTGGCGCGGTTGGTGTCGGCCACGAGTGCCGTGAACGTCGCCGCGCCGAGCGATCCGCCGGATACGCCGCTGATCGCGAACACATGGTCGGAGAAGTGCGGCGCCGCGTCCTGCAGCGCGGTCAGAACCGACGCCGTCCAATACGCCGCACGAATGCCACCACCCTCGGTCACCACGATGTAGACGGGATGGTTCGGCTCGGCCGGGTATTTCGCCCGCAGTTTCACCAGCCATTCGTTGAACGTCGTGGCGATGTCTTTGCGGACGATCGGATTGCTGGTTCCGCCAGACCCTCCGGCGAGCTTCCGTACGGCGTGGTTGTCGTTGAAGAAGCTGAACACGAAGGCGAGAAGCAGAAGGATGGCGATGATCGGCACGCGATAGAGATCGGCCCAGTAGATGATCCAGCTTCCGATGCCGATCCAGAGCGCCGCGGAGATCATCAACATCGATGGCGATGGAAAGACCACGCCTGCCGTCAGCGGAGAGAGTGCAGTCCAGATGACGAAGAGGAGCGCAACCAGCAGCGTGAAGCGAAGAATGTAGCGCGTGGTCCCGGCCAGTTGATCGTGCGAGCTGACGCGCGGCGATTGTCCCACTTTCGATCGCCGCTTCACGACAAACACGATGAACAGAATCATGGCAAGGAGGAGGATGGCGATCGTGATGGCGATGACCGTCATCGTGTAGTCCCAGCCGCCGGAGTAATCGAGATATGCGGCGCGAAGTAGCGCGCCGATGGCGATCAGGAACGCGAGGATGCCCAGCAAACGCGGTATCCACGTTTGCGTGACCGAGTAGTCCATCGCCAGTTCCTCGGTGGTCTTCGCCTGCTGCGTCCCCGGTTCCGTGGTCTCCGCGGCGGCACCACACTGCGGAAAGTTGACGCGCAGCATCTGGCGCGCCCAGTACCACGATTGCAGCGCCAGCAGCGAGACGCAGGCGACGAACCGAAGCACGTCTCCCCAGTGCGGACACTTCGGATCGAACTCCACCACGGCGCGGATCGAGTCCTGCCCTTCCGCGGAGTAGATCAGCGCCCACAGCAGGATCGTCAGCGGGATGACGACAAAGCGGATCGGTTTCAGGAAGATGAACGGCTCGCGCACCGTGTTCCAGATCTTCTGCAGCCAACGCATGAACGCCATGGCAGTTCTCCTCGATCGTATGGACGGACTTGATTAGGAGATGCGCAGGAAGGGTGGTTCCCTACCCACCGGCGTTCGCCGGCTGGCGCCGGCGCGTTGTCGGTTGTCGGTTGATTGCGGCGCTGGCGCGCCGCGTTGTCGCATCGGTACGCCGTCTTGCCGCGTCAACCGCGCCGCGGATGCGGCGCCAGAGGATAGCCGGGGGTGCGAGCCTGCGAGCAACCCCCGGAAAAAGGTGCTCAGTGTTCGTGCCGCGTCAGCGGCACCGGAACGGGTAATGCCACCATGATGTTCGCGAGAGTTCGTTTCTGGTCTGGGGTCC
>JAXDGW010000006.1:0-17519 GCA_034664845.1 Thermoanaerobaculia bacterium | reverse complement strand
CTGGAGAGTCCGACCTACGTACACCCGCTTCCCCCAGAGCAGAAAAGGCTGAGCGATCAGTTGCTTGACGCCGTCGCCGGGCAATCCTTCGCGGGCGGATTCGGCGGCGGCTGCAGATTGTGCTCGGTCATGTAGTTGTAGAAGTAATTGCCGGCGTACGCGTCGTCCTTCAGTGTGGCCGCGCTCCAGATACCGTTGCACGCTTCCTGCCGGCACTCTCCTCCCAGCGTCGTCGCCGGGCCCGTATTGATCGGACAGGTGCAGATGGCCTTCGACGGATTCTTCTCATCGACGACGCACGGCGATCCGTAACACCAGGCCCACTTCTGGCTCGTGCTCTGGCAGGAGAGATTGAGGTTCGTCTTGTTGAAGAAGTTCGAGTACGTCGAAATGAGGAACGTGCGTCCATTCACTGTTTGCGGGGCGCGTTTGTCGCAAGCGCCCGGTCCCATCGACCATCCGGGGAGAACGTCGCAAACGCAATCGGCCTGCTCGATGGTGTAGGTGCCATCCTTCTTGTTGCGGGTGACGATCGGAGTGCACGGCGCCTTGATGCAAAGCGCGTACGTCTGTTCGCAAAAGGTCGATGCGAGCTGCTCGAGCTTTTGCACGACAGGTTTCGGAGGATCGGCAGCAAAGATTGAAGTGGTCACCAGGATCGAAGCGATGAGAGTGATGGCTCGGACGCGCATGAAACCTCCCGACTTACTGATCGATTTTGGCTGGACACTTACGACCGTACTTACATCCACCATCCCTGTCAAGGTTTGAACGGCTCCACGATCTTCGGCCCTGTGACGATGTCGACGAGCGCGTGAATCAGCACATGCGTCCCCTTCTGCAGATCAGCGATCGGATTCTTCTCGTCGACGTCGTGGCCCGGATATGGTTTGTCGGGAAACCACATGCCGAAGGCGATCGCGTTCGGGAGTCGTTTCGCATACGTTCCGCCGCCCGAGATCTGCGGACGCGGACTCTTCTCCCCCGTCGCCGCGCCGTAATCGGCCAGGAGGCGGCGCACGATCTTCGACTTCGGATCGAAGCCGAGCGGCTCATCGTCGTAGAAACCGGTTGCGGTCAGTGATGCGCCGGTCCTCTTGTTGAACGCCGCCACGAACGCCTCCATCTTCGTTTTCAACTGCGGGCCGGTGCGAGGCGGGATGCGGCGGATGTTGATCGTCAACGTGGTTTTCTTCGCATCCTCAACGTCGGTTTTGATCGTGGCGACGTTGACGGCGTAACGGCCCCAGACCGGGTCGCGATCGGTGATGCCGAGGCCGGAGCCGTAGAGGTCGGCGCCAGCGGTGCGAGCGAAGGTGAGGAGGTCGTCGGCTCCGCCGGCGGGTAGCTTCCCGGCCAGCGCGTGCGCAAGCGCAACGAGCGCGTTCCGTCCGCCTTCGAGATTCACACCGGCATGTGCGGAATGGCCGTAGGCGACGACCCACAACGTGTCGCCGGTAGACGCTTGCGCGGCAATGCGCGTATCGGGCGGGCGCGGCGCGGACTTGATTGCATCGATCAGCGGCTGCCAGTCGAACCTCTGTCCGGGCTTCAACCGCAGTTTCACCTCGGCGCGCTCCGGCACGATGCTCGTTCCCAGGCCCGCTGCGATCATCGTCACGCTGTAAGGCTTCGCGTGTCCGGGACGCTCAGCTTGCGCGTCGGTCGCGACGGAGAGCGAGTTCCACGCTTTCTCGCCGACGATGACAGGAAAGCCTGAGTCGAGGACGAGCGTGTAGTCGGGAGCCTGATGCGTTTTCAGATACGTCGTCACATCGGTGTTGTTCGATTCCTCATCGCTGCCCACGAGCAGTCGCACCGTGTGCGTGCGCGCGATGCCGCTTTGATCGAGCGCCTTCATGGCCAGCAGCGCTTGCACGAGCGGACCTTTGTCGTCCGCCGAGCCGCGGCCATAGACGTAATGATCGTCCGCTTCGCCAGCAAACGGCGGATGCGACCACGCGTCTGCGTCAACCGCTTGCACATCGCCATGCACCATCAGGCCGAGGACGGGAGCGCCGACGGGACCCGGCAGCTCGACTTCATCGATGAGGCCCGCGTCGCGATAGGTAAGCCCGAGGTCTTTCGCGGTCTTCGCCAGCCACTCTTTTTGCGCGGCGTGGCCCTCGGTGTCGATTTGCGTCGTCGGAAAACGGAGCACTTCCGTGAGCATCGGCACGAGCCGGGCTGCGTAGTCGCGCTCGTAGATCTTCGTTACCTCGGCGACCTGCGTCTGCAACGTAGCGGCGAGAAGAAGTACGGCAAAAGGCATCGTCATCCCGCGATTGTCCCGTAAAATCGGCGAAATCGTTCCAAACGGGGGGAAGCAATCGATGAAAACCTTCTTCAAGATCGTGGGTGGAATTGTGTTGGTTGCGGTCGTGGCGATCGCGGCGCTGGTCATCTGGCTTTCGATGCGGAAACCGTCGTCACGGCCTGCGTCCACGGAGAAAGTGCAGGGGACCACGGAGCAACTCCTGCGCGGTCAATACCTCGTCGAGCATGTCTCGGACTGCCTTGGATGCCATTCCGATCACGTCACGAAATTCGGCTTCCCGGTCAAACCGGGAACTGAGGGCGTCGGCGGATTTGTCTTCGACAAGAACCTCGGTTTTCCCGGCGTCGTCGCCGCACAGAACATCACTCCCGATCCCGAGTTCGGCCTCGGAAAGTGGACCGACGGCGAGGTCATTCGCGCCATCCGCGAAGGCGTCGACCGCAACGGCGACGCGCTCTTCCCGATGATGCCGTACGAGCACCTCCGCTCGATGAGCGACGACGATGTGAAGTCGGTCGTGGTCTACCTGCGCACGCTCAAACCGGTCCACAAAGGCGTACCCGCAAAGCACATCGATTTTCCCGTGAACCTTTTCGTCAAGTTCGCGCCGAAGCCGGTTGAGGGTGTCGTCACCGCGCCCGATCCTAACGACAGTGTCGCCTACGGAAAGTACCTGACCACGATCGCCGGCTGCTACGAATGCCACACGCCGCACGACGACAAGAGCGCTCTCATCCCCGAAAAGGCGTTCGCCGGCGGATGGGAGATGAAAGGACCGTGGGGGCGCAACTTCACCGCTAATCTGACGCCCGCAGGGTCGTACATGGCGACCGCGACGCGCGACGAGTTCATCGGCCGGATGCATGCGTTCTCGTCGATGGACGCGAGCAACGCGCCGGAAGCGCCTCCCGGCCGCAACACGATCATGCCGTGGCTCGCCTTCTCCCACATGACCGACCACGACCTCGGCGCGATTTACGACTACCTCAAGACGGTCAAGCCGATCGAGAACAAGGTGGCGACGTTTCCGGACGCGAAGTGATTCATCTGCGTCTATCTGCGCTCATCTGCGGATAAAGCTTTTCCGCAGATGACGCAGATGTTCAAGATAAAAACCCTACTTCCTCAATCCACCTTCGTACTCCGGTTTCGGCACGCCCATCACCCAGTGATCGAACCAGCCGACGATGTGCTGGAGGCGCTCGATGCGGTGCCACGGTTTGCCGCTGCGGGAGAGCTCGTGCGATTCGTCGGGGAAGCGCACCATCACCGTCGGGATGTGGCGGTACTTGAGCGCGCGGAACATCATTTCGCCGCCGGCCATCGGAGGCGTGCGGTAGTCGGCCTCCCCTTCGATCAGCATCAGCGGCGTCTTCACCTTGTCGATGTAGGTGATCGGCGAACGCGCGATGTAATCCTTCGGATCCTCCCACGGTGCTTTGCGGAACCATGACGGCTGGAACTGCGAGAAGTCGGCGACGTACCAGAACGTCGCCCAGTCGGCGATGTCTCGCTGCGAGGCTGCCGCGGCGAAGCGGTCCGTCTGCGTGACGACCCAGTTCGTGAGCAGGCCGCCGCCGCTGCCGCCCGTCACGCAGAGTTTCTTCGTGTCGATGGAACCGCGCGCGATGACCGCATCGACGCCAGCCATCAGGTCTTTGTAGTCATCGCCGGGGTAGTGGTACTGGATGACGTTCCCGAAATCCTGGCCGTACGACGTCGAGCCGCGCGGATTCGGATAGACGACGACGTAGCCCTTCGCCGCCATCCATTGAAACTCGTGATCGAAGGTGTAGCCGTACGCCGAATGCGGGCCGCCGTGGATGTTGAGAATGAGCGGGTACTTTTTCGTGGCGTCGAAATCAGGCGGCTTCTGGATCCAAGTCTGAATCTTCTTTCCGTCGAAGCTCGTGTACCAGATCGCCTCCGGCTCGGTTAGGTTCAACTCGCGCATCAATTTGTCGTTGACGTTGGTCAGGCGTGTCAACGCGCCGTCGCTGCCTACGAGATAGAGATCGCCGATGATCGTCGGCGTGGAGATGAGGGCGACCGTCTTGCCGCCGCGGATCGAGTAGCTCTGAATATCCTGATTGGCATTCGTCCAGGGAGTCATGCGCCCGCTGGCCGCATCGATGCGCTTGAAATTGACGCGGCCCTCTTCGGCGCTGACGACGGAGATCGTTTTCCCATCCTCGCTCCAGACCGGGCGTCCTCCCCCACCGCCGCCGCGCGGGGCGCGCTGATCGCCGCCGACGCCGGCCATGACGTCGTAGTCGTACGAGGCGGTGAGGTTGCGCGCGGCCGATCCGGCGGAGGTCGAGACGAGCCAGAGATCGGGCTGATCGTACGAATGCACCGGGTTGTTGATCTCCCCTCCGAACGTGATCCACTTTCCGTCGGGGCTGACAGCGTACGACCCGATCGGCCCTTCGATGTCGGCGACCTTTTTCATCTCGCCGCCAGCGGCAGGAATGACGAAGAGGTCCGCGTCGCGGCGATCGAAGTACGACTCGAAAACGCGATTCGATGTGAAGTAGATCTGCGATCCGTCAGGACTCCACGACACATCCCGCTCGTCGAATTCGCCCGAGGTGAGCTGCTTCGGCTTGGGGGCGGGATCGTCGCTGCCGAAAGACTCGGGGACGTCGATGGTCCAGATGTGCGTGTCGCGGCTGGCGTCGCGATAGCCGGCGCCGTTCGCGCGGTAGACGGCCTGGTTGATGACGCGCACGTCGCTCTCGTGCTCGTCGTCCTTTTTCTTATCGTCTTTCTTGTCGAGATCTTCCGGCTTCGTCGTGGCGGTGAACGCGATCGTGTTCGATGACGGCGACCATGCGATCGAATCGACCGCCTTCGGCAGCGACGTCAGCACGTGCGGCTCTCCGCCGTCGAAGCGGAGCAGCCAGATCTGCGACGGCTGCGGCTTGCCGTCTTTCTCCAGCGAGCGCGTGAAAGCCAGCAACTTTCCATCGCGCGACCAGCGCGGCGTGGCGTCGCGCGGTCCGTTCGTGATCCGCCGCGGCTCCGCTCCGGCCCGCGCCGCCACCGCCCAGATGGCCGTGTTGTACGTGTCCTTTTTCTCATCGACCATGACGCGCACGAACGCGACCTGCGATCCGTCCGGCGAGAGCTGCGGATCGCCGATCCAGTTGAACTTGAAGAGGTCTTTCTCAGTGATGTTGCGGGCGTGAACGGCAGTAGCGACGACGAGCAAGAGCAGCGCAAGCATTCGTTTCATGGCCGCGAATTGTAGAACGAGAGATTTGCCGCGGCGCCTTTCTCCGCGTCCTCCGCGCCTCCGCGTGAAACGGTTTTCACACCGGAACTTGCAGCGCGTACACAAGCAGCCCTGCAACAGCGACTCCCGCGATCGTCGCAGCGATCAGCGCTCCACGCGTCTTCGCATGAACCTGCGGCAACAGATCGCTCGCGCCGAGGTAAAGGAGGAAACCGGCGAAGAACGCGAGCTGGAAAGCCAGGAGCCGCGGCGCGATATTCAGCACCCCCGCGCAGAGCGCTCCAAGAACCGGAGCGATTGCATCGATCGCCAGCAGCGCTCCCGTGCGCCAGCGGCTGTTGCGCGTCGCAAGCATGAACGTCACGGTATTCAGCCCGTCCGCGAAATCGTGTGCGACGACGGCGAGAAGCACGACAAGCCCGACCTGCGTCCCGGCCTTGAATCCGACGCCGATGGCCAGGCCGTCGAGAAAACTGTGAAACGACAATCCGATCGCGCCGACCAGTCCAACGTTGTGATGATGTCCCGGCGCGTCGTGCTGTTTCTCGCTATGAATGATCGTCAGCTTCTCGAGGAGGAAGATCGCCAGGAAGCCCATGATCAACGTGAGCATCAGAACGCGAATGTCGATCGCATGCTGCTGCGCCAGCCCCACCACCTCGGGGACGAGATCGAGAAACGCGACTCCGATCAGTAGTCCCGACGAGAACGCCATGATGTACAGCAGATAGCGCTGATAACGGAACGCAAACGCGCCACCGGCCAGCGTCATGGCGAATGCCGCGAGTGCGTAGAGAGCGCTCATCGGATGGAGTCTATCGCGACCCTGTCTTCGATCGCCCATCGGCGCTCCGTTCAAAGCTGGAAACGTACTGTTCCGAACACTTTAGGCTGGCCCGCCTTGTGCAGATTGGCCGCGCAGCCCGAAGTCGAATTGAGGAGTGTCCCGTTGATGATGGCAGACATCGCTGGTCGGCGAGCGGCGCGGTCCCTGGGCAACGCTTCCCTGCTCCTGATCGCGCTTTGCACCGCGTGCAAAGGGAATGCTCCTGCCGCCCGGCATCTCCCCTTCCTCGACCGCTACCACTCCTCGCCCGCTGCAACGAATCTTGTGCAACTCCAGCGCGATGACGGCCAATGGGTAATGCCGGCGAAGAACTACGAGTCGACGCGTTTCTCCAGCCTCAATCAGATCAATGCGGGAAACGTGAAGACTCTCAAAGTGGCCTGGACCTTTTCCACGGGCAACGATCGCGGCGAAGAAGCCGCGCCCATCGTCGTCAACAACACGATGTACGTCGTCACCCCCTTTCCGAACATTCTCTACGCGCTCGACCTGACGCAACCGGGCGCGCCGGCGAAGTGGAGCTACAAGCCGAAGGACATGAACAACGCCGCGAAAGGCGTGGCCTGCTGCGATTGGGTGAACCGCGGCTGCGTGTACGCAAACGGCAGGATCTTTTTCAACACGCTCGACGGAAAGACATGCGCCGTCGATGCGCAGACAGGAAAGGAAGTCTGGGTCTCGCAGGTCGCGGACATCAATCGCGGCGAGTCGATCACCATGGCGCCGCTCGTCGTCAAAAACAAGGTGCTCGTCGGCGATAGCGGCGGCGAGTTTGGTGTTCGAGGATCGCTCACGGCGCTCGACACCGAAACGGGCACGCAGGTCTGGAAGGCGTTCAGCACGGGACCCGACAACGAGTGCCTGATCGGACCCTCATTCCATCCTCACTACGACAGCGACAAGGGCCACGACCTCGGCGTGAAGACATGGCCGCCCGATGGCTGGAAGATCGGCGGCGGCACGACGTGGGGCTGGATCTCGTACGACCCCGCGCTCGACCTCATCTACTACGGCACCGGCAATCCCGGTCCCTGGAATTCCGAGCAGCGCCCCGGCGACAACAAATGGACCTGCGGCGTCTTCGCGCGCAAGCCCGACACGGGCGAAGCGGTCTGGTTTTATCAATGGAGCGCGCACGATCTCTACGATCACGATGGCGTCAATGAACTGGTGCTCCTCGATCTGCCGGTCAACGGGCAGGTGCGAAAAACGCTACTCCATCCCGACCGCAACGGCTACGTCTACATGCTCGATCGCACCACCGGCGAAGTGATCTCCGCCAATCCATTCACGTACATCACAACGAGCACGGGCGTCGATCTGAAAACGGGCCGTTTGAAGGCGGTAGCGGAGAAAGCCGTCGGCTTCGGCCGCGTCACGCGGATGATTTGCCCTCCCGCGCCGGGTGCGAAAGATTACGAGCCGTCCGCCTACTCACCGCTGACGAAGCTGCTCTACATCCCGCACGCCAATCTCTGCGAAGACGCGGAAGGGGTCCAGGCGAACTACATCGCAGGCACGCCCTACGTCGGCGCGAACGTGAAGATGTACGCCGGTCCCGGCGGGAATCGCGGAGTCTTCGATGCCTGGGATCCGCTCACCGGAAAAGCGGTCTGGTCGATCAAGGAAAACTTTCCGGTCTGGAGCGGCACCGTCGTCACCGCCGGCAACGTCGTTTTCTACGGGACGATGGATGGCTGGTTCAAAGCGGTCGACGCGACGAACGGCACACTGCTCTGGCAGTTCAAGTGCGGCTCCGGAATCATCGGGCAGCCGGTGACCTACCTCGGCCCCGACGGGAAGCAATACGTCTCGATCCTGGCCGGCGTCGGCGGTTGGGCGGGTGCGATCGTCTCCGGCCATCTCGATCCTCACGACGGTACCGGCGCCCTCGGATTCGTCAACGCCATGACCGACCTGCCGCAGGCCACGACCAAGGGCGGGATGCTCTACACGTTTGGATTGCCATGACTACGCGGGCTCTCGGCTGTCGGCTGTCGGGTGTCGGGGCTTTCGCCGCTGCGCTCTTCGTAATGTCCTGTCACGGTGCTCCTGTAAGCACCCAGCAGCCGTCACCCGCCAAGCACCAGCGCATCCTCCGCGTTTGCGCCGATCCGAACAACCTTCCCTACTCCAACGATCGTCAGCAGGGCTTCGAGAACGACATCGCCTCGCTCATCGCCCGCGACCTCGGCGCGCGGGTCGCCTACACGTGGTGGCCGCAGCGGCGCGGGTTCGTGCGCATGACGCTCAAACGAGATCAATGCGACGTCATCATGGGTATCCCGAGCAACTACGAGCTGGCGCTTCCGACCGCGCCGTACTACCGCTCGTCGTACGTGTTCGTCTCCCGCAGCGACCGTCACCTCGGCATCACCTCCTTCGACGATCCGCGGATGAAGAAGCTGAAGATCGGCGTGCAGATGATCGGCAACGATCACGTCAACTCCCCTCCCGCGCACGCGCTGGCGAGCCGAGGGATCATCAACAACGTCACCGGCTACACGGTCTACGGCGACTACCGAAGCCAGGCGCCGGGCCGCGACATCGTCGATGCCGTCGCGAAGGGCGATGTCGATCTCGCCGTCGTCTGGGGACCGCAGGCCGGCTTCTTCGCGCGGCAGGAGCGCGTGCCGCTCGACATCGTTCCGGTCTCTCCGCAGATCGACCTGCCGTTCCTTCCGTTCGTCTTCGACATCTCGATGGGAGTGCGCCGCGGGGACGTAGCGATGCGCGAAGAGCTCGATCGCGCGATCGAACGGCGGCACGACGAGATCGATCGCATCCTCGACCGTTACGGAGTGCCACGAGTATGAGAACGCGGTTGCGCGGTCGCGCGGTACTTTGGCTTGTGATCGCGATGCTCGCTGCGGTTCTCGTCGCCGCCTGCCATCGCGAGGAGCGTGCGCTCACTCCTGACGCTCCCTACTCGCAACGAGCGAGGCCAGTCCGCGTAAGTGATCTGCAGCCCGGACCGAAGCAACTCGCGGCAACGGCGCTCGAGAATCCGTACGAAGGAAATGCCTACGCCATCAGCCAGGGGCAGCAGCTCTTCGATCAGTACAACTGTTCGGGATGCCACTTCCACGGCGGCGGCGGCATCGGCCCCGCGTTGATGGACGACGAGTGGATCTACGGCAGCTCGCCCACCAACATCTTCATGACGATTTCCGAAGGGCGCCCGAACGGGATGCCATCGTACGGGGGCCATATCCCCGACGCGCAGATCTGGCAGCTCACGACGTACGTCCGCTCCCTCGGCGGCTTCGAGCCGAAGGGCGCCACTGCGCCGCGAAGCGACGCGATGCAGGCGCGCAAATCCGAGGAGCCGAAGTGATGTTCGCGATTGCGCTCCCCATCCAATCGGCGCTCGACGCCGCCGGTCCACAGGCTGCCCGCATTCACCACCTCTTCCTTTTCTTTTTCTGGATTTGTGTCGCGGTCTACGTCATCACGATTCTCTTTTTCCTCGTTGCCATCGTTCGCGGGCGGCGGCGATCGATCGTCGAAGACAACCCCGCGAACGACCGGCGACTCGGCATCTTCGTAGGCACCTGTTCGGCCGTCACTGTCCTCGCCCTCTTCGTCCTTTTGTTCAGCAGTGTCGCCACCGGCAACGCCATCGGCTCGCTTGGAAAGGAGAAGCCTGCCCAGTTCGAGATCGAGGTCACCGGGCATCAGTGGTGGTGGGAAGTGAAGTATCCCGATGCTGTGACCGCGAGCAACCAGATCACCGACGCCAATCAGATTCACATCCCGATTCACACGCCGATTCTGCTGCGCCTCGACACGCGCGACGTCATTCACTCGCTCTGGATTCCGAATCTTCACGGCAAGCGCGATCTCATCCCCGGACGCGTCAACAAATTCTGGATCGAGGCGGACAAGCCCGGCGTCTATCGCGGCCAGTGCGCCGAGTTCTGCGGCTACCAGCATGCACACATGGCGCTCGTCGTCGTCGCCGAAACGCCGGAGGAGTTCGCGCGATGGAAGTCGCACATGAGCGAAGGCGCGCCAACGCCGATGACGCCGGAGCAGACGCGGGGACAGCAGGTGTTTCTCGGCGCTCCCTGCGCCAATTGCCACAACGTCCTCGGCACCGACGCCTACGGCACCCTCGGCCCTGACCTGACGCATTTCCGCAGCCGTCCCACGCTCGCCGCCGGACAGCTTCTCAACACGCGCGGCAATCTCGCCGGCTGGATCGCCAACGCGCCGGCCATCAAGCCCGGAACGCTGATGCCACCGAATCAGCTCAGCGGACAGGAAATGAACGATCTGCTGGCGTATCTGGAGACGTTGAAATGACTGCGCCGCTGCGCGACGCGTTGTCGGTTGTCGGTTGTCCGAGGAGGGGACAACGCGCGAAGCGCAACCAACCGGCAACCGACAACGCCGAAGGCACGCCATGACCGAGCTCCTCGTCGAAACACCCGACTTCGCCCGCGAGCGCGCCCTCATGGCCGAGACGTGGGCCTCGCCGCGCGGTTTCATCGGATGGTTCACCGAGACCGGTCACAAGGAGCTCGGCATCCGCTACATCGTCACGGCGTTCGTCTTCTTCCTCGCCGGCGGAATCGAAGCGGCGCTCATGCGCATCCAGCTCATGAAGCCGGAGAACCATTTTCTCGGGCCGGATGCCTACAACCAGATCTTTACCGTCCATGGCGCGACCATGATGTTCCTCTTCGCCGTACCCGTGATGGAGGGCTTCGGCGTCTATCTCGTGCCGCTCATGCTCGGCACCCACAACGTCGCCTTTCCGAAGCTCAACGCCTTTGGCTACTACATCTACCTCTTCGGTGGCGTCTTCCTCTACACGATGTTCTTTCTCCACGCCGGTCCCGACGCCGGATGGTTTTCCTACGTGCCGCTGTCAGGTCCGCAGTATTCGCCCGGGAAACGCGTCGACACCTGGGCGCAGATGATCACCTTCACCGAGCTCTCCGGACTTGTCGTGGCCGTCGAGCTGCTCGTCACCTCATTCAAACAGCGCTGCCCCGGCATGTCGCTCAACCGCATCCCGCTCTTCGTCTGGTCGATGATCGTGGTCAGCTTCATGATCATGTTCGCGATGCCGGCGGTGATGCTCGACAGCACCTACCTGGCGCTCGACCGGCTCATCGGAACGCAATTCTTCAACCGCTCGGAAGGCGGCGATCCGATCTTCTACCAGCACCTGTTCTGGTTCTTCGGGCACCCCGAGGTCTACATCATTTTCATACCGGGGCTGGGATTCACATCGTCGATCCTGACTGCCTTTACGGGCCGGAGAATCTTCGGCTACACCGCCATGGTCTCGACGCTCGTCGTCACCGCGTTCCTCGGATTCAGCGTCTGGGTCCATCACATGTTCGCGACCGGGTTGCCGCAACTCGGCGAGAGCTTCTTCACCGCCGCCAGCCTCATGATCGTCATACCGACCGGCGTGCAGATCTTCTGCTGGATCGCCACGATCTGGTCAGGTCGGCTGCGCATCGCCACGCCGGTGATGTACGTCATCGGCTTCTTCATCGTCTTCATCGTGGGCGGTTTGACCGGCGTCATGCTGGCCGCGATTCCGATCAACTGGCAGGTTCACGACACCTACTTTGTCGTCGCGCATCTTCACTACGTCCTGATCGGCGGCGCGCTCTTCCCGCTCTTTGGCGCCTTTCACTTCTGGTATCCGAAGTGGACCGGCCGGATGTTCAGCGAAGCGATGGGGCAGACGAGTTTCTGGCTCCTCCTCATCGGCTTCAACATGACCTTCTTTCCGATGCACATCCTCGGATTGCACGGGATGCCGCGCCGCGTCTACACCTACCAGCCGGGGATGGGATGGACGGCACTGAATCAGGTTGCGTCGTTCGGCGCGGTCTTCATGGCGCTGTCGGTGCTGACGATGATGATCAACTTTTTCGTCAGCAAGAAAAAAGGCCGCCTGGCCGGAGCGAACCCGTGGAAAGCGGACACGCTGGAGTGGTCGCTCCCCTCGCCGCCGCCGGTTTACAACTACGTTCACGTCCCAACCGTCAGCGGTCTCAACGCCGTTTGGGATGCGGCGCCCGACCAGCCCTACGTCACCGGGATGCGCTTCGACCGCCGCGAGGTGCTGGTGACGAAGACGCTTGATGCCGAGCCGGATCACACCGAGATGTTGCCCGGTCACTCCATCTGGCCGTTCGTCCTCGCTTGCACCTCTTTTCTCGGACTTTGGGGAGCGATCTTTTTCGCGTGGTGGTTTTCGATCGGCGCCGTGCTCAGCGGCATCGCACTCATCGGCTGGTTCTGGCCGACGAACGAGGAGCTGCACGATCACATCGTGCGCGAGAGCGGCGAACCGGGCGGAACGAACGTAGGCGCGCCGGAGAAGCATCCGGCATGAGCGCGCAACGGGTGCTCGACGTCTCTGCGCTGACCGAGGGAACGGCGGATAGCCGGGCGCTGGTGTGGTGGGGAAACATCGGCATGCTCGCCATCGAAGGAACGATGTTCGCCATGGCGCTGGCGACGTATCTCTACCTGCGCGGCGTCAACCTCGACTGGCCGCCGCCGACCGTTCGGAAGCCTGATCTCCTCCTGCCATCGATCAACATCGCCATGCTCCTGCTCAGTTGCATCGCGGCGTTCGTCATCGACCGCGCCTCGCTCGTCAGGAACATGACCGCGATCCGAATTGGTCAGATCATTTGCATCGTCGTCGGGCTCACGTTCCTCTACCTCCGCTTCGCTCTCATCGTTCCCAGCCTCGGCTATAAATGGAGCGATCACGCCTACGGCTCGATCGTCTGGGTCATCATCGGGATGCACACCCTGCACGTCGTCACCGCGACTGGAGAAACGGCGCTGCTATTCGTCTACGACATGTTCAAGCCGGTGATGAAAAAGCATCTCCTCGATTTCCGGACGACGGCGGTCTACTGGTACTTCGTGGCGCTGATCTGGATTCCGTTCTATTTCGTGATCTTCATCGAGCCGTGGATGCCGCGAAAGGGAAGCTGACGGATGGAGACGACGAAACCGATCGCGATCCGCCCCGGCTCCGCGGCACTCTGGACCGGCGTTCTCTCCGGCCCATTCGCGTTCGCCGCAGCGTTCGAGGTGAAGTACGCGATGCTCGCCTGGATCTGCGATCACCACGCCGATTGGCTCTTCTGGGCGATCACCGCCGCCGCGCTGCTGATCTGCGCGTTCGGTGCGTTCGAAGCGCGCCGCGGCGGTGGCGGCCCTGATCGCGACGAGAAACGGGTCCGCTTCATGAGCATCGGCGGCATCGCACTCAACGCGACATTCGCCATCTGCATCATCGCCATGTCCATCCCGCACTTCTACCTCGGAGCGTGCGAGTGATGAGAAAAAAGCGCTGTCATCCTGAGACTGCCGAAGGACACGAAGTGCCGGAGGACGTCGAAGGACCCCCTGCCTCTGCGCGATGTTCAGCAGGCCGCCGCCCGACCCTGCATTTGCGCGGGGGGTCCTTCGACCGTCCTCCGGCACTTCGTGTCCTTCGGCGGCTCAGGATGACAGGTTGCGCGGCGGCGGCATCGTTGTTCGGCACGACGTCCGCCTTCGCCCACGCCGGCCACGAACACCACCTCGAACCCGCCACCGTCATGCGCTGGTGGTCATGGGAACCATTCGTCGTCATCCCACTTTTATTAACCGGCGTCCTCTACGCGATCGGCGCGGCAAGAATGCGCGGCATCCGACGCTGGCAGATCGCAGCCTTCACCCTCGGCTGGCTCGCGCTCGTCATCGCCCTCGTCTCCCCGCTCGACACCCTCGGCGGGATTCTCTTTTCCGCGCACATGGCGCAGCACGAGATGCTGATGATCGTGGCGGCGCCGCTGCTCGTGATGGGGCGTCCGCTCGTCGCATTTCTCTGGGCGCTGCCGGCACGCTGGCGCGAACCGATAGGCCATTTCTTTCAGCGTTCGCCGATCGCGCAGACGTGGCATTGGCTCACCGGCGCGCTCGTCGTCACCATTCTGCACGCGATTGCGCTCTGGGTTTGGCACATCCCATCGTGGTACGAAGCGACGCTGCGCAACGACGGCATCCACGCGTTGCAGCACATCAGTTTTCTGCTCACGGCGACGATGTTCTGGTGGTCGCTGATGCACGGCCGTTACGGGCGGCTCGGGTATGGCGCGGCAGTCATCTACGTCTTCGCGACCGCGGGTCACAGCGGCGCGCTCGGAGCGCTGATCACCTTCGCGCCGCACCTCTGGTATCCGATCTACGGCGAACGGACAGCAGCCTGGGGACTGAACGCGATCGAGGATCAGCAATTGGCAGGACTGATCATGTGGATTCCGGCCGGGGTATTGTTCACGATTCTCGGCATCGCCCTTTTCGCCGCATGGCTGGGCGAGGCCGAGCGGCGCGTCGCAATCGGATCCAGCGACGCCCTGCGAAAGGAAATCGTGTGAAACGTCTTGTTCTCGTCACCCTTGTGCTCCTCGCTGCCGCGTGCAAGCGGGAGGAAGCGACGACGCCTGTCGCCGGCGATCCCGCGCACGGCAAGCAGCTCGTCGCGCAGTACGGCTGCACGTCGTGTCACATCATCCCTAATGTCGACGGGCCGCGCGGCGAAGTCGGACCATCGCTCGAACACGTTGCGGTGCGGCAGATTCTCGCCGGCAAGCTGCCGAACAATCCGCAGAACATGACGCAGTACCTGCAGAACCCCCAACTAGCCGGTGCCGAGAACGTCATGCCGAACCTCGGTCTGAAGCCCGAGGAGGCTCGCGACATCGCCGCGTTTCTGTACACGTTGAAATGAGAAATCTCCTGTCGTTCGTGCTGCTGGCGTTGGCGTTGCCGCTTCACGCCTCCCGCATCTTCGTCACCAACGAGCGCGCCGGAACGGTCACGGTCTTCGACAGCTCGTCAAAACGAACGATCGCCACTGGTCCCGTCGGCACGCGGCCCCGAGGGATCGCGCTCACTCCCGACGGTAAGTGGCTCCTCGTCGCTGTCAGCCACTTTCGAGGACAACCGTCGAAGACTCCCGACGAAGTGATCGTGCTCGATGCAAACACGCTGAAGATCTCCCGCCACTACAAGGCCGGCACCGACCCGGAAGGAATCGCCATCACTCCGGATGGAAACCGTTTCTGCGTCGCGAACGAAGACGCGGGGACGGCCTCGGTCGTCGATGTGAGCACGGGCAAGACACTCGCGGCGCTGGTGACGGGAACGGAACCCGAGGGGGTTGCGGCCAGTCCGGATGGCAAGTGGATCTACGTGACGGCCGAAACCAGCAACACCGTGACCGTCATCGGCGCCCGGCGCGGCGCCGTGACCGCGAACATCTTCGTCGACGCCCGGCCTCGCGCCGCGATTTTCGCCCACGATAGCGCCCGCGCCTGGGTCAGTTCTGAGGTCGCCGGCAGCATCAACGTGATCGACGTCAAGAATCGGCGCACGGTCGCTCATATCAAACTCCGCCCGCAGGATCATCCTGTCGGAATGGCGCTCTCTCCCGACGGCAAACGGCTCTATGCCGCAACCGGCCGCGGAAACGCCGTCGCCGTGCTCGACACGACGTCGAATCGAATCCTGCAGTACATCAACGTTGGATCGCGGCCGTGGGGCATCGCGCTCTCACGCGACGGAAAAACGCTTTACGCCGCGAATGGCCTCTCCAACGACATCTCCGTCATCGACACGGCGGCCGGCCGTGTCACCGCGACCATCAAGGCCGGCGACGGCCCGTGGGGAGTCGCAATCGCGCCGTAGACCTTGCGCTGGCATCAAGTCCGCACACAGCAGAGCCGGCTACCAATGACGTACTACGTTGAAAAACAGCTCGCCTTCGGCCCGATCCGTTTCGGCGTCTCGACACGGAAAGCACTCGATGCCATCGACAATGACAAAGCCCTGAGCACGGGGGAGAAAGGCGACTTCGTGCGCCGCCGCGACGAAGGCTTCTTCTTCGGCGACACGGAACGCGTCGTCGGACCGAGCCTCCCAGTCGCGTCGAGCATCAGCCAGACTCCGTTCTGGTCATCGCTCAAACCCGACGGCACGCCGCGCGGCTACGGATTCGCCGCGCTCATGGGCTTCGGCGCGCTGCTGATCCTGCTCGGTCTCAGCGTCCTCGTTCGGAAAGGTCCACAAGGCTGGGTGGAGATCATCCTCGGCGCGATCTGCATCGCCATCCCGATCGTGATGACGGCGCAGAAACGGCGCCAAGCCCGCGACAAGGAAGAACGCGAACGAGTGGAGCGCGAGGCCGCCGTGGCCCGCAATCAGGAGCTCCTCTCGTGGTACACCAAAGCGCTCGAGCACCTGCTCGTCGATCGCAGCGAAGCGGGCCTGATCGCCCTTCGCGGCGAACGTGAATCACTCGACCTCGCATACGACATCTGGGCTCCCACCGCACGGCGCGTGCTGGTGCAGATCGGCTTCGAAGAGCTGTCGCGCCGAGGCGTTTCGGCGTCCGCCGCGATCTCGCAACTGCTCACCGACGCTGGCGACGCCGCCGGTCTGACGCCGGAAGACATCCGCTCCGCGAAGCACACTCTCTATGCCACCGTCGTCTGGCATCTCCTCGCTGACGACCGCCTCGGCAAGACGCAGGAGGCCGAGGTTCTCGCGTTGCGCGACGGCCTCGGGCTCGGCGAGAATGACGTACCCGCCGAGTCGAACGCCATCGAACAATTCCGCAGCCTTCGCGCCGTCGCGGGCGGGATGCCGCACGCCCAATGCGCGATCCCGCTGGCGTTTCAGGAGTACTGCATCCACCAGGCCCCGCTCGACACCGGCATGCTCATCATTACTAATCGCCGCCTCGTCGCCGAGGAGAACAAACGCACCGAGGTGGCGCTGCCAAAAGTCTTCGAAGTCGTCGTCGACGCCGACGCGAACATCATCGCCATCAAATCCGATAAGAAGAAACCTCTCCAACTCCGAACCAGCAATCCAATCTTCACCTCCGGCCTGATCGACATGGCCTCGGCATTGGATGAGCGGCCGCGCGGATTCGCGTAGCGTGGCTCAGCTTGAAGACACTTAGCGATTGGATAACAGGAACTCGTGTGGCGAAGCCATGGTCTCGTGTGCCGTTGACTCCGCAGTCGAAGATCCTCGCCGCGTGTGCGATGGAAGTGCTGAAGCGACGGAACGCTGGCGTCTCGCCGGCTGGCTCGTAGGCGTCTCGCCTGCGT
>JAXDGW010000005.1:0-45386 GCA_034664845.1 Thermoanaerobaculia bacterium | reverse complement strand
GCACAAAACGCACCATGTACGGATGGAACGCTGGCGTCCTCGCCGGCTGGCTCGGCGGCGTCTCGCCGCCGCGACTGTGCATCCAAGCCGCAGTAGCGTGAGTTGGTGCCGTGCGAGCCAATCGTTCCCGGTTGCGCGGCGCGGTGCGAGCGTATGCTCGCATACGGTGGGATGTGACATCGATCATGGAATCGGTGGCGTCGAACCACCTACGCTCGACGAAGTGAGGAGGGACGATTGTTGCGACGGGTAGGAAGGGAGCGATGGGTTGGTGCGGCGTGGGGCTCGCTGTTCACGGCGATCCTCGCGGTTCTCATCGTGGCCGGCTCCCGGAATCTGCAGCATTTCGATGCCGCGCTCGTCGGCTACACCTTCGCCGTCCTGTTTGCGACCTTCGCAATCACCTACCGCTATTCGATGTGGCTGCAGCGGCCGCCGACGCTTCGGTATTGGAACCGCGGGTGGCAGGTGTTCTTCAGCCGCAAGTATCTGGCGTCGAACATCCGTCACTGGTTCGCGCGGGTGACGGCGGATTTCGCGCTGAACCGGTTCATCTTTCGCCGTCAGACCGCGCGCGGTATGGCCCACGCGCTGATCATGTGGGGCTGCATTCTCGCCTTCGCGATCACGTTTCCGCTCGTCTTCGGCTGGATTCACTTCGAGACGGTGGCCGGCGACATCGCGTCGTACCGGACGTACGTCTTCGGATTTGGTACCTCCTCATTCAAGATCCACTCTCTCATCGCCTTCATGATTTTCCACGGGCTGGTGTGGGCGTCGTTCATGGTGATCGCCGGCGTGATGCTGGCCATGCGCCGCCGCATGCGCGATCACGGCGCGGTGGCGCTCCAGCGATTCGCCGAAGACTTCCTGCCGCTCATCCTGCTCTTCGCGATCAGCATGACCGGGCTCCTTCTGACGGCGAGCTACACGTGGATGCAGGGCTATGGCTACGATTTCCTCGCGCTGCTGCACGCGATCACCGTCATCTTCACACTGCTCTACCTGCCGTTCGGGAAGTTCTTTCACATCTTCCAGCGGCCGGCGCAGCTCGGCGTGAGTTTCTACAAAGACGTGGCGGCGAAAGAGGGAATGGCCCGCTGCCGGCGCTGCGATCAAGAGTACGCGCCACTCCTGCAGATCAACGACCTGATCGATGTCGAGCGCGAGCTCGGCTATCGCTACGAAACGACGGCTCCCGGTGTCGAGCACTACCAGCGCATCTGCCCCGAATGCAGGAGGTCGATGCTGGCGATTGCGCAGGGCACGTTGTGGAGACGGCACGGCAGCCCCGGCGAACAGGCCGCACTGAGGATCGAGTAAATGGCCACACTCCCGAAAGCACAGGATGTCCTCGCGAACGTATGGGGACCGCATCTCAACCGGATGGAAGGTGGGGGCGCCGCTTCAGGCGTCGAGCCCGACAAGATCGTCTCCACGCACTGCTGCTTCTGCGGACAGCAATGCGGCATCAACCTGAAGGTGAAGGACAACCTGGTCATCGGTTTCGAGCCGCGATACGACTTCCCGTTCAACAAGGGGATGCTCTGTCCGAAAGGGGTGAAGCGCTACCTCCAGGGCGGCCACGAAGACCGGCTCACGACCGCGCTCCAACGCGATCCCGCGAACGCGGCGGGCTTCGCGCCCATCGCGTATGACGCGGCCATCGCGCGCGTGGCGTCGGAGATCGAGCGCATTCAATCGGCGTACGGACCGAATGCGTTTGGCGTGCTCTCCGGTGCGAGCCTCACCACGGAGAAGGCCTACCTCATGGGCAAGTTTGCCCGCGTCTGTCTGAAGACGAAGTACATCGACTACAACGGCCGGCTGTGCATGGTGAGCGCGGGCGCCGCGAACAAGAAGGCATTCGGCATCGACCGGAGCGCGAATCCATGGGACGACATCCTGAAGGCCGAGGTGGTGCTGATCGCCGGATCGAACACCGCCGAGTGCTCGCCGATCACGACGAATTACGTGTGGCAGGCGCGCGAGAACGGCGGGAAGCTCATCGTCGTCGATCCGCGCATCACGCCGATCGCGCGCACCGCGGACATCTTCCTGCCGGTGAAGCCGGGCCGCGACGCCGCGCTCTTCAACGGCATCCTGCAACTCATGATCGAGAACGACTGGATCGATCACGATTTCATCGAGAAGAACACTGTTGGCTTTGAGGCTGTGGCCGAGCACGTGAAGCAATGGACGCCGAAGCGAACGGCCGAGGTGACTGGTGTGGCCGAGAAGTCGATCCGCGCCGCGGCAGAGTTGTGGGGTCAGGCCAAAACGAGTTTTCTCATGCATGCGCGCGGCATCGAGCACCATTCGCATGGCGTCGAGAACTGCCTCAGCACCATCAACATCGTCCTGGCCTCGGGGCGCATCGGCCGCGAGTTCTGCGCCTACGGAACCGTCGTCGGACAAGGGAACGGACAGGGCGGCCGCGAGCATGGACAGAAGTGCGATCAGCTTCCCGGCTGGCGCGATATCTCGAATCCTGCGCATCGCGAGTATGTCGCGGGTGTGTGGGGCGTGAAGCCGGAGGAGATTCCGGAAGCCGGCGTGGACTGCTACGAGATGATGCGCAAGATCGACGCGGGCGAGATCAAGGGCCTGCTCCTCATCTGCTTCAATCCCAAGGTGTCGCTGCCGGACAACGCCTTCGTCACTCGCGCGCTGGAGAAGCTCGAGTTCTTCACGGTGATCGATTTCTTCCTCAGCGAGACCGCGCAGCACGCCGACATCGTGTTGCCAGGATCGCTTCATGAAGAAGATGAAGGAGTCGTCGCCCAGGTCGAAGGGCGCGTCATCAAGATCAACAAGGCGGTCGATCCACCGGGCGACGCAACGCAGGACTGGCGCGTCATTCAAGACATCGCCAGGGCGCTGAACCGTCCGCACGGTTTTACTTTCGAGAGTCCGCGCGAGATCTTCGATGAGTTGCGGATTGCATCGAAGGGCGGCGTGGCCGACTACTCAGGCATCACGTACGAAAAGATCGAGGCGAACAACGGCATCTTCTGGCCGTGCCCGAGCGACGATCATCCCGGCACGCCGCGCCTCTTCGAGCCCGGCTCGTGGAATCCCATTGCGAAGGGCGCTGGTCCGTTCTACTTCCCGGACGGCAAGGCGCGCTTCAACGTCCCTGCCTACCGTCCGCCCGCGGAGGACGTTGATGAGGAGTATCCGGTGATCCTCACAACGGGCCGCGTCGTCAGCCAGTTCCTCTCCGGCACGCAGACGCGGCGCATCGGGCCGCTCGTCGACCAGTACCCGGAGCCGCGAGTGGAGATCCATCCGAGGCTCGCGGCGAAGAACGGCGTCAGCGAGGGCGATTGGGTCACCGTCGAGTCGCGCCGCGGATCGATGACGGTGCGTGCGCAAGTCGTGACGACGATCCGGCCCGACACCGTCTTCATCCCGTACCACTGGCCCGGACGGAAGTCGGCGAACCAGTTGACGATCGCAGCCCAGGATCCGGTGTCGAAGATTCCTGAATACAAGGTGTGCGCGGTCCGCCTGCGAAAATCGGAGAAGCCGCCTGACGAGACCGCGACGCAACTTCCCGGCGGCGACGGCACGAACATCACACGCGGCGGCGGAGATGACGCGGCGCGAACGGCCGCGCAACAGGGACGGTGATGATGAGCGCATTCGGCAACATGGAGTTCTTCGTCGACCCGAACCGCTGCATCGGCTGCCAGTCGTGCGTGGCCGCGTGCAGCGAGTGCGACACGCACCGCGGCCACTCGATGATCCATCTGCAGTATGTCGACCGGCCCATTTCGGTGCAGACGGTCCCGGTGGTTTGCATGCACTGCGATTCGCCGACGTGCGCGGAGGTTTGTCCCGCCGACGCGATCAAACGGACGGAAGACGGCGTCGTCCAGACCGCGCGCAAGCCTCGCTGCATCGCCTGCAACAACTGCGTGCTTGCCTGTCCGTTCGGCGTTCCCAAAATGCAGACCGAGTTCTCGCTGATGATGAAGTGCGACATGTGCTACGACCGCACCTCGGCCGGTCTGAAGCCGATGTGCGCCAGCGTTTGCCCGTCAGGCGCGCTCTACTTCGGCACTCGCGAGGAGATCGAGCACCTGCGGCCGCGCTCGGAGCCGGTCAACACGTTCCAGTTCGGCGAGCAGACCATCACCACGAAGGTTCACATGATGGTGCCGCGCAATGCCCCTGGAGAAACAAGCATCCAGCATATCGACGTCCTCTCGGCGATGGACGACGCGCCTGCCGGCCGCGCGGACATGCTCGATTCGGTCTTCGATGACATGTGAGGCTGAAGCACGATGACGATGCCAACGTTGCCGACGCGCACGACACCCGATCAGCTCTCCGTTCCGCCGGACGGCCGCCCGTACCATGATCAGCCGCAATGGCGGAACGACTTCCCGGTCGACTGGCCGCAGGATGAATTCGTTGCGCGCCGCGACTTCACGAAGTTCCTCGTGCTCACCAGCTTTGCGTTCGTCGTCGGGCAAGCCTGGATCGTGGTGGAGAACTTTCTGCGCAGACGCACCGGCACGCCCCCGGTGAAACGGATCGCTCGTGCCGATGCGATCGCCGTCGGCGGCTCACTCATCTTCGACTACCCCGCGGCACACGACATCTGCATCGTCGTCCGCACCGGGCCGCAGCACTACGTCGCATTCAATCAGAAGTGTACGCACCTGAGCTGCGCGGTCGTTCCTGACCTCGCGCACGGCCGCTTTCATTGCCCCTGCCATAACGGCTCGTTCGAGCTCGAGACGGGAGTGCCCATCGCCGGGCCACCGCGGCGGCCGCTCGAGCGCATCCGCCTCGAGATTCGAAACGGTGATCTCTACGCCGTGGGCCGCGAGGTGCGGGCATGAGAAGGACGTTCACGAGGAAACAGAAGACGACGATCGTCTACGGCATCCTCTCCATCGTGTTGATGATGGTCGTCTTGCAGCTCTGGCTTCTCACGGCGACCATGAACGCATTTCTCGCGGGGCAGGAGAGCGTCATCATCCCGGCGGCCGTGGCGAGCATCATCTGCTTCGGACTGAACGCCGGCTTACTCTCGTACATCTACCGCATGGAGCGGCGGTGACGGCGCGTTTGGACGGTGTACGCACGCTCCATCCGGCATACTTTGCGCTGGTCATGGCGACCGGGATCATCTCGATTG
This sequence comes from Thermoanaerobaculia bacterium, assembly GCA_034664845.1. Classification (GTDB taxonomy): domain Bacteria; phylum Acidobacteriota; class Thermoanaerobaculia; order Gp7-AA8; family Gp7-AA8; genus JADGNZ01. The sequence goes on along the minus strand of JAXDGW010000005.1, from coordinate 40,231 downwards.
CCGCGCAGCTTCTGAAGATCCCGTTCGTCCCGCAGATTCTGTTGGTGATCAACATTGCCGCCTACGTCGTACTCTGGCTCCTCACGATCTTGCGGGTGAGCCTCTTTCCGCGCGATGTCTTCGCGGATCTGATCGATCACCAGCGCGGCGTCGGCTTCTTCACCACCGTCGCCGCAACGAGCGTGCTGGGGTCCCAGCTCGTCATCGTCGGCAAGCAGCCAGCCTTCGCCTTCGGGCTCTGGATCGCAACGCTTGTTCTCTGGCTGCTGCTCATTTACGCGGTCTTCGCCGCATTCACGGTGAAAGAGACGAAGCCGACGCTCGATCAAGGGATCAACGGCGGCTGGCTCGTCGCCGTCGTGGCCACGCAGTCGGTATCGACGCTGGCATCGATCGTCGCGCCGTCCGTGGCCTTCGGACAGACGCTCCTTTTCGTCAGCCTCGCCTTCTGGCTGGCTGGAGGAATGCTCTACATCTGGCTCATCTCTCTGATCTTCTACCGCTACACGTTTTTTGCGTTCGCGCCGTCGGATCTCATGCCGCCGTACTGGATCAACATGGGCGCGATGGCCATCTCCACGCTGGCAGGCACGCTGCTCTTCGCGTCCGCCAATGCATCGCCGCTCCTGCAGGATCTGCGTCCGTTTCTTCTCGGCCTGACGATTCTCTTCTGGGCCACCGCCACCTGGTGGATCCCAATGCTGCTCATCCTCGGCGTCTGGCGCCACGGCTATAAACACTTTCCGCTGACCTACAGCCCGCTCTACTGGGGCGCAGTCTTCCCCCTCGGCATGTACGCCGTCTGCACGTTCCGCCTCGCGGATGCAGCCGGCCTTCCGCTCCTGCACTCTCTGCCGCGCCTCTTCGTGACGGTGGCTCTTGCAGCGTGGTTACTGACGTTCGTGGGGATGCTGCGCAGCGTCATTGTTGGTGTGCGGCGTCATCCGCGCTCCGCCTGAACATGCTGATGCGATTTATCCGCCTATGACATCGGTCATACGCTTAGGCATGGGCGCTCGAAAATCGAGCGCCGCTGCGCCGCGATCGACAGCGGCGCAGCGACGACGTCGGATTGGAGCGACCTTCGACACGCGTAGAACGCGATGTTTCGGCCGGTGAGTGAACCCTCTCTCGGTACTCGCTTGCGATTCAGTCCGGGGTAACGATTGAGACATCCTGAGTCGTATTCGAAGTGACGCCGGCGAACGCCCATATTTTACGGCCGCTGGTTGAGGCAACATGCACGCGCACACGATCCACCTGGCGTATCGCGGGGTATGCATCTGCGAGAGACGACACGACTGCGTAGCGCGGTACACCAACAAAAGGTATTTCGGTGGATACCAGCAGCCGCTCATCGTTCGAAAAGATCTGCAGGAGAACAGTTTCGCCGGTAACTGAGTCGTCGGGCAACGCGTAAATACGCAACGCGCTACGGAAGTCCGCAGCCGTGGGTATGTTAATGAGACTGATGGCGTCAGCAAATTCGTGCTCGCGTACGACGGGGATCTTCGTGCCAAACTTCGCGCGGGGATCAGATCGATTGAACAGCCGTAGATCGAACTGAATGTCGTCGATCCCGTTCCGTTCCACATTGATAATCTGGCTTGGATCGTAGTTCGGAGACGTGAATACGGGCAGTAATTCAGTTCGATTCATCGTCGGAACATGATCCGACATCGCAAGCGGATAGATAGCCACGGGCCGAGTTGAATTATTGCGATACCACAACTCGGTTGACCACAGCGTACCGAAAGCGCCAGGAATTCGGCTCACGCTGACGGGCAGCAGCACGCGCTCGAAATGATTGAGATCCTGTGCTGCGACCGGACGAGTGACGGCAGCACAAACTAGTGCGGCCGCGAAGACATACCTGCGAATCGTTCCGCGAGTGAGGGTCGTCATATCGTACCTACCAACCTATTTGGCCCGGGGTGTGAGGGCAGAGGGTGTGGCTCTGATCCTTCATGACACATGTCGTCCGGGGCACGTCACACGATGAAGCGTTGGGATAGTCACAGTTTGCGTTTGTAATCCAAGGTGTCGTCTGTTGGTTGCGAGGACCGACGTTGAAGAAGCAGTGCAAACAACTGTAACACCCGGTATTGGACGGCGCGTCATAGTACTCATCGCAGGCCCAAAAGATGTGTCCAGTCTCGTGCGTGAGAACGAGTCCGAGGTTGTTGGGACCCCAGCCGGCGGAATTCCACATGATCATCGTATAAGGACCGTCGTACATCCCGTAGGCACGTTGACCGTTCGCGAACTGGCTGGGCGCCGGGGAGGGATTGTAGACAACGTAGACCGAGTACGACCCGTCGTACGGACCATAGGTTGGGTCAGCCGCCATAGCTCCGTTGAAAGCATCGTTCTGGTTGTAGACGTTCTCTTGCGTCACCGGCGAGGCTCCGTAACCGAGTGGTCCAAGCGCGTCATTGATCCAGAGGTAGTCGTCGCCGCCCGAATGCGTGATTGGCTCGTAATGCGTCGGAGTGGGGATAAGTGAACGCGTATATCGGGAGAACGGGTCCATGGTCTTTACGGTGAAGCTAAGCGTGATACCGCGGGCCGCCGCCTCATCCACCCAGAAGGTGTATGCGCTATAGACTTGGTCTCGCGACGTTCCGATATCCGTGTTGGTCCAGGTGTAAAGGTTGGGGTCAATGCTCCCGTCGCTGTCGAGCCGGAAGAGCTGGACGGTAATACGCCCGCGCATGCTGGGATTATGGTAGGGCGTATGAAACCAAAAGTTCGGCGAGACGACGCCGGGAAATTTCGGTACGTTTGGGTCTTCGGTATCGGGAGGAGTCCGTTCTATCTTGAGCACCGAGGCGCGGTCTTCACGATTGCGCGAATCGGACGAGGTGCTCTGCAAACTCTGCGAGCGTAGCGCGCTGGAAGTTGGCCTCGGTATGACACAGCCAGTGAGCGGCTCTCCTTTTACCGCAAGACCAGCCTCAACCGTATCTTCAAATTCGCCGGTCCGTACCCGATTAAAATATGACAGAGCGGCGATCGCCTCGTCGCGATGAACAAGATCAGTGACCCGAGGCGCAGGATCGTAGAGCACGGCACTCACGCCGCGCGTCGATCTGAGTTTTCCGGCGGCGTTGACAGGAAGCCACCCGAGCAGAACGCGTTCTGCCTCGATCGCGACGACGCCTTTATTCGCCTTCACAACATCGAGCACTGCAAAGTAGTCTTTGCGGCCAATGTTGTCGTCGAGGACGATCGCGGTGTAACCGTTCTTCCATGCCGTTGCCTGTTTGCACGCCTCGGACTTGCAAGCGGCAGAGAGTGATCCAGCGTGTATTGAAAGGCAGATAATGACTAGTGCTTGCGCAACTTTTCTCATACGAGAAACCTTCCTTTTACTTGTTTGCCGGACACGAACGGTCCGGCTTGTAGCATTGTGAACTGCTAATCGTCTTCAGAGGTGTTTCGATCGACGCGGTCGTTTGCACGCGCAGAAGATAACGGCAACGTCCCCAACTGGCTTGTGATGATCGCTACGCGTCGATGTGAGGGGTGCGATGCGTTTCGCTCCAGCGCACTATGCGCCGTCTACATTGACCTTCACTCGGCCTGCTCTTCGCTAGAGCGGCGCCGCGAGCGGAACCGGCCTCAGCCAATGGCGCGCGAGTGCCCTGCCCAATAAGATGGTCATTGAGAGGCCGGGTGAGCGGCTGTTGCCCGCGAGCCAACTCACTTAAATTGGCGGTGGCCCGTAAACGCTGCTACAAGGAGGCAGCTACCTATTCCGCGGAGACGACTATCGGCTCGCGGATAAGGCGTGACGTGTCCAAGCCTTTCAGGTCCTTTACGGTTCGCATCAAGAACGAGTTGCGCCACATTGCTTGCAGGTAAGTTCCATGAGGAGCTTGGATCATGGAGTGGTCCCGATATGCGAAGTTCCCAAGCGATCTTGCCGACGAGGAACTTCGCGATACCCTCGGCGATCCACTCGAAGAGCTGCTTTTGGACACAGCCGTTGTGTCGCTGGCCTTGGCAATCCGCTTTGCGACCTTACGGATGCCGTCATCGACGTTTTTGTGCGCCAGGTTCCAGAGCTTGTTCGAATCATCACTCGCCGGAGAAGGCCCCGTGAGCCTGTCGTACCAAGTTTGCGTGAGCTCGTAGCGGCTGCGCGCCGCGACGGCGTACCCGAGGAGGAGCGCCGAGCCGCGTCCATTTCGCGACCGTCTGCGGGTGGACGCGGAGCGAGGTGGCCAGCTCGATGCGCGAGATGAGGTTCTTCAGGTCCATGCGCCGGAGTGAATGCAAGGACCCCTTCCCGCAGATCGTCTCGTTCCAAACGGAGCGAAACGATGTCGTCGCGGCGCCGGTTAGACACGCGATTAGACACTTGGGCTGAACTCCAAAATCGGTGGAGGAGGGGTGCTGCTAAGTGCTGTCTACGGAGTTGTTCCGCTGGCTGTGGCGGGAGGACTCGAACCTCCGACCACCGGATTAACAATCAGGCGCTCTACCAACTGAGCTACACCACATCACCGAGAGCGAGAGCGCGCGTGATTGCCGACCTGCCATTTTTGGGGGATTTCATGGCGTCCGGAGCAGTCCGGAGTGATCGGGAGCAATCCGACTTGGGAAAAATAGAGACTTGTTAGAGACCAGCCTCGCGAACGGCACCCGAAGAGGGCATCCCGAAGCTGGATCTTCAAAGAGCAGGGAGCGACGCTGCTGCGAGCACGCCGAGTCGCGAACGCGCGACTTGTTGAATAGTGTAGCCGTTTCTCGGGTGTTTACTCACGCGCTCACGCGACACGCTCCGCGCGATGCTGCCGTTTTTCGAAAGCGTCTACGTCTGGTAGCGGATCGACCGAGCGCTACGGCGGTACTCGTCACATCACGACATCGTCGCTCGACACTCGGCCATCGTGCTCCGCCCACGTCCGAATGACCGAGACGTTCTGAAATCCACGCGGGAGCTTAAGACCGCGCTGCGCACGCTTTCCGTAGTATTGCTTAAGGTCCGCGCCCTTCAGGTTCGTGTGACGCTTGCCGGCATGCACGATGAGTGTGCCGCCGCTCGGGATCACGGCGGTCGCGATGACCATCTCAGGCGCGATGGGTGTGCGATGGATCTTGATCGTCTGGACACCCTTTCCGCGTGCCAGGACGGGCAACTCAGCCGCCTCGAAGATGAGGAGCTTCCCTTCGCTCGAAGCTGCGGCGACGACATCCGTTTCGTAGCTGGTGACGTGCTGCGGTCGGAGAACCGCTGCGCTTTTCGCAACGTTCACGATCGCCTTGCCCGCCTTGAGGCGGGTCATCATGTCGTCGAGGCGCGCGATGAACCCGTACCCGTCGTCGGTCGTCAGCAGCCACAAATCCTCGGGATCGCCCATCATGACACCGACGAATGTGGCTCCTGCCGGTGGTGCGAGGGACGAGGTGAGCGGCTCGCCGTGGCTCTTCGCGGATGGCAGTTCATGTGCGGGGAGCGAGTACGTGCGCCCCGTGGAGTCGAGGAACACCGCCAGCTGATTGCTGCGGCCCCTTGCGGCATGCAGTAACTGGTCACCCGAACGATACGGCAGCGCGGTCGGATCAAGATCATGCCCTTTGCCCGCGCGAACCCATCCACGTTCGGACAGGACAACCGTCACAGCTTCCGAAGGAACGAGAGCGGTTGCGTCGAGCGCCTTCGCGGCCTCACGTTCAACGATCGGTGACCGCCGCGCGTCGCCGAATTCTTCGGCATCCTTCACCAACTCTTCGCGGACCTTCGCGCGCAGACGAGCCTTCGATGCAAGCACTCGTTCGAGCGCGGAGCGTTCCTCTTGTAACTTCGCCTGCTCTCCGCGGATCTCCATCTCCTCCAGTCTGTTCAAGTACCGGAGACGAAGTTCAAGGATGTAGTCCGTCTGCACGTCCGTGAGCGCGAACCGCCGCATGAGCGCCGGCTTCGGCTCGTCCTCGGTTCGGATGATGCGAATCACCTCATCGACGTTGAGGTACGCGACCATGAGCCCTTCGAGGAGATGCAGACGCGCGTTCACCTGATCGTAGCGATGCTGCAGGCGTCGCCGCACGGTCTCGACGCGGAACTCTAGCCACTCGGCGAGGAAGTCGCGGAGGCTGTACACACGTGGCCGGCCATCGAGGCCGATCATGTTGAGATTGATCCGATAGCTGCGCTCCAGATCCGTCGTCGCGAAGAGATGCGTCATGAGCTCGGGCAGATCGACGCGATTCGAGCGAGGGACGATCACGAGCCGCGTCGGGCTCTCATGGTCGGACTCGTCGCGGACGTCTTCCACCATCGGCAGCTTCTTCGCTGTCATCTGCTGCGCGATTTGCTGCTGTACCTTGCCTCCCGAGACCTGCGCTGGCAACGCAGTCACAACGACGGTGCCGTCCTCGATCTCCCATTTCGCGCGCTGTCGTACGGAGCCGTTCCCGGTCTTGTACATCTCGCGTATCTCCGCGACGGGCGTGATGATCTCGCCCTCCGTGGGAAAGTCCGGTCCCTGGACGTGCTTCGTAAGCTGCGCGAGTGTCGCGTCGGGATTGTCGAGCAGTTCCAGACACGCACTTACGATTTCACGGACGTTGTGCGACGGAATGTCGGTCGCCATCCCAACGGCAATCCCGGTCGCGCCGTTCAAGAGGACATGCGGCAGGCGCGATGGCAGCAACTTCGGCTCGCGCATCGTGCCGTCGAAGTTCTGGCCCCACTCAACCGTGCCCCGTTCAAGCTCGGAGAGCAGGGACTGCGCAAACCTCGCGAGCTTCGACTCGGTGTAGCGCATCGCGGCGAAGGATTTCGGGTCATCCGGCGAACCCCAGTTCCCTTGGCCTTCGATGAGCGGGTACCGCATCGAAAAGGGCTGGGCCATGAGCACCATCGCGTCGTAGCAGGCGGAATCGCCGTGAGGGTGGAACTTGCCGATGACGTCTCCCACCGTGCGTGCGGACTTCTTCGGCTTCGAGGTCGGCCCGAGCCCGAGTTCCGACATCGCGTAGACGATACGGCGTTGCACAGGCTTCAGCCCATCCGCGATGTGCGGCAGCGCGCGATCGAGGATGACGTACATCGAGTAATCCAGGTACGCCTTGCGCGCGAACTCGCCAACGCCTTGATTTTCGATGTCGGTGAAGGTGGGCGGCGGCGGAGTGAACGTCAGCTGTTGAGTGCGTGATTTTCGTATCGCCATGTTTCGCGGGCCACTGAGCGATTCGGATAATCGCACAGCGTCGATGCACGATTGGTGAGAAAAGGGCGTAAGACGCGGATGCGTGTCTATGAGTCATTTTTGCGGCAGCTAAAAAAAAGAGCGGTGGCACAAGCCACCGCTCTTAGGGACATGAATCAAAAGTAGCCGCGCGCTTTCATAGAGATGTATTGACGACGACCGAGCACAAGGTGATCGACGAGGTCGATATCGAGGAGCTGGGCGGCGTTCGCCAGCCGCTGCGTGTAGGCGACGTCTTGTTCTGACGGTTGCGGATCGCCGGACGGATGGTTGTGAAATACAACGACCGCTTTCGCGTGGAGGCCGAGGGCAAGTTGCAACACGTCGCGCGTGCTGACAAGCGCGCTGTGAAGCGTGCCGACAAACACCTCGCGCTCACTGATGATTCGGCCGCGAGTGTCGAGGAACAGCGCACCCAGATGCTCCTGCGTGTCGAGGGCGTAGCGGGCGGCGATCCTCGGACCGATGACGGTTGGATGGAACGCTTCGAGCGGCTCGGCAAGCGGTGCGATGGCGCGACGTGCGAGCTCGAACGCCGCAGCGAGTCGTGTCGCGTCGTGGCGTTTGATGTCCGCCGCGCCGGCGGCGACCCGTCGCAGGAGCGATGCGAGACCGTCTCGTAGGAGCGCCCGCGCAGGCTGCAGGTCTGCCGCAGTGCGAACGTGGCTACGCGTGAGAAGCGCGACCAATTCCGCGTCGCTCAGGGTGTCAGCCCCGTGTCGGCGAAGGCGCGTGGCTGGACGCTCACTGGTGAGTAAGACCGCCGCCGGGGCAGGGTCGGGAGCTGGGAACGGAAGCACCGTCGCTGCTTCTCTATCGGACGATGGGATCCGTGGCGTGTCGCGCGTTGCGAGGTCAGTCATCCTCCAACTCCTGCTCCATGCCACAGTTGTCGCAGGCGAGGTGCTTGTCATCACTGTCGAATGTCTCGCCACTGCAAGAGAGCGGGGTGGCGTCAACAAGCAGCACGCCCTCGTCGGTGAGGGTAGCGAGGCGTGTCACGCGCTCATCGCGCGTGAGTTGAAGGCGTGGTTGGTCACAACAGCGGATGATTGGGCGATCACTCATGCTCGCCTCCGGCCGCCCGATGACCGTAGCGTGCGCCGGCAGCGACGCTGCTCACTGCGCACTGTATCGAGGAAGTCGTGGACGATGATGTTGACGAAACGAGAGAGCGGCTGCCGCGATCCGCGGCGGATGCGATTCAATTTGCACATCGCCTCTTCGTCGAGGCGGACGTGTGTCCCGAAGGTACGGCGCATTGGATGGCTCCTTTCAGGTGGACGCCGACTACGCGGCGTCGTGATAGGCGTCATGACAGGACTTGGCGCAGAACGCGCCAGGGTGCCACGACACTTGTGGGTGGATCGCGTCGGGCTCGGTGCCGTAGCGATAGAGAGAGGTAGTGCGGGAACGTCGGGAGATCCGAACGCTCCCGCACCACGAACAAGTCTGCCCGGGCGCGAGCGGTCGAACGACCGCGCGAACGAGGGACTGACGGGCGAAGGGGTCACGTGCGATTGCGCGCATCTCGCACCTCACGCGGCCGACGCATGGTGTGTCGTCGCGGATGGTCGAGGCGTAGCGAGTCGAATCGAACCGGACGCGGGACCGCGCACCGTGAGCGCGGAGTCGAGCATCAGCTCGAAGCGCTCAAGGAGGGCGTTGCGGGCGTCTGCGGCAAGATCCTGTAGCCCGGCGATGAGTTGCTCTTCGCGCGAGCGACGGGAGATCGCGTCGGGGTCGAAGAGCTCCTCGATTGCACGGCTGAAGAACTGCTCTTCCGTGACGCCATAGATCGCGAGGAGCTTGGCGAGTTGCGAGAGCTTCATCGTTCCGATCCGCTGACCGGTCTCGAATGAGCTGATCGTTTTCTCGCCGACGCCCGAGCGGCGCGAGACATCTTTCTGACTGAGACCGCGCAGGTTGCGCAGTTCGCGAAGTTTGAGGACGAGGTCCATTGAAGGCTCCTTTCGTGTTTGGGGTGGATGTGAGGTGACTGGTTGCGTTACGTCACGCGGCGGTACGTTTCAACGCGTCGGCAACGGTGCGGGTCGCGATCGGAAAATGAAGGTCACGCTCGATCGTGAGGCCGCGGACGCGGAGGTTCCGGAGCTCGGCAAGGGAGGCGTAGCCCCACTCGTTGCTGTCCTCGCCGAACGGCGAGAGGCAGTAGCCGAAGAGCTGCGCGTCGTCGCCGTCGAACTCTGCTTCGGTAACGTAGAGCGTGTAGCGACCAGCCGGGAAGAAATACTTCACGACGACCAGAGCAGCCATGCCGCGGCCGTCCTGCGAACCGAGGGGAAAACGTGCGAGTGCCGCGCGCACGTCGTGCGGGAGTAAGTCCATGACGGACTCCTTTCGTATGTTGGAGATGGGTCTGTGAGGTCACAGGAGGGCCGGAAAGGCCCTCCTGCGTGTTGAGGTGGGTTGAAGGTCAGCCGAACAGTGCGAGCTGCTGTGCGGGAATCGCGGCATGGGCGGCGTCTTGGGGCGCACGGACGTAGTCGGCGATGTGCGCCCACGTCACGACACCCTTCCGATGGCCGAACTGCGCCGTCAGACCGCGCCCGCGGTTGTAGCGGTCGCGGAAGCCCATGACGGACTCCGAGTTCCCGCTATGGCCACCGCGCGAGCATTCGCGGCGCGCAACAGCAATCGCTTCGTCGCGTGTTGCAGCGGCGATGATGCAGCGCCGGATGTACTCGTTGGCAATGGACCGCACGCTCCACTCGATTGCTCGGATGATGTCGGCGGGCGTGAGCGGCTGGTCCGTCTGTCCACAGCAGGGATCGCAGCACCAGCACCAGTAACACCACGATTCGGGGATGTCCCACATAGGTCCGTGGGGAATGAGTTTGGTGCAGCGGTCGCAGAGGCAACCGATGATGCCGCATGTGAGACAGACGTGATCGTGGTGCGCGATCGCGCGGTCGGTGGGGTCGCGCGCGCAGAGGACGTGCGCACAGTACATGTGAGAACTCCTTTCGATGTGTAGGTGAGGGAAGCGGCGGAATGCCGCGGCGGTGGGGTTACAGCATTGAGGCAAACAGCGAGAGCTGGACGGCCTTGGCGCGCGGGAGATGTGGGACTACCGCTTCAAGCAGCGCCGTGGACACGTCGATGACGTCGGGAACGACAACGGGAAACGGGAAGACGTTGATGGGTGATTCGGGCGCCGCCTCGAGCGGGATGACCGGCTGCGGCACGGGCAGGAGGTGGATGCGCTCGATACGGCGAGCGATCTCCATCTGCACGTCGCCGGTTGCTTTCTGCAGGATCTCCGCGACGTCGAGGAACCGCGCCTTGCCATCGATCGCGTGCCGAATGGCTTCTGCCTTTTGCGTCACGACCTCCCACATGATCGGGTCGATCGTGTCGCGCGACAGGAGCACCTGCACGTAGACGTCTTTCGTCTGGCCAGGACGGTGGACGCGGTCGCCCGCTTGGTCCGTGGCTTCGGGGCTGTACTCCAAGTCAACGATGAGGACGTGGTTCGCCGCGGTGATGGTGTACCCGCGGTTGAGGCAGTTAAGGGACGCGACGATGCAGTTGAGCTCCGGGTCTTTCGAGAACTCGCGAATGAGTCCGAAGCGCTTCTTCGTCGCGACCTCCGCGGTGATTGGGAGCACGCCGATGCCGTTCGCACGCAGGTGCTTCACCATCGAGGCGACCATGACACGGAGACCCGAGAAGACGATGGTCTTCTCGCCACGCTCGGATGCGCGACGGACGTAGTTCAGCACGTAGTCGAGCTTGTTCCACGTCGTGGCCTCGAGTGCGGGGTTGAGGTAGTCGATCGCGACCGGGCACGTTGCAGCGTAGCGGAGCTTCCAGAGGGCATTCGAGATCACGCCCATGTTCGGCGTGCCGTCGCCCTCGCGGAGTGCTTTCGCAATCGCCTTCTGCGCCCAATCCGCGTACGAGTTGTAGAACGGCGCGTGCGCACCGTCGAGGTTGAGGACGACGATCTGCTGGTGCTTCTTCGGGAGATCGTAGATGTCGTCTTTGCGGCGGCGAATGGCAAACGACGCCATCAGCCGCCAGAAGCGGTTGAGGTTACTGACTTCCGGGAGGAGCTTCGCGCGACCCTCGTGGAGCGATTCCTCGAACTGCCGGTCTACGAACTCGTAGGTGCCGAACTCGTTGAGGAAGCGCTTCGAGCCGCCGCGGTAGGCGTACGGGAACAGCGGATTGTCGAAGCCGAGGAGCCAGGCGACGTTCCAGAAAATGTCCGTCGCATAGCCCTTCATGAGCGTACCGGTGAGAATGAGACGCCCTTTCGGGCGCATCGCCCGCACCGCACGTCCGCGGAGTGTGTTCTTGGACTTGGCGATCTGCGCCTCGTCCACGAGCACGGCTCCGAACAGCTTCTTGATGCGTTTGTAGGCCGGCCACTGGCGCGTATCGCCCGTGGCGGTCCACGCTTGATGCTTGCACGTGCGGCAGTGGCCGCCGCTCCACTCCGAGACCTCGCCGCACGCGGGACAGGACTCAACGACCGACTCGTACGCCCGTTTGCAGACGGGGCACGAGCCTCTCGTGATGTTCTGCTCTTCGTGGTCGACGGCGCCATCCTTCGTGAAGCGTCGGCAGGTCCAGGGGTCGAACGTGCCGGGGCCGGAGAGTGAGAGAAATTCAAATGACGTGACGTAGAACGTGGTGTCGTCGGGGAGAAACCTCCTTCGTTTCTCTTCCTGCAGGGCAGCGATGCTCGCGTGCGTCGTGAGACGCTGCGCGCGAAAGCCAAATTGCTGAAGCTCGTTCATCCAGTTGTCGATGAGACCCGAGGGACAGACGACAAGCACGCGCTTGAAGCCGCGCGTGCGTGCCCACGATGCTGCGGTGACGGTCTTGCCGCCGCCCTGCTCATAGCCGAGGTAGCCGAACGGCTTCACGGCCATGCGGGCGACGTCTTCACCTTGAAACGGGAACAGGAATGCGGACCTGCGCGCCACGTTCGCGCGATGCTGCGTGATGCGTTCAGGAACGATGGCTTCGAGATCGGGAACCTCGGGAAGTTCGAACGCGGCGGTGAGGAGTTCCACATCCGCGGCGTCGATTTCACGGAAGACGCGGTGGCCCGAGTCCGTCATCACCGCGAACGCAAGGTAGCCGCGATCGACCGAGGTGATGAGCGTGACCTCTTTGGCGTCTTGCGTCACCGTTTCGACCTTCGCGGTCTCACGGTTGCGAACCCACGATGGCCGGAGGTGATAGCTGCGACCGACCGTGAAGCAGGGCTCGTGATCGCCGATGAAAACGGTCGCTTTCGCCGTGTAGCTGCGGTCGTCGAGGTACGCGAGTCGTTGGTGCGCCTCCGGTGGGTACAGCGGCGTCCGCAGGAGCCGGAACTTCTCCTGCAGGCGTGTGATCTTCGCGTCATCCGCTTCGCTGATCGCAGGCTCGAAGCCGAGCCAGGCGAGCGTCTCGACGCCGGCGCGCGGTCCGAGTGTGAGGATCGATGCCGGCGAGAGCGTCGCCGACACGATGCCGTGCTCGATGCCGCGAACAGGATCGAAGGCGGTCACAACTTCATCGAGAAACGCGAGCATGCCGTCCGCGTCGGGTGCGCACTTGAGACCCTTCGGTGTCACGCGAACGGTGGTTGAGGCGGTAACGTTGAAGAGACGTGAGAGTACGGGAACGGGCGAGAGGTCTGCGGTCGGGAGCATGGAGTTCCGTTCCGAGTCGAAGGCACGGCGGAAGGCGTAGCGAAGATCCTCCGCGGCGGCTTCTGCGCGAATCGGCATCGTGTACGGCTTCCACTCTTTCGCGTGCATGCGACGAGCGACGACGAGATCGACGGAGACCCCGATGCCGTACTCCTCTTCGAAAAGGTCCGGCAGCGAAACGTGGAGGAGTCCGTTGTAGTTCGCGAAGAGCGTGTCGCGGAGAGCATGGTCCTTTTTGCTTTGGAACGTGCTGGTTGGGATGATCGCCACGAGGACGCCGTTGTACGCGAGCGCGCGGGTACAGATTTCGAGCGTCGCGCCCTGCGATTCGATCTTGCCGCCCGACGTCTCACACTCCCACAGTTCGCCGGGATCTGGTGGCGTCCACCAAATGCCGTACGGCGGGTTCGTGACGACGAGTGAGAAGCCTTTGACGAGATTGCGGTAATCCAGAACATCGCCGGTGCGGACGTTCGTGGTGCCGAGCGCGAACTGTGCGTGATCGGCGGCGAGGTCGTCGAGCTCGATGCCGAGGACCGTCGCGCCAATCCGCTTCCAGGGCGCGAGGAGCCGGCCAGATCCGCACGTCGGATCGAGAACGGCGAGATCGCTTGGACCGCGAGGCGGGACGAGGGGCTGCAGAACTTCGCAGAGCAGCTCCGCGAGCCAATTCGGCGTGAAGTATTGCGCGTGCTTGGATGCGTTGAACTGCCGGAAACCGAATGCATGGTTTGCGTCACGGCCGGCGTACGCCGTGCCGGAAGACACGTCGACTGATGTCACGGGTGTGACCTCCTTTCAGGGATGCTGTTGGTTGAGTTGATGAGGTACCGCGCGCACGGTCAGCGGCGGTTAGGGCGGGGGTTGAAGCGGTGAGGGGCGGGGGCTGATGAAACGAGTGCTAGTCTTCTTTAGGCCAAAGCGCGTCCGTACTGCCTGCTTCGACCTCGTGACCCTCCTCGTCGTAGATCGTGTACGTGTCCGTCACCCACTCGCTTTCCAGCGGGCCGAGGGCATCGCAAAGCGCCGTATACGCGCTAGCTCCATCGGTCGCGTTAATCGTGATGGTGACGTTGTGAAATGTGACGTCCTGCATGACTCCTCCAATGTTGGATGCGCGCAACGCAAACGGTGCTGTAAGGGCTAGAAAAGCGATTGCTGAAGGTGGGATTCGATGAGCGGCGTGCCGATCGCGTTCACCGGCCCGTCATCGATGTTGACTTCCAGCTCGACCTCCGCCAGGTAGACGCCGACGAAGTGATCGTCCGCGTCCCTGTAGTGAGCTTCGAGCTTTTCGACGAGCGCCTCGGCCTTGGCCGGATGCACCGTCGCCCACGCTCCGACCTGGTCGCCTTCGACGTTGAGAGTGACGATGTGAATGTGCATCGCATCACCTCATGCGAACGGTGTCGCGACGAGCACGTACTTCTTCTCGTTGATATCGGTGGTCTCGAACTGCCCTTCGCTTCCATAGCTGCACAGGTGTTCGAAATCGGCGTCATGATTGGAGCTGAACGGACGCAGTTCACGGCTTCGCCCGACGTAGCGCACGCGAATGGCTTCCAGATGCATGAGCGTGCCATTGATGCTGATGACGCAGATGAGGCGAGATGCGTCGCCGTCGGCATCGGTCCACATGCCGGGCGGGATGATGATGGTGATGATTTCGGATTGCACAGAGATATCTCCTTTCGGTTGTATTGCGGGATGCCACGTGCAGGTGTTGAATGAAGAGTGGACCGCGAGTGCGATCCGCCTCTCACTAACCTGCCGCAGCGGTAATGGACAAAGACGAGAAACTAACGAAGGTGCACGTGAGCTTCGGCGAAGGCGGTGGCGAATCGATGTGGGCGCGCGAGATCGAGGGAGACTTGTTCGCGCTCAAGAACCTGCCGTTCTTCGCTTTTGGCTTGAACTTCGATGACGTCGTCCGCGCGCCAATTGAAGGCGAGATCCGAGAGGTGCGCGCGGTGATTCGGCCGAGCGGGCATCGCACGCTTCGCATCGTCTTTCACGCGCACCTGACCGCCGATGAGCAGGTGGTGCATCTCGACGCCTTGAAAGACCTTGGCGGATCGTTCGAACGCGCGACGGACCGGATGGTCGCGATCGATGTTCCGCCCGGTGCCGCGTATGACGCGATGGTCGCACTCCTCACTAAACTCGAAACCGACGATGCACTCGTCTTCGAGACGTGCGAAGCGCGAAACGCCGAAGGATTCGACGACCTTGCCGAGCGTGACATCGCGGCGTAGCTACGCCGCAAGGAAACGCATGGCGTCGTCCTGGCCCCAATGCGATGGCACGTCGAGCGTGATGAGCTGCGCCGCGGACAGCGCCAGGTCATCGGCGCGGTCGATAACGTACGGGTACGGGAGATCTGTCCGAGTCATGAACTCCGCGCTCGTGGTGGCGAGCTCGGTGTCCGTGTGCGTGAGGCCAAACCGCCGACTGAGATACCGGAGCGCGAGAAAGTACGAGCCTTCGGTCGAGCCGCCAAGAAACGCGAGCTTCCGCGTCGCGTCGAGGCGGTAGTCGAACCACGGCTTCCGCCATGCCGTTGCGAGGCGGTGGCCGCGGTCGCGGCCGGGAATTACGACCCAATCTTCGGTCGGCAGGTCTTCGCGCGCGAGCGCGGTACGGCCTGCCACTTGGATGAAGAGTGGTCCGTGCTGTCCAGGTGAGAACCAGCGATAGACGGCAAAGTCTTTGCCGTTGATGACGGTGTAGGGTTGCGAATTCACTTTGATGATGCGCACGATGCGTATTCCTCCTTGTTTTCGGGCTGCCGTTTCTCGGCGTCCCCGCGCGAACGACGCAGAAGCGAGCGCACGCCGGACGCGGTCGATCGGGCGTGGGGCCACGCGGGTGATCGACGGCCGGTCGTATGTCGCTCCACATCGCCCGCGGGGGAACGTCGAACGGCGCCTCGGGGAGGACGCAGTACGATTTGAGCGGGGCGAGAAGACCTCGCCCCGCTCAATCGCAAGCACAACTCTCACAAGAGCGCCAGCGGCTTCGCATGACCCGTGGTCAACGATGCGAGCGCTCTTCACCTGCAGCCATGCCGGCGTTGGAACGCCGGGCTTGCCGGAATGAGTACAAAGCACCTTCGAAGCGCTCGTGGATGATGACGATGCCGGAACTGATGCAGGATCGTCGCGCTCCTCGGCGTTTGCTGAAGGATCGAGCCCATGTACTGCCACACTTCCGAACAGTGTGAACAGGGCTCTGCCTTGTCGTCAGGAGAGTTCGTCGAAAGACGATCCCACGCGTAGGTCCACTCGTCGGGCTCGTCGTGCGCGGTGAGTGGCGCTGGTTGCTGCGGTAGTCCGACTGAGGGTAGTGCTGCACTCGTAGATGACATGTGAGATTCCAATGACTTCGCTCTCCTTTTCGGGGCGTGCGTCACGCCGCCCTCGCGCGACCGGCAGTTCGGCAGCCATGAGGTCCGTCGAGTAGCGATCAGAGGTGGCACGGGGGCACGCCCAGGACGATCAACCGACGAGGCAACATGGGAGCGCGCTCTTACCGACCGCGCGAGGGCGCCATGTAACGCCCTCTTCGACCAGCAACTGCGGGAGAGCCGTCGCATTGGAAGCGATGGCGCAGCCGCTGGTTTGAGTCGTGATGTGAAGGGTCGACGGAGGTGCCGTTCGCGACCATTGAACCGCGTTAGGGATCGCATCAGGAGGACGCAATCTCGCCTTGTGCGCGAGCAGCACACGAAGACCGCCAGCCGATGCGAATGAACCGACAGAGTATGTGCTCGTGCGGCACGCGAGCGCGGCGTCTGTAACCACCGACAACTCGGCCGCATGGCTACTTCATCACGCTCAGACGGAGGAACCGCCAAGCCCTGGGGAGAGGGCGCTGCCGGTCTTCTCTCGCCGGCGAGGGCTGCTCATCGCCACAATGCGACAGAGATGCTCAGTACCTTGCTGAGCTTCCTTGCAACAGTTACCGTGACATCAAATCCTCTTCCTCCCCCAAAGAAACATGGCTGTCGGTAATCTGCGCGTGTCCTCACGGATGTGCGCCACGTGCGGGACCGTTCGCAAGTTCGAGAAGAACGCGATGGTGTGGGGCTGCGGCGATCTCCTCTTGGTAGTCGTGACGTTCGGCATCTGGGTAATCATCCGATACGTCGCGGATCTCATGGTGAACCCGTGGCGCTGCTCCGTCTGCGGAACGCGCGCGTAGCGCAGCACTACGCGGATGCATGCGCATGCCGTGGCGCATGCTCCTGCCAGCGCACCGACATGTGGCTTAGCTCATCGGTCGGGGCGAACCAGATCGGCTCGTTCGGATACGCGTGCAGCCATCCCGCGAGCGTGAACCGGAATAGGTTTGCGACCTCGGCGCCGCCCGCCCGTCGGGTTGCCTCGAGCAGGTCGCGGAGCCGGCGCATCGGCGCACCGTCAACGGGATCAGTGACGCTCACCCGGACAGTGAACGTCGGCAGGCCGAAGTGGTGCTCGCACGCTTCTGGAAATGCGGCGAGCGCCGCGTAGAGGAGTACCTTGCGCGCGACGAAACGCTCGATTGGCTCTGATCCACGGTCATGCTCGCCCAGGACGAGCCGTGGACCCTCCGCATGCTCTTCGACGACAACGTAGTCCGGCTGCGGAAGGTCGAACGACGCAAGCCTGCCCGGAAACGGGCAATCCCAGCTCGACATCCAGCGCAGCGGTGTCGCTTCCCGCAGACGAAGGACGAGCGTGTTGACCTCCATCTGGTGAGCAAGCCAGTTGGGGCGTGCGCGACCAGATAACCGGAGCGCGCGCTTGGCCGTCTGTCGGAGCATGAGGCGAATGAGCGGCGCGAACGGCTCTGCCGCAGTGTCGCGCACGAGCATGCCAGTGATCGCGCGAACCGCGGACGTCGTTGGCAACGCATAGCGCGTGTGGCCACCGCTTCTCGCCGGTGACTCCCACACTGTAAGCACACCTTCGCGAACGAGCTGCTGCACGCGGCGACGGGTGACGGAGGGGTGCACATTCGGGTAGCTCAGCGCTCGAAGTTGAGTGTAGGTGAGGAGACGAAGCTGAACGAGCGCGCCGAGGGCTTCACGGTCCCGGCGTTGGAGGACGGCAAGGTTCACGACACCTGCCGCGCGTTCGGGTGGGGTGTCTCGAACCATGTCTCGATCCGGGGTGAGGTTTGCGGCGGGCGCGAACGCAGGGGGATGCGCTAATTCCCCTGCTTCATTCTCGTGCGTGATTGCATCGTGCGCCACGGTCGAGTGATCGTTCGTGTGGCCTTCGGGAAGCATGGAAGCGTCAGTGCTGATGGATGTCTCTACGGTACTTCGCCCCCGCCGTTCGAAGCGTCGGCACAGTCCGGGAATGTGCTCGAACAGCACACGGAGCGCGCAGTCGGAGGCGAGTTGGGCGCCGTGCTCCGAAGGCACACGAAGCACCGTCGCTGCTCATCACGCATGCGGCCCCGCGACAACGCGCTCATAGTCACGATAGTGTTGTCGCCTTCATTTACACGAAGCAGGAGGGGCATCCGTCCTTCGCTTCCAGAAGCCGTTTTGTACAGGAAGATCCTGTCAATCCTGCACAACAGGGAATTCGATAGGTAGACTGAATCTAGATGAACACCAATACAGCACCTACGGCTGTCCACGTCTCGGGGCGCTGTGCTCCGCGCGCTCGTCGTGTGCTCCGCGAGCACTCGGACTCTTCACCTTCTCTGCACGCTTGAGCCATTGTTGCGTGCTCGCCGAGCACTAGACAAGGAGTCACACTCGGCGCGGCGTCACAGAGAAGCGAGAATGGGTGCGTTCTCCCCTTCCACCCATCTCACCGTGCATCGGCCTCCTCGCCTCATCACGGAGCTCATCGCCCTTGCGCAGGAATGGGGCTGGAGCGCGCAGGATCTCGCGCGGGAGCTGGGCATCCACCGCACGACGCTCGTGCATCAGCGCGTCGGCCGGCACGCGCTCAACACGGCGATGCTCGCCCGGATCGCGCGCCGGTTCCGCAACGACCGCACGGTCCGTGATCTCATCTGGCACTACCTTACGGTCGAGTATGAGGAAGGCGCGCAGAGCACCGCGCTTCCGCCACTCCCACGCGTGCCTGATGCCGTCGCGACTTCCCTTCGCGCATACATCGCACGGTTCAGCGAAGAAAGCGTCCACGGTGGCCGTGGCCTCTACCTCGCGAGCACCGACGCGGCGCTGCTGTCAGCGACGCTTCAGTGGCTGCAACGTGCGTTCACGCAGCACCGTATCGAGCATTGCCTCCTCCGCGCAGACCGGCCAGTATCGGCGGCCCAGAGCCGGTTCGCGCTCGCCGCACCGGTCCTTCTCCTCGAACGCATCGACTTCATGAAAGAGCCGGTCGCGGAGGTCGTGCGGCGGCGCGCGGACCTCGTGCGACCGATCGTCGTCACGAGCATGACGCACCCGGATACGGTTGCTGATCCGCACCTGCGCCGCGTGCTCACCTCCATGACACGCCTCGTTGAAATTGGCCCTCCTCCTTCCTCCCTCTCCACCACCAATGGACCTGTTCTTGCCGAATCCGAACAGCAGTAGGTTCCCGCGTCCCGATCACGCGCTCCAGGACAATACGCGGGTGCGGTTCGTGACGCCGAGACCGGAGCCGCCCGAGGGTGTCTCCACGGTGCGGGCGGATCTCTCAGCATTCTTCATCGTGGTGGACCGAGTCGGGCGCAACGAAGCGCTGCTGCTGCTGCTCACGAAGGCGCTTCGGCAGCGCACGGGGCTTCTCGCTCTGCGCGTGAACGACCTCGCGTGGATGCTCCGCGTCTCGAACCGTCGTGTCATCCGCTGGCTCGATCGCCTCGTCAAGAGCGGCCATGTCGTCTACCACGTGGAAGACTTGTGGGGCATCGACACGGTGCTCGTGGAGATCGTCGCGGGCGGCGTCGAGCCCCACCACTACGAGCGCACCGTGCAGCAAGAGTTGCCCACGCATTGGTTCGTGCAGGTACTTCCTCTCATCGGGCGAACAACGTTCACCGTCTACCTCTACCTGCTCTGGTGCGAGCCGCATCGCCCCGAGACGCACATCGATCACCTGAGCGAGATGGTGAAGCTCTCCGGGCGTTTCCACGCGCGCTTTCACCTGCGCAAGCTCGAACGCCGCGCGCTCCTCACGCGACACCCGGAGCACGGCGGTCTCATCGTGGTCGACCCGAAGCCTCCGACGCGCGCGCAGCGGCTCCGACTGCGATTCCTCGCGATCCCGTACCTTCGTCGTTCGCTCGTCCACCTCGTGGTGCTCATCGGCTGCGTGCTCCTCCTCGTTCTTTTCCTCGCCGCGCTCGCGCGCTTCGCGTCCTGACCTTCCTCAACCCCACGCCCATGACGCCGCTCGCTCTCACGATCTCGGTTCTCGCCTCGCTCGGCATCGCGTCTGCCGCCACGTACGCGTTGCGACCGAAGAAGCGGTCGAGGTTCGCCCGCAATCCGGACGAGCTCTCGCTCTCGCTCACGTTCAAGACCTCCACCGCGAAGGCGAAGCAGGGATGGGCGGCGTTTTGGGCACGCGACCCGTTTGTCCAGGCGCAGCGCGAACGCAAAGGGATGGCGTTCGGCCTGTACGACGTGCCGGGAGGCGAGGCGATCGCAACCCACATCGCCGCGGCGGACGCGCATCAGCACGCCCTCGTCCTCGGCGCGACTGGTAGCGGCAAATCGAGCCTCCTCGAACTCCTCGCGCGCTACCACATCAAGGAGAAAAGCCCGTTCACGCTCATCGACCTCCACGGCGATCTCTTCAACCGCGTCGCAGCGTGGTCCCTCCTCGCGCGCGTGCCGCGCCTCGTGCTGCTCGACTTCACGCGGCCTGAGTTGCTGCCGGGATGGAATCCGCTCACGCGCGTCGAAGGCGTCGATGTCGGCAGGCACGTGGATCTCCTCGTGGGCGTCTTGAAGCGCCTCTACGCAGGTGAGGACGCCGCCTCGTGGGCGTGGGGCGTCAAAGTGGAAGAGCTGATGCGCTACGCCCTGCGAGCCTGTATCGAGAGCGAAGCGGTCATGAGCCTCGTCGATCTCCCGCAGTTCTTTCTCATTCCGGCGATTCGCCAACGCGTGCTCGCAACAGCTTCGGAGCAGTCGCGCGCGTACTTCACGCTGCGCTTCGGCGCACGCGAAGAGATGTACGTCTCAGCCGTGCTGAATAAGCTCGAACCCTTTCTCGGCTCGATCGCGGTGCAGCGATTCCTCGGGCAACCGCGATCGACGGTGGACCTTCTCGGCGCGCTCGATCGTGGCGAGACCGTCGTCGTGAACCTCGCGAAGGGCTACCTCGGCCCCACCGCGGACATCATGGGGCGTCTGCTCGTGAACGTCTTCCAAATGGCAGCGCTGCGCCGAGAAGCGATCGCACCCGATAAGCGCGCGCCCTATGCCCTCATCCTCGACGAAGCGCACGTGCTTGCCGGTGCGGAGAGCGGGCTCGAAGATTTCCTCGTGGCAGCTCGCAAGTACAAGGTGTTCGTGACGCTCGCGGCGCAGGGCCTGTCGCTCTTCCCACCGGGCTTCCGGCCGCACCTCCTCGGGAACACCGGTCGGCAGTTCTTTTTCCGGCTGCCGTATGGGGAAGCGAAAGCCCTCTCAAACGATATTTTCGAACCTCTCGGCTCGATTTGGCGGGAGCAAACGCGCCCTAACGAGAAGATTGACGAGCCGCTCTTGACGCCCGCTGAGGAGATCGCGTGGCGCACCCGTGAACTTGCGAACCTGCCAGTCGGCGCGTGCTACTGGTTGCTCAAGGGGCGACCGTACAAGGCGCGCCGCGTACAAGTGCTGAAGCCGCTCCCGGCGCCGTTCCGCGAGCGAGAGCTACGCGAGCGGATCGATGCCGCGATGCTCGCCCATAAGGAGGGCCGGGCAGTTCACGCACCCCCCGAGCGCGATCTCAGCTCGGCGATGCACGCGGTGATCGCGGAGCGCAGTGCGCGGCGGATGCGTGCAGCCGGAATCGTGGACTCTACTGCTGGCGCTCCATCCAGTTCACCCACCCAGCTATGACCTACTTCTCTGCGTTTACCGGAGTTGGAGGGTTCGAACTCGCGCTGCGCGATCACGCATGCGTCGGCTACAGCGAAATTCATCGAACGGCGCTCGCGGTCTACCGCTACCACTTCCCCGATCACACACCCTATGGCGACATCACCCAGCTCGATGCCCGCGCGGTCCCAACGTTTGACCTCCTCGTCGCGGGCTTCCCCTGCCAGGCGTACTCCGTCGCGGGCCATCGCCGTGGGTTCAGCGATGCTCGCGGCGCTCTCTTCTTCGATCTCGCACGATTCATTGCCGCCAAGCGCCCGCGTCTTCTTCTCCTTGAAAACGTTCAAGGGCTTCTCAATCACGCAGACGGGCAGACGTTTGCCGCTATCCTCGCCGCGCTGGATGAGCTTGGGTACGACTGCCAGTGGGAGGTGCGTCACGCGCGCGAGTACACCGCCCAAGATCGCCGCCGATTGTTCCTTATTGGACATCGTAGAGGCACGCGTCGCCCGCAAGTATTTCCTCTCGGAGCGCGCGATCCGGGCCTTCCGCCGATCGCGGTGACACGCAGTAACGGCGTCTGGCGATCGCGAAGCGATGTGACGACCATCGACGCGAGTTATGCGAAGGGCATCGACAACCACGGGCAGCGAACTGCCCTCTACGTTCCGACGCGGCGCCGTCGCCGACATGCGCTCCTGCAGAAGATGTCGGACAGCGCACGGAGTGTGGCGCAGACCGTCACGCGCAGTGCTGGAGACGGCAATCTTGCGCTCGCACACGCTGGCCGGTTGCGGCGCCTAACACCGCGCGAGTGCGAGCGCCTCATGACATGGCCGGACGACTGGACGCGGTACGGGGTGAACGAACACGGAGACCGAGTCGAACTCTCCGATCGCGCCCGGTACACCCTCTGCGGCAACGGCGTCGTGTCCGCAGTCGCACGTCCCCTTCTCGACATCCTGACCCACACCTGAGATGCGGCATGGATCGCCCACTTGGAATCGACCCTACGAGCGCCTTCACGTCGTTCCCGTCACACTTCGCGACGCGCACGCCTACGTGAATTCGCACCACCGGCATCTGCGCGCACCTGCCGGAGCGAAGCTCGCGATCGGCGTGCGGGATGACCGACAGCGCCTGCGCGGCGTGGCAGTCCTCGGTCGGCCGGTTGCTCGACGCCTCGACAACGGCTCGACGATCGAGGTGACGCGGGTTGCGACAGACGGATGCAGGAACGCGTGCTCCGCGCTCTATGGCGCTGCGGCTCGCATCGCGCGAGCGCTCGGCTACGCACGCGCGCTTACCTACACGCTCGCATCCGAGACCGGCACGAGCGTGCGTGCCGCCGGCTGGCGACCAAAGGGCGTGAGCCGCGGCGGCGCGTGGTCTCGGCGCGCGCGTACGCGACGCGATCTCCAGCCGCTCGGGCCGAAGCAGCGATGGGAAATCGATCTCGGCACCGGCCGCGCGCCTGATCTCCGCACCACGTGCTGAGCGATTCCCACGAGAGCGAGGCGCTGCCGGTGATGGTGCCGACCGGCCGTGGTCATTCGCGCCAGGACGCGATGCTCGCCGTACTGCAGCAACTCCTCGGGGGTGTGGCCGGCGTGCCCGTCGCAACGGCGGTCGCGAAGCCGTTTCAGTTCCCGTCGCTCCAGCATCTCGACGAGCGAATGGCGGCCACGCTCCAGCACGCTGAACAGGTCGAGGGGCTCTCGGCGAAGACGACGAAGGGCTACCGGAGCGCGTACGCCATGTTCCGGACCTTCCTGCGCGAAAAGACGTTCGCAGCGCCGTTCATCGGCGGCCAACTCCAAGAGCAGACCCGTGTTCTTGAGGAATGGATTGCGTGGCTCCGTTTGCGCGGCGCAAATCACACGACCGTCAACAGTTACTGGCGCGCGCTGCACGCACCCTTCGCGCGCATTGCACGCGTAGACGCTGCCGTCGATCCGACGCGGTTCGTCGCGACCCCCAAGCCCGGCAGGCCACTCGTGAAGTTCCTCCCGCGCGGGGCACTTGAGGAGGTCTTCCGGTTCGTGCGCAACTACCAGTGGCATGCGGGAGAGTTCGAACGCGCGCGGAACGTTGCCGTCCTTACCACGATGGCGCTCGGCGGATGTCGCAAGGGCGAAGTCCTGGCGCTGGATGTCGAGGACGTGAACTGCCACGCGAACACGATCACGATCGAGAAGGGCAAAGGGCAGCACGGCGGGAAGGGACGAATTATTTGCATGCCCGGGGCGCTGAACCGCGCGATGCGCGAGTACCTCACGCTTCGCCGCGAACGCGATCTCTCGACCTCGCGACTCTTTGTGAGCGTCGTGAACGATCAGCCGATGGGTGATACCGCGCTGCGTCGATTCTGCGCGCTCGTCAGCGAGAAATCCGGCGTGCACATCGCGCCGCACATGCTACGCCACACGTGCGCGACGCTCCTCCGGCAGGCCGGCGTGCCAGACCGCCTGAGCATGGATCAGCTCGGACATTCGAGTCTCGCCGTGTTGCAGCGGTATTCTCACATCGCGCCCGGCGAGCGTCAGCTCGTTATTGGGCGGCTCGACTTCGACTTCGGCGGCAAGACGTGAATCCGCGACTCTTGGGTTATGAGCGCGTTTTTGGCGACGAGCGATACCGAGTGGCTCGTCTAACACTAACCGTTGGAGCCCTTGCGCATAACGCGGTGCGGGCTCGGCTGGGCTGGTTTGGGCTGGGTTCTCGGACAGAACCCGGCAGTACGACCACGACCAACGCCACACGTGCCAAGCATCCTCGCCACCAACGGCCCGATCCGCGACCTCCTCGGCCACTCCAGCCCACGCACCACCGAGCGCTACGCCAGGCGGAGCACGGAAACCCTCGCGACCGTCCAGCAAGCGCTTTGCTGAAGGGCGTTTGCGTAGATCGCGGGCAGCCGAAGGATGGAAGGAAGATGGTATGATGCAAGCATCGCCTTCACGGACTCTTCACGGACTGATGGACCTGTGCGCTGACCGGCGGGAGACGATCGCCTACGATGGGCGCGCGTTCGCGCAGAAGCAGAGATATGAAACGGTCGCCCGCCGACACCTACGCGCTCATCATCGCCGAACTTGTCGGAAATGAGTTCCAGCTTGAGATCTCTGCGCGAGTCGGCGCGAATATCCTGTCCTTTCAGACGGTACCCGCCTCGCCCCAAGGCGACGCTGGCCTCGATGGGTTTTCTCACGCGGGCGCACAAGCGTACTGCTGCTACGGGCCCGAGCACCATACGTACAAAACGAACAAACAGCGAGAGAAAGCGCTGATCAAGAAGTTCTGCGGTGATCTTCGGAAACTATTCGAGCTAGAGACGAAGGGCAAGAACCTCATCCACAAAGACAACCCAGAGTTGCCAACGATCCTACCGAAGGGACAGAAGATCCGCCGGATCAAGTTGATCGCCAATTGGTTTGAAAGCCACCGCGTTATCGGACCGATCTTAACGGCCGTAGCCGAATACAAGAACGCCAGTGCGCTGAACTTCGTTGCGGCCGACGTTGACGTCATCATCGCTGGCCCGACCGAGATCGCAAACGACTACCCCGTCGACGAACTCACGCTCGCTCGTGCGCAGCAGCGAACATTCTTGCAAAAAATCGTCGCAAGCGCGGGGGCATTGACTATCACGGACCCGAAAGACTTCGATTCGAAGATGCAGACCCTTCGAGAGATGCAACCAGAACAAGCAGACAACATCACCGCGCTTGCCGAGAGCCTGCGCGCCGACTGGCGCATGTCTCTCGCCTTCGAACGCGAACTCGGCGATGCCCTGCCAGCATTGCATGAAACACTTGAAGTGGCCCGCACCCAGATCATCACGCGCGTCCGCATTCTGACGATCGGTGCAGCTGATCCAGCTGTACACATCAGCGGCGCCACAACAATCGCAGGTGAAATTCTCGAAAAGGACCTGGGAAAACAGTACGGCCTAATCATCGGAAGCGTCGCTACCGGCGAGGTGGCTCGCCTAATTGGCGAGTGCACGCTGGGCTGGAAGAAGCGACCGGTGCACGATGCAACATAGCGCGCTCGAAACTCTCGCTGTCATGCTGCGTGATGCTGACGCCGAGCCCGTGGTCGTTCCCGAGCGGATCGCGATCTCCACGATCTACGACCTGCAGTACCGACTCTTCATCGTTGCTTGCGCGTTTCGCGCGCATGCGGAATCCGATCTGCTCGGCACCCGCCGAATGCCGGCCGCAAAACTCAAGCTGATCCAGTTCGTCGCGATCCGCCCATGGCTTCTTCAAACAGTTCAGGAATGGGCAGAGACACGACATAGGCCGCAGTTTCAGACACTCCATGCACACACGCTGCGACGTGGATATGTAGGTGATACGACGCACGACCGCGTCATCGACTACCTCGTAGCGCGAGACATTCTGCTCCGAACCGGCGCCCACATTGTCAGCAGCACTCGCTTCTCAACGATCGATTCCTTCGCGACCGCGGCTGAAACGACACAGTCATTCGTGAACGAGCGGGCCACAATCGATGAGCTCCGGGAGGTGAAGATCACGGCCGTAATGCTGGAGAGCGCGTGATCCGTCTCATACACGTCGAAGTACTGGGACACTCCGACGCCGGTCCATTCGCAGGCGCCCTTTCCTTCACCGGTCAACTGCAAATCGTTTCAGCCCACAATTCATACGGGAAGTCGCTTGCCGCACGCGCGATTGGCTGGTGTCTCGGCCTGGAGGCGCTTTTCGGTATGCCGCCCAACGACAACGCGTTCTTTCCTCTTGCGGTGCGCGAAGACATCGACTTCGAAGCTCGTGCTGGAGTGAGTGTCCTCTCCTCCGAAGCCGTCCTAACCCTGAGCCACGAAGACGGACGATATCTACGCTTGACCCGTGCTATTCGCGGCGATGCAACGACTGTCGGTGTGGAGGAGATCGACGCCGACGGGACATGCCGGGAAAGCAAGCTGAACGCTCGCAAGGACGCGATGCAAGATGCGACGGGTGGGCTCCAGCATTTGCTTTTCGAGTGGATCGGCCTGCCACGCGCAGATGTCGCTACTTTTCGTGGAACCTCCGTTGACGTCTACCTCGAAAACCTTTCAGCGCTCTTCTACATCGAGCAGGACGAAGGATGGACCGACATCCAGGCGAGACAAATCACGCGCTATCAGCAGCAGCAGATCGCACAAGTGGCGGTCGAATACCTCTTAGGCGCTACCGACGCCGTCGCGGCGCGAGTCGCACAACAGAACGCTTATCGCCGCGAAGCCGAACTGCGCGCTACGGCGCGAAGCCTCGCCGATCACATTACGTCGCTATTCGCACGACATGGCTGGCCGGTCACCTGGCCCGGCGGCGGATCAGTTGCCGACATCATGAAACGATGGCGTACCGTTTCGCTTAAGGATGCCTTACTCGCCGGAGCAAACGTCGATTTCGGTGCCGAGCGCGTCTCCCTTACGCAACACGCCGCCGCACTACGTCGCGCACTGACGAGCGATCCGATCGATCCGATGAACGCGTCGGCACATGCAGAGGCGTCACAACGCGTGATCGACCTGAAGCAGCGCCGCCACGCGCTCAGCGATGAGCTGCGCACGATACGCCTTCAGCAAAGCCAAACGAGCGACCTGCAGGAAAGCCTGGAACATCGCATTCATGGCGCGCAGGATGTCCTGCGTTTGAAGACTTCGGGCGTTGGTCGTCTAGAGAGTATGGAATGCCCTACTTGCCACCGCGATCTCGAACCGGAAACCTTTCACCTCACAGAACAGACAGCAAGTGCTGTTAGCGCGCACATCGAGGCAATTAAGCGTGATCGCGACTTGGTTCGACGCAACGTTGAAGCATTGACGCAGCGCATCGTCGGCTTGCAGGCCGAATTGGCACGCACTGATGACGACTTCAGGAGTGCCGAGCGTGCGCTCGCGACGGTGACCGCGGCCGTCGGCACCGTTCGCGAACAACTCGCCGGTACTGCCGCTAACCTCAGCGCGACCGAACGGCGGCTGGATCGGCTCGCAGAAACTGAAAGCGACGTTGACGAGTTGCAACGCGAGATTCAGGCATGGCTTGACGAAGCCGCGGGTATCGAACTGGTACCGTTTGAGACCGCAGACTTGCAGCGAAGGCTTGGAGCGTTCACCGACGCGCTTCGGCAGTATCTCCTTGCGCTGGGCCACAGCGCGGTGACCGGCGACACCGCGGCGCTTGTTCGTCTCGACGATCAATATCGGCCGCTACTTGGTACACGCCATCTTCTATCGCTCGGATCGGCGAGTGATCGGCCGCGCGTGATTGCCGCGTACAGTCTCGCCCTCGCCGCAGCTTCGGGAGTGGTCGGCGGCCTGCATCCAGGATTTGTGATCCTCGATGAACCACTGCAGCAAAATCCTGACGAACAGCATCGTGATCTGTTTTTGAACTTCCTCAGCCAAGATCTCGCGCTGAATGCTGCTTTTCAAATCATCGTCCTAACCTCGCTGCGAACGGACGAAGTCGAGCGGCTGCGCACCAGCGGTGTACGAGTCGATCTTCCCGTGGGGAAATACTTCCTCAAGCTTGGCGCGGCCGAAGAGTTACCGAACGCGGGACCTGCCGCTGAAAAAACGCAGAAACAGCCTGACGCTGATTAGTTCGGACTGCTTGACGGATGCAACGGTCGATTCCGAAAATGGAAACGCCGCTCGGTCTTGCTAACCTGAGCGGCGTGAGTAGTTTAGTTTGGTAGGCGCTAGCGGACTCGAACCGCTGACCCCCACCGCGTGAATGACGATCCCCGTCCCTGGAAATCCTAGGATATACGTGTTTCAATAGTTTACGAGCATCCTGAGACATCCCGGGACAGCCGCGGACGCGCGTAGCCGGACCCGGTGAACACTAGGTGAACACTAAACCTAGGATCCTCCCCCTGAGCCCCTATCGCGATCAGTCGATGCGATACCCTGGCTTTTCTTCAATGCCGAAGGGGAGGAACGGATTGTCTTCGGCGAGGTGCTGCTCGGCGATCGGATCGTACGCCCACGGATCATCGACGTAGGCCAAGTCGAGTTCAATGAGGCCGTCAGCCCTCATCGAGTAGGCCATTCCAACGCAGCGATCCGAACGCGTTACGTACTTCGCTAACATGAGCATGTTCTGCAGGAGAATAAGTCGCTTTCCAACGTAGCCGTCGGGTACTGCGATCCAGACGAAGCCGGTTCCTCGTTGCGTGGCCATGACGACCGGCTGGAGGTTCGAGCGCCGCCGCAAGCTCTTATCAATCATGCCGATGCGAATTCGGGCCTGTTCCAGCTCGAATCGGTCCAGGAGTATGTACTCTTTGAGAATGCTGTAATAGGACCGCTCGTCGCCGTTGTGATTGGTATGAATGAGTTCCGGCAATTCCTTGAGGAACCTCCGGATGTCAAAGCGGGAGCGATCCCGCCGGAAACGTGAGAACTCCTCGGCATTGCGCTCATCCGGGAGTTCGTCGGATGCGCCGCGCAGGAATTGTCCGACGATGGCCCGCTCGCTAAGGAGATTATTGAGGCGGACGATGTTCGCGCGGAACTCCAGGTAACTCGCGATCTCGCTCAATGTGATTAACGTACGGCACACATCGACGAGGTCCGTTGAACGGATCACGTGAATTAGTCCGGCCGTCTTACTGACGTAGTGGTTCGGCCTGGCGCGGTAGATAACTGACGTGGTCTCGTGGTACACGACGACCATTGAACTTCCGCTTGACCTTCGCAGGCTCCAAGTGGAACCGGTGCCCGCGCTGGTTCTCAATGAGGATCGAGTCGTACTTATCAAGGAACGAGAGCGTGTCACGGACCTGCTTCGTCGCTAATTTGAGAACCTTGTCCTCGAACCAATTCGCCTCGGGCAGACCCGCCTTGCGCTCCTTCATCTGGATCGCGATCAACAGATCATCAACCCAAACCACATGGTCCGCGAGTTCGAACTCCCCTTCCGGAATCTTGAACTTATTCGAGGCGAATGAGAACTCCGGCAAGAAGAGCGTTCTTGCGACGGAGGCGATGCGCTTTTCAAGACTCATAGCGGTTGATCTTAGCGGTGACCTGCGAGCCCCGCTGCTCGTTGAACGGCGGCTGGATGACCGGCCCATTCGATGGGCTGTGCTGCCAGATGCCCATCCCTTTGGGAACGGTGCACTGGTGTGCGCCGATTCCAACTAGCCGCGGGCGGCGGCGAATGTAGCGGACACCGGAGTTGTTCTCCCCTCGGATGGCCAGCGCCACGCTCGAGCAGTACCTCCCTCGTCCGACCTGCACTTCATGCAGGAAGGGCGTCGTGCGCCCGGTCGACGTGATGAACGGCAATGTGGTCTTCAGTTGTTCGAACCGGCCTGGGTGCTTCGTCACCGTGCATGCCGAACTGCCTGCCCTCACGAAGAAGGTCATCTACCTGGATACCTCCATCGTCTCGAAGATGGCCAAGGCGAAGGCGCGCGACGAGAAGGAATCACTCGACTTCAAGCTCTACGAGGCGCTGCGGCGGGCGACGGCGCGCAACCTGATCGTCTGTCCTGGCTCCACGATCGTCGAGACGGAGGCCGAGTTCTCTGCTCTCTCCGACACGATCATCGACATGTCGCGTCACCTGAGCGATCCGGGATTACACCATCAGTTGCAGGTCAAAGAAATGCAGCTCTTCCGCGCGCTCGGACGTTGGCTTGCCGGCCAGCCGCCGGAGATCGAACTGAGCTCCTCGTGGCGCGACGCGTTCCAGTCGGACCCGGACGTGTGGCACAGCACCTTCAACATCATCGTCAATATGCGCACGCCTGAAGATTTCATCGCGTCCGCGCGCGTCGCGAAAACCTCAACGCTGCCGCAGATTGAGGCGGCGTATCGCGCATATGAGCGCGACGGCTTCAACTTCAAGCAGATCGTCGAGGTCGAGGAGGGCGCATTCGCCGAAGCAGTACGGATCGTCGGGCGAAACATGATCGCGGAGCGGCTCGCGTACACCAGGGGCGAGAGTAACGACGTGCACGTCTGGTGGTCGTCCACGTTCGAGAAGATCGCCAGGGCGATCCAACATGCCACGAAGTGTTCGGTGGACGACGCGCTTCGTCGAACGATAGATTTTCTCGTGAGCCCGCACGCGCGGGCGACGCCCCACGCGTACATCAGCGGCCGGCTGCAGGCGCAACTCGCAATGCTCTGTCGTGGCAAGCACCAGCGCCTCCCGGATGACGGCGACCACTACGACATCGAGCACATGGCGACCTTCGTGCCCTACGTGGACATCTTCATCGCGGATAGGTTCTTTGCCAGCATCGCGAATCAAGACAACCTTCGGGTTGGCGATCCGTGGAAGACCGAGATCCGGTCGCTGGTTCCGAAAGAGGTTCCGGCTTTCATCGACTGGCTGGAAAGTCTCGCAGATGGCAGCGAGATTGCGGACCTCTCCGATCGGATCAGCGATTCGATCTGGCAAGGAGGCTTCCATCAAGACTTCGTCGCGCACATGCAGGCCACGATGCCAGAAGCATTCGTCGATGAGGCCGAATAGGTCGAGCTGTCGCCGGATTGAATACATTCACGGCGTAAGATGACCGGATGGCAGGAGAGAAGCAGGCGAAGTGTTCGACGACTCTCGAAAGTGCTGATGCCGAACCTTGCAGCGGTGAGCAGGGCGTGGTACCAAATGGTCGGAAGTATCCGCACTGCAGGTGAGCAGTCCGCGGTGTCGCTGACGCTCACGTCAGCACCAACACCACCGCATTAATGGCTTCCACTTCGGGGGCGTCGCTCAGCTGGTTAGAGCGTCCGCCTGTCACGCGGAAGGTCGCGGGTTCGAGCCCCGTCAACCCCGTCGCGCTGAATAAACCCGATCTGGAAGCCATATCGGTCACGGACTGCTCACGAGTGTCAAAGCACTGGTGAGCGTCCGCGCGTTTACCGGAGACGCTCAGTCGGGGCGGATGCATCCACTGCATCCCTTCCCCATTTCTCCCATGTTCCACTCCGGCACGGCGCGACCGTCCGCGCGTCACCCCTCATTACGACCTTCTGCCGATCCGCAGACAGTCACGGCCGACGAGCTCGAATCGGCCATTCTCCGCTTCCAGACGCTAGAAGATGTCGATGCCCGCTTCGCGGAGTTCCTCGACCATGCCGAGTTCTCGCTCGGGCACAGCTTCGACACGCGGCGGGGCTACAAAGGCACGTACGGCAACTTTCGGCAGTTCCTGGCCGCACGGCCCGACGATGTTCCGGTCGCCCACCGCCTCCTCGATATTCAGGGTTGGATTGCGTGGAACCGGAAGCGCGCGAGTACCGCTGCAAAGCCACTCAGCAGCGTGACTGTCAACACGTATTTTCGCCAGCTCCGCCCGTTCTTCAAAGACCTCATGGAGCGGGATGGCGTCGCGAATCCCTTCGACACGGTGTCGGTGCCGCGCCTCCCGCGCGTGCGGCTGCCGAAGGCGCGTACGTTCGAGGAGTGTCAGCTCATCCTCGCGACAGCCGAGCACTTCGACTGGCCATCGTCATTCGAAGGCACCCGCGCGCTCGCGATCCTCGCGATCTTCCTCTACGCGGGTCTCCGCAAGCGCGAGGTGCTGCGGCTGAAATTTGCGCACGTGAATCTCACGACGAGCAAGATTTTCATCGAAGACGGCAAGGGCGAGACGGACCGTGTCATCGACATCGCACCGGAGTTGCGCACGATCCTTGGACGCTACGTGAGCGAGCGGCGCCACTTCTTCACGGAGAAGCATCCAGCAGGGCCAGCGTTCTTCACCTCTACGCAAACGGGCCAGGGCATCTCCGAAGCATCCCTGCGACGGATGGTCGCG
The DNA here is from genome assembly GCA_034664845.1 of Thermoanaerobaculia bacterium. Lineage (GTDB taxonomy): Bacteria > Acidobacteriota > Thermoanaerobaculia > Gp7-AA8 > Gp7-AA8 > JADGNZ01. The sequence goes on along the minus strand of JAXDGW010000005.1, from coordinate 7,544 downwards.
AAGGTGCGGCGCGCCTCGGGTATCCGGTTTTCCATGCATAGCCTGCGGCATTCGTTCATCACGGTCGTGCTCAACAACGACAGCGGCATTCACGTGGCGCAACGCCTTGCAGGCCACAAGAAGATCACGACGACGGCCATGTACATCGGCCTCAATGACAAGGATCTCCGCCGCGAGATTCAGAAGGTCTCATTCCGTACCAACCGACTACGATGAGCTGCAATATCCCAAGTCCCGGCACACCATTGGAGTACCTGCCGCCGCGGTACTTCATGCGCATTCCCGGCGCGGCCGATGGCGCCTACCGCGAACTCCTCACGCCGCCCGAGATCACACCGGACCTCCGGCTCTCCCTCACGCGCGAGATCGAAGGCATGCGCGCGATGGCACATCTGCATGCGCCGGGTGACGGCTGGCACTACCTCCCGACGCGCGCCGAGTGTATGCACAACGGCTCCTTCTGGTTCGCGACGCTCGGCACGTCGGAGGGTCCAATCCTTGCGAACGTCGCCGACCTCTGCGACGAGATCGGCATCGCGTTCGACGCGCTCTACCGCACCGCATACCCCGAGGACCGTTCGGCGCCGGAGGTCTCGGCTGACGATCGCGCGATGCGTTCCCGACCAGCGACGATCCACGACGCCGCGAAAGTGCTCCACGATCTTGAGGATGTGAATTATCACGCGCTGTACGGCGCACTCCATGATGCGCTCCGAGCGCGAGGCATCCCCACGGCGTAACCCGCCCTCGGTCCCTCTTAACCCTTCCGCCATGAACCGAAGAGACATCGCTCTCGCGTCGATCCGCCGTGAAGTTGAGGAGTCCGGCGAGCTCACAGTAATTGCGCTTCGAACGGCGCAAGAACATCGTATTGGCTACGCCGCCATGATGGCAGCAGCCCGTGAAGGACTCCGACGCCGCAAACTCGCAGCGGAGCGGTCCACTCCTTCCTCATACGCACAGACCGTCGATCCTTGCCAACCCTCAACCGGCCCTCCAGTTCGCGACTAAGTGGGGCTGCGATGACCGACCGCCCCGAGCGTCAGTGCCGCGAGGTGGACCCCGGCGTTCGTGATGGCTTCTTTCCGGTCGTGCTCGGCGTGTGAGTTCGTTGAGCGACGATAGCTCTGTGGCGGCCGACGTAATCCAGAGCCAACTTAAGATCTGCGGCCAAAAGCCGCCTAACCTCGTCATCGTGCGCGGCCGCGTACTCGAAGCGTGCGATTCTTGATCGTTCTTTGACTCCGATCTCAGCATCTTCTGCTTCCGTCGTAGCCAATTTTGCGATCGACTTTTCGGCGCCAGCCAACGCGAGTGCCACCGCCGGGTTTACATGGAGTTGCGTCGACAGCGCAGCCTGAGCATCGGCTACCGCTGCGGCCGCTCCATCGAACTCTCCAGCGGCCAAGGCGGTTCTTGCTCGTTCGACTGATGCCAAAGCCGCCGCCGAATCTTCCGATGCGACAAGAATCGATCGGGCATTCATTATCGCTGTCGACGCTGCCTCAGTCTCAGTCACGGCGAGGGCCGCCTCGGCCTCACCGAGTTCGCCCAAAGCAGCCTCGCCTTCAGCGCCCAAGCCCGCATCGCCGACCGCCGAGTCCAACATGACCATTACAAGCAGAATGGCGAGCGCTCCGCCCATCCGCTCCTCGGGCGTTTCCTTGTGGTACTTGTGATAGAGCTCCTCGCGCTCGTGCTCTACCTTACGCTCGGCGTCCCGCGCCACCGCCAGCGGATAGTACATGTCGCCCGGCTTATAGTCGCGGGCAGTATGAAACCAATAAAGTCCCGCAATCTGTCCCGGATCGGCCTTGTTGCCATACTTAGGATAGAGGCTGTTTTCCTCCTCGCTACGACGTTTGCTCGCGGCCGCTAGTCGCCTTTCAACGTCGTCTCTTTCCACTTGCCACTTGTGGTTGGTCTCCACGAAGATTCCCATGTCGCGCTTTGCCCAATTTGACGGCTCGATCTGGAATGCCCTCGCCGTCGCGATCTCCGTTCGCGCCTTTGCGACGAGCAAGTCCCCACTGTGCTTCGCGACGAACGTCTTAAATAATTGCTGCTCGACCCACCCAAAGGCGTCCGCGTCCTCGCTAGAAAGAAAACGCTTCTTGTAATGCGTCTGAGATGGCCCGCCATACACAGGCGCGGCTGCGATCATCGAGACTGCGAGCAGGTAGGCGGTCAATTTTCTCAGCTTTTGTTTGGCTCCCTGACAGCGCATCCACGCGAGTCGCGTAGCGGTCGCATGGCTGAGTGTGCAGTCCTGACCGGGAAGGGGCGCCGCGACGAGAAAGCAGCATTCAATCAAACGCACCAAGCCGCGCATCAGGGCCTCCGTTCTTTTCGCGGAACTTCTGATATAGGGGTGACGGGGCTCACGATTTCCCTACCCTCCTTCCCGAATCACACCGGCTGAACCGGGGCCGACTCTGCGACGTCTCGGGGTCGTGACCGCGAGCCGCGGGAAAGAACCTGACTGGTCAGCGAGGTGGCGCCCGCCGCGTCAACGATCTTCATGCCTTCGCACAGAGACACGCATGTGCATCAGACAGCCATCTTTAGTTTCCAGAGGTCGGGAAGAGCACTAGGGAGTCCTATCCCAAAGCAAATACGGCACTCGCCAACGCGAACGAGTGACGCTTCTAAGGTCCTTGACCTGATTCACATGAGCGGTAGACCATCCCTCAGTTTCACTTAGAGGAGAACACATGCGTAAAGTTGTCCTGAATTCAGCGCGATCTATCGCAATGTTGTGGTTGCTCTCCTGCGTTTCGAGCCGTCCGACCGCCGCAGTGCGCTCTCTTTCTCAGGGCTGTCCAAGTAGATCGGGCATGACGGAGGCATCCGTTTCTTGCCGCGCCGGTTTCGTCCCTGACTGTGGTTGCGCTGCCGACGGGCAAGCGTTCTGCCACTGCGTAGCCGCATCGAGATAGCAACGATCTAGATTGCGCCTCCGTGAGATACTTCCGGCACGCCCTCCATGCGCGATGCAACGTCTCTGCAAGCGCGGCGGATCGCGCTCGGCTGGTCGATCGACCAGCTCGCCCGTCTCATGGATCGCGATGCGGGCATTATTGAGGCATGGGAGAACGAGGCCGCGCCTGAAAGCGTGCGATGGGAGCTGCGCCGCGCGATTGCCGCGATCGAGCGATCACGGCTTCTCATCAGACGCGCGCGCTAACTCCGCCCTCAGCTACAATCCTCATCATGTTCATCACTCACGTCGGAATGCTTGAGTGTGGTAGGTGCAAACGCGAGGGTCTCGGCGTCACCTCCCTTCATCACGACGATACGAATCCGTTCCAGATCAATCTGCGATGCCTGGAGTGCTTCGCGCTCCTCGCGTCGGAAGTGCCGCTGTTCATTAGCATCCGGAGCCTGATGGCGCACGTTGCTACACCCGGAGTGCTTAGCGCCTTGGAGGAGTCACTGAAGGAAACGTAGGTGCGAGTTAGCACCTGCCGCGAATGTGTGTTGCCCCGGTCCGACGATTCTCGTCATGGATCGCTACCTCTTCCGCCCCGACCATCTCAAATTTGTCTCTCGTGATGAGAAAGCGGCAAGTTTACTCGGCGTTGCGCTCAACGCGTCGCTCGACGACGTCCGTGCGGCCTATCGCCGGAGGGCGAGGGAAACCCATCCCGATCGTCGCGCGAACCGCGATGTTTCCGCGTTTCTGGAAGTGCAGTCGGCGTACGACTGGCTGACGGACGCGGCGAATCGGCGCCGCGGTGATGCCGCACGAACGACAGAACGCTGCGACACGATTCTCGTGAGCGGGCAGCGGATTGCTCGGTGGTGGGACACGATCTCGCCGGGCTATCAGTTCTCCTTTCTCGCTGCTGGAGTTGAATGTTTCTTCCATGTGCGCGGAAAGCCATCGGCAACCTTTATCGACGAGCGTCAGCTCGTCCAAGGACCGAGTGCGCATCGGAAGTTGTTTCCCTCGACATATGTCGTTCTCCACGGATTGCTCTTCCAGGTAACTCGTCCAAATGGACGGCTGCTTGCGATGGACTTGGCATACCTCGACCCTGCGTCTCTAAGCCCCTATGCGATCGTTGAGCGAAGGCGTTCATGGCTGCTCGTCCGCCAGCCGGACGGTCGTCTCCTCGCGCAAAACTCGCGTCGCGGCTTCTCACGTCTCGGTGGCTACGCCGCGTTCTCTGATGCGTCGGGGTTCGTTGAACCGATCGGAACCCGCCTCTTCCCTCCATTCGAAGCGCCTCTCGTGATCTGACGGGCGGTGGATTCTCCGCCCAGGGTCTCGGGTTGGCTATCGTCAACTCGAGGCGAGAGAGGAAGGACTGAAGTCCGAACGACACATCATCACGGTCACGACAACAATCCGGGACGTTGAGCCGGGGGAATCTATTGCCTCGTAAAGGCCGTCCCCGTCGAGACGACGGGTTGAAGGCTGCTATCGGCTTCGGGCTTAGTCCCACTTCCCGTGGACACGAATGGCCTTGTTGGTGTCGCCTGGCCACTCGGCATTCAGCCCATGCAATCTGAGCGTGCGCACCACCCTGCTCACGAATGCCCGTTTCTCCGCATCGCGCAGAGCGAACGACACATTGGTATTAAACAGCCACGCCACCAGCCGATGTCCCACTGTTTGGCGACGGTTCACGCCGCTGCTGACCCCAAGCATGCCGCTTTCCCTCGCCGCGGCCTGAGACTCTTCTGTGAAGCAGACGTTTCCCGACTTCCCCGTCTTCTCCATCTCGTCACTGATCTTGTCCACGACCTCGTCCCAGGATTCGTCCGGCTGCGGTTCGTCGAGTGCCAGCACGCCGTATTCCTTCCTCAGATGCTCGAAAGCGGCGCGCAACCGCTCCCAGTCCGTGCTCGTATCCTCTGGCGCCAGTTCCATGCTTTCCCTCCAGCCGGTGAGTGTACGATGAGACGGTGCGCCGCGCCGTCATCCTCTGCCTGCTTCTCGTTGCCTGTCAGAACGAGACCAACGCGCGCTTGAAGAAGGTGGAGAAGGAGTTGGCCGATGCAAAGGCCAATCCGCCCGTCGAGCAGATTTATGTGCCGGTACCGACACCCGACGTACCAACCTCGCCGGAACGGCGGTTCATCGCGATCGATCCTACGGTGGCTGCGAATTTCGTCCACCAACGGATTGCCGCGTACGTCTCTTCACGAGACGGCAGTCCGGCCCTCGTCTACCAAATCAAGCCGGGCATGACCTTCCTCTACCAGTTCGACAGCAAGACCCGCCTCTACGGTCCGCTGGTAGAAGTCGCCGACATCATCGGCGAAGACGGGCGCGTGCGCATTACCGATGGACAGCTTCTTGACCTCGCTCACAAGGTGGGAGGCGAACCCCCGAAATGGACGCCGGGGAATAGTCCGGTCAGGCAAGGATGGGTTGAGAAAGGCGTGATGGCGGGGTCCGGTCATTTCGTCCCCTTGCACGGCGATCCCATGTACGGGGCTGTTTTCCCGACTTCTGAAGGAGCAACGATTCTCTACCGGTGGGACGCGGTGCAGGCGTTGTATTTGCCCATCGCAAACGTCGATCCGATCGCTGAAGGCGATCGCAACAACTCGATCAGCGATACGCAGTTGGCACACCTGACCGACCTTCTCGTCCGGGTTGTTCCGGGACCACTCCCGCCCAAGTCGCCACTCAAGGACCACGCGATGGGGCATAGCTACATCGACGACTGCGTAAGTGCCGGCGTTTGCGCCTTCATCCCCTTTCGGAATGATCCGATGTTCGGTGTCGTATTCCAGACCCCACAACAGGCCGCGGTCCTCTATCGTTGGGATTCCGAAAAGGGCGCATTCATATCAGTCGCAGAGGTCGATCCAATCGTCGGGTCAAATCACTGGCCCTCGATCAGCGAAGAGCGGATGTCCCAACTTCAAAATCGTCTCGCGCAGCCGTGACACTAGCGAAACAAGCCCCTGAGAGCTTATCGCTGCCATTGAGATCCGAGCGCCGTTTGTAGATAGATCATCCGCTTCAAGGGCTTTACGGAAAACGGCGTTGCGACAGAGCGCACGTTCAAGTGCGGGCAGCTGTCAGCATCAAAGACTCAGACGTGCAGCACGCACTGCAAGACGCTTCTGGATAGCCTCGGCCGCTATTTTGAAGCCGGAGGCCCAAGCCATCTCTCGGAACCAATGATGCTCATCGGGCGGGAGCCGTACTAGATAGGCGGCGAATATTTGCCGAGCAATGCGGTCGACGTCTCTCTTTGAGAGAACGTTGTCACGGATGAGCCTTTGAAGAAGTAGTTCTGCCTCTTCCGATGTGATTCCGGCTAAAGGATCGTTTTCCTCCACGGGAAGATTGTACAACCCAGCAGTAGAGCAGTCGCGTCGCGGCTTCTTCGCTTGTCGGTGGCTACGCGGCGTTCTCTGATGCATCAGGATCGGTTGAGCCCATCGGCGGACGCATCCCGCCATTCGAAGCGCCTCGCGTGCTCTGATGCGTGCGTGATCGCCGCCGCGACTTCGGCTTGGATCGTTCCGACTCGACGTGCCGCCACGGTATTGCGCGCAGCCGCATAGCAGTGGCGATGACACCTCGCATCTCCCTCGCTTCGGCCTTCGTGAGACGGACCTTCCGTCCTCCGACCTGTGCGATCGCCGTCTCGTACGTCTCGATCGCATACGTCGGAGAGGAAAACAAGGAGATCCAGACACCACCGTTCGAATCCAAGTCCTCCGGAACACTGACACGATACGTATTCGTGCCATGAATTAGGGCTACCGCTGCAGGTCCGCGCTCTATCAGCGCGAGTAATTCGGACTTGGTCGCGATCGAACGCCTCATGAGGAGAAGTAGAAGTTCTGGATGATTGACGCTTTTGACTAAAAGCGTGAGTCGGCCTCCCAACGTTACCTGTCGCTTCAGCCGTTGGAAAGAGGATGTGGCGCAGCGCCAGATCGGGGTGAAAACACAGCCGCGTAAAAATCGCTAGAAGGGCGATACTCTTCGCATGCGGTTGGCACGAGTGGACACTGGACCGTTTGAGCCTTGGAGGCAGAGATTCCCATGTGGCAACGAAGAACCTTCCATGAGTGCGCTCTGGAGCTGACAGGAATCAGCGAGGACTTCAGAGCCGCGCACACCAACAGGTTTGGAGTGGATCGAACGACACGAGAACGAATCATGCGCGACACCTCGATGCGTGGCGTAGAAATCCTTCGAATACTCGCGCTGTCCGTGCGCAGCGATCAAGACTTCGGTCTGACAAACAACGACTCAACCCCTGTGGGCGCCTTCAGATCGAAGGCAACTCGATCGGAGGTGCTCGCTACAATTCGCGACTACCGCCCCCCTTACAAGCAGCAGAGCGGCTATAAACCTCTTGGGTTGCGTCAAGCGCTAAACAAGATCGCCCATGCAGATCCCAATGGAAGCGGATTCTTCGCCGACGAGAGCACGCACGACCTGATTCTTTCTGGAGTCAACCAAGGAGATGCATGGATAGCCATCGTCTCCTTGATAGATCTCTGCACCGTCATTAAGTCAATCCCTGATGTACGCACACGGCATTGAGCAAAATGCGTCGCGC
>JAXDGW010000004.1:0-6650 GCA_034664845.1 Thermoanaerobaculia bacterium | reverse complement strand
CCCCCCCCGCCGTGGCGCCGCTGCCACGGCGCCTACCTCCCAATCACGAGCAGCGACAGATCGTCGTATCGCGCCCCGGCGGCGTGCCGCGATACTGCCGCATGGATCGACGTGGCGACAACGCGAGCATCGGCACGAGAAGGAAGCGCCTTCACGATCCCCTCGATGCCGAACTCCGCGCCATCCGGCGCCTCTGCTTCGACGACGCCGTCGCTGTAGAGAATCAGCTGATCTCCTGCTTCGAGCGTGAACGTGGTGGACGTCCAGCGCGACACATCCATGATCCCCACCACGGGCCCGGTCGAGTCGATCTCTTCGATGCGGCCATCGGCGCGCAACAGCATCGGCGGGCAGTGGCCGGCGTTGACGATCGTCATCGTGCCGTGGTTGGTTAGCCATCCGATGACGACGGTGGCGAAGCGGTTCGATGGGAGCAGCGGTTTCAAGAACTCGTGCAGGCGGCGCATCGTCGTTGCGGGATCGCAGCCCGCTCTGGCGCACGAGGTGATGCGGCGCTCCAGCTCTTCCTGGATCATGGCCATCACGAGCGCGGCGGGAAGGCCTTTGCCGGCGACATCGCCGAGGGCGAACCAGAGGCGGTCGTCGGTGCGGTGGGTGAACCAGAAGTCGCCGGTGAACATGCGCGCCGGGACGGAAATGGCGTGGACGTCGAAGTCCGGTTGCGGTTGCGGTTGCGGGGTCTCGCGGTGACGCGGTCTCGGAGGAAGGTCAAGCTCGAAAAGTGATGCGGTCATGATGTTCTCGTTCAAGATCGTCCGAACAACTCGATTCTCGTGCTTCGGCAGGGGATTCCTCGCCCACCACACGCCCGCCCGCTCGGAATGACAACCCCGCGGCGCTCGAGACCGCGCGACGGCAAACTCACGCCGCCACCGGCTGGCAGTGGCGGCATGGGCGATATCCACTTTCGAGAGCGACATCGGCATCGCGGAACGGCATCCGGTTCTTCTCCTGGATCCGCTTTGCGTCGCGGCAGGTCGGGAAGCAGAAGATGTGCGTGGTGCGCGAGCCGATGAAGCGGACGTGCTCCCGCGCCAGCGTATCGAGCTCGTCGACGTTCACTCCCTCGCGCTCCAGCAACGCACGCTTCGTGGCGCTGCCGAAGATGTAGTTGCCGACGCCGCCCGCCGACGGCACGACGCGATGGCACGGCACGACATACGGCACCGGATTGCGGGCGATGATGCTGGCCACCGCGCGGACTGCACGAGGACGGCCGGCTTGGCGGGCGACCCAGGCGTAGGTGCGGACTTCGCCGCGGGGGATGCGCGTCAGAGTCTGGAGAACGTCGTGCTCCAGATCGTTCGCGGCGTCGAGATCGACCTTCGGCGCGTCCACGCCCTCCCCTCGCTGCGCTGCCAGAACCTGACGCCGCAGAGTCTCGGGAATCGTGGCCGGCTCCAGAACGCGGCCGTACTTTTTCGCGTACGACTCGCGGACCTCGTCGATCGATTCCGCTTGGGCGATCATCCGGATGCGGCCATCGGAGAACGCGACAAATACATCGCCGACGCGTCCATACGAGTCTGCGATCTGTTCCTTCACCGCCTCGCGGCAGGAGCGCTCCGGCGCGACGGCCAACGATTTGATCGCGTGCGCGAGATCGACGACATCCGCCTGCGACTCGTTGCAACTGCGGCAGGTCTTGAAGTGCTGCTCGACCGCCGTCTTCTCGATCGAAGCGAGCTCGCGTGTCCGCAGTGCATCGATCCTCGTCAACACAGTTCTACATTGCATACGCCACCCCCTTCTGGGTTGCCGGTTTCTCCAGCGCATCACGCAGCAGTTTGAGCGACCGGAACACCTTGCCGCGGAGCGCCGCCTCGGACTGACCCATCGTTGAGGCGATCTCCGCGTACGACATCTCTTCCATGAACCGCAGCACGATCAACTCGCGGGCATCGACCGGCAGCAATGCCATGGCGCGCCGCAGCAGCTCGATCTCTTCCTTCCGCTCGAGATCCGATCCCTCGAGGCTGACGAACGGCCCGATCCGGCCATCGTCGAACGTCTCCAGCGGTTGTTCGAGTGAGCTGCGTTTCGACCGCCGCTTGTTGAGACAAAGATTGCGCACGGTCTTGAAAAGCCACGGACGCAACGCCAGCGCCGCGCAGCGCGCCTCGTCGTACTGCCGCGTGAGCGCCTTGTGGGCCCGCATCATCGCGTCCTGCACGACCTCCTGCGCGTCGAACGCGTTCTGCAGGATGCCGTGCGCGTAGCCGAAAAGCGGTTGCTCGAATCGATCGATGAGCCTCTCGAACGCCCCCGGCTCACAGCGATGAACGGCCACCGCGAGGTCGCCGCCATCGCGCAGATCAGGCCCGCTCGCCAATTCGCCGCCTGTCCAACTGTTCTTCATATTGCTAACAACACGGGTAGTGGGCGTTTCGTTCGGGGGGGTCACTCGAAAAACATTGTCACGCGGAGATGCGGAGGAACTCTCCGCGGTCTCCGCGTCTCCGCGTGAAACCGTAACTCTTTTGCTTCGAAGCTCAGACCTGAACACGCAAACTACTCGTACCGAAGCGCGTCGATCGGATCCAATCTCGCCGCCTTGTACGCCGGGTAGATCCCGAAGAACAGGCCGATCGAGATCGAGACGACCAAGCCGACGACGATCGACCAGAGGGGCGTGGCGGTCGTGAGCGGGCTAACCTTTCGCACGATCAGCGCGATCAGCATCCCGGCGCCGACGCCGATGACGCCGCCCACACCCGACAGTGTCATCGCCTCGGTGAGGAACTGCATGACAATGTCGCGCCGCACGGCGCCGATCGCTTTGCGGACGCCGATCTCGCGCGTTCGTTCAGTCACCGAGACGAGCATGATGTTCATCACGCCGACGCCGCCCACCAGGAGTGCGATCGAGGAGATGAGGAGCATCGCCAAGGTGATGCCGCCGGTGACGGCCTTGAAGTTTCCGATCAGCTTGTCGGGCGTCAGCATACCGAAATCATTCGGCTTGTTGAATGGCACTTTCCTGCGTGCCCGCAGCACCGCCGTCCCTTCCTCGGTGATGCGATCGACCCACTCCGGTTTGCGCGGAACGGTGGCGATGTTCACGCCCTGATCGCGTTTGATCCACGGAAAGTGCGCGTCGAACGACGTGAGGGGGAGGAAGGCGTGGCCGTCGGTCGACTCGAAGAACGTCGCGCCCTGCTTCTCCATCACGCCGACGACGGTGAATTTCCGGCCTGCGATCGTCACATCCTTGCCGATGGGATCGCTGCGCGGGAAGAGCGTGTCGACGATGTTGGAGCCGAGGACGATGACCGGGGAATTGCTGCGGATGTCGCCTTCCGTGATGAACCGCCCCTCGGAAACGAAGTGATTGTTCGCGATCGGATAGTCCTGCGTGATGCCGGCGATCGTGTCGGGAGTGGCCTCTTTGCCCTGGTAAATCACGTCGGGCGCGCCGCTGTTGTTTCCGTTGAACCAATAGCGCTCCGGCGAAACCGCAAGCATCGACGGGCAAAGCGCCTTCAACGCCTGCGCATCCTCATACGTCAGGTTCTTACGCAGCCGCTGCGAATCGTCGTCGCTTCCCGGGCCAAACTGCGGATCGAATTTCTGGAACTGCACGAGCGTCGCGCCAAACGCCTGAAAATCGTGCGTGACGCTGTTGTTGAAGCCTTCGATGATCGAGACCATCGCGATTACGGTCGTCACGCCGATCACGATGCCGAGGACGGTCAGTGCGGAGCGAAGTTTGTACGTCGTCAGCGCACGGGCAGCGAAGCGGACGTTTTCGCGGACGGCGATCAGCTGATGGCGAATGGGCATTATCAGGACTCGCTCATTCCGACCTCAATGCGTCGATCGGCGACAGATTCGCGGCGCGCCGTGCCGGAAAATAGCCGGCTGCCACACCGGTGATGACGGCGACCATCAAACCTGAAATCACAAGCGAAGGCCGCACGAGCGTCGGCAGCGGAAAGACGGCCGAGATGAGGTTGCTGATGAGAACACCGAGGAGGACGCCGACGATGCCGCCGCCGAGGGCGAGGAGGATCGACTCGGTCAGGAATTGCAACTGAATCGTGCGCCGCCGGGCGCCGAGCGCGCGCCGGATGCCGATCTCGCGCGTCCGCTCCACCACCGACACCAGCATGATGTTCGTAATGACGATGCCGCCGACGACGAGCGAGATTCCGGAGATGAAGATCATTACTGCAAAGCCCGCCGCCGAGATGCTCTTCCACAACGCTTGTACGGCCTCCGCGGAGACGACGCCGAACGGATCCTCGCCACGAAATGATGTCCGCCGCCGGCTGCGCAGAATCGTGCGCACGTCGTCGATGGAGCGCTCAATTCCGGGCACGCCGCCTTTGGCCCGGATGAAGAGGTCGAGCGAGCTGTGGATTCCGAACTGCTTGCGGAATGCATTGATCGGAATCCACAACTGATTGTCCTGACTCCGCCCCAGTACGGAGCCCTGCTTTTGCAGCAGCCCAATGACGCGGAACGGGTGATCGGAGATCCAGAGCGTCCGCCCCATCGGATCGAGCTTGCCGAAGACTTCGTCCTTCACGTCCGTTCCAATGATCGTGACGGGATCGGAGTGCGCGTTCTCGGCGGAGGTGAAGAAGCGCCCTGTCTCGAGGTCGAGGTTGTTGATCTCCGCCATGTTCGGCGTGCCGCCTTGTATGCGCACACGATTGAGTTTGTGAGCGCCGCTCTTCACCGTCTGCCGCGAATTCTCATTGACGCCGATCATGTCGCAGTTGTGGCAGCGCTGGCGGATGGCCCCGTAATCATTCCAATCGATCTTCTTCCGCTTCACCGCCTCCAGAAATGCCTCGCGGCTCGTGATAATCCCAAATTGCGTGACGATGTAGACGTCAGGATTGAGTGTAAAGACCTTCTCGGCAATGTAGTTGTTGAGTCCCGAGATAATGGAAACGACAGAGACGACCGTCATGACGCCGATGATCACGCCAAGAAGCGTAAGAAAGCTTCGGAGCTTGTTGGCGGCGAGGGCCGTGGCGGCGATGCGGAGGGTTTCCATGGTGTTGTTATTGGTTTAGAGTGAAATACGAAATGTTGAATGTTGAATGTTCAATGTTGAAGGTTGGGTGCCGGGTGCCGGGTGCCGGGCTAGATGTTGTTTGTTGACTGTCCAGTGAGAGTTGTTTCTTAGGGCGCTGTTGAAGCCGTGGGCGCGGTGTTCATTCAACATTCAACATTCAACATTCGTCTTTAACCCTTTGTATCCTTCTTCTCCGGCTCCTGCTCCTTCACCTTCGACCCATCCTTGATCTCCCGCAACGCCCGGAAAGGCCCGGTAACAATTTGCGATCCCTCTTTGGCGCCACTGACGATCTCGATCTGACTGTCGCCGGAGAGGCCTGTGATCACCTTCTCGAACTTCACCGCGCCATTGCTCACGACGAACAGACCTTCCTCATCCTGCGGTTTGCCGGTGCCGCTGCCAGGCTTCTCGCGGACGACCAGCGCCTGGATCGGAATGGCCAGCGCCTTCGGGCGCGTGCCGGTGATGATATCGGCCGAGGCGGAGAAGCCGGGTCGTACACCGGGCGGCGGATTCTCCACTTGAATCTTCACCTCGAAATTCACAGCCTCGGTCGTTCCGCCTCCGCTGATTCCATTGCGCTTGATGGGGCTGGATGCGACCTCGGTGACAAGACCGGGAAAGGTTTTGTTCGGATAGGCGTCGATCGTAACGGTAGCGCGCTGGCCGACTTTCACCGCGGGGATGTCGGTCTCGTCCACTTCCATCACCGCCTCGACGACGCTCATGTCCGCGATCGTCATCAGCACCGTGCCGGCGTTGTTCATCGTGCCGATCACGGCCACTTCGCCTTCTTCGACCGGAAGTGCCGTAACGATGCCGGCCATCGGCGCGCGCATCGTCGTTTTGGAGAGCGTGTCGCGGGCCGCATTCAGGTTCTCGCGCGCCTGGCTGATGCGCTGCTCGAGCGCCATCACGTTGGCTCGCGCGGAATCGCGGCTGCTCTGCGCGCGATCGAGATCGGCGCGCGGAATGATTTTCTGATCGAAGTTTTTCTGGGCGCGCTGAAAGTCCTGCTCCGCGGCGACAGCCATCGCTTTGGAGGCATCCCGGTCAGAGAAAACCGCCTGCAGCGCGGCATCGGCGCTCCGGGCCGTAGCGGCGAGCTGCTTCTGATCGATCTGAAGAAGGAAATCGTCTTTCTTCACGACGTCGCCTTCGCGCACGGCGAGGTTGACGACCTGCCCCATCACATTTGCCGATAGGTCTACCTTGCGCTTGGCGTCGATCCTCCCGTTCGCGGAGACCTTGCTGGTCAAATCCTGGCGCGTCACTTTGCCAAAGGTGACCGGCGTGATGTCTTTCCCGCGACGCGATACAAATCCGGCTGTCAGCACCCCGGCAATGACCAGCACAACGACTCCAATGATGATTTTGGTGCGACGACGCATGAAAAGATCTCCTTGATGGGAGAGCTATACGGCAAGGGCGACGCGGAGTTGCGAGGGCGCAAGCCGCAGCTCGCAATCCTCGCTGTCATCCTGAGACCGCCGAAGGACACGAAGTGCCGGAGGACGTCGAAGGACCCCCTGCGTATTTGCGTTCGTCGGATGCCGCCGCCCGACCCTGCACATGCGCTGGGGGTCCTTCGACCGTC
>JAXDGW010000003.1:0-58085 GCA_034664845.1 Thermoanaerobaculia bacterium | reverse complement strand
CGAGTAGTAGATCGTGCCGCGCGAGTCGACCGCGAGCGAGGTGATGAACCCTGCGGAGCCCTGCACGACCTGGACGCGAAACCCCGGCAAGGTCGACGCGTCCGCCGCCACCGTCAGCATGAGAATCAGAAGAAATCGTTTCATTCGAACGTGCCGACAAACGATATCCGTGCCAGCCTCTTCCCGAATGCTGGTGTCCCAACTCGCCGAACGCGTCGACGGAGCCGCGTTCCCGAGTCCGATGGAATGCTTCCTAGGGCCCCTCGGTTACGAAGGCCCTTGACGCATGAGGGCGCCGCGCCGATAATCGCGCCCCTCACCGCGGTTGGCCCAATCGACCGCAGCATCGGATCAGTGTCGCGGGGTGGAGCAGTCTGGTAGCTCGTTGGGCTCATAACCCAAAGGTCGCAGGTTCAAATCCTGTCCCCGCAACCAATTCAAATTCAACGAAACCCACTGGAAACAGTGGGTTTCTCGTTTTTGGGCGCATTCTCGGTCCACCCGGAAGCGGTGGCGGCCCGCGAGGAACCTTTTCGGTCTCCATCGCGTCCTGCACGCAGCGGCTGTCGCCGTACGTTTCCTCACCGACGATCAGCGCGCGATCCGCGGCGTAGACCGTCCGTGGAACAGCACGAGGGCAGAGCAGAACCAAGGACTCCGATTCGTTTTGCGGAGGCGAGGGGATCGGGTCTGGTCGTCGGGTCCGTGCGATCGAGTAAGCCACCGTTCGTGGTGATCCCTCAACTCTCGCTGAAGACCGGAAGCCGGCCAATCAGTACCGCGAACCCCGTTAAGATGTCGCCACCGCCTCGGCGAAGAAACGTTCGCTGAAGAGCTCCAATCCACAACGATCGAGGATCCCGGAATGTCGCGTATGTCCACCCGTTTCGCCACGCTGCTCGTCTGTTTTCTGACGAGCGGCCTCTCCGTCCAGGCGGAGCAACCGCAGATCGAAATTCAGACGGGCCACACCGATGGCGTGCGCTCGGTCGCGTTCAGCCCGGACGGAAAGCTTCTGGCGAGCGCAGGAATCGACGCAACCGTCATCGTCTGGGAGCTGCAGACTCACCGGCAGCTGCGCGTCTTCCGTGGCGACGTCTACGAGATCCATCAGATCGCCTTCAGCCCCGACGGCAAACTGCTCGCAGCTGCGAACGCTGCCGAGGGCAGCTCTGACGATCTGGCGGCTCTGGTCACGATCTGGGACGTCGAGACTGGACGCATCGTTCATGAGCTGAAGGGCCGGCCCTATGACGTTCGTTCGCTGGCATTCAGTCCCGATGGAAAAACGCTCGCCGTCGGCGGAACGCAGAACCTGCCGCTCCGGCTGTGGAGCGTCAGCACCGGCCGATCGGTACGCGAGCTCCCGAGCGATGACGCGACGCTCGGGCATGTGGCGGTGGCGTTCACTCCGGACGGGAAGACGCTCGCTGCGCTCAGCAGTGAGAATGTGCATCTCTGGAACGTCTCCGCCGGCACGTCGGTGCGCACACTCGACGCTACGAACGGGCAGTCGATGGCCATCAGCCCGGACGGGAAGATCATTGCCGTCGGCAATCTGCTCTCCTCCCCATCGTTCTTCGACACGGCCACCGGGGCGGCGCTGCCTGCGATCGACTGCGAGTACTGCACGACGCTTTCCTTCAGCGCCGATGGGAAGCGGCTGGCTGCGAACCGCGGCGGGGCTGTCCGGCTTTGGGATCTCGAAACGAAGGCTGAGGTTTTCCGTTCGCCGATGGTGTTCCGGAACCTTCACACGCAGGAGAATGTGACCGATCTGGCGATCAGTCCCGACGGCCGGCTCATCGCGGCGTGCGGGGAAGAGGACTCCAGCGTCGCGCTCCTCGACGTGATGCAGAACGACCCGGCGCAGTCGCTCTCCCTCCTGGAAGGTGGGCGGGATCTCATTACTTCTCTGGCGATCAGTCCGACCGGGAAGACGGTCGCAGTGAACAGTAACCGGCGGAGCGATCAGCCGAATCTGGTCAAGATCTGGGACGCCGCGAGTGGACAGATGCGCTCGCGCATCATGCCCGCTCTGGAAGGTGGAAAGGGAGAGACCGGTCGCCCTCTCGGGCTGACGTTCAGCCCGGATGGACGTCTGCTCGCGTATCACGTGCAGGTGCGATACGGGTCGTCGAGGCCTGCCTACGAAGTCCGGCTGGTCGATGCAAACGGCCAGGACGTCGCGGCGCTTGGCTGCACCTTCTCCGAACCGACGCTGGCATTCAGTCCTGATGGAGCGTTCCTTGCCGGTACGGGTGTGCCGCAGGGGGACCAGCCGCGCTCGATCGCGGTCTGGGATGTCGCGAGTCGCCAGCCTGTGCGATCGATCGCCGTCACGGCCCCCGTTTCCGAGCTGCGGTTCGGCAAGGACCGGACGACGCTGTATGGGGAGATCGATGGCTCGGCCATCACATGGAGCGTCGAGACGGGAAACGTAGTGAACAGCAGGAAGCTGCCCGAAGTCGAGGGCGGAAGAATCCCGGCCGCCTGGCTCACGCCGGACGGAAAGACTGCCTTCGCGAGCCCGTCGGAGCACGAGCTCGTTCTCGTGGATCCGTCGACCCGGCGCGTTCTGCACAGGCTGAACGGACACACTGCAACGTTTTACGGCGCAGCGAGCCTCTCTCGCGACGGGAAACAGCTCATCACAGGTGCCTGGGATTCGAAGACCATCATCTGGGACGTCTCGAGCGGCGAACAGATCGCCACTCTTCTGACGTTCGGCGAAACCGACTGGCTCGTGATCACTCCCGACGGACTCTTCGACGGCTCGCCGGCTGCGTGGAATAAGGTGCTCTGGCGATTCTCCACCTCGCTGCGCGACGTGACCCCCGTGGAGCTGTTCTTCAGCGACTTCTATTCGCCGGGACTGCTTACCGGGATTCTCCGTGGGGAGCATCCAACAGCGCCGGAGTCAATCACGCAGAAGGATCGCCGGCAACCTCAGGTCACAATCTCTTCCGATGCTTCGAGCGGCGAGCCCCGCACGGCGGCCGCTGTAGAGGCGACGATCCGTGTGACGAACGCGCCTGCCGGCGCCCAGGACGTCCGTCTCTTCCGCAACGGCTCGCTGGTGAAGGTGTGGCATGGCGACGTCCTGGAGGGGAGCCCCGAGAAGACGCTGACCGCCCGCATTCCGATGATTGCAGGCGCCAATCAACTCACCGCATATGCGTTCAATCGCGACAACGTCAAGAGCGCGGACTCTACGATTCTGCTGTCGGGCGCCGAGTCATTGCGTCGCAAAGGGATCGCACACGTCCTCGCCATCGGTGTGAACACGTACGCCAATCGAGAGTTCGACCTCAAGTACGCGGTTCCCGACGCGGAGGACTTCGGTGCTGAGTGGCGCGCGCAGCAAGCGAAGCTCCAGCTGTTCGAATCGACGGAACTGGTGACACTGGCGGATGCGGCGGCGACGAAACAGAACATCCTGCGCGCGCTCGCAGACATCAGCAGTAAGGTGAAGCCGGAGGATGCGCTGGTGATTTATTTCGCAGGTCATGGGACTGCGCAGGCCAATCGCTTCTATCTGATCCCCCACGACCTCGGCTACGCAGGCGGACGCGATTCGATGGACGAGGCTGGTCTGACCACTCTCCTCGCGCACAGCATCTCGGATGCGGAGCTTCAGTCGGCGCTCGAAGGGGTCGATGCCGCACAGCTGCTCATGGTCATCGACGCGTGCAATTCCGGGCAGGTTCTGGAGTCGGAAGAAAAGCGCCGGGGACCCATGAATTCGAAGGGGCTGGCGCAGCTCGCCTACGAGAAGGGGATGTACATCCTCACGGCGGCGCAGAGCTACCAGGCGGCGCAGGAAGCGGCGAAGTTCGGTCACGGGTTTCTCACATTTGCGCTCGTCGAGGAAGGCCTGAAACAGGGAAAGGCGGATGATCAGCCGCGAGACGGCAGCGTCGTCGTCCGCGAGTGGTTCGACTTCGCGACGCAGCGCGTGCCGCAACTTCAGATGGAGCTGATGCAGGAAACCGCCGGGCGCGGAGTCAAGGTGGCTTTCGTCAAGGGGGAGGAGTCGATTGCGGACCCGGCTCAGCGCAATCTGCAGCGCCCGCGCGTCTTCTATCGCAGAGAGCAGGAGGCGCGTCCGCTGGTCGTCGCAAGACCGTGATTTCTCCCGGTGCGCCGGCGCGAGTGAGACGACCCGGCGTCAAACATCCGGGGCCAGAGCCACCGCAATCGGTCCGTCGCTTCAAACCCGCCGACTTCACGTTGTAGCCGGACCGGCCTTTCGGCGGCGCGGAGTGATCGCTGGCGCGCCGATGAACCACAGTGCGACGAGGCGGCGCTGCAGCGGTGAGGGATTCGGTCCCGACCCGTGCGCCAGGTGAGGATGGAAGACGACCGCGTCACCTGGATCGAGCGGGATCAGCGTTCGACGACTCTCGTCGAAGACGCCTGCATTGGTGTCGGACGTGTCGTATGCGAAGGTCACCGCGCCTCCGAGATGGGTACCGGAGAGAACCTCGAAACCGCCGTTCACCTCGTCCGCGCGATCGAGGGCGATCACCAGATTCGCCCCGCCGTATTTCGCGATCGCGTCACGCTGCTGCCAGGCGACGAATGCCGCGTCCTGGTGCCAGGGAAAGCCGCTCCCAACCTTGGGCGCCTTCAGGTTGATCTGATCGACGATCCAGCGCGGCGAGGTCACGCCGACCGACTCCATCAGCTTGAGGACCCGCCGGTCGTTGCGGAGGAGGGCCACTTCCTCGCTGACGGATGACGCAAACGTGATCTTCCGCAGCGCGCCGGGAGCGATCGCGCTCTCCCCTCGACCGCCGCTGGCAGTCTGCACCTGGTAGCGCGCGCCATCGAGCTCGGCGTCCCCAGTGAGGTGCGCCCCCTTCCGCGCCAGATCATCGCTCGCCCGGCGAAGGGCTTCGACCTCTCGTGGTGTGAGGAAGCGCTGAACCAGCGCCCAACCATCGCGGTCGAACCGTTCGCGGACCATCGGTGCACCCGAAGCGTGCGATGCGTGCTCCATCACGCACGATTGTGCCATCACACGCGATTGCGAGCGGGCGAGACGGAGGGCGGAGGGTCGGACGCTCCCCCCGAAAACCTTCGCCGATCCTCTCCGTACACTACCTTGCATTGACAAGTACCTTGTTAGAAAGCATTGTGGATACCGTGACCGCCCTCTCCTTCGACAACTGGATGACGCAGCTTCGCAAAGGACTGCTCGAGTTGG
The DNA here is from genome assembly GCA_034664845.1 of Thermoanaerobaculia bacterium. GTDB lineage: Bacteria > Acidobacteriota > Thermoanaerobaculia > Gp7-AA8 > Gp7-AA8 > JADGNZ01. Next base: position 52,873 of record JAXDGW010000003.1, on the reverse strand, counting down.
CGGTCCTCAACTCGATCGCCGCCGCGCCGCTCTACGGCTACGACATCGTCCGCCGCCTGAGCGACGTCGACCATCTGGTGATCACCGAGGGGACGGTGTATCCGATCCTGAGCCGGCTGAAGAACAGCGGGCTCGTCGAGACGTACATCGAGGAGTCGCAGGAAGGTCCCGCGCGCAAGTACTACCGGCTCACGCCGCGCGGCCGCGCCGACCTTCATCGGATGAACCAGCACTGGGACAACCTGCACCAGGCCATCGGCGGTCTGCGAAAACAAGGGAAGCGATGATGGACATGACACCGGCAGCACACCAGCAGCTCGACGATTACTTGCAGCGTCTGCGAAGTGACCTGCGCGCGGCGCACCCCGAGGTTGCTGAGGAAGTGGAGCAGAGCGTGCGCGAACACATCGAGATTGCACTCGAAGCTGTGCCGGCGCCCGTCAGCGGCACCGACATGATCGCCATCCTTGACCGCCTCGGTTCGCCCGAGCAATGGCTGGCCGAAGAGGCGCGCGCAGTGGCGGATCGTAGCGGCGATTCCGGAGCCGGCGACTCACGCCTTCCGTACGTGGCATTCGGATTGGTTCTCGTATCGATTGCCTCATTCATGTTCTTCGGCTTTCTGCTGCTCATCCCGGCGATGTTCGTGAGCCGCGCCTGGATCGAGCAGAAGCGCGAACGCGGCGAGCCGCTCGGTTCCAAACGCTGGCTCGTCTACCCGTCTGTCGGGCTCGTGCTCGCGGCCGTTGCGCTATTGCTACTGCTCGTACCGCCGCTCGGCGCGATGGCGCTCATCCGCCACGACGTCGGGCGAATGTTCGACGTCCCGAGCGATCCAACCGGAGAGCTCCGCTTCCATGCAGGCCTCCGCGCCGTGATGGCAGGCAGCTGGTGGATCATCGCCGGCGGGCTCTGCGCCGCGTTCATCCGGCCGATCCGCTTCGTCTTCCTGCCGCTGCTCGACCGTGTGCGGCGAAAACACTTCGCGATGCTCTCCGCGATCGGAGCACTGCTCGCGACTGCCGGCGCTGCGCTCATCTACTACCGACACTGAATCGACCTGACCGAGATCTTCACGACGGACGCATCGCGTCCGACCGGAGGAGATCTGTCCCGAGGAGACCATCACATGTCATTCGAACTGCGGATCGATCATCTCTCCAAGACGTACCCCAACGGCACACACGCTCTGAAAGGCATCTCGCTCGCGATCCCGCGTGGAATGTTCGGACTGCTCGGCCGCAATGGCGCCGGCAAGTCGACGCTCATGCGCACGATCGCGACGTTGCAGGAACCCGATTCCGGGACGATCACGCTCGGCGAAATCGATGTCATCCGCGACAAAGAGCGGCTGCGCGAGACGCTCGGCTACCTGCCGCAGTCCTTCGGCTTCCATCCACGTGTGACCGCCGAGCGACTGCTGACTCACTTCGCGGTAATGAAAGGCATCGTTGACGCCGGCGCGCACCGCGACGTTGTTGAGGCGCAACTGCGCCGCACCAACCTGTGGGATGTGCGTCACAAACGCGCCGGCACCTTCTCCGGCGGAATGCGTCAGCGGCTCGGCGTCGCCATCGCGCTGTTAGGTAACCCGAAGCTGATCATCGTCGACGAGCCGACGGCGGGGCTCGATCCGGAAGAGCGCGTCCGCTTCCTCAATCTGTTAGGCGAAATCGGCGAGTCGAGTGTCGTGATCCTCTCGACGCACATCGTCGAGGACGTCGAAGAGCTCTGCAGCAGTCTGGCGGTCATCGATCGCGGCGAGATCCTCCTCACTGCGACGCCTGCGCAGGCGATCGCGCAGGTGCGCGGGAGCATCTGGCGGAGGAGCGTCAGCCGTGAGGAACTGCCGGCGCTCGAGCGTGAGTCCGCGGTGATTTCCACGAAGATGAAGGCGGGACAGATCACCGCGCACGTGTATGCGCAGCACTCGCCCGGCGCCGGATTCGAGCCGGTGGAGCCCGACCTGAAGGACGTCTACTTCGCCGTGATGGGCGGACATGCCGGCGCGAAGGTGGCGGCATGAGATTCTCCGAGATCTTCCGCTACGAGCTGGGCTACCGGCTGCGCTCCGCTTCGACATGGCTCTACGGCGGCTTCCTGTTCCTCCTCGCCTTCTACGTCGTCCATGTAGACAACGGCGGCAGCCACACCATCACCGGCAACGCGCCGTTTCGCGTCGCGGAGATCACGGCGCTCTTCTGCGGTCTCTTGGGCACGCTCGTGACCGCTGCGCTCTTTGCCGATGCCGCGCTGCGCGATCGCGCCTCGCGCATGGATCCACTCCTCTTCACGACGCGCCTCCGCCCAACCGAATACCTCGGCGGCCGCTTTCTCGCTGCGCTGCTGGTGAACGCGGTGCTGCTGCTCGCGACGCCGCTCGGGCTCTTCACCGGCTCGCTCATGCCATATCTTCAGCGCGAAGGGTTCGGCCCGAATCACCTCTCCACATACGTCCAGCCGGTGCTGCTCTTCTCGCTGCCGAACCTCGTCCTCGTTGGCGCGCTCCTCTTCGCGATCGCTGTGATTTTCCGTCACGCAATCGCCGCCTACCTCGGCGCGATCGCGATCTTCGCCGGCTATCTCGTAGCGGCAGGCCTGTGGGGCGGCATCCGTAATCCCTTGCTATCCGTGCTCGCCGATCCACTCGGCATCAACGCGCTGAAGACGATGACGAAGTACTGGACCGCGGTGGAGCGAAACGTGAGGACGATCGGCTTCCCGGCGATGCTCCTCGTCAACCGCGTGCTGTGGCTTGCGATCGCGGCCGGCGTGCTGGGATTGCTACTGCGCACGTTCCGTTTCACCGAGAGGTTCGGACGTCGCCGAATGGATGCTGCGCCCGACGAAGTCCCTCCGCTTCCCGGTGTCGCTCGGAGCTCCGCGGACGGCCGAGCCACTCCTAAGGTCGCCGGCGTGTTCGGGCGGCGTACGCGGATCCGGCAGACGTTCGCGGTGATGCGCGACGCGCTGACCGGCATCATCTCGGGCTGGCCGTTCCGCGTCGCGTTCGTTGCGGCAATCGCGCTGGTGCCGCTGTTAGGCTGGAACGCCGGCGTTCACTACATCGACACGGTCACCTGGCCGGTCACCCATCTCGTCGCGAGCGTCGTCATCGCCGAGGGCGCGGTCTTCGTACCGTGGGTGATCATCGTGCTCTTCGCCGGTGAGTTGGTGTGGAAGGACCGCGACTCAGGCGCGGCGGAGATCGCCGACGCGGTCCCGGTGCGCACGGCGACGGTGCTCCTGGGACGCTTCCTCGCACTGGCCGGCATCATCGTCATCTTCCAGTTCGCGCTGATGCTCGGCGGCATGCTGCTGCAGGCGTTACACGGCTACTACGTCTTCGAGCCGCTGCTGTACGCCAAGATCCTGTTCGGCTTCAAGCTCGCCGACTTCATCCTCCTCGGCGCGCTCGCGATGGCCATTCACGTCCTGGTGAACCAGAAGTACATCGGCCACCTCCTGATGATCATGGTGATCGTCCTGACGCAAGGCGCGCTGTATCACCCCCTGTTCGTCTACAACAGCGCACCTGCCTGGACGTACTCGGAGATGAACGGCTTCGGACCTTTCGTGGCGCCGTTCATCGCGTTCAAGCTGTACTGGGCTGCGTGGGCGCTGCTGTCAGGCGTAATCGCTTTGCTGTTCTGGGTGCGCGGTTCGGAGCTCGGCTTCCGCAAGCGGCTCGTTGCCGCGCGGGCTCGTCTCACTGCACCGGTGCTGCGCCTCGCTGGAGTGGCCATCGTGCTCGTTGTCGCGTTCGGCGGCTTCATCTTCTACAACACGAACATCCTCAACGAGTACCTGCCGTGGGATCGCTCAGGCGCACCGCAGGCTGAGTACGAGCGCCGGTACAGCCGTTACAGAGATCTCCCGCAGCCGGTGGTCACGGCCGTGGACCTGCGGATCGAGCTCTATCCGGAAGAGACCGCCCTCGACATGAGCGGAACGTACCACTTGGTCAACAGGACCGGCGCGCCGATCCGCACCGTGCACGTCGAGACGCCGCGTGAGCGTGGCGGCTACTCCGTTCGCGCGATGTCTTTCGATCGTGCGGCGAAGCCACAGCTGACGGATGCGGCGTACGGCTACCGAATCTTCGAGCTCGCACCACCGCTCGCTCCGGGCGAAGCGCTGCGGTTCCGATTCGACGTGTCGTTTCATCCGCGCGGCTTCGCAGCGGGCCGGCAGCAGACGAAGGTTGTGCGCAACGGCAGCTACTTCGACCGGATGCTGCTTCCCTTTATCGGCTATCAGCCGTTCGAGATCACGGACGCGAAGGAGAGATCGAGATACGGATTGCCGCCGAAGAAGGCCATGCCGGCGCCCGGTGATCCGGATGCGCGACGCTATCAGAACGTAATCTTGGACCGCATCCCGGTGGAGACGGTCGTCGGCACGTCAAGCGACCAGACCGCGATCGTGCCTGGAGTGCTCCGTCGCACCTGGAGGGGGAACGGGCGCCGGTACTTCCACTACGGCACGCGTGAGCCGGAGACGTTCGCCACGGCGGTGTTCTCTGCAAAATACGCGGTGGCCGAGGGGAAGTGGAACGGTTTGAGTGCAGGCCGGAGCGTCGCGCTGCAGGTCTTCCATCACCCGCCGCATCATGCGAACGTCGATCGCATGATCGGCGCGATGAAGTCAGCGCTCGATTACTACACGACTGTCTTCGGCCCGTATCCGTATCGCGAGCTGTGCATCATCGAAGTCCCGCCTTACAGCATCAACGGTCGTGCGTTCCCGTCGGCGATGGCGCTCGCGGAGCAGAACTTCATCACACGCAACGACAAGGGGCAGCTCGATCTCACCTTCTTCGGCACGGCGCACGAGACGGCGCATCAGTGGTGGGGCGGACAGGTGCGGCCCGCCTACGCAAAGGGACGCTCGTTCGTCTCCGAGTCGCTCGCGAACTACAGCGCCATGATGGTGACTGAGAAAGTCCTCGGTCCCGCCGAGGCGCGCCGCGTCTACGATTTTCAGATGGAGCGGTATCTCACGAATCGCGCGGAAATCGGCCGCGACGTGCCGCTGCTCCAGGTCGATGACGCACCGTACGTGTCGTACGGCAAGGGTGCGGTCGCGCTGTACACGTTGCGCGAACAGATCGGCGCCGGCGCGGTGAATCTCGCTCTGCGCCGTTTTCTCGAGAAGTATCGTCGCAGCGGACCGCCGTATCCGACGTCGCTCGACCTCTACGCGGAGCTTCGCGCGGTGACGCCCCCGCCGCTGTACCCACTGCTGACGGATCTGTTCGAGACGATCACGTTATGGGATCTCAAGACCAGGTCCGCGACGTCCCGGCGACTGCCTGACGGTCGCTACGAAGTGACGCTCGATGTTCGTGCGCAGAAGCTCCGCGCGTACGAGGTCGGGCGCGAGACGCCGGCGCCGATGAACGATGTGATCGAGGTGGGAGTGTTTGCTACTGGCCGCGACGCGCCGATCTATCTTGCGCAACACCGTTTGAAGAGCGGCGGGCAGACGTTGAAGATCGTCGTCTCGCAGCAGCCGAGCCGCGCGGGCATCGATCCGCAGCGGAAGCTGATCGAGCGCGTCAGGGAAGACAATTTCGTGAATGTGACGGAGTAAACGGCACGAACGCTGTCGTTGAGTCACGTTTGGTTATTTTTAGGAATCGCCTGACCTGCGACGAGGTTGGTAGGGTTGACGTCAGGACTCTTCACACACCTATGGAAAATCAAACTCCGGTTGGCAAGAAAGCACTCCTCGTTTTTCTCCTGCTCCTCGCGCCGGCGGCGTTCGCTGGTTGGACATCCTCCGGACCACTTGGCGGCGCCGTAACGGCCGTAGTTGTGGCGCCGAGTAATGCAGATGTCGTCTGGGCTGGTAGTTCGGCGGGCGTATTTCGGAGCACTGACGGAGGCGCGACGTGGGCCGATGTGGGGGCCGGGCAGGTCGCGGACGTTGCGCGTCTTGCCGTTCATCCAAAGGATTCGAACAAGGCGTGGGCGCTTAGCTCGGTGGGCGGCCTTTACATCACGGCTGACGGCGGCGCTTCGTGGACGACCTCGCACAAGTTCGCCGGAATTACTGCTACCTCACTGATCGTCGATCCGAACGATCCCAACACTCTGTATGTGTCCGGTGCTTGCTACGCAGGCTACGAGCCGGTGCCTCTTCCGGGGATGGGCCTCTTCAAATCAACCGACGGTGGCCTGACCTGGGTCAGCGTGGCTCCTGGGGCCGGCATCCTTTCGCAGTGCGTCACGGAATTCGCGATCGACCCTTTGTCTCCGGAACATTTCTTTTTCTCGGGCCCCTACTCGGACATCGCGGGGCGTCTCGAGTCGTACGACAGCGGGAGGACATGGGAAGGAGTCCGGGCGAGTCGTCCTTCGCTCGCAGTGTTGTTCGATCCACGCTATCCCTTCACGCACTACGGCATTACTTCGTATTTCGGGGCGGCGTTCCTGACTTCGCAGGACGGCGGTCTTACCTGGACCTCCGCACTCCCGACTCTGCCACTTGCCTCGGGTACTTTTGCGTCCTTGCGAGCGCTCTCGATCGACCCGGAACGCGGCCGTCTGTTTCTCGGAACTGGAGGCGGTCTTTTCCGCAGCGGTGACGGAGGAAGAGTGTGGGCGCCGACGCAGCTTCCGGAGGTTGGTGTCAATGCGCTCAGCTTCGGTGGCACCTCCCCGGCGCTCTTCGCGGCGACGACTCGGGGGCTCTTCGGGATCGCGGATCGCGGACTGGGCGAGGCGCGGTCAATCGATCTCCATCAGATGGGTGCGAATACGACGGCGCTGGACATTGATCCCAGCGACCCGATGCTCCTCTATGCGAGTGTGGGCGAACCGTTCAGCACCGGCGCGACTCCTGTGTTTGGGCAGACGTTCCAGACGACGAATGGCGGGGCGTCATGGGAGCCGTTGCCGGGTGACAGCAACGTGGCGATGACGCAGATCGTCGTTGATGCCGGAGGGACCGTATACGCTTCCAGTTTCCGGGCACACTCGCTCTATCGCCGGCGTCGTGGTGAGACGCAATGGACGATGCTCCGCAATGACATCTACGTGAACGCAATGGTGGCTGATCCCAAAACACCCGGAAAGCTATTCCTCTCATCGAGCGGGATCGAGCGCAGCACCGACAGCGGCAATACCTGGCAACGTGTTGGAAGTATTTCGGGTTCCGCGCTCGCGATCGACTCGAGCGATCCGCGGTGGATTTATGCCGGCAGCGAGTACAACCTCTATCGCAGTGGCGACGGCGGCACGACATGGGTGGACATTCAGCCGGAGCCGAGAATCATTAACGGCACGCGAGGCATCGTCGTTGCGCCATCGAATGGCAAGGTGATCTATCGCATCGGTGCCAATGTGGGAAGTCCCCGTCCTGAGCGCAGCGAGGACCGAGGGATCACTTGGCGGGCTGCGACGCTCCCTGGCGGTGTCTACCCCTCCCTTCTGGCCGTCGACCCGCGAAACGAGAATTCAGTCTGGGCTGCTGTCTCGCAATACGGTAGTGGACTCTTTCGCTCCGCAGACGGCGGCGCCCATTGGAAAGAGGTCCTGGGGCCGTTCGGCACGTCGGTCACAGCCACAGCACTTCGCTTCGATCCTAGTGGACGCGTGCTGCACGTGGCGTATCCGGGACACGGAGTGTGGGAGTTGACCGTAGAGTGCGAAGGCGTATGCCGCACTCGTGCTGTACGACAACCATGAGCTGGCGTTCTCCGACGAGCCGGGGAACGTCCCGCTGACGCTGCGCAAAGGGGCGCGGTTCGCTTCGCCCGCACCGGCGTAGCGGCGGACGCCGCCGCACCCGCCTGCAGGGCGCTTTTACTTCCGCACGAACAACGAACGCGCGATCGCGTTCGCGACATCGTTGACGTGGTCATCACTCGCGTCGCTGAGGTTCATCAGTACCGCCACCGACAGCTTCTCCTCCGGGAGCCAGACGAGAGAACTCCGCCGCTCGACGCCGCGCGCGTTCCGACCTACTCTCTCCGCACCAATGACACTGCGCCGCCTGCGTTTGATGACCATCGTCACGCCTGTCGTGATCGTTCTCACTCTGGAAGGGTTGCGGACGTTGACGATTGGGGCGACTTCGTTTCGTGGGCGGGTGGTTCTCGATGGGCTCGTCGCCGTGGCCTTCATCGTCTTCGGGGCGGTGATGGTCCGAGAGATCAGCAGGGCCAGCAAGCGGCAGCGGCGTCAGAACGCGGAGTTGCTCGCGCTGCATGGAGCGGGACTCGACGTGAGCGCGGAGCTGTCACTCGATGCGGTTCTCGACAAGGTGGTGGAGCGGGCGCGTACGCTTGTCGGAGCGCGCTACGGAGCGCTGTCGGTCGTCAACGACGATGGCTCGATCGAGACGTTTCTCACATCGGGCGTTACGCCGGAGCAGCGCGCGAAAATCGGGCCGCCTCCCGTCGGTCACGGACTCCTCGGCGTGGTGCTTCACGAAGGGGAGCGTCTGCGGCTGCCCGATATCGGCCGCGATCCGCGGTCGTATGGCTTTCCGCCGAATCATCCCGTCATGCACTCGCTTCTCGCGGTGCCGGTCACCTGCAAAGGACCGTTCGCCGGCAATCTCTATCTCAGTGAAAAGCCGGACGGCGGCCAGTTCACATCGGACGACGAAGAAACGCTGGAGCGCTTCGCCGTGCAGGCTGCCATCGCCATCGACAACGCGCATCTGCATCGGCAGGTCGGCGATCTGGCGGTGGCGCAGGAGCGCCTGCGCATCGCTCACGAGATGCACGACGGCATCGCTCAGGTCCTCGGCTATGTCAACACGAAGGTCCAGGCCGCGACCGAATACATCCGCCGCGGCAAGACCGACGAAGGGCTGGAGCAGTTGCGTCAACTGGCCGAGGCGGCGCGCGAGGCGTATCGCGACGTGAGAGAGTCGATCGTTGATTTGCGAACGCTGCCCGGGCCGGCGCGCTCGTTTCAGGATGTGCTCCAGGAGTACGCCGGCCGCTGGCAGGAACAGACCGGCATCAGCACGCGGCTCTCGGTCGATCCTGACATCAGCCTGCCCGCGGGAAATGAACTGCAGCTCGTCCGCATCATCCAGGAGTCGCTGACGAACGTTCGCAAGCATTCGCGGGCGACGACGGCATCGGTCGATGTGCACCGGCACGACGGAAAACTGCGCCTGACCGTGATCGACAACGGCGCCGGCTTCTCGCAATCCACGCTCAGCCGCAGCGTCTTTCCACGATTCGGTTTGTCGACGATGCGGGAACGGGCGGAGTCGATCGGAGCGACGTTCGCGATCGAAAGCACGCCGGGCGGTGGCACGTCCGTCCGCGTCGACATTCCGCTCTCCGCAAGCTGACCGCGATTACACTTTCTCCGTGCGCATCCTCATCGCTGACGATCATCCGCTCTTCCGCGACGGCCTCCGCAGCCTGCTCCAGGCGCAGGGGCACGAGGTCGTGGGCGAGGCGCACAACGGCCGCGAGGCCGTCGAGCTGGCGCGCACGCTTCGTCCCGAATTCGTGCTCATGGATGTCTCGATGCCGGAGCTGGATGGCGTCTCCGCCACGCGCGTGATTGCCGCCGAAATGCCCGAGGTGAAGGTCGTCATCCTCACGGCGTCGGATCAGGACGAGACGCTCTTCGAGGCCATCAAAGCGGGAGCGCAGGGGTATCTGCTCAAGAACCTCGAGGCGGACGATTTTTTCGCCCTTCTCGATCGCGCCGCCGCAGGCGAGCCGGCGCTCACTCCCGCCCTCGCCCGCAAACTGCTCCATGAGTTCGCGAAGCCGCAGTCCGAGCCAAAGACCTCCGAAACCGAGCCCGACGCGCTCACCGCCCGCGAGCTGGAAGTGCTCCAGCTCATGGTCGAAGGGGTGACCTCGAACCGCCAGCTTGCCAAGCGCCTCGACCTGAGCGAGAACACGGTCAAGTTCCACGTCCGCAACATCCTCGACAAGCTGCGGCTGCATAACCGCGCGGAAGTGGTGGGGTACGCGCTGCGGAACAAGATAAGCGGGACGGAGGGATTGCGATAACAGCTCTAAGACTTCGCTGGTCGCTTACTTGAACGGATTAATCACACGCAGAGTCTCGAAGGTCTCAAGTCCCGGCACGTCCTCCGAGTAGAGAATGTCCACGCCAGCTTCGAGACACGCCGCGAGAATGAGGGCGTCCCAAAGCGAAACGCCATGCAGGATGTGCAGATCGCGGGCGTGGGTCAGGTTGGCCGCGGCCGGCAATACGAGCGGGAGAAGTTCCTGAAATTCTCTCAGACGGTTCCATGCCTGCGTCGGCGTAAAACCCTGTTTTCTCAGCTTACGAGAGGCCGCCAGGAATTCACATGCCACCTGCCAAAGGAGGACGCCCTCCGTGGTGGCAGCGATTAGGTCGAGGGCGATGGTCTGTCTGTGCGGGTCCGATTGATCGCAGGCGTAGATGAGGACGTTGGTATCAACGGCGATCATGCAGTTCCTCGCGGCTGGGAAGCGGCCCTTCCGAGAAGAAGCGCATGCTAGCGATACCCTCCCTCAAGCGAGTGACGGCAGCCTTGCGATCCATGTGGGTCTCGTCGATGGACTCACCGATCGTCTCGATGCTCAGGCGAACCCGCTGGTTGTCCCGGAGGGATAACTCGACCGTAGGCTTCAAAACGCCGTCGGTGTAGATGGCCTCGATCGTCTGTGTCATCGAATGCTCCCGACATCAACACTACGACCGATCAGACCCCGATGCAACCAAACAAGGTCCTTATAAGCACCAGTTACAAGCGTCCAAAGGAACGCAGGCCTGCCCTGGTGGTTTCGGGTTCGGAGCTGTTTGCATCCACACGGTGCCGCTGTCCTCAAAGGACTGCCAGCGACTTTTCGCCCGTCACCCGCACTTGTTTGCCGAGTAGCTCGTGGCAGAACCGGGCCAGCTCATCGTTTGAAAAGTCATCCCATGCCCGGCAGGTCTCGTAAAACATGTACTGAACGTCGCAGCAGAGACGTGTCCCTTCGTCTCGTTGCCGTTCCAGCTGCCAGGTATTGGCGCGGCTTTCCAGTTCGTGACGAGCGAGGTCTGTGCCGGCCGGAATCGCTGCGGCATAGCGCCAGCGCAGCTCTTCGTCCGTATCGCGAGAGAAGCCGCGGCAGAGGATGCCCTTCTCCGCCGCGATCTTGCAGACAGATTGTCCTTCGTCCTGCATGGCGATGAGCTGACGTCGAATCTGCGCTACGGCGGTTTCGCGTGTGATGGCGTTCATTCGTTCCTCCCGCCGGCTTCCCGGTCGAGTACATCGATCGCTCTCGCAAAGAGCCGTTCGGCTTCCTCGCGGTCGTTTCCCACGGCCGTCATGCCAAATTTTCCGAACTGCGAAACGGCGCCGATCATGTGGAAAAGCACTCCCGTTCCAGTCCGATGATTGAAGTCGAGCCGGTGCGTCGTAATGATCTCGATGAGATCTTCGGGAAGAAGGCCGCGGTAGAGGTCCGACTGCACGTTGTCCGATGCGCGGTAGTACTTGGGACGGCCATCCAGCGCATGAAACAAGCCCGTGTCGCGGTCCAGATCGCCGCCCGTCAGGAACCGCAGCGCCAGCATCGGATGCGTGGTCCCTCCCATACGAAGGTTGATCTCGATGGCTGACAAGGCCCAGCGGCCGGCGGGTCCATTCCTCGTCGCCAGGAAGTCGACGGAGAAGCGCCCGATGATGCCCTTTTCGGCAAGCAGGCGCCCGACGTTCAACCCGAGCTGCTGCACGCGTTGGCGATAGTCATCGTCCGCCGGGAAAAGGCAGCCGAGGAAGACCTGACCTCCCGGACCGCCCAACACCTGCTCGTGGGTCGACGCCAGGATGACCTCGCCTCGGGGGTTGATGCGAAGCTGAACGCTCGGCGATCGAACCTCCGCCGCCTCGAGCATTTCTTCGACGACGCCACCACTCTTCTCCAACTTCGACAGGAACGCCGGCGCCGACTCGGCCGGGAGAGAGAACTGAAGATGCCGGAGGGCATCACGAACGGAGGCCTGATTCACAACAGCGGGGTACTCGAAGCGGGCGTTGCCTTCTCCGGAGAACCCGTGGTCGAGCTTCAGCAGCGCCGCGCGGAGATCTGGCCGCCGGGTCCGCAGGTCCAGCAAGCTGGAAACGATGTCATCGACACTGCGGACATCTTCATGTCCCAGCGGGTGCTCGATGCCTCCTGCGAAGAAAAGCTTCCGGCTTCCCGATTTCGATCCCGAGGCAAGGAGCCGCGGATCAGGAGCGTTCATCGGGATGCCCAACCGGACAGCGAGTTGGCGCTCCAGGATGGTGGAGTTGTAGACGGTGAGGTAGGCCCGCTCCGGATCGGCGATGCTGTCCCGGATACGCTCGATGACCCGGGGACGCTCCAGAATCTTCTCCGTCAATGACCGCGGCGAGTTGTCGTAGACACAGAGGAGGGTCAAGCGGGCGCGCGCGTGACTTGCCGGGATGCCCATGAGGAGCTGCAGGTAGTACTCGAGCACCATCGGGTGAATGGGCTGAGAGGTTACGTAGACGACACGTGCTCGCGGGTTGCGAAGGCGCATGAGCAGGAAGAGGAGCCGTTCTTCGTAGAAGGTTGCGCCGGCGAGCTTCGACATCTCCGCCTGATCGAGCGTCAGTGAAGGCACGATCACCGAGGTGTACGCCTCTTCGTCGCCGGGAAAGACAGAATCCCAAAGAGTGGCAAGGCGTGGTTTCAGTTGATCGAATGCAGCAATTTCGATCTCTTCCGCCGACGCTTCAGGCAGCGCGCTCATCGCAGCTGCATGAGAACAGCGCGGAGCCGCGCTTCGCATGAGCGCGCACACACGACGTGGTGACGGCGGTCACCGGCACTGTGAATGCGGGCGTTTCGCGTACAGAGGACCGTCAACAGGCGGGATCACAAGCGAGAACGCCGCGATGATCCGCGCGGAGCCCGGGGAACGAAAATGCTCCCGAGGTTAGCGGCCGCGACGACGCGCAATACGCTCGCCGCGGCAACGCACAACGCGTCGGCCGTTTTCGTCGCACCGAGCGCCCAACGTGTCACGCCCTACATCGCCGGCGCGAACATGCGGAGGATCTCCTCACGCCCCGGCGGCGGCGCCTGTCCCACTGCCTTGTCCCGAATTTCCATGATTTCGTCGATCAGGGTAGGACGCTGCGTTTCGTACAGCACGCCGGTCGTCAGGTGCTCCGCTTCGCTCGTAAGCGACAGCCCGGCCGTGCGGTCGCTGCGATCGTGATCGGCGGGAATCGCGGCCAGCTTCGCGCGCAGCTCCTTTGTCTGATGATCGCCGCGCCATGTGACGCAGGGGGAGATGATGTTCAGGAACGCGAAGCCGTGATGGCTGATGGCCAGCTTCATCAACTCAGTCGTTCCTTTGACGTCGCCGGAGAAGCCGCGGCCGACCCAGCTTGCGCCCAGGGCGATGGCCAGCGCGCAGGGATCGACCGAGACTTCCGGGTTGCCGTAGATCGTCGACTTCGTACGGTCGCCGGATGGTGTCGTCGGCGCGGCCTGCCCTTTCGTCAGCCCGTAGATCTCGTTGTCCATCATGAAATAGGCGATGTCGACATTGCGCCGCGCCGCATGCATGAAGTGATTGCCGCCGATGGCCAGGCCGTCTCCGTCGCCGCCGACCGCGAGTACGGTGAGGTTCGGCGCGGCCAGCTTCATCCCCGTCGCCAGCGGCAACGCGCGGCCGTGCAGCGAATTGAATCCGTACGTTTCCACGTAGCCGGGAAGGCGCGACGAGCAGCCGATGCCGGAAACGATCGCCGTCTGGTGCGGCTCGATGTGCAGTTCGGACAGCGCGCGATAGACGGAGTTGAGCACGGCGAAGTCGCCGCAGCCGGGACACCACACCGGCTTGAGATCGGTCTTGTAATCGGTCGGTGAGTACGGTGAACAGGTCATGCCAGCACCTCCAGCGAAACGTTCGTCAGCAGTTTTCGGAGCTCGGCTTCCACTTCCGAGGCGGCCAGGTTTTTTCCGCCGGACCGGGAGTGGACTGTCGTCCTTGCGCGCGGCAGATCGACCTGCGTGCGGAGATGCTGCGTGAACTGCGCGGCGTAGCTGACTTCGACGACGAGCAGCGATGCGCAGGAGTCGATGAACGCTTGAAGGTCGCGCACCGGCAGCGGCGCGATCATGATCGGCGCGAAGACGCCGACGCGGTCTTCGACTCCCATGCGTGCGATCGCTTCGCGCACAATTCCCGTCGACGATCCCCAGCAGAGCACTCCCACCTCGGGTCTCGCCGCTCCGAAACGGTCGAACAGCCGGTACGCATCGGCGATCGCGTCGAGCTTGCGGTAGCGCTTCGCATTCATCGCCTCGTGCACGACGAACGATGAGTTCGGACGCCCTTGCTCGTCATGCTCCAGCCCATTCGTCTGATACATCCCGCCGCACATGCCCGGCACCGTCATCGGCGAAACGCCGTCGGCGGTGTCGCGATAGCGCCGGTATTCGTGCAGATCGTCCGGCATGGCCATGCGCCGCTCGCGCACTTCGTGTTCGAGCACGCCGGCGGTAATGGTCTCCCGCCGCTGCGCAATCGACTGGTCCGACAGGACGATGACCGGCACCTGGTACTCCTCGGCGATGTTGAACGCATCGACGGTGGCGTGGAACGAGCTCTCCACGTCCGAGCATGCGATCACGACGCGTGGCGCATCGCCATGGCTTGCGTAGACGGCGTGGAAGAGATCGGACTGCTCGCTCTTCGTCGGGATGCCGGTGGACGGACCGCCGCGCTGCACGTTGATGATGACCGCCGGCACCTCGGCGATCGATGAAAGTCCCAGCAGCTCGGCCATCAGCGAAAGGCCCGGCCCCGACGTTGCCGTCATCGCTTTCGCGCCGGTGAATGACGCGCCGATCACCGCGCCGATCGCCGACAGCTCGTCTTCCGTTTGCAGCGACGAGCCGCCGATCTTCGGAAGCCACTCGCTCATAAAGTGGAGGATCTCGGTCGATGGCGTGATCGGATAACCGGCGAAAAACCGGCAGCCGGCGTGAATCGCTGCGAATGCCGCGGCTTCGTTGCCGGACATCAGTAGCTTCGGCGCCGCAGCGGCGTATTCGAGGCGTTCGTTGTCGCGCGGGAGCGTCTCTTCCTGCATCACGCCGCGGTCGAAGGCGCGGAGGTTGGCTTCGATCACAGTCGCTGCCTTCTTCGCGAAGCGCCGCGAGATGGCGTGGCGGGTGACTTCGAGCGGCAAGCCGTAGCGCGCCGTCAGCAGGCCGACGGCGATCACGTTCTTCGATCCCGGCGCGCCAGCTTCGCGGGCGAGATTCGCGAAGGGAATCGCGTGACATGTCCGCGTCGACATCTCCTCCGGCGGTGCGTCGGCGGATTCGTGAAAGATGACCGCATCCGGCGCGAGCAGCACCTCATTCTGAAAGCGTGCAAAGTCCGCCCAACTGAAGACGACCAGCACGTCAACGACGTCGGCCTGCGCGTAAACCGGCTCGCTGCTGACGCGAACAGTGGCCGACGATTCGCCGCCGCGAATCTGCGGGCCATAGGCCTCGGTCTTGATGACGTGCAGCCCTTCGCTGGCACAAACACCAGCCATGATGTCGCCCGCGGTCACGGCTCCATCGCCGCCAGCCCCCACAAACGCAAAGGTCAAATCGTGCATGTCGTTCCTCCTCGAATTACGAGGCCAAGGATGGCCGGAGCGGTGCACGCGCACCGATGCCGATGATCACCACGGCAGGTGATGAGGGTCACACGGCGGCTTTTCACGATCGGACGTGCTGTAGCGGCCGCCGTCGCGGCCGCAAACCTCGGGCGCGCATTCGTCCCCGGGCGGAGCCCGGGGCTAAGTTTGGGCAGCGCGCCTTCGCGCGCAACGTCCGCGGCGCAGGATCGCCATGGTGCGATCGGAGGTGCGATCGAAATGTGACGGGGATTGAACCGCGGTCGTGACGCGCCCACACCAACGTCGTGGCTCGTCACACCAAGGCACGGGTGTAGCGCGCGAAGGCGCGCTCAACAATCTTAGCCCCGGGCTCCGCCCGGGGAACGCCGAACGTCATTTGAAACCACGCGGCCGCGAAGGCGGCCCCTACAAAAGGCCCGGGACCGTCGTAACGCGTCCCACCAGGCACCGGTGCAGCGCGCGAAGGCGCGCCCAACAATCCTAGCCCCGGGCTCCGCCCGGGGAACGTGACGTTTCCCCAATTCGCGGCCGCGAAGGCGGCCGCTATAAAACGCCGGGACCGGGGGAACGCGAACCCGCCCCATCACCGTCCCCGGTGATGATCATCACGACCTCGTGTCCATGCGCCGCATACCGTCGCTGAGACTATGTCTCAACTTGCGAACAACGCGCAGTTCATCGACGAAACCGGCGCGCGGCCGTTGCTGCTGGTCGGCAATCCCAACGTCGGCAAATCGCTGCTCTTCACTCGTCTGACCAATCGGTACGTCACTGTCTCCAACTATCCCGGCACCACCGTCGAAATGACGACGGCAACCGCGGTCATCGGCGACCATCGGCGCTCCATCATCGACACGCCCGGCATCAACAGCCTTTTGCCGCAGTCCGAGGATGAGATCGTGGCACGCGATCTCCTCTTGAGAGAAACCAACATCGACGTCATGCAGGTCGGCGACATCGCCAACCTGCGCCGCACGCTGCTGTTGTCGTTGCAGCTCTGCGAGTACGCAGTGCCCTTCGTCGTCGCGTTGAACATGGCGGACGAGCTGCGCTCCGTCGACGACGGGCCCGACGTTGGCGCCCTTTCAAAAGCCGTTGGCGTGCCGGTCGTTTCCGTCTCCGCGCTCCGCCGCTGGAACATCGGCAAACTGAAACAAGACCTCGGGCGCGCCACGCGCGGGACGATGTCGGTAACCTATCCCGCCGCGATCGAAACCGGCGTCGCCGCGATTCAGGCGTTGCTGCCCCCGGAGCTCGCCACCCGCGGCGTGGCACTCTCCATTCTCGCCGGCGACGCCACGCTGAAACCGCTACTCACAGAGCTCTGCCGAGGCAACGTGCTCGAGCAACTCGATGAGCTCCGCTCCATCGCTCAACGAAACCTTGCCCGCCCGATCAGCGTGCTCATCTCACATTGCCGCGTGGCCTCCGTCGACGATCTGCTCGCCACGCTCCGCCAATCTTCAGCGTTTCGCCCGGACGGCCTCCGTGATCGCATCGGACGCATCTGCATGCACCCGCTCTACGGCATCCCGATCCTCATCGGCGTGCTCGGGCTGGCGTATCTGCTGGTCGGAAAAATCGGCGCCGGGACGCTCGTCGATCTCATGCAACGGCAAGTCTTCGAGCGCTTCATCAATCCGTGGACGATCCGCGGCATCGACGCCATCGCGCGGTTCCCGCACCATCACGTGATCGCAGATGGGGTGACGACCGCGGCGTACTCCGGCCATGCCGTCGGTGTCGTCCAACGAATCGCGCGGACGGTCCACGATCTGCTCGTCGGGCCCTACGGCGTCGTGACGATGGCCATCACCTACGCCATCGCAATCGTGCTGCCGGTCGTGATCACGTTCTTCACGTTCTTCGGACTGCTCGAAGACTCCGGCTACCTGCCGCGCCTCGCGGTCATCCTCAATCGCGGCTTCCGCAAGATCGGATTGAACGGCAAGGCCGTGCTGCCGATGGTCCTCGGCCTCGGCTGCGACACGATGGCCACGCTCACCACGCGAATCCTCGACTCGAAAAAAGAAGCGGCCATCGTCACGCTCCTTCTCGCCCTCGGTGTTCCATGCTCCGCGCAGCTCGGCGTGATCCTGGCCATGCTCGCTCCACTCGGAATCTCGGCGACGCTGATCTGGGTCGGCGTCACGCTCTTCACGATCGTGCTGGCCGGATGGGCGGCGTCGCGCGTCATGCCGGGCGAGCCGGGCGATTTCGTGCTCGAGATCCCGCCGATGCGCGTGCCTCGTCTGTCGAACATCGCCATCAAAGTCGCGGCGCGGACGGAGTGGTATTTGAAGGAGGCCGTGCCGCTCTTTATCGTCGGCACCCTGCTGCTGTACGCGCTCGACGCCACCGGCGCGCTCCGATTCATTCAACGCCTGCTCGGCCCGATCATCATCGGCGGCCTGGGATTGCCCGCCGAGGCCACGAACGCGTTCGTGATCGGATTCTTGAGACGCGACTACGGCGCCGCGGGTCTGTACGCGATGCAGCGTGCCGGACACCTCGCACCCAACCAGGTCGTGATCGCGCTGACCGTGATCACGCTCTTCATCCCGTGCATCGCCAACCTGCTGGTGATGTTGAAGGAACGCGGCGCGCGGATGGGCTGGGCCATCGCCGGCTTCATCATCGTCTACTCGTTCGGAATCGGGGCGCTGATGAACGTCACGTTCCGCTTTTTCGGAGTGTCGCTGTGAAGGGCGACGACTATCTCGAGTGCCCAATGTGCGGCACCGATTTCGCCGCCGCGGGTTGCCATTCCTCGTGTCCGCTCTCGCGCGGATGCGAGATGACGCGTTGCCCGCGCTGCGGCTACGAATTCGTCGGCGGCGGCCATATCGCCGGCCTGCTGACGAAGCTGTTTCGAAGGAGGACTCATGATTCACGCAGCAACGGATGAAGTGCTGGAACGCCTCTGGTATGCGGCTGAGGAAGCGCGGACGCCGATCGCGCTCACCGATTTTCGAATCGACATCAGCGAGTCCGATCTGCGCGAAGCACTCGGCGCGCTCGTCGAAGGCGGCTGGATCGAGAACGCCGGCGGCTACAAGCTCACGAGCTCCGGAGCCACCCGCGCCCGTGGCATCGTGCGGCGCCATCGTCTTGCCGAAGTCCTCTTCGTCCAGGCCCTCGGCACGAATCTTCATGACGCCGAGGTCTCGGCGTGCGAGATGGAGCACATGCTCTCCGAGCCTGTCGTCGACCGCGTCTGCGCCTTCCTCGGCCACCCTCCAGCCTGCCCGCACGGGAAGCCGGTCCCCGCCGGAGAATGCTGCCGCGTTTATTCGACGCGCGTCGAGCCGCTCATCCGCCGCGTCACCGAGCTACCCGTCGGCGCGACGGCCTGGATCGCCTACATCGCCCCCAAAACCCTCAAGCGCATCGACCGCCTCGCAGCCTTCGGCATCGTCCCCGGCAGCGAGATCCGCCTCATCGCCCGAAACCCAAGCTGCGTCGTCGCCTGTGGCGCGAGCTCGATCGCGCTCGATGACGAGATCGGGCGGGAGATTTATGTTCGTTGTGCGTAGTGTGTGAGTGGTTAGTGGATCATTAGCGGGTTAGAGATAAGAGGCGCGGCCTCCGCCGCGTCAGCGGCAACAAGAGGGTAGCCAGGCGTGCGAGCGCTTTTGCGAGCACGCCTGGAAGTGATGTCGCACGTTTTTTGTGCCGCGTCAGCGGCTCTGGAACGAGAGCGATGTCCATTGCCGCTGACGCGGCACACTTCCCTATCGACATCGTTTCCAGAGGTTGCTCGCAAACAGCGCTCGCAACCTCTGGCTACCTTCACTTGCCGCTGACGCGGCACGCTGACGCGGCCGCGCCGCGGCGCACGCCCAACCCGCCACCCCACCGCCCGTGACACGCATCACTGGGCCGCATGACCGCAGTCATCGCGAGCACGGACTCCCGAACCTATCGTCATTCGGGAGGCACTCCATGACTACCACACGAATCAGCCGCATCCTCGTCCCCAGCGACTTCAGCGACACGGCCGACCATGCACTTCGGTATGCGAGTGACCTTGCCCGGACGCTTGGCGCGCAGATCACCGTCGTCTACGCCGATCCCTTCGTACCGCCGATCGATTACACGGCCACCGTCGGCGGCTGGGATGAATTCTCCTTCATCAACCTCCAGGCTCGCGCTCAGGATCAACTCCGGAGCATCGCCGAAGCGAACATCCATCCGGCCGTGCCGTACGACGTCGCCATTCGTGTCGATCCGGCGCTCGACGGCATCCTCACCGAAGCACGCGAGTCGAAGGCGGATCTCATCGTCATGGGTACGCACGGCCGCACCGGTGTCCGCCGTCTCATCATCGGCTCGGTGACCGAGACCGTGATGCGCTACGCCAAAGTCCCGGTCATTGCCGTGCCGCTGCACGCAGCGACGTCCGCGGCCATCAGGACGATCGTCTGCCCGGTCATCGACAAGACGCATCGTCTCGACGCGCTGACGATCGCGGCGCAGATCGCCGCGCCGGATGCGCGCTTCATCGTCATGCTCGCCACGGAATCGGACGATCCAATCCAGTCGGCCGGCGATCTCTTCGCGCTGCACGCCACGATTCCCGAAGCCCTGGAGACCCGCTGCGAGCTCAAGCTCCTCGGCGATGCGCACGCCGGCGAACGATTGGAATCCTTCGCCAGGACTGTGCACGCCGATCTCATCGTGGCGGCGGAACCGTCCGACCGCAATGCGTCTGACATGCTCCGCGGCACCTTCGCCGCGAGGCTCGTGCAGCACAGTGAATGTCCTGTGATGACGATCAACGAGCTGACGGCGAAGGTGGCGGCGCGAAGGGCAGAACAGGAAGCGATCACGGAGTTGGTATGCGCGGTTCGGTGAGGCAGCCATGACGACCTACGAAGCGCATCCGACAGTGATGTGGGAACTGACGCGCGCCTGCGATCTGCATTGCCGCAACTGTACGATCGGCGCGACCGAAACGCGCGGCGCGAACGAGCTATCCACGTACGAAGCCTACAAAACGATCGACCAGATCGCCGCGCTCGCTCCGCGCGAATTCATCATCACCGGCGGCGATCCGCTGGAGCGCGACGACGTCGCCCAGGTCATCAACTACGCGCAACGGCGCGGCCTCGATCCTGCGCTCGTAGTCAGCGCGACATCACGACTGACCGCGGCGGCCATCGAGCGGCTGGAGCGAAACGGCCTGAACCGGCTCATCTTCAGCATCGATGGCTCGACGCCGGAAGTTCATGAAACGGTGCGCGGAGTCATCGGAACGTTCGCGGCGACGTTGCGGGCCATCCGGCTGGCGGAAGTGGCCGGCATGAAGGTCGAAGTCAACACACTCGTCACGCGGCGCAACGCCGATGACTTGAATGCGATCGCGGATCTGATCCGCCCCATCCGTGTCGCGCGCTGGAACCTTTACTTCCTCGTGCCGCGGATTGCATCGGCGGGCGCGGAGATGTTGACGGCGGAGCAGGCCGAGGAGGTGTTCGGGACGATCGAGCGAATCCGAGGCAGCGAGACCTTCGCGGTGCGCGTCGTGGAAGCGCCGCACTACCGGCGCTACCGGCTGCAACGCGACCTCGATGCGCGGCTGGAGAACGCCGGCACCTGGACCGATTTCAGCGGCTACGAAAAATCTGACGGCCGCGGCCTGATCGATTGCGCTCTCGACGGCGCGCGCGGCTTCGTCTTCATCTCTCACGCCGGCGATGTCCGCGCCAGCGAGTTTCTTCCGCTGAGCGCCGGCAACATTCGCTATCGCCCGCTCGATGTCATTTACCGCAGCAGCGAGCTATTCGTCGCGCTGCGCGATCCGAACAATCTGCAGGGCAAATGCGGCCGCTGCGAGCTCCGCCACATCTGCGGCGGCTCGCGCGCCCGCGCCTGGACCGTCGGCGGAAACGTATTCGCCGACGATCCGCTCTGCTCCTACGAGCCCGGGTTAGCCATGCCGCTGCCCGCCCGACTCGGAACCGCTCATGCATAGAAGATAAGGAGAACCACCATGTCCACGATTTTCGCAGTAGAGGAAAAACTGACGCGAGCAACAAAAACCACCACGATGCGCGCGGCGGTGTTTCATGGCGTCGATGACATCCGCGTCGAAGACGTTCCGCGGCCGCACGCCGGTCCTGGCGAGGCTGTCATCCGCGTGACGATGACCACCATCTGCGGCACCGATGTCCACATCGCGCGCGGCGAGTATCCGGTCAAGCCGGGCCTCGTCATCGGCCACGAGCCGGTCGGTGTGATCGAAGAGCTGGGACCCGGGGTGACCGGCTACAACATCGGCGACCGCGTCCTCGTCGGCGCCATTACGCCGTGCGGCCAGTGCAATGCCTGCCTCTCCGGCAAGCTCTCGCAGTGCGGCCACGGCTCCGGCTACGAAGCCATCGGCGGCTGGCGCTTCGGCAACACTATCAACGGCGCGCAGGCCGAATACCTGCTGGTGCCGAGCGCGCAAGCGAATCTGGCGAAGATCCCCGACAGCGTGAGCGATGAGCAGGTCGTCCTCCTCGCCGACATCGCCTCCACCGGCATCGGCGGCGCCGAATCGGGCGGCGTGCGAATCGGCGACACCGTCGCTGTCTTCGCGCAAGGGCCGATCGGCCTCTGCGCATCGCTCGGCGCGAAACTGATGGGCGCGTCGATGGTCATCGGCGTCGATGGCGACGACGACCGCATCGTGATGGCGCGCCGCATGGGAGTGGACGTCGTCCTTGACTACCGCATCGTCGACGTCGTCGAAGAGATCAAGCGGCTCACCGGCGGCACGGGCGTGGATGTCGCCATCGAAGCGCTCGGCACGCAGCCGACGTTCGAGACCGCCCTGCGCAGCCTTCGCCCCGGCGGCACGCTGTCGTCGCTCGGCGTTTACTCCGGCAAGCTCCAGGTTCCCTACGACGCCTTCGCCGCCGGCCTCGGCGATCACCGCATCGTGACGACGCTCTGTCCCGGCGGCAAGGAACGGATGCGCCGCCTCATCGAGATGGTGCGCCGCGGCAAACTCGATCTCCGGCCGCTGCTCACGCACCGCTTCAAACTCGCCGACATCAACGATGCCTACAAACTCTTCGCCGAACGCCGCGACGGCGTGATGAAGGTTGTGATCACGCCTTGACGCGGTAACTAACCCCTTTTTACGCGGAGACGCGGAGTAGCGGAGGCTCAACTCCGCGCCCCTCCGCGGCTCCGCGTGACCGAGGTCTTCCCTGGGGATTCGTGCTGACAGACTCGCCCGACAGACTGATGTCGAAAACCGGCTGGATCGCGTTCGCGTCGCTCCTCGGCATCACCGTCTACCTCATCACACGATTCGTGTTTCATTCGCGCTTCAGCGAATGGGCACTGATTGCGGTGCTCATCGCCGGCTTGCCGCTTCTCTTTGATCTGCTGAAGAAGCTTGCCGCCTTCGAAGTCGGATCGGATGCTCTGGCAGGCATCTCCATCGTCACATCCGCCATCCTGGGCGAGTATCTCGCCGGCGCAATCATCGTGCTGATGCTTTCGGGCGGGACGGCTCTCGAGCTTTATGCGACGCGGCGGGCCTCGGCGGTGCTATCGGCGCTGGCGAAGCGGGTGCCGGACAGCGCGCATCGATTGACGGACGCCGGGATCGCCGATGTGAGCATGCCCGAGGTGCGGATTGACGATCGCCTTGTCGTCTTTCCGCACGAGATCTGTCCCGTCGATGGAGCAGTGGTCGAGGGACGCGGGACGATGGATGAGTCATACCTGACCGGCGAGCCGTTTCAAATCGCGAAAGCGCCGGGATCGGAAGTGCTGTCGGGCGCGGTCAACGGCGAGGCGGCGATGACGATCGTCGTCACGAAACTGCCGGTCGATTCGCGCTACGCCAAGATCGTGCAGGTCATGGAGCAGGCCGAGGCGCAACGGCCGCGGTTGCGGAGAATCGCGGACCGCCTCGGCGGCTGGTACACGCTGCTGGCGCTCGTGATCGCTATCGCGGGATGGATCATCGGCGGCGAGCCGCGGCGGTTTCTGGCGGTGCTCGTCATTGCCACGCCCTGTCCGTTGCTGCTGGCGATTCCGGTGGCGATCATCGGTGCGATCTCGCTGGCGGCCACGCGCGGCATCATCATCAAAAATCCGGCCATGCTGGAGCAGATCGATCGCTGCCGCACCATCATCTTCGACAAGACCGGGACGCTGACCTACGGCAAGCCGTCGCTGACCGACGTCCTCTGCGCGCCCGGCATGACGCGAGAGCTGGCGCTGCGGCTCGCGGTGAGCCTCGAGCAGTACTCGCGGCATCCGCTGGCGGTGAGCATTCTCGAAGCGGCGCGTGCCGAAGGCGTGGCTACCGCGGACGTCGCCGAGATCAGCGAACGTCCCGGCGAAGGATTGCGCGGCCACGTGGGGGGCGACATGGTCGAGATCACGGGACGGAAGAGCGTCGCGCCCCGAATCGCTTCGCAACTTCCGCCGCCTGCCGCCGGCATGGAGTGCATCATCCTGCGCAACGGTGAGTACGCGGCCACGCTGCGGTTTCAGGATGTGCCGCGCGCCGAGAGCCGCTCGTTCGTCGGCCACCTCGTGCCTCGGCATCAGGTCGGACGCGTGATGCTGCTCTCCGGCGATCGCGATGCCGAGGTGCAGCATCTGGCCGCGCTGGTCGGAATTGAGAATGTGCGCGCCGGCGCCAGCCCGGAGGAAAAGCTGGCCATCGTGCGCGCCGAGGCGGCCAAAGGTCCGACCCTCTTCCTCGGCGACGGCATCAACGACGCGCCGGCGATGGAAGCCGCAACCGTGGGCATCGCCTTCGGCCACAACAGCGACATCACCGCGGAAGCGGCCGACGCCGTCATCCTCGATCCGTCGCTGGCCTCAGTCGACGAGTTGATTCACATCGGCCGCCGCATGCGCCGCATCGCCCTGCAGAGCGCCGTCGGAGGCATGACCCTGAGCATGATCGGCATGCTCGCCGCCGCCGCCGGCAGGCTCGCGCCGGTGCCGGGCGCAATCGCGCAGGAAGTGATCGACGTGCTGGCAGTGCTCAACGCGCTGCGGGTGGCGGCTGCGCGGAGCGAGTTGAATGATTTGAACGGGTGATCAGTCCGGCCGCTCGACCTGAATCTCCTCGGGCTTGAGAATGACGACTTTTCCGTCTTTCCAGATGGCGACCGATTGTCCCAGTTGCTTGTGCCGCCAGAGAGCGCGACGAACGCCGCGGCGAATCGCCTCGGTCGATGCCTCGATGTCACAGAAGCGCTCGAGGATCGTGCGGTCGTCCCTCATTTCCATGCCTCTGAGATTGTGCTCCAGATTGATTGCTCCACGATGTTTTCCTTCGAAGCTCCGCTGCCGGTTGCCACGAGTTTCGGCTCACGCCCCGAGTTGTCATACACGCGCCATTCGTCAGCGATCGGGCGATACAACTCGAAAAAATTCGTCAGACCGCGCGCGTATCGCTGGCGAACAACCGGCTCAGGGATTTCGTGCCCGCCGCTGGCAACGCGAGCCGCCACGCGTTCCAGTGCGATCGAAACGTCGCGCAACCAGAAGAACGTGAGCAGAAAGAGATAACCATCCGCTTTCCAACGTTTGATTCGCGCAGCGTAAATCACGCCGGACAGTGTGGTTTCAAACGCGAAGTTGTTTCTCGATGCTGCGAGCTCGTCGAGGCGTCGAAGATTCTGGCGGCCGGCCTGAATGGCGACGCTTTGCGGCTGAAACTGCGAGAGACCACGCGCGATCGTGTCGGCGTTCACATACTCATCGACGCCGAGCAATTCGTTCAGGAAGGGTTCGGCGATCGTGGTCTTTCCGGCGCCGTTCGGACCAGCAATCGCGATTACCGTGGGCTGCATCGGCAGCTAGAGTAGCTGACTCGGTGCCGGCAGAGCTCCAGGGGCCGAAGTTCTAGCGAGCGAGCACCGTCGACGAATTTCGACCCGCCGCCCTGACAGCACTCGGGCGAGGACGCCCGAGTGCCCGCGGTCGAGACGACCGCACTCCTTTTGCGACCAAGATCTACGCTCGCGCCTGTCCCATGTTCCGCAGCGAGTCGTATGAGGCGTTCACGCCCTGGCTCAGCAGGCGGAGGACGCTGAACCAGATGGCGGGACTCTCATCGAGCACCCGAAGGAACGACTCGCGCTCGATGAAGCCTAGCTCGCACGCTGTGATGGCGCGCGCGGTGGCGTCGTGGGGGCGTCGGGCCACCACCGATTCGAGTGCGAGGATCTCGCCGGCCGAGGCGGTGCGCATGCGCTTCAACTCGCCGTTGCGGGCGCGCATCAGCAGCTCGATGAGGCCGGAGTGGATGAAGTAGACGCCGCGCGGTTGATCACCCTCGTTGAAAACGATGGAACTTGCCGGGCGGTGCTGGAGCGTCTCATGTTCGGTCAGGCATGCGTCCGGAGACTGGCGCCGCGTTGCGAGCTCGGTAATCACAGGTCACCTCGGCGTGCACAATAGATGTTGCACCCGAGGCGCCGCTGTGACGGGTACTACGCGGCACGGTGACTCAGATCGTCACCAGCGCTTCCAGTGACGCCATCTGCACGAACATGCTCGAGCCTTTGATCTCGATCATCTTGCGGCGTTTGAAATCGCTGAGCAGGCGCGTGATCGTCTCGCGCGTGGTGCCGATCATCTGGGCGATCTCTTCGTGCGTCAGGAGGACTTTCAGCCGCGTGCCCTTCGGTGTTGCTTCGCCGCTGCGCAGGCACCAGTCGAGGAAGAGGCGGGCCAGTTTTTCGGATGTGCTCTGCGAGAGGCCGAGGCTGCGGATCTCGCGCTGCGCGGAGTGATACTTCTCGCTCAATTGCTGCGCGGTGTGCATGCAGGCCTCGGGATGTGTGCCGAGGAATCCGATGAAATCCTCGCGGCGGATGAAATTGATCTGCGACGGCTCCAGCGTTTCCGCCGAGACTTCGAACGCCGAGGCCAGGATGGTGCCGCTGAGGCCGAGGACTTCTCCGGCTTCCGCGATCTTGACGATGAGCGTTTTCCCCTCGGACGACGACGTGGTCAGCTTCACGCGTCCGCTGCATACGATGAACACGCCGCGCGGCTGCTCCCCTTCGACAAAAAGCACGGAGCCCTTCGGATAGACGGCCGTGAACTTGATCGCGTCGAGTGTTTTCACCGCGGGCGCAGCCATGTTGCAGAACGGGCGCTCTGCGCGGAACGAGCAGTCGGTGCAGTTGTTCTGGGTGTTGACGTTGTAAGGGGTTTTCATCGTTTTCTCCCATCCGGGGCGTTCGATCACCGCGGCGTGTGTGCAATATCACCTCGAAATGTGACGAGCGCCCCACCCCGCGGGGTAGGATGGCGAACATGACGAGGTGGGGTGGCGAGCCGAGCTGTTCGGGCGCGCCGAGTGACGGTCGTCACCCACGCTCGTGACCCCTTGCACGGCTGCGTTCGCGGACGCGCCCTAACCTGACAACCATGAACACGAGAGCGGCATCGACGCGGCGATTCGAGCGGTTACGCTGGATCGCCGTTGGTGCGCCTGTCGCGTTCCTGGCTGCGTTCCACGGCGCACTTCTGCTCCGGCACGTGGGCGATGCCTCGATCGCCCAGCCGATGGTTCTTGGACGCTGGGCCTTTGGCATTGCTCTGCTGATCGGGGCATTCATCGCACGGCGCTTCTTCTCACGCCGGCGCGTGGCCATTGCTTTCTGGCTCCTGGCCGCGGTTCTCCATCTCGCTGTTCCTGTGGGCGGCCACAGCATCGACGACATCGCCTTGCTCGCCGCGGCGCTGCCGGCGCTCATCGTTTTCAGTGCGGCCTCTGCCGGCTATCAAAACGTACCTTGGCCGGCGTCGGCGTTTCTTCGTATCCAGCCGGTTATGTTCGCGTCGTCGCGGCGCGAATGCTTTCACTCTGATCGCGCTCCTCCTCGTTTCTGAGTGCTCGCTCACGACACTTCAGTACAACGAAAAGAGGATTTCGATCATGAGTACCAAGATGATGCGGAGCTCCCTGCTCCTGTTTCTCCTTCTCCTTCCACTGACTGCCATCGCCGACGACGCGGATACGAAGAGCGCGGATACGAAGAGCGCGGATACGAAGCCGGCCGATACGAAAGCGGCCGCCACGAAAGCGGCCGACCCGTCCAAAGTCGAAACCGCAGTGCCGTCCTTCTTCGCGGAGACCACCGTCACCGCCACCGGATCGAAGCGCGACGTCTTCGAGATCGCCACGCCCGTCACCGTCATCCGCGAGGAAACGATCGAGCGGAAGTCGCCGCAGAACGCGGCCGAGCTGCTGCGCGAACAGCCGGGCGTCGACATCAACGGCGTCGGCCCGAATCAGGGACGGCCGGTCATCCGCGGCCAGCGCGGACTACGCGTGCTGTTCCTCGAGAACGGATTGCGCATGAACAATCCGCGACGGCAGACCGACTTCGGCGAAGTCACCGGCCTGGTCGATCTCAACAGCGTCGCCACGATTGAAGTCGTACGCGGCCCGGCCTCCGTCCTTTACGGCACCGACGCCATCGGCGGCGTGCTGAACCTGGTGAGCAAGGATCCGTCGTTCCCAACCGGCTCGAATTTCACAGGCTTCGTCGAAGGACGCTATTCGACCAGCGGCAGCCTGACCAGCGGCAGCGCCGGATTCAACGCGCGTTTCGGTGCGCTGACGATGCAGCTCGGCGGAACGAAGCGGCAGGTCGATGAGTACGACGCTCCCTCCGGAACCTTCGGGGCCATCCGCCTGCAGAACAGCACCACCGTCCTCGACTCCGGCGTTCACGATTCGACACTGTGGGGCAATCTTTCCTACGCCGCCAGCGACCGCGACAAGATCGGCTTCCGCTTCAACCGCTATCGCGCCGGTCAGGCCGGATTCGGCTACGTGCCGGCGAATCTCTATGGCGTCACGGAAGACGTCAAGATCCGCATCCTCTATCCGAGCCAGAATTTCGACCGTTACATGTTTTCGTATTTCGGCTCGCCGCTGCAGCAGGTGTGGGCTGACTCGGCCAACGTTCAGGTCTACTACCAGCGCAATGCGCGCCAGCTCGCCAATGACATCGACATCGATATCGGTCCCGTCGGCCCGGGCTTTCCGCACTCCAGCGTGCATGCCGATACGCTCAATCACTCCGACGTCCGCACGATCGGCTTCCGCTCCGACGCGGTGAAGATTTTCGGCAGCGGCCGGCACATCGTCACCTACGGCCTGGAAGGAACGCGCGATCACAGCGACAACACCGATTCCTCGCTCACGACGACGACCATCCGCACGCCGAACGGCAACTTCGCCAGCACCTCGCCCGACACGCTGGCCAATGCACCGAACGCAACGAACCTCAGCTACGGCGTCTTCGCGCAGGACGAAGTCTCGCTGACGTCGAAGCTGCGGATGACGGCCGGACTTCGCTATCACAACGTCAAAACCGACGCGATCGCAACGCCCGGCTGGGATGTCTCCGGCCTCGGATTTTCCGACCGCAACGTCGTCGGCGCACTGACGACGACGTACCAGATCACGAGCTACATGAACCTTCTGGCGTCGTATGGCCGCGGCTTCCGCGCGCCGAACATCATCGAGCGTCTCTTCAACGGACCGACGCCGGAAGGGAGCGGCTATCAGCTCCTCAATCGCGCTCTCAAGTCGGAGACGAGCAACAATTTCGACCTCGGCCTGAAGTACCGCCGCTGGGATGCCTTCATGGAGGCGGTCGCATTCCGCAATGACATCAGCGGCGGCATCATTCAGGCGTATCTGTCTCCCTCGGAAATCGCGCAGCTCGATGCGGCGACACAGGCGGCCATCAAGGCCAGCCACGCGCAGTTCACCGTGCAGGACCGCAACGCCGAGCGCCTCCGCTATCAGGGCGTGGAGCTCGCCCTCGGCTGGCACTCTCACCGCGGCATCACCCTCGGCGGCAACTACACCTGGATCGACGGCAACCGCATCGATTCGATCAACCCTCCGACCGGCGACAGCTACTCGAACAAGATTTACGCCTACGCGCGCTACGAGCCGCAGACCGCGCGCTACTGGCTCGAGTATCACGTCCGCCACAACGGCGCGACCGACGCCAACATCGTTCCGAACTCCCCGGTGCCACCGGTGGGACGCACACTGCCGGCGTTCACCGTACATGGCGTCGGTGCCGGTGTGCGCTTGTTCGAAACCTCCGGCTTCTCGAATGAAATCAACGTCTGGGTCGAGAACCTGACGAACCAGCTCTACGCCGAATTCTCTAACGCCACGTTCTTCCGCCCCGAGCCGGGACGCACCGCGAAGGTCAGCTACCGCGTGAAATTCTGACGTAGCCGGCGCGACTCTTTCTTCACCGCCGGGCGTTCGCGCCCGGCGGTTTTTTTTGTGGCGTTCGCCTGCATTTCTCACACTTCCACGTTAAAGAAACCAATCACCACTGAGACACAGAGATCACTGAGTTAACTGCTGCAAAACTCTGTACTGCTAGATCCGAAAAACATCGCTTGGCGCGAAGATCATCAAGCCTGTCATCCTGAGCCGCCGAAGGACACGAAGTGCCGAAGGACGGTCGAAGGACCCCCTGCGATTTTGCAGGGTCGGTGGCGGGAAACGAAAGCCTGTACAAGCGCGGGGGGTCCTTCGACGTCCTCCGGCACTTCGTGTCCTCCGGCAGTCTCAGGATGACAGCGGCTGGGTTGCGGGCACGACCCGCGCTGTGACCTCCGCCTTTCCGGAGACTACGCCATCGCCCTTGCCCGCGATCCATGCGGCCGGCGCTTCCAGGCGACATACGGACGCGCGAGCTGGCGCAACGCGCTGTTCTTGAGCGCGTAGAAGTCGCTCGCGAAGTTCGGCGCGACGAGCCCTGCCGTCTCCTCCGGCTGCACGACCAGCGATACCTCGATCGGAAGGATCCCCACCGGCAGACCGGCGCGGCGGCAGGTCTCATGGAGGTGCGCGAACACCTCTTTCATCGCCTCGGGATCAGGCGGCGGAACGTTTTCCATCTCGCTGCCCGACGTCGGCCGGAAGATGCAGACGGTCGGGAACGCGCCGGCGTTCACGATGCGCTCGATGCCGCGCTTCGTCGCTTCGATCGGCTCGACGCCCGCGATGATCTCACCCGAAACCCGTCCCCGTCCCAGCTTGCGCGACGTGTACTCCATCGCCTCGAAGAATGCGTGCTGTCCGACCGTCTTCGCTTTGCCGGGACAGAGCTCGGCAAAGACATCGGGATCCTCGAACTCATAGCAGAAGGAGAAGTGATCCGTGCCCGCGGCGATCAGCTCATCGTATTCGTAGAAATTGGCGCGAGGAACAGGAACCGCCTGCACGCCGATGAAACCGCCGACGTGTGTACGCACCGCGCGCACGAACGGCTCCGCCTGACGCAAACCGTGAATGACTTCACGGTCCGCGCGGTCTTCGTAGTGGTAGCCGGTATTGAAGTGCGTGAAGATGCAGTTCGACTCGTCGCGTGCGGCGCGCGCTACTTCGACCACATCCGTCACGCGCTTCCGCGACTCCTCGGCGGCTCCGACATTCTTCCCCGTCGTGCAGAACTTGCACGCCAGCGACGGCGACCAGCTCCAGTAGAGACAGCGGTTGGAAATGTAGATGCCGAGGTAGTTGCCCTGCAGGACGCCGACGCGGCTCATCGGAACGTCGGCGCTGGTGTTGCGCGAATACCAGGCCGGCTCCGGAGGAATCGTCACGTCGTAGTCGGCACCATCGCGGGTGTCGTTCACGAAGTAGCGTCCTGCCGAGATGTCGAGCACGAACGGCGAGCGCAATGCGAACGGCTCGACCACCGGCACGTTCACCCAGATCGGCTTCGTCGTGGACGGAATGACGATCTCCAGTCCCGACCCCAATCCGGCCCGTGTACGGCTGATACGGCGTCCATCTTGATCCGTATGACACGAGTCGCCAATGCGCATCCCGCGACAAAACAGTTCGATCTCGAGCTCGATCGGTTTTAGCATCCGCCGATTAGAGGCCCCCGCGAACACGCATCCCATGATTGCCATCACACGACCGTGTGATGCGGGCGGCACGTGTGCGCAGGGCGTGATCCGCGGCCATGTGATGCGCGCGCGCGTGATGCGTCGATGCGCCTGACCGCGTGGCTGCGCCTGACCCCGCGATGCGCGCCCACGTGAGCGCGTCATGCGCGTGCATGCCATACGCACGGATATCGCGCGCGACGGGGCGACGCACGACCCTTGGTTTTGGTACGGGTGGCGTCGGTGCGTCGGAGGCGATCCCGTGCTTATAGCGGCCGCCTTCGCGGCCGCGAATTTGGGGCGGCCTCTGGTTCCCCGGGCGGAGCCCGGGGCTAGGATTGTTGTGCGCGCCTTCGCGCGCAAGATCTGCCTTGGTCTGGGCGCGCCACGATTTGACTCCAGCCGTGGGGCGCGCTGCTGGATTGGCGCCGCCACATCAAGCCGTTCGCCCGCCGTTGCATCACCCGCGGCGCTTTGCGATGCATGTGCGCGCGAAGGCGCGCCCCACAATCCTAGCCCCGGGCTCCGCCCGGGGGATGCGAGGCCGCCCCCAATTCGCGGCCGCGAAGGCGGCCGCTACAAAACCCGCGACGACCCCGCCATGTGACGCGCGACACACCCTCGTGTGCGCACCCCCACGGCTTCTCGTTCCCCACGGGCCGATGCTGTCGATGGAGGTTCCCGATGTCACGCTTAATGCCCAAACAGGAAGCCATTCTGCGAACGGAAATGATCGCCCTTCTTCGCACAGAGCTCTCCAAGCTCACGGACGAAGACAACTCGATCTGCAAGGTCGCATCGGAGCGCGGCATCTTCTGCCAGGGCTTTCATCGCTACACCGATGGAAGCCTGCGCCGCTGTTACTCCTGGCTCGACAAGCGCCGCCCCGGCATGACGCGGGAACAGCTCGAAGATGTAGCCAACCGCTGGCAGCTCGCGCGGCAGATGGTCGATGAGCTTCCGATCGCCTGCGACGTGCAACAGAAAGAGCACAACTCCTGCGGAGGCTGGGACGACTTCTCCAACGAAGAGCTCTCCGGTTTCTTCCACGAGCTCACCGGCCGTTCCCTCAGCGTCGCTTGAACGGGCCTGACCACCATGACCATCGCCGAACTGGAAGTGTCGTATCCCGCGCATCTCGAAGCCGACGTCGTCCTCCGCAACGGCCGCACGCTCCGGATTCGTCCGGTGCGTTGCGACGATCGCGATCGTCTGCGCGCCTTCTTCACCACGCTCTCGCCGGAAACGCTGCACGCGCGCTTCTTCGCCATGTGTACCGCCGAGCATGCCCTCCTCTACGCGCCGGCAGACGTTGACTACATTCACGACTTCGGCGTCGTCGGTGAAGTCGGCGGCCGAATCGTCGCCGTTGCGCACTACTTCGGATCGCCGCGCCATCCAAGCATCGCCGAGGTCGCGTTCGCGATTGCAGACGATCAGCAGGGATGCGGCATCGGAACACACCTGCTCGAGAAACTTGCCGCAGCGGCGCGTCTCAACCACATCGAGCGCTTTGAAGCCGAAGTTCTCTCCCAGAACGCGCGGATGCTCGACGTGTTTCTCTCCTCCGGATTCGACGTCCTGCGCCGCACTGACGAAGGCGTCGTTCACGTCTCGTTCGCCATCGAACCGACTGCATCGTCGCGCTCGAATGCGGCAAGCCGCGCCCAGCACGCTGCGCACGAATCGATGAAGCCGATCTTCGAGCCGCGTTCCATCGCCGTCGTCGGCGCGGGCCGGCGTCCAGGTCAGCTCGGACACGAAATCGTCTCCAACCTCCGCCACTCCGGATTCACCGGCGATCTCTTCGTCGTCAATCCGAAAGCGGCTGAGATCGAAGGCGTGGTCGCGTATCCGTCGCTGATTGAGATCCCTGGCGCGGTCGATCTCGCAATCGTCGTCGTCCCCGCATCCGAAGTCGAGCGCGTCATCGACGACTGCGTTGCGAAGTCCGTCCGCGGAGTCGTCGTCATCACCGCCGGCTTCGCCGAGACCGGCCAGCTCGGACGCGATGCTGAACGCCACCTGCTCGACAAAGTCCGCGCCGCCGGCATGCGCATGGTCGGGCCGAACTGCATGGGCGTGATCAACACCGATCCCGCCATTCGCATGCACGGCACGTTTTCGGCGACCTATCCGCCAGCCGGCAACGTTGCCATGTCCAGCCAGAGCGGCGCTCTCGGCGTTGCCATTCTCGATTACGCGCGCTCGCTCAACATCGGCTTCTCGACCTTTCTCTCCGTCGGCAACAAGGCCGATGTCTCCGGCAACGATCTCATTCAGTACTGGGCCGAGGACAAGCGCACGGATGTCATCCTGCTGTATCTGGAGAGCTTCGGGAATCCGCGCAAGTTCGCGGAGATCGCGCGCCGTGTCGGCAAGTCGAAGCCGATCGTCCTCGTGAAAGCCGGCCGTTCCGCCTCGGGTGCGCGCGCCGCCGCATCCCACACCGGCGCGCTGGCATCGAGCGATGTCATCGTCGCCGATCTTCTCCGCCAGTCCGGCGTGATCCGCACCGACACGCTCGAAGAGCTGTTCGACGTCGCCTCACTGCTGGCCAATCAGCCCCTTCCGCGCGGCCGGCGCGTCGCGATTCTTACCAACGCCGGCGGCCCCGGCATTCTCGCCGCCGACGCTTGCGAAGCGCGTGGACTGACGCTCGCGCCCCTCGGCGATGCCACCGTGGAGCGCCTGCGCTCGTTCCTCCCCCCCGCCGCCAGCGTTGGCAATCCGGTCGACATGATCGCCTCGGCATCGCCCGAGCATTACCGCCGTTCGCTCGAAGCGCTCATCGACGACGACTCGATCGACGACGTCCTCGTCATCTACATCCCCGTGCAGCCGACGGACGCTCCCGAAGTCGCCGCCGCGATCCGCGACATTGCCAAACACGCCGGCGGCAAAACGATTCTGGCCACGTTCATGAGCGCGCACGGCGTCCCCGAGCCGCTCGCGCCGGTGCCGTCGTTCGCCTTTCCCGAGCGCGCCGTCGCAGCACTCGCCCGCGCCGCGAATTACGCGGAGTGGCGCCGCCGTCCGGAGAAAGAAAGCGCTCCACTGGCGATCGCCGAGGAGACGGTGCGCGAGGTCATCGACAACGCGCTGGAGCGCGGCGGCGGCTGGCTCGATCCGTCCGAAGTCGATCGCCTCCTCCGCGCCGCCGGCATCGACACGCCCGGCGGCGAGATCGTCACCGACGCGAGCGAGGCATTCGAAGCCGCGATGCGCATCGCGCAACCGGTCGCACTCAAAGCCATCGGCCCGAACCTGCTTCACAAAAGCGACCGCGGCGGCGTCCGTCTTTCACTTCACGACGAGTGTGCCTCCCGCGATGCCTTCATCGAAATGAAGTCCCGCCTCGGCGACGATATGACCGCTGCCTACGTGCAGCCGATGATCACCGGCGGCGTAGAAGTGATGCTCGGCGCCACCGACGACCCAACCTTCGGCCACGTCCTCGCCTTTGGCGCCGGCGGCACCCTCGTCGAGCTCCTCGCCGACGTCGCCTTCCGCCTCCATCCCCTGACCGAAACCGACGCGGACGACATCATCCAACAAACCCGCTGCGCCAAACTCCTGGCCGGCATCCGCGGCGCGGCGCCGAGCGATGTGCCCGCGCTGCGCGAAGCCATCCTGCGGCTCTCCGCGATGATCACCATCTGCCCCGAGATTCGCGAGTTGGATGTCAATCCGCTGAAGGTGCTCGAACATGGGACAGTGGCGCTGGACGCGCGTATCCGAGTGGAGCGCGTCGTCCCCGCGCCGCCATCGCGGCGAATCGCGTATTGACCGTTTCGGGAGTCCGGCGTTCGCAAACCGAGGCATCGGTTCAAACCTTTTCGAGTCAGGAATGGAGCGCGCGAAGGCGCGCTCCGCAATCCTAGCCCCGGGCTCCGCCCGGGGAACGCGAGGACGCCCCCAAAATCGCGGCCGCGAAGGCGGCCGCTACAGGAGTCCGACATCAGAAACGGAGGCCCCGGCCTCGCGCAGCAGTTGTTCGAGCTCCTCAGCGAATGTCTTTCTGCGGTGATGCTCCTCTTGCCTGGCGATGTAACGAATCACGGCCGGAACGCGAGAGAGGCTTACGGAAAATGCTCCGAATCCGCGCTGCCAGCGGAATTCGGGCTGGTGCGATTCGCCGATCCACACCGACGATGATTGCTTCAATTTGCCGATGATCGACGAGACCGACTGGGCAGGATCGAAGCGTGCGAGGAAGTGCAGGTGATCTTCGACTCCGCCGACGTGGACGTAGTCGAGTCCGAGGTTGCGGGCGGTGCCGGCGAAATAGGCGTGGAGCGAAGACCGGAACGATTCAGTCAGGAACGGACGACGGTTCCAAGTCGCAAAGACGACGTGAAGGTAAATCGATGTGTATGTGTGCATGGCGTTTGGGCCATGCAGAAGTCCCGATTCGGATGATACCTCGGATTGCGCGATGCGTTATAGCGGCCGCCTTCGCGGCCGCAACATCGGGTGCGCATTTTGTCCCCCGGGCGGAGCCCGGGGCTAGGATTGGGCAGCGCGCCTTCGCGCGCAGTGTGGCGGTACTAACTGCCTGACGCCGCGTCTGCAAATCCAGCCCCCGCTTGGCCCCGGGGAAGGCGCGCAAGGGCCACGGTTGCGCGCGAAGGCGCGCTCGACAATCATGGCCCCGGGCTCCGCCCGGGGAACAGGAAGGCGCACAGATTTTGCGGCCGCGAAGGCGGTCGCTACACGCCGCCGATCATCGCTTCGAGCTTTCCCTTTGCCAGGATGAAGACGCTCGAGCCTTTTACTTCGATGATCTGGCGTTTCTTGAAGTCGCTGAAAATGCGGGTGACTGTTTCGCGGGTCGTGCCGATCATCTGGGCGACTTCTTCGTGTGTGAGGAGGATGGTCAGCCGGATTCCTTTCGGCGTCTGTTCGCCGCCTTTGGTGCACCAGGCGAGGAGCAGACGGGCGAGTTTTTCTGACGTCGTCTGCGACAAGCCCAATGACCGGATCTCGCGTTGCGCCGACTGATACTTCTCGCTCAGTTGCTGTGCCGTGTGCATGCAGACTTCGACGTCCGACCGCAGGAAGCGGACGAAGTCGTCGCGCTTGATGAAATTCAATTGCGAAGGCTCGATCGTCTCGGCCGAAACTTCATACGCCTTGCCGAGGATTGTGGCGCTCGCGCCGAGGACTTCGCCGGCTTCGGCGATTTTGACGATGAGCGTTTTCCCTTCGGACGAAGAGGTGGTCAATTTCGCGCGGCCGCTGCAGATAATGAATACGCCGCGCGGCTGTTCCCCTTCCACAAAGAGCAATGAGCCTTTCGGATAGATGCCTGTGAACTTAATCGCGTCGAGCTGCTTCATTGTCTCCGGACTCATGTTGCAGAAAGTCCGTTCCACGTGAACATTGCAGTCCGCGCAGTCATTGTGAACATCGAGGTTATAGGGCGTCGGCATAAAGACTCCTCGTCACGCAATATAGGGACGTTTGTCGCTTCGGTCGGCGCTGGAAATCACCATCCCGCGTGACGAACGTCACGTCCGTTTTTCTCGCGCTTTGACGAATCCGACCGAAATCACCTATAGCAGCGTGACGCCATTAGCGACGATGACGACGACGTCATGGCGGAGGACGCCATACATCGTCCAAAGGAAAACACCCATGATGAAGAGCGCTAGGTAGCCCCACGAGAAATCGCGTGCCGTGCGTGTGCTCCAAGTGCGATTGACCTGCGGGAACCAGGCTGCGGTAGTACCGAATGCGGCGCCGAATCCGACGGCGAGAATCAGAAGGCTGTTCATACGAGCAGCGTTGAACGGACTGCGCCGCCGCCCGCATGACAGCCGTCACATCTCATTGTGATGACGCTACGCGGCGACGCGGCGCACGGCACCTTTGAGGTCTTCGACTTTGTCGATCACCCGCTCGGTGATGTCGCTAACTTTCTTCTGCATCTTGCGTCCGGTCATCGGCGCAAAGAGCAGCGCCGCGGCGGCGCCGGCCACGGCTCCGACGGCGAAGACCCACGTGAAACTCAAATACGATTTCTTACGGTCGAACATAGTTCACTCCTTTCGTGCCATAACATACGAGGGGCCTTGAGAACGGGCGATGACCGCTGTCACCGCTCCTTGTTCGCGCCAATGTGTCGCCTATCACAAGGACCCGTAGATGCTGTCACTCCGGCTTGTTCGGCGCGGTCTGATGATGATCGTGACGAACGGAGATCCTATGATCAGCGTGACGAAGCTTCTTGGCGGCTCAAGGTATTTCGGCGACCGGCTGCGCCATCACAACGCATCCGCGCAGCAGACCACGAGCGCGCCTCCGAACACCGGACCGGTCGTAGTGTGGAACGCGACGAAGACGTGCAACCTCGAGTGCATCCACTGCTACGCCGACGCGGCAACCGCGCGCTTCGCGAACGAGCTGACCACCGCCGAGGCGATGGCGATGATCGAGGACCTGGCGCTGATGAAGGTTCCGGCGCTGCTCATCTCTGGCGGCGAACCGCTGGTCCGCCCCGACATCTTCGACCTCGCTGCCTACTCCACATCCCTCGGCGTCCGCGTGACGTTCTCGACGAACGGAACGCTGATCGATGAGAAGACTGCGCGCCGCATCGCCGGCACCGGCGTGACGTACGTCGGCATCAGCATCGACGGCGATGAGACGCGCCACGACCGCATGCGCGGCCGTGCCGGTGCGTACCGCGACGCCATCCGCGGTATTCGCAATTGCCGTGATGCCGGCATCCGCGTCGGCGTCCGCTTCACGGTGACGAAGGACAATCTCGATGAGATCGAGAGCGTCTTCCGCGTCGTCGAAGACGAAGGCATCCGCCGGCTTTGTCTCTATCACCTCGTCTACTCGGGCCGCGGCTCCTATCTCTCCGGCATCGACCTCGAGCCACCGCAGAAACGCGTGCTGATGAACAGGCTCCTCGAGCAGGTCGAGAGCTGGAACGCCGCCGGCCGCGAGATCGAAGTGATGACCGTGGACAACCACGCCGACGCGCCCTTCATCTACTACTGGCTGCTCGACCGCGACGCGCGGCGCGCCGATGAAGCGCTCTCGCTGATGCGCAGCAACGGCGGCAACCGCTCCGGCATCGCCATCGCCTGCATCGACAGTTTCGGGATCGTGCATCCCGATCAGTTCACGTCGACGCACTCGATCGGCTCGGTGCGCGAGCGGCCGTTCTCGGCGATCTGGATTGACGAAGGCGTCCAGCTCCTCAGCCGCCTGCGCGACCGCAAACCGCTGCTGAAAGGCCGTTGCGCGACGTGCCAGTGGCTGTCTGTCTGCAACGGCAACTTCCGCGCGCGCGCCGAGGCGGCAACGGGCGACTACTGGCAATCGGATCCGGGCTGCTACCTGCTCGATTCGGAGGTCATCTCGGGAGCTCCGGAATGAGCGCCGAGGGGTCTGCTATGAACGAGTCGATCGACTTCAACGAGCGGCCGTTTGTTGTCATCTGGGAAAACACGCGCGCCTGCGATCTGGCCTGCATGCATTGCCGCGCCGCCGCGCGACCGAAGCGGAGCCATTTCGAGCTGACGACGGAAGAGGGTTACAAACTCATCGATCAGATCGCCGGCCTCGGCCCGCGCGTTTTCGTCATCACCGGCGGCGATCCCCTGAAACGCGAAGACACGTACGACATGATCCGTTACGCCAGGGAGCGCGGCCTGGAGCCGGCGTTGACGCCGAGCGCGACGCCGCTGCTGACCGAGGCGGCGGTGTCACGGCTGAAGCGCCACGGTCTGGCCCGTCTGGCCATCAGTCTCGACGCCTCGGTGCCCGAGCTCCACGACGCTTTCCGGCGCGTCCCCGGTTCCTTCGACATCACGTTGAGGGCCGTTCGCGCCGCAAAGCGCGAGGGCATTCCGGTCCAGATCAACACCACAGTCACGCGGCGCACGATCGACGACCTCCCACAGATGGTGCAGTTGCTGACGGATCTGGAGATCTCGATGTGGAGCGTCTCCTTCCTCATGCCGGCCGGCCGCGGAAAGCGCGGGGACTTGGTGACGCCGGAGGCGATCGAGCATCTCTTTGGATTCCTCTACGAAACGACGAAACGCGCGCCGTTCGGCGTCCGCACCACCGACGCGATGCACTATCGCCGCTACACGCTGCAGCGGATGGCAATCGAAAGCGGCCGAAACATCAACGATCTCCGCGACAAGACGACGGGCCTGATCGACGCGTCGACGCTGTTCCTGCAACACAGCCGCTCGATGCCCCTCGGCGTCCAAGCCATCTCCCGCGCCCCACGCGGCGTGAACGAGAGGAAAGGCTTCGTGTTCATCTCCCATGTCGGCGACGTCTACCCGAGTGGCTTCCTGCCGCTCAAAGCCGGCAACGTCAAACAGGAGTCCCTCGGCGACATCTACCGTTCGAGCGATCTCTTCGTCTCCCTCCGCGACAGCAACAACCTGAAGGGCAAATGCGGCCGTTGCGAATTCCGCGAGCTCTGCGGAGGATCGCGAGCTCGCGCCTGGTCCATGACGGGGGATGTGTTCGAGTCGGACCCGCTGTGCGCGTATCAGCCACGGGTGGCGTGAGGGGTATGGCGAAGCATCGGATTTGATTGCTGACGGGAGCGCGCCTTCGCGCGCGATGCGTTCCCGACATCGCGCTGCGTCCTCGGCCTGCGTGCTCAGCAGATGCGTCATGCGCGCTCGGTCTCTCATTGTGTACGACGGTTGCGCGTATAAGCGCGCGAAGGCGCGCTCCACAATCATGGCCCCGGGCTCCGCCCGGGGAACGGGAGCGCATCGGATTCTCGCAGCCGCGAAGGCGGCTGCTACAACATGCGCGCAAAGAAATTGTCCGGCATCGCGACTTCCACTTTTTATAGCGGCCGCCTTCGCGGCCGCAGACTGCGTCGATCTTTGCGTTCCCCGGGCGGAGCCCGGGGCCATGTTTGTGGAGCGCGCCTTCGCGCGCGATGCGTTCACGACATCGCGCTGCGTCCTCGGCCTGCGTGCTCAGAAAGTGCGTCGTGCGCGCTCGGTCTCATTGTGTACGACGGTTGCGTGATGAGCGCGCGAAGGCGCGCTCCACAATCATGGCCCCGGGCTCCGCCCGGGGAACGGGAGCGCATCGGATTCTCGCAGCCGCGAAGGCGGCTGCTACAACATGCGCGCGAAGAAATTGTCCCGCGTCGCGATTTCACTGTTTATAGCGGCCGCCTTCGCGGCCGCAAACTGCGTCGATCTTTGCGTTCCCCGGGCGGAGCCCGGGGCCATGATTGTGGAGCGCGCCTTCGCGCGCGATGCGTTCGCGACATCGCGCTGCGTCTTCGGTCTGCGTGCTGAGCAAGTGCGTCGTGCGTGCACGGTCTCTCGCTGTGTACGACGGTTGCGGGATGAGCGCGCGCAGGCGCGCTCCATAATCATGGCCCCGTGCGCGCTCGGTCTCTCATTGTGTACGACGGT
The DNA here is from genome assembly GCA_034664845.1 of Thermoanaerobaculia bacterium. Taxonomy (GTDB): domain Bacteria; phylum Acidobacteriota; class Thermoanaerobaculia; order Gp7-AA8; family Gp7-AA8; genus JADGNZ01. The sequence continues at coordinate 11,888 of JAXDGW010000003.1, read as the reverse complement.
TGCGGGATGAGCGCGCGAAGGCGCGCTCCACAATCATGGCCCCGGGCTCCGCCCGGGGAACGGAAGCGCATCGGATTCTCGCAGCCGCGAAGGCGGCTGCTACAACATGCGCGCGAAGAAATTGTCTCGCGACTCTCCGGTTTATTTGTCCATTCCCTCGGTGGTCCGCATCACTTTCTGTAGTTCGTCTTTGGTCAGCGCATGACCGCCCTTCGGGGCGCGGTATTCGTTGCTGTGGGACACCATGAGGCGATGGCATTGGAAGGTGCCGTTGCGGGTCATTGTCCCTTCGACGACGACGCCGATGTTTTCGCGGAACATCTGTGGGGGGACGCCGGTCGAGCTGACGTGGACGGCGCGCGTGGCATCCTTCACGTCGAATTCGATCCCCGAGGTGCCGGCGCGGCCGCGTATTGAGCCTGGGGCGACCATGCCGCCGAGGCGGATCGTGGCGCCGTAGGCTTTGTCGCCGTTGGCGTAGAGATCGGTGGGCGTCCAGTAGTAGACGAGGTTCTTGTTGATGCCGCCGGAGGCGATGGCGATGAAGGCAAGTGCCGCGACGAGGAGGGCGATGACGGTGTAACGACGGCTGCTTCTGCGCATCGAGTCGGTCAGTGAGAAGGTGTGGTCGGTGCTCATGGATGCATGATCGTTTTTTAGTCGGGCGTGCGCGGCGGCGTGAGTCACGAGTTGGTGTGATGGCGCTCACGTGGGTGGATAGTGCTCTTGAAAAAGCGACAACGCTGCGCAAGACGCTCCAGTGCCGCTGACGCGGCACGAATTCTTGGTGACGCTGGGTCCGGGGGTAGCTCGCTGCGCTCGCGACCCCCGGCTACCCTCTGGCGCCGCATCCGCGGCGCAGAGCGCGTGAGCGTTCCTCGTTTCGTGCGATCGCGTAGAGCCGGCTTCGCTTCTGGGGTTCGGTTGCTGGGTCTCCGGATGCGGGCCCGATTCTCTCGGCTCCAAGCCGGCGGGCTCGGGAGCTGCTTTGTCAATCGCTCGGTTTTCGATAGATCGAGGAGCGCCCCGCGCTTGCGCCGCGAATGCGGCGCGAGAAGGTAGCCGGGGGTCGCGAGCGCAGCGAGCTACCCCCGGATCAGGTCGCGCCAAATTCGTGCCGCGTCAGCGGCAGTGGAGCGTCCGCAGAACCACCCCTCACGGCCTCCAGCGCAGATATACGCCGTACCTTGTGGCGTCGTAGTCGGCGAGCGATGACGTCGTCTCGCTGTAGTTGTCGCGGTTCCATTCGACGGCGATGCCGGTTTTGCCTTTGAAGTCGAAGGTTGTGCGGATGCGGTGGCGGTCGATGTTGAAGGGGAGCGTGCCCTCATTCTCGAAGCGGCTGATGCTGGCGTCGATGGAGAAGGGGCCGCGGATGAAGCTGGCGCCGCCTTCGGTCGCTTTGCCGTTTTCGGCGTGGATCGATTCGCCGAGGGTGAAGTTTTCGGGGCGGCGGTAGCTGATGCTGCTGTCGGTGCGGAAGCGGGAGAGCGAGCCGCGGAAGCTCAGGCCGGTGAATGGTGTGAGCTCGGCGTCGCCGGTGTACTGGCGGAGGCGGGCGTCGTAGCCGATGTCGGGGCGATCGTTGGACTGCGTTGTGCGCTCGCCGGTGAGGCCGGCGCGGAACAGCTTCTTCGGCGACGTCCAGCCGGCGCGGACGCGCAGACGGTTGCGGTCGAGGAAGTCGGTGCGGAAGATTGGCTCGTTGGCGCTGTCGCGGCGCACGGCGGCGCCCAGCATGAATCCGGAGAACGTGTAGGTGCCGTTCAGATCGATCGTATGAATGCGGCGATTGAACGTTCCGCTCTGGCTGCCGGGCACCACGATCTCGGCGAGGTCGGGTGCGACGGTGACGTCCATCTTCGATTCGCGGACTTCGCCGCGGAGAGCGAAAGGTCCGAGGGCACGTGCGGAGATGCCGGCGCTCAGAACGTCCTCGCTGCGGTCGATCGAGCCTGAGGACTGGAGGACGGTAGTGAGGTCTTTGCGGTCGAAACCGGAGAAGAGGATGCTCTGCAGAAAGACGTCGTTGATCAATGCGGAGCCTTCGAGCTCACGTTTTTCGCGCTGGTAACCGGCCAGGAAATCGACGTTGGGTGCGAGCGTGATTTCGGTTCGCGCTCCGCCGCGCCAGGTCTTGTTCTTCGCGTCCGACGATGCGCTGCCGGAGAGGCCCGTGTAGAAGCGGCTGATCGCGAATGAGGTGAACGATCCCGCGGCGGACTCCGTCTCGCTGCCGCTCGAATCGGCGGAGAAGCGTGCGTAGTTTCCGATCAAACGCACGCGTTTCATCACCTGAGCGGTGACGAAGAAACTCGTGAACGGCGTAGTCACTTTCGTATCGTCGATCCGCGTGATGGAGGTGGCCGTGACCGGCTGCCCCAGGACGCTGCCTGGGTCGTTGCCGTTGCCTGCGCCCGAAGCGAGCGTCAGCGACTCCGAGCCGCGGAAGTTGCGCCATCCCTGCGTGAGCTGGCCATAGACGGACGCGAAGTGGAAGCTTGCGCCGGCGCGGATTTCGCGATCGTTTTCATGGAGATTCTGGGAGAGCCGGAACTCGTCCTGGCCGAGGTGATAGGTCGTCTGGCCGGGTCCGCGGTTGTCGTTGCGCGTGAAGCCGATGAACGGCGCAATCGGACGATCCGGCAATAGCTCGAGGTCGATGTCGAACATCCGCCGCCGCCGGTCTTCGATGTGCTGGCCCGGCACGATGCCCTGATCGAAGAGCGGATTGGCGAAAGCGGGCAGCGCGCTGAACGCGTCGGTGGAGCGATAGCCGAAGCGAAGGCGGTAGGCGCCGGCGCGCGAGGCTTCCATGCGCAGCGATTGCGCCGGCCCGGAGCCGAGGTCGCTCACGTCGATGCGGAAGCGGTCGGTGAGCAGCGTGTGCCCTTCGAAGTCGGATGTGGCCAGCGTGAAGTTGTGGATCAGCAGGCCGGAGCGCTCGTTGATCTGCGTCCGGTACATGCTGCTGTTGCCGTGGAGATCGAGCCAGCGATAGCCGATCTCGAGATCGAAGGGGACCGGCTGTGCCTGCGCGGCAAAGGCGATCAGCAGGATCGGGAGAGAGAGGCAGTTCGCGACGAATCGTTTCATGTTCATCGCCTTCCTACTTCAGCAGTTGCGGATCACGATTGGAGCCGTGAATGGCAACGTGGCAGGTGGTGCAGTTTTGATAGCGAGGGCTGCTGAGATTGTGGAACGACGGCGGCTGAGAGCCGAGAGACGCGTTGCTAAGCGGAGAGTGACACTCGATGCAGAGCTGCGCGACCGTCGCTCGTTTGAGTCGTTTTGGATTCGATGAGCCGTGCGGTTCATGACAAGTCGTGCAGCTTCCGATAGCGATGGCGCCGTGCTGGAAGACGAACGGGCCACGCTTCTCGGCGTGGCAGGCCAGGCATGGCGCCTCGCCGGCGGACGTCATGCGCAGACTCTCGGCGCCGGGACGGCCGTGCGGTTCGTGGCAGGAGGAGCATTCCATCCCGCCGCGTCCGAGACGGTGTGCGTAGGGTTTGTTGCGGAACGATGAGACCTCCGTCATGTGGCAGGAGTCGCAGAGCGCGAGCTGCTTCTTCGCGATGAGATGCGGCGCGTGCGGCTCGGAGGAGTGGATCGAATGGCACGTCAGGCAGTTGACCGCGGCGGAGTTGGCGTGCATGCCGGCGTGACGCGAGATGCGGTCGGTGCTGATGTCATGGCAGGCCAGGCAGGTCTTGTTCGCGCCTGCGACGCCGGCCGGTTTGTAGATCTTCTCTTTGTCGCCGCCGCCTTCGATGTGCGCTTTGCCATCGCCGTGGCAACTTTCGCAAAGCGCGTTCGGCACCTCACCCTTTTTCACTTTTCCTTGCGAGTGAGCATTCGCGGCAAATGCCTTTGCCTGATCGGCGTGGCAGTCTCCGCAGGCAGGAAGCGCGGCCGGCTCCTCTGCTTTCGCGGGTTCGGCGGCGGGTGTCGCCGGGGCTGCCGGTGCGGTCTGCGTGACCGGTACCTCGGGAGGTTTTTCGGGCGGCGTCTGCGACAGGGCCGGAAGACCGAGACCGAGTAGCAGAAGCAGTCCTCCGATGTGCAATTTCATGTGATTCTCCAAGCCTTCGAATGCAGCAGATCCGAGGGAGACCAGTTGCGATCTCCCTCGGGTCCGGTGGCTACCGCGCGTGCGCCTTTTCGACCGAGTGGTCTTTCCCTGTTCCGTGGCATGTCGCGCACGCCTCGGCGGGGATCGTCGATCCGGGGAATGTGGCGGTGTTCAGGAACGCGTGCGCGGCGGCATCCTTGTTGTCGTGACACCCGAGGCAGGCCGCGGTGGCCGGACCCTGCGGCGTGAAGTAGTCGCGCAGGGTGGTGACGGAGGCGATGTTGGTCTGCTGCAGCGGCAGGGTGTAGGCGGCAGTGCTGGCGTGGCACTTCGCGCAGTTGCGCGTGTCACCGGGGTAGCGGACTTCGTTGAAGTTGTTGGTCGATCCGCCGAATCCGATGATGGTGTAGTCCTGCGTGAGGTTCTCGCCGGTGTGGATGCGGTGAATCATGCGCTGGAAGGAGACCGACTCGGCAGGCCCGAGGGCGGCCGGACGGAGCGCTTGATCGCCCTCGGTCGGGTTATGGCAGATCACGCACTCTTCGATGTTCGTGCGCTGTCCGCCGTGAAGGGCGAGCTTGTCGTGGCACTGATTGCACTGCGCTGTTGTTACTGAGGTGCGGCGCGGTGTCACGGGGCCGGTCACGGCGACGTACTTGATCGGGTTCAGCGTTGCTTCCTGGATTGCGATGTCAGCCTTGCCGTCGCCGCGCTTGAGCGAAGCGTTGCGGCGAAAGTCGGCGCTGACGGTCCAGGTGCCGGTTGCATCGGCGGGAAGCGCGGCGGTGAAGGTGTAGGTGGTCGTTCCCGCGGCGGCGCTGAAGACGCCCTTGGTGATGGCGTTCTCGCGGTAGTACTTCGAGTAGCTGGAGCTCGGCCCGGCCAGGATCGGCGAGAAGGTGGCGAGCTTCGTTCCGTCGACGGCGGTGCCGTCGTTGTTGGTGATTTTGAAGACGGCGGTCGGCTGCTTGCCGGCGAGCATGTTCGTGACGCTGACGACGGTCGCGTTCAGGCCTTTCAACTGCTTCGATTTCGCGGGAACGGTGTGCGCGCCTTTGATCGAGGCGTCGAACTCAACGCCGTCCGGCTGGTGGCAGGAGGCGCAGGCTTTGTCGTCGGCCTGCGCTCCGGCGGGATGGTTCGCGCCGGTGACCCAATTGATGTTGTCGTGGCAGGCGCCGCACGCTTCGCGGCCGGGGTTCGTGAACCAGACGCTCGACTGTGCGCCCTTGTTTGAGGCAACGGATCCTTCGTGGCAATTCGCGCAGTTGCGAATGTCCTGCGGATAAGCAACCGTGGAGAAATCGTGGAGCGATTGCCCATTGCCGATGATCTGGTAGGGCTTGCCGGCCAGCACGCTCGGCAGCGCGTCGCCGTGATGGATCTTGTGAGCCATGACTCTCATGTCGACCGTGTTGCCGGTGTCGGGATCGGTCGTCTGCGGCTGATGGCAGAGCGCGCAGAGCTTGACGTCGCGGCGCGAACCGCCGTGAGCATTCAGCGCGGACGCCGTGTCGTGGCAGTTGAGGCACGTGGATGAGTCGCGCATCTTGTCCCACGTGTTCCCCGCCGCAATCGTTCCTCCGTCGGGCCGGAAGTCGAGCTCGACGTTCGCGAAGTAGTTCTTCGCCAGCGCCGGATCGATGCCCGGAACGGCGGTCATGTTGCGCGCGGCGTAGATGCCGAGGGTGTGCGTTTTGGTCTGATCGAATCCGGACGGCAACACGGTCGTCGACGTGAACTTGGCGTGGCCGGTCTCGAGGTCGGTGAACGTCCCTGCGATCGTGCCGGCCTGCGTGGCCGTCACTCCCGGATGCGGGCTGTCGGCCGGCGAGGTCTGCGCACGCGTGCCGTACGAGGTGTACAGGCGCGTGGCCGGGTCGTACCAGGCAAGGACGAAGCTGAGCGAGATCGGGCCCGGCGTGGTTTTGCCGAGGCGGTCGAGCGGCTGATCGAGGTCATCGGTGAGGCTGACGTCGATGACCGGTTTGCGGTCGGCGCCGATGACGATCGAGTTGACCTTGACCTTCAGCCCGGGACGGACAAAGGCAACGTCGGACGCGGTGAGGTAGGCCTCGACCTGACTCGACGCGTAGCGCTCGATGGCAGGCGCGGGCGCAGGCGCCGCTCTCTTGCGCGGCGCGTCCGTGGCAAGGATAGGAAGCGCGAGGAGCGCAACGGTTGAAATGGCGAAAACGGCGCGCCTGATTTGGGTGTTCATGCAGACCTCCAGTGACTCGTTCCCTTCAATGGAACTTTCATGTGTGCACGTTAAGGCGGTGAGGTAGGAGCGGCTATGAGCGCCGGCACCGCTGTGGTGTGACACGTGTCACATACGGGAGTGTCTTCAAACGCTGAGCGTGACCAGAGCTACTGCATATCTTGTTCCGGTATGAAACGACCGACGATTCTGCTACCGATCCTCCTTTCACTGACTTCCCTGGTGCTGCTGGCCGCCGGCACGTGGAACGGACTCTTCGTTGCCCCCGCCGAACAGCACATGGGCGAGGTGCAGCGGATCATGTACGTTCACGTCCCGACGGCCTGGACGGCGATGCTGATCCTGACCTGGGCGTTCGTTTGCGCGGTGATGTTCCTGTTCCGCGCGAGCTGGCGCTGGGACAACCGCCTCGAAGCCTCCCTCGGCGTCTCCGTGGTCTTCTGCCTCCTGCTCTGCCTTCAGGGAGCGATCTGGGCCAAACCGACGTGGGGCGTGTGGTGGGATTGGGATCCGCGCCTGACCACGACGGCCGTCCTGCTGATGGCGTTCACCGGCATCGTGGCGCTGCGGCATTTCATCGACGATCCGGCAAAACGTGCCACGTGGTCGGCGGTGGCCACGATCATCGCCTACGTCGACGTCCCGATCGTCTACTTCTCCGTGAAGTGGTGGAACTCGCTGCACCAGCAACAGTCGAGCGTGTCGTCGATCGCCCGCCCTTTCCTCATCCCGCTGATGCTGAATTTCGCGGGGATGCTGCTGCTGGTGATCGGGCTGATGATGATCCGCGCTCGCACGGCAGCGCTGCGTCTCGAGGATGAAATGCTCCCGCCGCCGTTGATGGTGGCACGTCCCGTGGAGGTGATGGCATGAACGGCATTGTGACCGGCGGTTGGAACTTCGTTCTGGCTGCCTACATCGTCTCGGGGACGATCCTCCTCGCATACTCGATCCACGCCATCAACGAATTCCGAAAGGCGATGGCGAACCGCAACACGAAAGGACTCTCAAAATGAGCGACCCACAGAATTCATCCCGGCTCTCCGCCCGCGGCGGCTTCTTCCTCGGCATCGGCACAGCAGCCATCATCGGCGCGCTTGTCATCGTGGCGGTCCGCTACGACGGCACGGCGAAGGCCGTCACAGCTTCGGCAGAACCGGTTGCGGTTACGGCAACGACCGACACTTTCCCTCTAGCCGAGCACGTGGCCGCGATGAGCGGAACCCCGGAGCCGTCGTCCGCCGCAACTACGCCGCCGGTATCGTCGAAGGCACCGCAGACAGTCATGCTCTCCGGCACGATCGCCCTCGATCCCTCGATCGCCGGCAGTGTGAAGGGACCAGTCACTCTGTTCGTGATCGCCCGCGACAAGACCGGCAAAGGTCACCCCATCCTGGCAAAACGGCTCGACGTCGCGTCGTTCCCGACAAACTTCATCCTCGGTCCCGGCGATTCGATGATGGGCGGCACTCCCCCAAACACCGTTTCCCTCGAAGCCCGCATCGACCTCGACCGCGACGCAATGACGAAAGAACCGAATGCGCCGTCGGCCAAGATCGAGACAGTCACGATCGGAACGCTGGATGTGACGCTGACGCTGAAGTAGGGCGACATTGGAACAGGGGAACTGTTCACACGAAGACGCGAAGACGCGAAGGTTTGATGCTCTCGATCTCTTGTTCGCGACCTTCGCGGCTTCGCGTGAGAAATGGGTGGGTGGCGAAACCACCTCTGTGCTCTCAGCGTCTCTGTGTTGATAATTCTTCTACTTCAGGGTTCGCATGTGCGCAACAAGGGCGCTGATCTCGGCGTCGGTCAACTTGCCTTTGTAGGCCGGCATTTTTCCTTTGCCGTCGGTCGTGATCTTCGCCAGTTCCGCGTCGGTCTGCTTCCGGACCTCGGGTGAGCGCAGGTCGCGGAGTTTCATTGACTTGCCCATTGGGGTGGCGCCGCTACCGTCAGGGCCATGGCACATCGCGCATTTCGCCTTGTAGGTCGCCGCTCCGTCGGCCGCGGCGAGGGCGGCCGGTACGATCACGATGACCGCGGCGGTGAGGATGGCAAACAGTTTCCGGTTCATTGAGGACCTCCTATGGTCATTACATGCCGCCGCCGGTATGGCAGTCGGCACAATTGACGCCACGCAGGTCGCCGATATCGATCGGATGCTCGAATGCCGCATTCGACGAATTCGTCTCGGAAAGCACTGTGTGGCAGATCTGACAGTCTTTGCTGATTTTCTTCCCATCCTTGCTGACGTGCTGGTCGTCGTGGCAGCGGAAGCAGCCCATTGAGGCAAAATGCCCGAGGTTGTCGGGATGGGTGCGCCAATCGACGCGCATTTCTGGGAAGCGGATGGCCCGGAAGACTTCCTGTACAGATTTCACGGCGCCGTCGATCTGTGCCCGTTTGGTCTTGTACGCATCCGGGTACGTTTTCTCGTAATAGGCCGGGAGCACTTTGGCAATTGCGGCGACGCCTGCATCGGTCGTCTGATAATCGGCCGCGAGGACGGCTACCGCCTGCTGCTTGATGAACGGAAGCGTCTTATCGATTTTGCCGCTGATCAGAGCCGTATCGACGGCGCGGTCGGGCGAGCGGTAAATGTGGGTCGGCCGATTGTGGCAGTCGACGCAATCCATGCGGCGCGTCGCCGCGGTTGCGATTTGTGCGTCGGTGAGTTTGGAATCGGCTGCTTTGTACTCCGTCACCACACCATTGCGGTCTTTGATGCGGACCCACGGGATGACCTGGCGCTGACGGTCGGTGGCGATATACGTCACCTCATTGGCGATGTTCATATGCCAGTGAATGCCGCTGGTCTGACCTGATTGCGGACTGCCGCCGCCGGTCTTGATCAGCATGCGCACTTCTTTCGGAGTATTGGTCTCGTCGTAGGCGAAATGATTGAAGACCTTCAATTGCGCGCCGAAGAATTTCGCCGGCCAGTGGCATTGCTCGCACGTTTCCTGCGCCGGCCGCAGGTTTTCTACGGGGCTGGGGATCGGACGCGGATATTTGTGGAAGGCGACTGAATAGAGCTGATAGGAACCCGAGAGCTTCGAGCGGACGAACCATCCCGCTCCCGGACCGATATGGCAACCGGCGCAGCCGACGTGCGCATGCGGCGAGGCCTGGTAGGCCGTGTATTCGGGATACATGACCTTATGGCAGGCTGTTCCGCAGAAAGCGTCGGAATCGGTGTAGTGATAGGCCTGATAGCTGCCGATCACGGACATGGTTACAAACAGAATGAGACCGATCGCGGACGAGATGAGGATGACTCGCGTGCGCCGCTCATTGAGATCGATTTTCGGATATGCGGGAACTTCGCCGGGCGCCAGCTTACGTCGCCGCCGGCGCTCAATGAGCATTCCCGCGAAAAAAATGAGAAACCCGGTAATGAGGATGCCGGGCGCGATGACCCAGGTCAGGATTCCCATGTAGGGATTCGAATTCGCTCGTGTGGCGTCGAGGTAAATCAGAAATCCAAGATTTGCCAGCGCTACGACGGCGATGCCGATTCCGGCCTCGCTGATCAGATTGCGCGACAGCCGCAGCGGCTTGGCCGGTTCCGTCATCATTTCTCCTCATCCTCGCCGGCGTCTTCGTGCGTCACGTCATCCGCCAGCGGGTGCTCTTCCTTGTACAGCTCTTCCGGCATCTTTCCGTCGAACCAGGCCCAGTTCATCGGATAGACATCGGGGTCGAAAATCACGTGATAGAAGTGCCAGACGAGGATGGCGAGGGTGGCCAGGATCGCTTCGTAATAGTGAACCGTCGTGGCGACGTCGATCCACCAACGTGGGATCCATGTGGCTACGGCGACAGAGTACCAGATCATCAAGCCGGTCAGCGCCATGACCACGGTGCCCCACATACCGGCCCAGTATTCCGTTTTTTCCGCGTAGCTGAAGCGCCCGAACTGCGGCTTGGTCTTCTTCATGCCGAGGTAGTAGCCGACCGTGCCGGCAGCGCTGGGGATGTCGGAGAAGCGGAACCAGAGGTCGCGCAGACCTTTGCGGCCTTCGCGTGTGAAGACCATGTAGGCGAGGTGATAGACGCCGATGGCCATCATCACCACGGCGGCGATGCGGTGGACGATGCGGCGCAGTTGCTCGCTCGGTCCGAAAAGCGCGGCGAAGATCGAGTTGGGCCAGGCCAGGGCGAAGCCGCTGATCACGAGCACGACGAAGCTGATGCCCATCACCGCGTGCTGGATGCGCTGGTTGAGATTCATCCGCACGACGGTGCGGCCAGCGTTGCGCGCCTTCCGCGCAGCGACCGCTTTCTTCCACCAGATCAGGATGTTGTGCAGGAGCATGAAGCCGACGGTGGCGATGATCGCCGCGATGTAGATCCGCCGGATCCACGTCACGATGCGCGATGGCATATCGCTGACGTCGCCCGACGCGCGGTGAATCTTGCCGAGCGTGAAGTTGGCCGCCGCGCCGTCGTGGCATTTGCCGCACGTCTTCTGGAGGTTCTTCGGATGGATCGCCGAGCGCGGGTCGGACGATGGCAGCACGTCGTGCGCGGTGTGGCAGCTCGCGCAATTGGCGGCTGTCGTCGAGCCCATGCGGCGCGCCAGCCCGTGATAGCTCGATTCGTAGGACGCGACGCGCGTCCCGGCTACGCCGAATTCCTGCGTCAGCCGGACGCCGTCGTGACAGCGCGCGCAGCTCGAGCTCGGGCCGCGCACCTGGTCGGCCGCGCGCGAGATCGTGTGGATGCCGTGGCAGTCGGTACAGACCGGCGCGTTCCAGTTACCGCGTGCCAGCGCTTTTCCGTGCACGCTTTCGGCGTAGTGGCCAGCGACTTTGGCGTGACACGCGCCGCAGGTGCGGGCCACGTTGAACTTGAAGATTCCGGAGAGGGGATCGTTGGCGGGACGGACGGCGTGATGGTCGTGGCAGTCGGTGCAGACGGCCGCTTTCGCGGAGCCGTTCGCGACGGCGCGGCCGTGAACGCTGGTCTGGTACGAGATGGCCGATTGCGCGCTGAGGCCGGCCTTCTCCATCACGAATTTCTGCCCGTGACACGTCGAGCAGGTCGCGGCGATGTTGGCGTGCGCCGTCCTCGATTTCGGATCGGATGCCGGCAGGATCTCGTGCGTCAACCCATGGCAGTCAGCGCATTTCGCGCCGCGCGCTACGCCCGATTTCACCGCTTTCGCGTGCAGGCTGTTGTCCCATGCCGCGACGCTGTCGGCATGGCAGGCGGCGCAATCGACGGCCTTCGGCGCCGGGTCGTGAGGGTAGGCCTTCACGTCGGCGTGGCAGTTCGTGCAGTCGAGCGGGCCATGGACGGATGCGGCCAGCTTCTTCGCATCGACGTGCTGTTTGAGCTCCGGATTGTCGTGACAGGCCAGACACTCGGTGTTGGTCATCTGCGCCCGCGCGGAGATTGCGGCGAGCACGAAAGCGGTGGCGATGATGAGTTTTCGCATCGAAGATGCCTCGTTTGTCACAATAGGCTGCGACGCCATACCGGACGATGCCGCGAATCACGGATGACCTGTGATGAATCGCACGGGCAGGTGTGCGGGCTAGCTCTCAAAACCATGAACCACAGAGACGCAGAGGACACAGA
>JAXDGW010000002.1:0-14993 GCA_034664845.1 Thermoanaerobaculia bacterium | reverse complement strand
AAGCGCGTGGAAGTGCTGCCAGAATCGGATGCCGGCGCGGTGACTCAAATGTCAGTTGTTTTGCCGCGCCGGTGCTCTTCAAGAACCTCGGCAGCGAACCGGTCGAGCCGCCCTTGAGCGACGTCCTTCTCGAGCTCCCGATCCCAAGCCTGCCAATCGTACTCAGCGAACCAGTCGCTGAATGCGGCTAACTCCTCCGGCGTGAGATTCTCAACTTCCTGCTCGAGTGCCTCAACTCTGGTCATGACGTGCAGATTGTAACTCTGGCCGGCTAGCTACGGACTAACGCTTGGCGCCGATCTGGGCATCCCGTTTCGCTCGCACCTCTTAGGCGACCATCTGCACGATTTCCGAACCATCGAGGCGGGACGCCTCGATGGCCGCGGGCGAGACGCCCGCACTCCTCGCGCTGCGATTTCATAGGGAGTGCGGTCGTCTCGACCGCGGGCGCTCGGGCGTCCTCACCCGAGTGCTGTCGGGGCGGAGGTAGAAACAATTGTTGCGGATGATGGTCCATTCGCGATGTGCCGCAATTCCACGTCGTCGATGGTCGAGCGACACTCACTCCTCCTCCGAATCAACATCCCTCGGCGCATCACCGCGCTGCTCCTTTCGGAATCCGTACGGACAGTGACGGCAGCCGGATTCGCAGCAGTAGCCGCGGTCGCGGAGGAACTTCTCAGTGAAAACCATGAAGCCGCCTTCGTAGTAGAAGTCGAGCCCTTCGATCAGCGGAGGCATCACGGGAACGATATTCCGATATCCTGCGCCCGTGTTTGCGCGGTCGCGTTTGCTCCAGCTTGCGGAAGGGATGAAGGGGCGGCGGATCGTCGTCTACGGCGATATTGTGGCCGACCGCTTCATCTACGGGACTCCGAAGCGGATCTCGCGCGAGGCGCCGGTGCTGATCCTTCGCCAGTACCGCGACGACGTTCTCCTCGGCGCTGCCGGCAACGCTATCAACAACATCTTTTCACTCGGCGGCGTGCCGGTTCCGGTCTCGGTCATCGGCGGCGATCCACAGGGCCAGCAACTCGTCGATGCGATGGCGGAGCAGGGCATCGACTGCGGCGGCGTGTTGCGCGCGAGCCGCTACAACACGCCGACGAAAGTCCGGATCCTCGGCGGCATGCCGCACGCCAGCCGCCAGCAGATCGTCCGTTACGACATCGAGGATCATTGCGATCTGACCGCGGATGAATCCTCGCGCATCGAGAACGCGTTGCGCACACAGGTGGCCGTTTGCGACGCGGGATTGATCAGCGATTACGGCTACGGCGTCGTCACGCAGACGCTCGCCGCCTCGCTGACTGGAGCCGCGGATGGAAAAGCGATCACGCTCGACTCGCGGTACAACCTCCTGCAGTTCAAAGGCGTAACCGCGGCGACACCAAACGAAGAGGAAGCGGCCGCCGCCGCGGGCACCTCGCTGTTCAACGGCGACGACAGCGAACAGCGGCTGACGCAGGTCGGGCGGACCCTCCAAAAAGCGCTCGGATGCGGCGCGCTCCTGGTTACCCGAGGAAGCCGGGGGATGGCGTTGTTTGAGCGGGAGAGGAACGAGCCGGTCTTCATTCCTGTCTACGGCACCGACCAGGTTGCCGACGTCACCGGCGCCGGCGATACGGTCATTGCTGCATTCACGCTGGCGCTCGCGGCTGGGGCGTCGTCCGCCGAGGCGGCGACGATCGCGAATTATGCGGGGGGCATTGTCGTCATGAAAATGGGGACCGCCACCGTATCGCACGAAGAGTTGCGCAAAGCGATCGAGCGCGATGAGGCGCTCGGCGAGTGAACGCACCGATCCTCGACGAGCGGGAGCTTGCGGAGGCACTCGCGAAGGAACGGGCTGCAGGCAAGAGCGTCGCCTTCGCCAATGGTTGCTTCGACGTGCTGCACGTTGGCCACATCCGCTATTTGCAGGACGCCGCGAGCGAGGCGGATGTGCTGGTCGTCGGAGTCAACGGCGATGAGTCCGTGCGCGAGCTGAAAGGCGCGGGGCGCCCGGTGATGAGTGAAGCGGAGCGCGCCGAGCTGATCTCGGCGATTCGCGGCGTCTCGTACGTGACGATCTTTCACGACCGCAGCCCGGGACGGCTGATCGGCGATCTCCGGCCTGATGTTCACTGCAAGGGAACTGACTACACGGCCGACAGCGTGCCGGAAGCGGAGATCGTGCGGTCGTACGGCGGACGGGTGGCGATCGTTGGAGATGCCAAGGAACACTCCACGAGCGAGATGCTGCGAAGGATGAAGGCGGAAGGATGAGGGAGAGTCCCATCGCACTCATTTCTCAACCTGCAACCCATTTCTCACGCGAAGCCGCGAAGGTCGCGAAGGAGAGCATCGCAAACCTCAAACTTTCGCGTTCTTCGCGGCTTCGCGTGAGAAAGTCTTTGGAAGCGTGAGAAATGCGGGATAGCTCCGACTCTCTCTCGAAGCTCCTCGTCATCCGCCTCTCCGCGTTCGGTGACGTGATCCACACCATCCCCGCTGTCGTGGCGTTGCGTGACGCGTTGCCGAACACCGAGGTCGCCTGGGCGGTGGAGCCGGCGTATGCGCAACTCGTCGAGACCGTCGCAGGCGTGAAGGCGATTCGCGTCTCGCTCAAGCAGTGGTCGCTGGCGCGCATCGCCGAAGCGTGGAAAAACGTTCGAGGCTACGAGGATGTGATCGACTTTCAGGGCCTCATCAAGTCCGCACTCATCGCCAGGGCCACCGGAGCGAAGCGTCGTTATGGATTCGCGAAGGATGTCATCCGCGAGAAGCCGGCAGCTTGGTTCATCAACCGGCCGGTGCCGATCGTCTCCTCGCGTCACGTCGTCGATTGGAACCTCGATCTCGCCCGCGCCTGCGCGCCTGCGATCACGCGCGTCCCCGCGGTCGACTTCGCTCCGTTTGCCGATGACCCGTCCGGCAAGCTTGGCGCGTTTGCAAATCGCATCGTCATCCTCCCTGGCGCCGGTCGTCCCCAAAAACAGTGGCCGGTGGAGCGCTTTGCCGAGCTCGCGCGCCGCCTCGGCGATGCCGCGCTCGTTGCCTGGGGCCCCGGCGAGGAGTCGATCGCGCACGCCATCGGCGCCGAGGTCGCGCCGCCAACGAGCTTCCGCGAACTGGCCTTTCTCCTCAGCCACGCGCGACTCGTCATCGGCGGCGACACCGGTCCGCTCCATCTCGCCGCAGCCCTTGGCGTTCCGGTCGCCGGCCTCTACGGTCCGACCAATCCGGCGCGCAACGGACCCTACGGACAACTCGACAACGTCGTCGAGACGTTCTCGACCACGAAGTCGATGCACTCCATCACCGTCCATGACGTACTGCAGCTCATACTCAAAATAAACCCGCGTTGACGGTGATTCAGGCGGAAGGTAAACTCGCCGGTCAAACCCGAAATCCCTCATGCCCCTCAACTTAGCAGCACCCTACTTAAGCCTATGAGCGTACGACTCGGTGAGCTCCTCACCAAAGCGAGCCTGATCACCCAGGATCAGCTCAAAGAGGCGCTCAAACTTCAGAAGGAGACCGGCGGCAAGCTTGGTGAGACTCTCATCAAGCTCGGTTTCGTCTCCGAAGAGGACATCACGGAATGCCTGTCTCAACAATTCGGCGTTCCCTCCATCAGCCTCGTCCACTTCGAGATCGACCCATCGGTCATCAAGCTGATTCCGGCTGACGTCGCGCGCAAGTACAACATCCTTCCCGTCAACAAAACCGGCGCCACGATCACGATCGCCATGGCCGATCCGACGAACGTCTTCGCCATGGACGACATCAAGTTCATGACCGGCTACAACGTCGAGCCTGTCGTCGCCTCGGAATTGGGGATCAAAGCGGCCATCGACAACTACTACGGCACGACGTCGTCGCTCGAGCTGAAGAAGGTGATGGAAGACCTCCAGCAGTCGGAGAGCGCCGACCTGGAGGTTCTCGAAGAAGAAGAGGACATGGACATCGGCGCGCTCGTCGATTCGGCGGAAGAGGCGCCGGTCGTCAAGCTCGTCAATCTCATCCTGACCGACGCCATCAAGCGCGGCGCCTCGGACATTCACATCGAGCCGTACGAGAAAGAGTTTCGTGTCCGCTTCCGCATCGACGGGACGCTGTACGAGATCATGAACCCGCCGCTGAAGCTCAAAGACGCCATCACCTCGCGCATGAAGATTCTGGCGAAACTCGACATCTCCGAGAAACGCCTGCCGCAGGACGGCCGCATCAAGCTGAAGATGAAGCTCAACGACAAGAACAAAGAGCTCGACTTCCGCGTCTCGGTGCTGCCGACACTCTTCGGCGAAAAGATCGTCATGCGCCTTCTGGACAAGGACAATCTTCGTCTGGACATGACGAAGCTCGGCTTCGAGCCGGAGTCACTGGTGCGCTTCGAGGAGGCGATCTTCAAACCGTGGGGAATGGTGCTCGTCACCGGCCCGACCGGCTCCGGCAAGACCAACACGCTCTACTCGGCGCTGTCGAAAGTGAACTCGCCGGAAGTCAACATCATGACCGCGGAAGACCCGGTCGAGTTCAACCTGCCCGGTATCAACCAGGTACAGATGAAGGAGTCGATCGGGCTGAATTTCGCCGCCACACTCCGCTCGTTCCTCCGCCAGGATCCGAACATCATCCTCGTCGGCGAGATCCGCGACTTCGAGACCGCCGAGATCGCGATCAAAGCGGCGCTCACGGGACATCTCGTGCTCTCCACGCTGCACACGAACGACGCGCCGTCGACGATCAACCGCCTCATGAACATGGGCATCGAGCCGTTCCTCGTCGCGACGTCCGTGCAGCTCATCGCCGCGCAGCGTCTGGTCCGCCGCGTCTGCTCCAACTGCAAAGAGCCGGTGGAGATGACGCCGCAGGCGCTGATCAACGTCGGCTACAAAAAAGACGAAGTCGGCACCTTCACGGTCTACAAAGGCCGCGGCTGCGATAAATGCAACAGCACGGGCTACAAAGGGCGCGTCGGTCTCATCGAAGTAATGGCCATCGACGACACGATCCGCGAGCTGATCCTCTCCGGCGGTACCGCCATCGATATCAAGAGGCGCGCCGCGGAGAATGGAATGATCAGCCTCCGCCGCTCCGGACTGATTAAAATCAAAGACGGCACGACGACGATCGAAGAGGTCGTTCGGGAAACGATATTGTGATTCAGTGAAGCAGAGATCAGTGGACTAGAGATCAGAGATCAGAGCAGAGATCGGGGGATTAGAGATCAGAGATCGGAACTAGAGATCGGTTGATTAGAGATCAGAAAAAATCACCTAGGTGAATCCCCTGATCTCTGATCTCTGTTTCCTAGTCTCTGAATTCCCTGATCTCTGATCTCTGATGTCTGGTTCCTGATCTCTGAATCACCGGAGACCCAATGCCAGTCACCCTTCATCAGCTACTCAAGACGATGGTCGAGCGCGGCGGCTCGGATCTTCACGTCACGACCAATTCTGCCCCGCAGATTCGCATCGACGGCAAACTGACGCCGCTGGACATGCCCGTCCTCACGGCGCCGGAAACGAAGCAGCTCGCTTACTCCGTGCTCACCGACGCGCAGAAGCACCGCTTCGAGGAGAACCTCGAGCTCGACCTCTCGTTCGGCATCAAGGGGCTGGCCCGCTTCCGCGGCAACATCTTCAACCAGCGCGGCGCCACCGCCGCCGTCTACCGCCAGATTCCCTACGAGATCCTCGGATTTCGCGAGCTCGGCCTCCCCACGGTCGTCGAGGAGATCTGCAACCGTCCCCGCGGGCTCGTCCTCGTCACCGGACCGACCGGCTCGGGGAAATCGACGACCCTCGCGGCGATGATCGACAAGATCAACCGCGAGCGGCACGAGCACATCATCACCATCGAGGATCCGGTCGAGTTTCTCCACTCCCACAAGAGCTGCATCGTCAATCAGCGCGAGCTGCACGCCGACACGCACTCATTCGCGAACTCGCTCAAGTCGGCGCTCCGTCAGGATCCCGACGTCGTCCTCATCGGCGAGATGCGCGACCTCGAGACGATCGAGTCGGCGCTCCGCATCGCCGAGACAGGCCACCTCACCTTCGGAACGCTTCACACCAACTCCGCGGCGCAGACCATCAACCGCGTCGTCGACGTTTTCCCCGCCCACCAGCAGCCGCAGATCCGCGCCCAGCTCTCCTTCGTGCTGGAAGGGATCATGTGCCAGAGCCTTCTGCCCAAAGCGAACGGCAAAGGGCGCGTCATGGCCATGGAGATCCTCGTTCCGAACGCTGCAATTCGTAACCTGATCCGCGAGGACAAGGTGCATCAGATCTACTCGATGATGCAGACCGGCCAGGCCAAATACGGAATGCAGACTTTCAACCAGTCGTTGGCGACCTTGTACTTCAAGAAACACATTACTCTGCAGGTGGCGCTCGCCCGTTCCTCGAATCCCGACGAGCTCCAGGAAATGATCTCGCGCGGTGCGGGCGTCCTCACGCCGCAAGGCGCGCCGCCATCACCGGGTACACGCCCGCGCACGGCGTGAGGCAAGACGTTAACCGGAGGAAATGATGCCTACATTCGAATGGAAGGGATCGCGGGCCGGACAGATGCAGAGCGGCGTCCTGACCGCCGATTCCAAAGACGCGGCTGAACAGATGCTTCGCCGCCAGCGCATCGAAGCGCCGTCGATCAAAGAAAAGGGGAAGGAGATCGCTCTTCCCAAGTTCGGCGGAGGCGTCGCGCCGCAGCTCATCGCGATCTTCACGCGGCAGTTCTCCGTCATGATCGACGCCGGTCTGCCGCTCGTGCAGTGCCTCGAGATCCTGGCCGGGCAGCAGGAGAACAAGACCTTCAAGCGCGCTCTCATCCAGATCCGCCAGGACGTCGAATCGGGCTCCAACCTCGCCGACTCGATGCGCAAACATCCCAAGATCTTCAACGACCTCTTCACCAACATGGTCGCGGCTGGCGAGGCCGGCGGTATTCTTGACACCATCCTGCAGCGCCTGGCGCAGTACATCGAGAAGTCGGTCAAGCTCAACAGCCAGGTGAAGTCGGCGATGATCTATCCGGTCGCCGTCATCTCCATCGCCTGCATCGTCATCGCCATCATTCTCTGGAAGGTCATCCCGGTCTTCGCCGCCCTCTTCGCAGGCCTCGGCGCCGAGCTTCCGATGCCGACGCAGATCGTCATCTGGCTGTCGAACTTCATCGCCGACTTCTGGTGGCTCATCGGCGGCGTGATCTTCGGCACGATCTACGCGCTCCGCCGCTATCACGAGACCTACAAAGGCAAGCGCGTTCTCGACGGAATCGTCCTGAAGATGCCGATCCTCGGCATGCTGATGCGCAAGATCGCGGTCGCTCGTTTCTGCCGCACGCTTTCGACGCTCACCGCCTCGGGCGTTCCAATCCTCGACGGCCTGCAGATCACCGCCCGCACCGCCGGCAACTCCATCGTCGAAGACGCCATCATGGCCACGCGCAAGTCGGTCGAAGAAGGCAAGACCATCAGCGAGCCGCTGGCCGACACCGACGTCTTTCCCTCGATGGTCGTGCAGATGATCGCCGTCGGCGAACAGACCGGCGCCCTCGACACGATGCTGTCGAAGATCGCCGACTTTTACGAAGATGAAGTCGACACCGCCGTCGCCGGCCTGATGAAGCTCCTCGAGCCGGTCCTCATCGCCTTCCTCGGCGTCGCCATCGGCGGCATCGTCATCGCCATGTACATGCCGATGTTCACGCTGATCGGAAAAGTGGGATAGAAGCTCAGCTCTTAGCTCTTAGCTGTTAGCTCTTAGGGGCGGCGCGCACGCGCCGCCCTTTTGATTTAGGCTAAGCAACGAAGGCGAATCGATACCGGCTTTCCTAAGAGCTAAGAGCTAACAGCTAAGAGCTACCAATGCCCACCGACGCCCGCATGCTCATCGCCGTCCGCGTCGTCGTCGTGACGACGCTGCTGCTGGCAACGCTCATCATTCAGTACACCGTCCGCGAGCTGCTGCCCATCAACTATCTCTACACGACAGCTGGCATCACCTACTCGCTGACGCTCGTCTACATCGGCATCGGCAAGGTGCTGGTCTCCCGCAAGGCAAACATCGTCATCCAGATCGCTGGAGATCTCGTCGTCGAGACGGTACTCGTCTATTTCACCGGCGGCCTCGACTCGCCCTTCTCGTTCCTCTACATCGTGTCGATCATCACCGCGTCGATGCTGCTCTACCGGCGTGGGGGTCTGCTCGCCGCCAGCGGTGCCGTCATCCTCTACGGCGCCCTCGGCGATTTGATGTACTACGGCGTTCTTCCTCTCCCCGAGCAATCGTGGTTCATCCCCACGCCATGGACCTCGTCGCGGCTCTACTTCAACATGGCCACGAACTTCGCCGGCTTTTACGCGACGGCGTTTCTGACCTCCTACCTTTCCGAGAAACTGCAGAAGACCTTCGAAGAGCTCGACGCCAACCGCCAGAATCTGGCCGAGCTGCGCGCCCTGAACCAGAACGTCGTCGAGTCGATCCCCTCCGGCCTCATCACACTCTCGCCGGAAGGCGTGGCCACATTCATCAATCCTGCCGCATGCCACATTCTTCGCGAAGAGCCGCAGTCGGTGATCGGCCACAAGATCGCGCAGTTTGGTTTCTATCCCGGCGACGAGTGGAGCAGCGTTCGGAAGACGCTCCTGACCGACACGGTGGTCCGCAGCGAGCGCGACGACTTCCGCATCGGCGACGAGATCCGCAGCCTCGGTTTCGCCATCACTCCACTTAACTCCATCGAAGGGACGGCCTCCGGATACACGCTCATCTTCCAGGAGCTCACCGAGATGAAGAGGCTCGAGGCCGAGCTTCGATTGAAAGACCGGATGGCTGCCGTCGGCGAGCTCTCGGCCGGCATCGCGCACGAGATCCGCAACCCGCTTGCCGCCATCGCCGGATCGGTCCAGGTGCTCAAGAAATCGACCGCGCTCAATCCTCAGGAACAGCGGCTGATGTCGATCATCCTGAAAGAATCGGATCGCCTCAACAAATCGATCGCCGACTTTCTCCGCTTCGTGAAGCCGCAGGAAAAACGCTCCGCCGCCTTCGACATCGCTGCCAGTCTTTCCGAAACGCTCGATCTGCTCCGGCACTCTCCCGAGCTCGGCGCCGGCCACACAATCGAGGATGCGATCGCGCCGCCTTCATACGCAATCGTCGGCGACGGCGATCAGATCCGCCAGGTCTTCTGGAACATCGCACGCAACGCGGTGCAGGCGATGCCGGACGGAGGCACGCTGCTCGTAACCACCGAAGCCGGCGCCGATCACTACAACATCGTCTTCAGCGACAACGGACGCGGCATGAGCGACGCCGATCAGGGCCGCCTCTTCCAACCCTTCCGCACCAACTTCCCCTCCGGCACCGGCCTCGGCATGGCCATCTCCTACCGAATCGTCCAGGAGCACGGCGGCCGCATCGACGTGAGCTCGCGCGAAGGCGTCGGCACCGCGATCACCGTTTCGCTGCCGGTGTCGGCGACGATGCGCAACGCGGTGGCGTGAGAAGCAGAGATCAGAGACTAGAGATCAGAGATCAGCGGGATCGTTCGATGTCTTCTAGTCTCTGATCTCTAGTCTCTGATCTCTGCTACTCCCTCAGATACTTCTCCATCAGCCCCGCGTTTTCCATCATGGCCCGAAGCTCCACCCAGTAGGCGCGGCCGTACATCGCCAGCGTGGCGATCGATAAGGTGATGTGCAGCCAGTGCGGCGTTTTCCCTGAGGCCACGCCGCCGCCCATGATGAAGGTGATCATTAGGAGAACCATCGCGTAGGTTGCGGCGGGAGAGACGCGCATCGTCAACGCCCGCGTGGCTTTTCTAACCACCTCCGCGTCAGGGCCGCCCTCGGTCTTGTCCTTGAGCTGTTTACCGGTGCCGATGAAAAAGAAGAGCGTCATCGACTGGGAGAACAGTCCCGTCACGACCGTCACGAGCGCAACGATGATGTGCGTCGCCACGTGCTGCGGCGAGGCCATGAATCCCATGATGCTCGTGGCGGTGAGTCCGGCGATCGAGAGAAGCGTCGTGATGAGAAGGGCCTGAGCCATCGTGGGCGCGAACTATAATCGCCGCCCGTGCAGGACAAGACGAGTTATCGCGACGCAGGCGTCAACATCGATGCGCAGGACGAAGCGCTGCGCGAAGTGCGGCGCATCGCGCGCGGCACGTTCACGCCGCCGGTGATCTCCGACATCGGCTCGTTCGGTGGGCTGTTTCGCGCTTCCTTCGAAGGGATGGAGAAGCCGATCCTCGTCTCCTCGACCGATGGCGTCGGCACAAAGCTGCGTGTGGCGCAGGCGATGAAGATCCACGACACCGTCGGCTACGACCTCGTCTGCCACTGCGTCAACGACATCCTCGTTCAGGGAGCGCGCCCGCTCTTTTTTCTCGACTACTACGCCACCGGCAAGCTGCGGCCTCCCGTGATGACGGACGTCGTTCGCGGAATGGCGCGGGCGTGCAGCGAGAACGGCTGCGCGCTGATCGGCGGCGAGACCGCGGAGATGCCGGGCTTCTACGGCGACGACGACTACGACATCGCCGGCTTCATCGTCGGCGTCGTCGATGAGAAGAACCTGCTGACAGGCAAAGACGTTCACGAAGGTGACGTCCTCATCGGCCTGCCGTCCGTCGGGCTGCACACCAACGGCTACTCGCTGGCGCGGCGCATCCTCTTCGACAAGCTCGGATACGACCATCAGACGATCATCCCAGAGCTCGGCAAGATCGGCGAGGTGCTGCTCGCCCCTCACATCTCCTATCGCAAAGAGCTGCTGCCGCTCATCGATCAGAACGCCCTTCACGCGCTCGCGCACATCACGGGCGGCGGCCTGACGGACAACGTGCCGCGCGTACTCCCGGACACGCTCGACGCCCACATCAAACTCGGTTCGTGGCCGGTGCTGCCGGTCTACACCTATCTCGCGCAGCACGGGGACGTCGACCGCGACGAGATGCTCCGCGTGTTCAACATGGGAATCGGCATGGTGCTGATCGCAGCAAAAGAGCAGGTCGAGACGATCGCCAAGCACTTCGCGCAGATCGGCCAGAAGTTCTTCTTCATCGGCAACGTGGTGAAGGGAAGCGGAAAGGTGATCTACGACAAGCCGCCGGCAGGGTTTGCGTCGTGGATCGAATGAAGCAGAGATAAGAGACAAGAGACAAGAGACAAGAGATCAGAGATCAGGAGTCCTGGTTCCGTGATCTCTGATCTCTCTGGCCAGTCCTCAGAGCCGATCTCTGAAAGTTGTGTTGTCCTGATCTCTTATCTCTGATCCACTAATCTCTGCCTCATGCGCCTCGCCATCCTCCTCTCCGGCCGCGGTTCGAACTTCGTGGCGATTCATGACGCGATCGTCAGAGGAGATCTCGATGCGGAGATCGTCTGCGTGATCTCGAACCGGCCCGACGCGCCGGGGATCGAGCGGGCTCGCGCCCTCGGTCTGCCTGCTCACGTCATCGATCACCGCACCTTCGACCACCGCGCATCGCACGAAGCCGAGGTTCTACGAATCCTTGGAGACGCTCGTCCCGACGTGATCGCCCTGGCCGGATACATGCGGCTGCTTTCGCGGGAGTTCGTCGCTGCCTACCCGATGCGGATCGTGAACATCCATCCGTCGCTGCTGCCATCGTTTCCAGGTGTCGACGCGCAAGCGCAGGCTGTTGCCTACGGCGTGAAAGTGTCCGGCTGCACCGTTCACTTCGTCGACGAAAATCTCGACGCCGGCCCGATCATCGTTCAGCGGACAGTGGCCGTGCACGATGGCGACGATGCCTCAACGCTGGCCGCACGCATCCTCGATGAAGAGCACGTGGCGTATGTGGAGGCGTTGCGAAAACTCGCGGCTGGAAAACACCGGATCGACGGACGGCGAGTCGTCGTCGAGTCGTAGCGCGGTCTCGAAGTCGTGGGACGTTGTCATTCCGAACCGGCGAAGCACGGAGAGGAATCCCCCTCGCAATTGCGCTGCGGCTTCTACGTCTGCATCACGATGAACCGGATCGAGTACCGCTCCGTGGGCGGGGGATTCCTCTCCGTCCTCCGCTTCGCTCCGGCGGTTCGGAATGACAACCGCGCGATTGCGAGAGTCCGAAACCCCGCCGCCGCATCGCCAAAGAACCACCGCGAGACCGCGAGACCCCCACTACACCATCAGAACGGCCAGAACTTCTTCCACCACGGCTGCTTCTCGACTCCGCCCTGCGTGACTGCGGGCACGCGGCCGATCTGCTGATCGCCTTGACTCACGATCACCACGCCGGCGGGCTGGCCTGCGCGGACCGGGGCCGTCAGATTGCCCGGGACGAACTTCACCTTGATCGATCCCTCCTGACCGCGCTGCACGAGAGCCTGCACGTCGGCGCTCGCGATTGCGGCCACCGTATTCGCCTGTCCCTCGGCGACCGCAGCCTGTCCGACCACCGTTCCCTTGCGAAGCGGCGTCAACTGCCGCCAATGCGCGAAGGACTCGTTGAACAGTCGCGCTGCGATTCCGAACGAGCTGGCCGGACCCGTATTCGCGCGAGCACCCATCACCACCGCGATCAGTTCCATGTCCCCGCGCTTTGCGGCAGCCGTGATGCAGTAGCCCGCCGGGCCTGAGTAGCCGGTCTTGATGCCGATTGCATCTCCGTAGTAATCGCGGTTCTTCGGGTTGATCATGTGATTCGGATTCGTCAGACCCGAGGTGTAGGTCGCGTTCGTGAATGGGATCCAGGGCGTCTTCGCGTACTCGCGCATCAGCGGGTACTTCATCAACTCCATTCCCATGACGGCGAGGTCGTGCGCGCTGGAGACATTGATGCGCTTGGGATCCGCGCTATTCGGCAGACCGTGCGGATCGTAGAACGTCGTTTCTTTCAGCCCGAGCTGGCGCGCCTTGTCGTTCATCATGTCGGCGAACGATTCGGCAGAGCCGCCGAGCTTCTCAGCGATCATTTCCGCTGCGTCGTTTGCCGAGCGGACCATCGTGGCAGCTAGCAGCGTCTGCATCGGAAACGTCTGCCCTTCCTTCGCAAAGATCTGTGAGCCGCCCATCTTGCTCGCGCGAGCCGACGCGATCACCGGCGTATCGAGCTTGATCTCGCCCGACTGGATACGCTCCATGGCGATGATGCAGGTCATCATCTTCGCCATTGACGCCGTCGGCAGCGGGATGTGCGCGTTCTCCTCGAGCA
Source organism: Thermoanaerobaculia bacterium (assembly GCA_034664845.1). GTDB lineage: Bacteria > Acidobacteriota > Thermoanaerobaculia > Gp7-AA8 > Gp7-AA8 > JADGNZ01. The sequence goes on along the minus strand of JAXDGW010000002.1, from coordinate 1,814 downwards.
GCACTCGTTTGCTACCCGGCTCGATGACATAGGCGGCGCTATAGCCCTTGCCGGTAGTGTCGACCTGTGCGCCCTTGGCGGCGCCGGTTCCTTCTTCTTCCTGCGCAAAAGCGGCGGAAGCGCATGCAGCGATCATCAGTACGGCGAAACAGCGTTTCATCGTCAGGACTCCGGAATGTGGATTTTGTTCAGGCGGATTCAGGCCGTGATTCCGCGAGGGGTTTCTTGGCGGCGCGGGAAGTGCGTGGGATCGAACCGATCACGGTCCAGTCATGTTTGTGTACGACGACCGGCTCTTTCGTGTCCGGCCAGAGCTCGATCGGGATGTAGTAGTAGCCGTCGCCGAGGACGCGCGATTTGATGGCCAGATCCCGCATGCTCTTGCATAGACCTTTCTTCCCGCGAATTGCGCTTCGCTCGACGAGCGCGCCGGTCTGTTCCCCGACGCCTTGGTAGATGCTGATTTCCGCGCAAAGAGAGTTCACTAACGTCATCGCTGCTTGCTCCGTTCAGCAGCCTCATTAGCAAGTTCCGATCCATCATTGGTATCCCACATTCCCGCCCTCCACTTTCACCGTCTACAATCTCGCCATGGCCGACCAGGACGCGAACGACAAAGCGAAGACGAAGAAAACGATGGACAAAGCCCGGTTCCGGGCCGTCCTCAAAGACGCGGGCGAGATCATCTGGCGCTCACGCGGACGGCTGGCCATCGGCATCCCGCTGCTGCTCGCCAACCGGCTCTCCAGCGTCGTCCTCCCGTACATGTCGAAGCTGCTTTATGACAACGTGATCACGCGAGGCGAGGTGACGTTGCTGCCGAAACTCGTGCTGGTCAGCGTCGCCGTGGCCATCTTCGGCGGCACGACCGACTACGCCCTCGCGCAGATTCTCGGCATCGCCGCCCAGCGCTCCATCACCGATCTGCGCACGCGCCTGCAGCAGCACGTGCAGCGGCTGCCGATCCGCTACTTCGACTCCACGAAGACCGGCGTCCTGGTGTCGCGCGTCATGAACGACGCGGAAGGGATTCGCAATCTCGTCGGCACCGGCTTGGCGCAGGTTGTCGGCGGCGTCGTCACCGCCGGCTTCGCGACGTTCTTCCTCTTTCATTTCAGCTCGCGCCTGGCGTCGATGGTCTTCCTGGCGTTCTTCGCGTTCGCCGGCATCATGTTCTGGGCGTTCTCGACGGCACGTCCGCTGTTCAAAAAGCGCGGCGCCGTCTACGCCGACGTCACCGGACGCCTGACCGAGAGCTTTTCCGGAATCCGCATCGTCAAGGCCTACACCGCCGAGGAACATGAGGAAAAGGTTTTCGGAGAAGGAGCCAGGAGGCTGCTCGACCTCGTCGTCGGGACGATGCGCACCATCTCCACCGCCGGCGCCATGACCACCTTTCTCGTCGGCGCCGTCAGCGCGGTCGTGATGTACGTCGGCGGCCACGAAGTCGTCGCGCACAAAGCCAACCCGCTGCTGGGGATGACGCAGGGCGATCTGATTGCGTTCACGCTCTACCTCGCGCTCGTCATCGGGCCGGTCGTGCAGATCGTCTCGATCGGGACGCAACTCTCCGAGGCTTTCGCCGGACTGGAGCGGATGCGCGAAGTGTTCGGCGAGACGCGGGAGGATGAGGCGGATGACGCGAAGAACGCGACCGCCGACATCGCGGGCGGCATCGAATTCCGCGGCGTCGGATTCGAGTACACGCCGGGGGTGCCGGTGCTGAAGGACATCAACTTGGTCGCGCCGGCGGGCAAATCGATCGCGCTGGTCGGCCCCTCGGGGTCAGGCAAGAGCACGATGATCTCGCTCAT
>JAXDGW010000001.1:0-29056 GCA_034664845.1 Thermoanaerobaculia bacterium | reverse complement strand
GGACCCCCCGCGCTTGTGCCGGTCTTTCTCCGCCACCCGCCCCTGCACAAAATCAGGGGGTCCTTCGACGTCCTCCGGCACTTCGTGTCCTTCGGCGGTCTCAGGATGACAGTCAGGACGACAGTCCATCTACCGCTTCGACACGACTTCCATCCCTGCCACAAACTTCGTCTTCCCACCCTGCGACGGATGCCGCACTTTGTCGTGCTCGACGTCGAGGCGGGTCAGCGTCAGCGAGGCCTGATTGCCGATTGCGGCAATGCGCGAGATGCCAATCAGGTCGATCAACCTGCGCACGAAACGCTCGCCAATCCGCAACTCATCGGGAGTCGGCATCCGGTTCGAGAGCGGATTGCCCGCCACGAACGGATGAAACGGAAATGCGTTCCAGAGCAACGGCAGCGGCTCAATGTTGCGGATCGTTCCCCACACCATCGTGGCACTTGCTTCCGTCGATCGCGGAGTGGAAAGGTCCGCTTTGCGATAGCCGCGATCCTCGCCGAGAACGCGCAGTCCGTTGGCGAGCGACACTCCCGCCAGCATCACCGACTCGCTGACGAACGCTATGCCTGTGAGCCGTCCGCCGCGATGCGACACGGCCTCACCGACCAGCAACAGTCGCGGCCCGATGGCGTCGAGCTCATCGAGATAGAGCCGCAGATTGCGGCGGCGAATCGCGTTTCCGGTCGCGTCGCCGCCGCTTCGCGCGAACTGGTTGCACGCCCTCGACGAAAGCTCCACGCGAGAAAGATCATCGACGAAACGATCGAAGCGCCGCGGCACGGCGCGCATGATAGCGGCCTCGAGCGGGGAAAACGGATTCGATGTCCATCCTTTAAGATCGTGGGGCTCTTTACACGACTCTTCGGATCAATGTTCGGATCAATGTTCGGATCAAGGAGACCGGCTATGACGGTCACACGCGCTCCCCAGGGACACAATCGTCCCGTGATTCTGGTTCATGGATACTCGGATCACGGCGAGTCGTTTACAGCCTGGAAGGAAAAACTTGTCGCCCGAGGGTTCAACGCCGACGTGATTGACGTCATCACGTACGAATCGTTGACGAACGAGGTGACGATCAAAGATCTGGCAGAAGGATTCGACCGGGCAATCCGCACGCACTCGAAGCTGAAGGAGGCAACGGAATTTGACGTGATCGTCCACAGCACGGGGATGCTGGTGGTCCGTACCTGGCTTGTCGCAGAGCACGCGAAAGCGAGCGAACGCCTTTCTAGAATCAAGCATCTCATCGGTTTCGCGCCGGCGACCTTTGGCTCGCCGCTAGCGCATAAGGGTCGCGGCGTTCTCGGAGCGCTTTTCAAGGGAAACAAGAGACGGGGGCCCGATTTTCTGGCGGCGGGCGATCTTATTCTCGACGCTCTCGAGTTGGGGAGCCGCTACACCTGGGATCTTGCCAACGCCGATCTTTTCGGCCAGGAGAAGACGTTCTACGGGGAAGACAATACGACACCGTATCCCTTCATTTTCTGCGGCAACCGGCCTTACGATGGAATCGTTGGATTGATCAATGAGAAGGGCACTGACGGCACCGTGCGCTGGGCCGGCGCCTCTCTGAACAGCCGCAAAATAGTGCTGGATCTCACACCTAATGCGCCAAAACGGTTAGACGAGGCTACATGGACGAACGTCGATTGTCCGGTGATGTTCACCGACGATCAGGACCACGGGTCAATTCTCAGTGAACCGGCCGAGGATATGGTGGAGTACGTCGTCCGGGCGCTTCTCGTCGACAGTCATGCGAGCTTCACGGAGTGGGTCAGTGATGCCGGCAGTTGGAGCAGGCCTCCAAACGAAGAGTGGCAACAGTTCGTCATCCGGGTTATTGACCAGCGCGGCGATCCCGTCCCCGATTACAGCATCCGCCTATTTCAGGAGGGCGAAAAGGAGGATCCCGGCAAGGAAAGGCTCACGCAGTTCGTTACCGACGTGGATGCCTACTCCGGAGACAAGAGTTTTCGCTGCTTCCACGTCAATCTGAACGTCCTTAAACCGGAAGCGCTCGAGTCCCTCTACGCGGTGATCACGATCTCGTCAGGGTCGATCTGGGTAAGCTACGAGGGCAGGTCCGATGAGGGTCCGTTTCTCTCTAAATTGGAGGAGGAGACGGAGATTCGAAATGATGAGAACGATGACAACAAGGCCGCTCGTTCGTTGCGCGATGCTCTACAGCCAGCCGAAACGGTGATACAGGTCGACCTGTCAGCGTACGTGGGAAGGGCATCGAAGCCTGTCAAGTTTTTCTACGGCTTTACGACGACCCTGATCGAGATCAAAGTGAATCGTGAGCCGGTTCCAGTCGGAAATGTCGCGGCGAAGGTCTGCCGCTTCATCTGACTTTGGCGCGGTAGCCGCCGGTTACAATCCGCGCGAATGACCCTCGTTACCTTGACGACATTCCGCACTGCCCACGATGCCAATCTCGCCAAAGCCGTTCTGGAGGACGAGGGAGTTCCTTCGTTTCTCGGCGACGAGAACGTCTCCTCGATCGCGCCATACGTCGCGCCGAACGGCGTGAAGCTGCAGGTAGCGGCCGCGGATTTCGATCGCGCAGAGGGGATTCTCAATCGCATCGCAGGGATGGATGTCGCCGAACAGAGCACCGCCAGCGCCGAGCGCGCCATCCGCAATCCGGAGCAATGTCCGCGATGCGGCTCTCCTGACATTCGCCGCACGCGGCGCCTTCTCGGATTCCTGATCTGCGCGGCGCTGCTCTTCGCCGTCGGCGTCGCCGTCGAACAGCTTGTGATGGCGTTCTATCTGGCCATGGCCGTCTGCATCTTCTTTCTGGTGGCCTCGCCGTTCCGCTGCGCGAACTGCGGCCATCGGTGGTGACCGGTGATTCGCGCGCTGGTTCCTGATGACGTCAACGCGCTCGGCTACATGCTTCTGCTGTTCGTCGGCATCGTCCTGCCTCTGCTCATTGCGCACTCCGCCCGCCGCCTCGGCACCGGACCTCTTCCGATTTCGCGATCTCGCTTCTTTCGCCAGACGATTCTCTTTCAGTTGTTCCTCGCCCTGCTGTGCGCGTGGACGGCGTGGAATCACGGAATCCTGGCCATCCCGCTGCCGCAGCAGCCGCTGACTTCGTGGAGTGCAGCCGCGGCGCTCTACGTGATCATGGTCACGACCTTGAAACTCAGATGGAAGAGCCGCAGCAGCGCCGCGAAGCAGCGGCTCTACGACATCCTCCCGCGTACCTCAGGCGAAATGGGACTGTACGCGCTGGTCTGTCTGGTGGCGGGGGTCGCCGAGGAATTCATTTACCGCGGCGTTTTGACCGGACTGCTGCAACGGATAACAGGCATCACCATCGTGACCGTCGTCACACTGTCGGTGAGTTTCGCCGTCGCCCACGCGATGCAGGGATGGCGCAGCGTCGGCGGAATCTTCGTCATCGCCCTGGCCTGCCACGCGCTCGTCTGGCTCGCGCAGTCGCTGATCCCGATGATGGCCGTCCATTTCGCCTACGACCTGACGGCCGGGATGCTGATCCCTCGGTGGGTGGAATAGGAGTGCGGGCGTCTCGCCCGCGGCCATCGGGGCGTCCCGCCCCGGTAGTTTGGATCCGCCGCGAACTCCAATATCTGATCACCGACTAACTAACGAACCGCCCGACGGCGTGGAGCGTTTTTCGGCACGATTCGATAGACGATCCCCTTCTCCACATCAAGCACGTACAGCTCACCGGCGAAATCCTCACCGAAGCTGCTGATGCTGATCGACGTCGTGAACAACGTTTTCGACGTCCAGACGCTGTTGTTCTGTGTCGCGCTCCAAATCGTGCCGGTGCAGTAATCGCCGTACAGATACGCGCCGCGCAGCGCCGGAATCTGCGTTCCTCGGTACCGATAGCCGCCGCTGATCGAGCATGCTCCACCGGCGTGCGAATACTCGAGCACCGGCATTTTGAATGACGGGCTCACGCAGTTCGATGACGGGTTGAAGCAGTGGAATCCCTCCATGGCCCGCCAGCCGTAGTTCTCGCCGCCGATGCTCGTGGCGGGCTGCAGATCGACTTCCTCGTAAGCATTCTGTCCGACGTCGCCGATCCAGAGGTCGCCATTCTCGCGGTCGAAGCTGAAGCGCCACGGATTGCGAAGTCCATACGCCCAGATCTCGTTTCGCGCGCTGTTGAAGGCGTAGAACGGATTCGATGGCGGCAGCGTGTACGGCAATCCGTGATCGATGTCGATGCGCAGGATCTTGCCCAGTAGTTGCGTAAGATCCTGCCCATGGTTGTTCGGATCGCCGGCCGAACCGCCGTCGCCGGTGCCGATGTAGAGATAGCCGTCCGGTCCGAACTGCAACTGCCCGCCGTTGTGATTCGCAAAGCTCGGATGAGGGATCGTCAGCAGGATCGTGCCCGAGGCGGGGTCGGCGCGATTGGGATCAGTCGATGACACTTTGTAGCGGGCGATCACGATGTTGCCGCTCAGGTTCGTGTAGTAGACGAAGAAGAATCCGTTCTCGTTGTAGTGCGGATGAAAGGCGACGCTGAGCAGGCCGCGCTCGCCGCCGCTCAGCACGATGGAGCGAATGTCGAGGAACGGCGTCCCTCGGAGGCCGGCGTCGTAGATGACCACCGTTCCGATCTGCTGCGTGATGAAAAGGCGGCTATCGCCTGCGTGCGTCAGCGCGACCGGCTGATTGAGGCCGCCTACCATCTGTTGGATGACTACGTCCTGTGCCTCGGCGCATGCGGCGAGCAGGAGGAAAAGGATCGGGAGAATCCGGGACATCACGCCGGTCGATGCAATCACTCCGCCTACGACGTCACGGTGACGACGCTCAGGTCTGCAAAGCCGCAGCCCCGCAGCACCGCTCCACCTCGGCGTCCATCCTCCCGGCCATCATCAGGAAGAGCATCCGGTAGTCGGCGGCCAGCGAATAGAAGGGGTGCTCGAACGTGGCCGGCTTGTTGTGCTCGACGAAAAAGTGCGCGTACCAGGCAAAGGCATAGCCGACGATCGGAACCGCGATCAGAAACCAGATGCTCACGGCGAAGGCGAGGCCGAGCATCACCACGGCCAGCACGGAGCCGATGGCATGCAGCACACGCGTCCGCTCACGGGCGTGGGCGCGCACGTACTCCGGCCAGAACTCGGCGAAGCGTTGGCTCTGCATGGGAACGGCGCGATTCTGCCACGATCCTCCGTGGCACTTCAATTGCTCCGCCCCTTGACATGCCAAACGATTTCGAGCAACTGCTCAAAGACCTCTTCGGCGAGCCCCTGAATCGCCTCACCCAATACTCATCCGACCAGACCCAGAAGCTCCAGACGCGCCTCCAGGAATTCATCCGCGAGGCGGTGAAGGAAGAGCTGGCGAAACTCCACACCGAGATCACCGACCTCCACAACCGCGTCGCCGCGCTGGAAAAGGATCGGATCGACGAGGCCGCGGAGACGGTGTGAGTTTGCGGTCGCGAGGTGGCGCGGACGTTTTTATTTGCGTCTGAGTGCGATTCAGTCCCGCCTGAAAAGCCATGCGCCCCAGTGCTGCAAGGAACGTTTCCCTGGCTCGGCCTTCCATCCGCTCTCGACGAGCCGATTCGCCAGCCGCCGCCGAAACGACGCGTGCGTCACAGCGAGAACCAGAGAGTGCTTCTCCGATAGCTCTCCCAACCAGGTCGCCGCCTGATCGACGCGATCTGCCTCGGATGCCGGCGGGTATCGCCGCCGAAGAGTCAGCAGCAGCGTCCGCGCGCCGACGGCGAGAGCCCACCCGATCAACGGCAGGCGAACCGCGCCGAGATCCGCTCCTCGGAGATCGAGCTCGCGCAACAGCGGAGAGACGATGACCTCGCGACCAGGCGCCAGCATCCGCGCCGAGGCGATCGCGCGGGGAGCATCGCTGGCGAGCAGCATGTCCGCACGCTCCGCCAATTGCTTGAGTTGCGGAGGAACGCGCTCGGTCTCGACGATACCTGCGGCTTCGTACGCCTCACGCCAAGCGCGAAAGCCCTCGGCGTCGATCCAGCCAGCATGAACGTGCGAAGAGCGTCCGTGACGAATCAGGGCGATGCGACGCTCGCGATCCACAATCGCTAGCGTATCGCGAGCAAGTCGCCGAGGATTGCCGTTGCGCGCTTCTTATGGCGCTTCGATCGCCTTCTCCAGCTCTTTTGCCGCCAGTTTGAATCCGGTCGCCTCCGGATGCAGCTCGTTCGCCCAAAGGGTTTTCGTCGCTGGAAGAACGCCGCGGAAATCGACGTAACGGACGTGCGCGAAGTCTGCGGCAACGCTCTTCAGCATGTTGTTGAAGCGGTCCATGAGCACGTGGATCATGTCCGTGTTCTGCGTCAGGTCGTTGAAGCCCTTTTCGATGAAGCCGGGACGCAGCCACGGTCCCGGCAGCGGTCCCCAACCACCCAGTACGCCCCTTCCGTCGGGAATGGCATACCCGTAGCCGTGCAGAATGATCCGCACTTTCTGTCCGAGCGTCTTCTGACAGAGATCGGTGATGGTGCGGATGATCCAAACGTAGGCGTCGCGGATGCGCTCTTCGATGACTCCGCGCACGACGCTGTCGTTGAATCCCTGTTTCGGCGAGCCGGCGTGATTGATGAGGAAGCCGAACTCCTCGCCGGCGATGTCGTTGCCGCCGCCGGAGAGCAGAATTGCTTTGGGAGTGTTCCCGCTGCTGATGACTTTCTCCACGGCTTCGACGAATTTGTCGAGCTGTCCCCGGCCGAAGGCCATCATCTCGACGCGATCGCCCGCGCGCGCCACCGACTCGACGTTATACGCGGACTGCTGCAGAGCGTTGAGGAGGTCCGTTCCCGGATAGTCGAACCAGGAGTCACCTTCCGCGATCAGCCATCCCTTCGTTCCGGCGTTCGGAGCAGCCGCTGCCACGAGTTTCATATGCGCCGTGGGCTTCAGTTGCGGCTTCAAGGAGGCCTTCATCGCCTCCGCCGCTGCCGGCGCCGGAATCGCCGCCATGGCCTTTGCGCGCGCTCTCAACGCCTGCGCGCGGCGCTTCAGCACATCGTCGACAACGTCGCTGACCGTAGGTTTGGCAGGTTTCGCAGGTTTCGCCTTCTTCTTCGCCGCCGTTTTCGTCGCCATTTGTTCTCTCCGCAGTTAAAGGGACGGACCCGCGGGAGACTTTCCCTTCATTGACTTTGAGGCCAATCCCTACAGGTCATCTGGCGTTAGACCCGTGCGTTTGGCGATTCGCGACAACATTCGCGGGCCGATTTCTTCCTGATCGTGAAATGAAAAAACGTAGTCAGGCCAGCCGGAGCGTTGAAGCACACGGTGCGAGGTACCTGCCTGACGCTTCACTGACCAGCCAACCCGAATGAGCGCCGCGAACACGCGGCTTGCTTTCGTCGACGGCCAGTTCATCCTTGAACCGCGAAGATGCTTTCCAATTCCGGAACGCTCTCGCCATGCTCGAGACGGTCAGCCAGCACGCGAAACGCCAACGCCTTAGCCTTGGAGACCGCCTCGTCCCGAGTATCCCCGTAGGCCAGAACACCCGGAAGATCGACGATCTCTCCGATCCACCGGCCATCGTCCTCGCGATCGATCTCTACCGTGAAGTCACTCATATCGCCAATCGTACACCGTCTCTTTCGGCGCGCCAGGTTCACGTCCGCGACGCGAGCGGTGTGGCGGTATGCGTTGGTGCACAGGACGCGGACTTGGTTGCGATAAACTCGTCGAATGGTCCCAGACCCACTTAATGTCCAAGCGTCCAAGACGCCGAAGAGTTCTGACGACAAGGACTTTGACGTCAGGCAGCACGACTCGCTTCGGGAGGAGATTCAAGCGGCCGAAGCTGCCGCACGCGCGAATGAACGCTACGCGATCATTGCTCTCGCCGCACTCTGGGCTTGGACCGCGAAGGAGGCACCCTCGATCGGTTTCGTTTCGGCCGTAATCTCCATGCTCATTGGAGTCTTGGGCGGACTTCGGATGTGGGCTCTTTGGATCAATATGCACACGAAGGCAGGTTACATCGCCCAAATCGAGCGCCTACTCAGCCGCGAAGAGCTCGGCGGCTGGGAACACTATTTTAGAGACGCGACTGCTGGAGCCGAAACCATACCGTCGCGAACGGCATCCCGTCGTAAAGCAGATTTGTCTGGAGAAGTAGAGAGGGAACTGGAGCGAAAGTGGCACCAGCGTCCGGGTGCCATCGGTTATACCAGCGCGGCGTTTTGGCTTCTGGTAATCATAGGGTCACCCTTTCTAGGATGGTATGTCGCGAATCTGCCGAAGACCGCGAGTGTCAGCACCGTCGTAGTAAGGTGCACTAACTCCAGGTAGGACTACGGCCTCTTTACTTGTGTGGGGTGCTAAGCCTTTCGAGATCGTCCCCGCAATTCCCAAAACCTCAGAACGCATATCCCAGCGTAATAAAATACGCGAACGGCTTCTCGTACACCGCGATGCCCTTCTCGTCGTACCGCAAAATCTGGCGTTTTAGTTTGTAGCCGAAGTCGAAGCGGATGGGGCCTACTGGGGAGACGTAGCGCAATCCTGTGCCGACGCCGTATTTGAGGTCGCCGAAGCGGATGTTCGTGTCGGAGAAGGTGTTGCCGGCGTCGGCGAAGAGTTGGCCGCCGAAAGCGCCGGCGATGGGGAAGCGGTATTCGGCGTTGAAAATCAGAAGCGCCCGGCCACCGATGGGCGCCATTGTGGCGCCGTGGGTTGGATCGAGGATCTCGATCAGCGTGGGGCGGCATCCGGCGTCGATTGATGCTTGTGTCGGGCAGGCGGTGCCGAGGAGGTCGAGGGCGTAACCGCGGTTCGACGTGTCGCCGCCGGCGGTGAAGCGCTCGGATAGCGGAACGCCGCTGGTGGGAATCATCTCGCCGGTGTCGGGATCGATCGTCATGCCCAGGCCGAGGTCCTGGATCAGGCCGATGCGGCCCGACATCGCGAACGTGCTGCGCTCGGTCACAGGCAGGTACCACGACGTCTGCGTGAACTCCTTCAGGAATCTTGCGTTCGCGGCGATGAAGCGGAACGCGTATTCAACCGATGCCGTCGTGAAGAAGCCGCGGTGCGGGTTGAGGGAGTCGTCGCGTTTGTCCCAGAAGAAGGTTGGAGCGATGCTGGAGATCGAGACGTTCGTGGCCTCCCGGTCGAGGCCGGGCAGTAGGACGTTCTTGGCCAGCTCACAAAGGTCGCCTTTCTTTTCCACGATGCATTGCGCGATGCGGTATTCGTAGCGCAGCGCCCATCGCGTCTGGTTGCCGTAGATGCGCGAGGCCTCGATGAATCCGCCGCGTTGACGCAGATGCGTGTTGCGGCGGAAATCGTCGTTCTGGAACGCGGTGACCTGAATGGGCAGGTTGAACCGGCCGATGAACGGCTCGCGATAGGTGAGGAACGCGTCCTTACGGTTGGGCGGTGAGTAAATCAGTTCCAACCCGAGGTAGCGGCCGGTGCCGAAGAGATTGCGGTGGGCAATCGAGGCAGAAACGAGAGGCGAGATGTTCGCGGCTGTATCGGCCGTGATTGGCGACGTCCCGCCGATCGCTCCCGCCACGGTCAAATCTTTCCCCTCGGCCACCGAGATCGAAACGTTGCGCTCGGAGACGGCCGTCGCGGCGGGCGCAGGCTGAATGTCGACGCGCTGAAAAATGCCGAGGCGGTAAAGGCGCTGCTGCGCTTCGAGGATCGAGGTGTAGCTGAACGGCTCTCCTTTTTGCAGCTCCGCGGTGCGAAGGATGACGTTGTTGTTGGTGTAGGTGTTGCCGCGGACGACGACGTCGCCCAGCTTGATTTTCGGAACTTCGGAGATGGTGTAGACGACGTTGGCCGATGTCTTGTCGGTGCTCACTTCCTCGCGCACACGCACCAGTACCTCGGCGTTGCCGCGATCGGAGTAAAAGGCCTGGAGCGCGATCACGTCGTCGCGTTCGATCGTCGGATTCAGCGAGTCGCCCGTTTTCAGGATCAGCTTCGGCAGATCCTTCGTCGCGACCTGCTCGTTCCCTTCGACACCGACTGACGCCACCATCGTCCTTGGCCCCTCGGTGATTGGGAAGTCGATCGTCATCGCGCTGCTGGCGGCGTTGAAACTCACCGCGGGCGTTCCGACCGTGGCGGTGAGGAAGCCCTGCAGCCGGTAGTACGACTCGATCGTCGTGCGGTCGGCCGCGAGCTGCTCGCGCGTGACGCCCTGCGGCCGGCGCATGATCGTGGCAACCAGTCCCTTGATCCCGCCGCTCGCGGAGGTCGTGACGACGCCCTGCAGCGTCTTGTCGGAGATCACCGTGTTGCCGCTGAACGTTACGGCCGCGAGACGGAACTTCTGGCCAGGAGTGACGTGGAATGTCGAGGTCCAGACGTTGTCGTGCAGAGACTCTTCAGTATCGACGGTGGCGTTGTAGAAACCTTGCTGCTGCAGCGCCGTGACGATCCCCGCCGCAGCACGCTCGATCGCGTCGCCGCTGTACGGCTGGTTCTTGCGGAACGGCAGAATGCTGCGAAGAGAGCGGCGCGATACGCCGGTCACTTCGACCTTGACGAGCGGACCAACGGAGGCGGTGTAGCGCAGCGCGACCTTGTGCGTGTCTTTGTCGTACGTGTTGCCGGCGTAGCGGACGGTGGCCTTGCGGTACTCCTTGTGAAGAAGCCACTGGCGCATGCGGTCGGCGTCGATGCGCGCTTCGTCGAGGTCGTAGCGTTTGCCCGGGCGGCGTTTCATCTGCTCGATGAGCTGCTGCGGCGTGAAGGGCGCCGTGGTGCCCTCGATCGTCACCGTTCCGACCATCGCCGGCGTTCCGCGCGTGACGTGGAAGATGATCGATGCGCGGCTCTGCACGCGGACGAATGAGATCTCGGGATCGACGGTGGCGTCGAGATAACCGGTGCGCTTGAGCACATCCTGCACGGCAACGGCGCCGTGGTCTACCGCGTTCAGCGAAAGGACGTCGCCGAGGTGAAAGGTCAGGGTGCGCATGGCGCGGTCGCGGTCGGGACCGCCGAGGCCGTCGAACTCGATCGACGTCACGCGGAAGTTCGTGTAGAGCGCGAAGACGACGGCGATGCCGTTTCCGGACGACGCGGAGTCGACGCGGATGTCGCGGAAGTTGCCGGTGGCGAAGAGGCTCCTGACCGAGCTTTGCACGTTGCGGATCGACAGCGGCTCACCGATCTTGACGGCGACGTATTTGTTGAAATCGGAGGTGTCGACTCCGGAGTCGGCGCGGAATCCAACGCTCGTGACGATTTCATGCGTGAGCGGAGCGACGGTCGTCGTCGGGATCGTGATCGGTGCCGGCGCGGGGGTGATCGCATCCGCGACGCTGTTCGCCGTGAGCATCAGGAACGGATTGCGTCCCCGTTTTCCCCACGCCCAGCGTCCGTCGTATCGCCTCCGGAACCGCGCCGTGACGTCGTATTCTTTCGAGAGCTCATCGCGCGTGAATTGCAGGACCCAATCGGGCGTGACCTGCCACTCCAGCGTGACGCGATGCCGGGAGTCGCGCGTGTTGTAGATGACGAGAACGCGCACGGTGTTGGAGATCCGCTTCTCGAACGAGACCTTCGTTCCCGGATCGCCGGTCTTGTCGAGATCACCGGCATCGGAAGAGATCGCGAACGAGTCGAAGAGCGAGAGCCCGCTGGAGTTGATCAACCGGCTGACGGATTGAAAGAGCAGCGAGCGTCCGGCGCTGTTGGCGGTCAACGCTGAATTTGGCCCCGTGTTTCGCATCAGAGATCCGAGGCCGAGGAGCGAGAAGAGCGTGATGTCGCTGGCCGGAGGATCGCTGGTGATCGACGGCGCCATGCGGTCGAGCGTTCCGGTCAGCGTCACGGTCACATCGATCGGGCCCGACTCGATCTCGGAGATTCCGCCGTTGATGCGCGCCTCCAACGCGATGTCGAAGAAGGGATCGATGCGGAACGGGTTCTGGAAGTTGATCGAGCCGCGCACGAGGCGATAGTCGATGTCCTGGAAACGGATTTTGCCGCCTTCGTTGAGCGTGACGAGTCCGAGGATGACGGGATTGCCGAGCGTGCCGTTGACCTCGATGTCGGCGCCGCCGGTGATGTCGGCGATGTTGTTGCGGATGGCCAGCGTGTTCTCGCTGATGAGATGGATGTGAAGCCCGACGTGTTCCTGCCACGAGGCACTCACGACGGGCGTGACGCTGCGCCGTGCCAGCACCGCGTTCAGCAGTGCCGAGGCGACGTCGATGTCGCGGAAGTAGAGGGCGCGGTTGACGGTGACGTCGCCGGTGAGGATGGCGCGATCGAGATCGCCGCTGAGCAGCAGCGCGAAGTTGGCCTCGAGCGTCAATCCTTCAAAGTACCGGATCGCTACCTCGGTGCCCTGCATCGTGATGCGCACGCTCTTCGGCGCCATCCCTTCCAGCGCGACCGATCCGCCGAGAACGATCTGGCCACCGCCGAGCCGGAGTCGGATGGAGTCGATGTCAATACGATCGCTCTTGAAGACGAGCGTTCCGGTGATGGCGTCGATGGCCTGCGGAAAGCCGGGGATGCGCGCCGAGGCGTTCTGAAATTCGGCGGTGCCGGTGAAGTGCGGCGCGACAAGGGTGCCGGTCAAGTTTCCGGCGACGACGATGTGGCCATCGGCGCGAAGGTCGGTGACGAAGAGCTGCAACAGGGCCGCTTCGAGCGTTCCATGAAGATCGATGTTGAGCCGTTTCGCGCCGCTCAATTCCGCGAAGCCGCCGATCACGAACGTGGCCGGTGTTCCGCCGTTGTGGGGGAGCGAGATCTCGAAATCATCGAAGACGATCCGTCCGTCGCGCAGGCTCAGGTGAAGCGGGCGTACGGGCGCAAAGGCGTGCTCGGAGACGCGGACGTTGAATTCGGGGAAGGTGGCGTCGATGCGCAGCGTCTCGATCGACGTCAGCTTGCCGCCGAGTTGCAGGTTCGCGGTCAGGCTGCCCGATGCCGGCAGCGACGCGGTCTTCGGCGACATGGCCAGTGCTTTTGCGAGGTCGGTCACGCGGATCTGCACGAGGCCGGAGAGCGTGCCGTCGGTGGCGACGCTGCCGTTGCCGTCGATGGTCAGCAGTCCGGCGGCCGAGCCCTTGACGATCAGCTGGCCGTTGCGGATGGCGATGTAGAGCTTCGGCGGCGGCGCGTCGGCGGGGAGATTCAATCCACTGAGCGTGGCTTGATTGATCGTCGCTTCGAGCACGAGCTCCGGCTGCGTGAGCGTGCCGGCGCCGGTCGAGGACAGCGTGATGTTGCCGCCGAGGAGGTTGGCCAGAGAGGAGAGGAGCTTCAGTTTGGAGAGATCGATCGACGACGAAGTGATCGTGTACGAGAACGCGTCGGTGCCGAAATCGATTTGCGCCTCGCCGGTGATCGTGCCGGCTGGGGTGACGACCGTGACGTTGGTTGCTTTGAGCGCGCCTTTGGTGAAGGTGATATCGGTCTTCGCACTCGTCACCGGTTC
This sequence comes from Thermoanaerobaculia bacterium, assembly GCA_034664845.1. Classification (GTDB taxonomy): domain Bacteria; phylum Acidobacteriota; class Thermoanaerobaculia; order Gp7-AA8; family Gp7-AA8; genus JADGNZ01. The sequence goes on along the minus strand of JAXDGW010000001.1, from coordinate 15,628 downwards.
GCCGTAAATCGAGCCGTTGGTGATCGTCACCTGGCCCGTTCCGCCGAGCGTCGACTTCGGACCGGAGAGGTGCAGTTTCCCGCTCACATCACCTGTAATCGGAACAGTGCCGAGGTCGAGGAAGGTGATGATGTCGGCGACCGGGAAGCTGGCAGTGGCGATGTCGAGATCGAAGTTCGTCGTCCCTTTGCCCGGCGCCCACGCCACGCTGCCATTGAGGCGCAGATCGCCTTTGGCCTGATGCACGAGGAAGTTCGCGAAGGTGACTTTCCCAACGTCCGGCGTGCCGGTGACGATGAGGTGTCCGGTGCCGGCACCTTTGATCGCAAGCTTGAGATTGACGGCCTGCATGGCGCGATCGACGGGGTAGCCGGTGGCGTCGAGCGCGAGATCGAATTGCGGCGACGGTCCGTGATCGGGGAAGGTGATCGTGCCGGTGAGGCCCATGCGCGCGGCGCCGTCGCGGAATGTGGCGCGATCGAAGATGAGCTGGCTCTTGCCGCCGTCGTAGTGAAGATCGAGCTCGGAATCGCCGAGAAGAATGTTGTTGTACTTGAGCGCGCTGCTGGCGATCTTCGCGACGACTTCCGGCGCTTTGATCTTGCCGCGAACGTTGCCGCTGATGTCGCCCGCGCCGCCGAGTCCGAGCAGCGTGTAGGTGCGCTTCCCGGCTGAGTGCGCGAAGTTGTAGCCGATGCGATCGAGCTCGGCGAAATCGCTGCTGTGGATTTTCAGCAGCAGGTCGGTCCACGCGTCCTCGATCCGAAGCTTGCCGGAGAAGTCGATCGTCGAGGCGTCGGTGACGAGCTGCGCACGCTTGAAGGTGACGACGCCGTTGTCGAGGGCGAAATCGGTCGAGCCGCTGAGCGGTATGGGATAGGTCGCGTTCGAAAACGCGGTGGCATTCTTTGCGAGCACCGCGTTTCCTTCGCCGCCACCCGCAAGTACGCGGTCCTTTTCCCAGTGATAAACGAGATGGCCGGTGGCGCCGCCGCGCAGGCCGGTGTCTTTGATGTTCCAGTCATTGAAGAGTTTTTCGAGCGAAACGCCGTTGTAGCGAAGATCGACGCTCATCGGATACGGCTCGTTGTATTGCGGCAGATCGTAATGTCCCGTCAGTGTGCCGCCGCCATAAGAAGCCTTCTGAATGTCGACGGACGTCTTATCGCCGGTAATGCTCAATGTGCCGCGCGCATTGGTGAGGTCATAAACATCGGCGCTGATCTTTGGCGAGAGCCATCCGCCGGTAAGCGCAAATCCACCCGCTTTTCCGCGAAGGTTGGCGTCGAGATCGATTGTGCCGTCGAGCACCTTGTTGACTTTGAAGATCTCGCGAACGCGATTGAGCCCGATCTGCGACGTGAGGTGAAGGTTGTACGCAGCTTCACTGAGAGGCTTTACATGGCCTTTGAGGAAGAGCCGGAGATCGGAGCCGCCATCCAGTGCCAGCGAACGTAATTCGAGGTCATCGGGCGTGAAGCGAAAGTCTCCACGCATGCCCATCGTGATCGGAACGTAGTCCTGAATGCGCAGCGTGAACTGCGGGCTGGTCATCGTTCCTGAGTAGAGATCTTCCAGCGGCGTGACGCTGATCGTGGAAGTGACGTTGGACGTTGTGGCGGCGATGTTGTGGCGGCGGGCGAGGAAGTCGAACGCGCCTCGCGTCACATAGAGATTGCCGAGGTCGAGGTGGTAGATGTCGTATCGCGATTTCGGCCCGGAGTTCCATTGCGGGAAGTTGTGCGTCAGCTTCGCGCCGGCGGGATAGATCTCGAAGTAGAGATGAGGATCGATGATGTCGATGCGCCCGACGCGGATCTTGCGCCCCCAGAACGAGTCGATGCCGCCGGTGACGATGAGCTGCGAGACGGTGGCAAAGTACGGGTGCGTGGCGCCGGGCGCGTTGGCGATGCGCAGTCCATTGATGATGATGCGGCTTTGCGTTCCGCGCTCGATGGTGACGGGACCGACATCAACCTTGCGGCCGAGGCGCGCCTCGAGGGTTTTCTCGATGCGAAGCCGCACCAGCCCCGCGAAACTGGAGGAGCCGAGATACCACCAGCCGCCGATGATGATGAGGGTGAGGAGCGCGAAGATGCCGATCGCCGTGCAGCCGAATCCGCGCAGGCAGCCCCACATCGGGCCTTTTCGCTGACGCTCGCGCGCAGAGCGGTGGTGATGCTCCACAGGCTCCTCGTCTACTGGTTCGATCGTCATGTCGTTGAGGCCGTCAATTCCCTGCTAGGCGCGGGCCAAAAGATAGAGGTCACGGAGGTTATTGCCGGCCGGGGGAATCATAATCGTCTCTCCGATCTCCTCGGCGATTACCAGACTGTTGGACCGCAACAGTTCACGGATCGCTGTCTCCCGATCGAACGATGCAGGAAGCGCAAGCGCCACGGCCGCCACGCCGCTGTTGCCATCGAGGCCGTCGGAGGTGCCGAGGAGAGCGACGAACGTAGGTCGGACTCTCCAGTCCGACTCTTTGCGAAGAGAGAACCGTCGGACTGGAGAGTCCGACCTACGTTCAGCGAAGTCCGACCTACGTTCGTCCGCGGCCAGTGCCATGCGTACCGCAAGCTCGATACAGCGTCCGCCCTTTCCATCGCCGCGGCGGACGAGGGTGGGCTCGCCGCCGGCGATCAGCACTTCGCCGATGCGCAAACGGCTCGCTCGCGCCAGCAGATCCTCTGCGGCATCGCCGATCTCCGATTCAATTTGCTGCTCGACAACAACCGGTATGAAGCCCATCGATGCCGCAATCTCCGCGGCTTTCGCCACGAGCGTGCGGTTATCGGCGATGAGTGCGAAGCGTGAGTCATCGATGCGCTTGACCGTCTCCGGACACGCTTCATCGCGCAGCGTCGCAACGATCCGCTCGCATCCGCCGAGGCGCTCGAGGATGGCGATGGCATCAGCCTTTGTCGTCACGTCGGCCATCGTTGGACCGGACGCCACATCCGCAAGCGCGCCGGTGGAGACATCGGAGTAAACGCGCGTGACGCTGCGCTTCACGCGCGCGGCCAGCCGCCCCCCTTTGATTGCAGAGAGATGCTTGCGGACGCAGTTGATGTCGCCGATCGGCAGCGCCGAGGCGACCAGCCGCGCGTTCGTCGCGATCAGATCGCGCTCATCGAACCACGGCTCCAGTGGCAGCTCGACACACGCCGATCCTCCGCCGGAGATCAGAAAGAGAATGTCTTCGTGCGCCGCGACGAAATTCGCCATCTGCCTGCCCGCATCAAAACTCGCCGCCGTGATCTCGGGATGACCGCCGATCGCGATCTGCGATCGCTTCAGCGGCAGGCGATAACCGTCAGGCACGGCAACGAACGCGTCATCGACATCATCGAGCCCATCGCGCAACGCGCCTGCACATTTGCCAATGGCCACGACGTGGCGCGGCATGTCGCGCGTCAGCGCCGCGCGCACGAGGCGTTCGGGTGCGCACGCGTCGAGCGCGCGAAGGTAGATCGTTCTGAGGTGATCGAGCAATGCAACGCGATCTTATGGGGATTCGGCGCGCGGCGGGACCAGGGTGCCCCAGCCCCGCGAGCCTGATGCCGCGTAAGCGGCCCGGATAAGCCGCATGGCGGCGTACAGCCATCGAGCTTGTAAGAGCGCCATAAAACCCGCGTAAAAGCCGCGTAGCGGCCCAGCGAGGATAGCCAGAGGTGCGAGCGCGCTTCTCAGCGCGAGCAACCTCTGGTCCGGAGGTCGATTGAGATTGTGCCGCGTCAGCGGCACTGGAACACACGGCGCTTGACAAGAACGATTCCCGTGGCCACTCGAAGAGCTACGGCTCCGGCCTCAATCCGCCGCTCGGCACGCCATCCCCGTAAATCTCGCGATATCTCTTATAGCTGTTCATCACTTTGCGAACGTATTGCTTGGTCTCGTCAAAATTGATCGCGGTGAGGAAATAGTCGTCCCCGGGCCCGGGTGCCATGCGTTGCCACAATGCAGTCTGTTTTGGGCCGGCGTTGTAGGACGCGGCGACGGCGTAGTGATCGTTGTTGAAATCCTTTGAGAGCGTACTGACGTATTTGGCGCCGAGGCGGATGATGACGCGGGGGTCGTAGAGGTCTTCGGGGGCGACGTCGAGGAGACCGGCGTCGCGGCCGATCTGGCGCGCGGTGGTGATGATGAATTGCAACAGACCGCGCGCGGCGGCCTCCGACTTTGCGCGGGGATTGAAGCGCGACTCCTCGCGCATGATGGCCAGGACGAGAGTCGGATCGGCGTTGAAGCTCTTCGAGTCCTCGCTGATAAAATCGTAGAAGTAGCGTGGGTAGAGAAGCTGGCGAACCGTCAGTGGAAGCAGCTCGGGGACGTAATCGCGCGGCACGGAATTCATCAGCACCTCGATCGCGAAGATCGACTCTTTCGATGCGCTGCCGTGATTGAGTGCCAGTGACCGCGTCAGCGCGGACTTCAGCGGACGAAGCGGATAACGTTGTTCGATCGACTCGACAGCCTCGTCGAAAAGACCCATTGCCATGAGCAATGAGCGGCGGTCCGCGCCGGCGTTCAGCGGAAAGCGCGGGAAGGCCTCGGACTGCAGATCGAGGATGTTCGCGTACTCAGGAAGATGCCGGTAAATCTCCGCCAGCCGTTTCAACTCCGCGACATGGTTCGCCGACGAGAGGAGGATGCGATCGGTGGCCACCTGCTTGGCCACGAGCCAGTTTCCTGCCGCGACGAGTTTCGCCGCCTCGGCGTCGCGCGTCGTCAACGCCTGCTGCAACTTTGGCTGCATCGACGGCGCGTCGAGCCGCTGACGCGCGAAGTACGCAAAGTGCGTTGGTTGCGTCGCGCGGAGGACGTTGAGGTAGGTCTGAAACGCGGCAGGCGGGTTCGACGACTCGAGAGCCCGGGCGCGCCAGTAATCGATCTCGTACGGCTCGAACTTGTCGAGGAGATTGCGAGGAATAGAGTTGAGCGTGACGATCGCCGCGCCGTTGTTGCCCGCGCCAAGCATGCCGGCGGCATACGCCAGCGACGCTTCGACGAGCGTGTGCTCCTTCGGCCAGTTCTTCCGCACGAACGCCAGATCGGCGCCCGCCTCGGCGAAACGGCGCTGCTTGAGCCTCGTGCGAATGCGTTGCGTGATCGCCGCGGCGGTGGGAGGAAAGCGTCCCGGAACGGTCAGCACCTGCGTCATCAGCTGCTCGGCCGTGCGATCGTCGCCCTGCAATTGCGCCGCACGCGCGGCGTGCCAGAGGAAGGATGCCTTCGACAACGGAGTGCCGGCAGCGGCCGCTCCGCGCAGATAGGTCTGTTGCGCCTGCGCGAACTGCTCGTTGCCGAAATACGAACGGCCGATGTCGAACGTGAGGTCGTCGCGCTTCTGCGGCATCGACTTCAGTGCCGCCGACAAGAGCGCGACTGCGCGGTCGAAGTGCCGGTGGTTCTGCATCGACTGGCCCATCAGCTCGAGTTGCGGGCCGTTCATCCGTGCGATCAACGCGAGCTGATCGAGCGCGCGGCTGACGCGGTCGGAGGCGTCGTCCATCGTCCCGCCTTGCAGCAGCGCCAGGCCTCGTGAGAGCGCGCCGTTCGCGTCCCGCGCCCGAAGAGACGCTTCGACGATGCGCGCGCTCAGATCGCGACGGCGCGACGTGCTCGCAGACGGCGCGAGGCGAGTCGCGAAGGCGGTTAGCGAACCCGAGGTTTCTGCGCTTGAGAGATGTTCGAACTCATCATCGATGGCCTGCTCGAGGTACGGAGAGGATGGCGCGCCAAAGATGAGCGTCTGACGATCGCGGCTCGCTGCGGCGTGGTCGCCGCGCGCATCGTCGATCTCGGCCTGGTGGTAGATCGCCACATCGCGAAAGGGATTGCCCGCCGCGAGAAACGGCGCCAGCTTTGCCGCTGCGTCGGCTGGATCGTTGTTCTCGATCAGTGCTCGCGCGTGCAGGTACGCGAGCGACCAGCGGTCGTATTCGTTGCGTTGAGTTTTCGAAATGCGGTCGAGAAGCGCAGCAAGATCCGCCCACCGGCCGTTCACTTCAAGATCGCGAAACTGCTCCGTCCATTCGCTTGGTGGACGCACGTCAATCGACGGCTGTTTCGTGCGCGTCTCCGCCGGCGCGGCGCGAAACACGCGATGCCGGGACGCACGCTGGCGCACGACGACGATCGCGAGGACAGCAGCGAGGATGATGACGACGGCAGCGCCGGCAAGAGGAAAGGCTATGCGTTTCTTCACGAGTCTTCACGGGCCAGAGTCCCCGAGAAAACTGCCTGGGGAGCGCGCCTGAGAATCTCGTTTCTAGCAATCGCGTAGCCAAGGATGGCGTCGACCACGATGCGGCGCCCGTCGCGCGAGAAAAGGATCAGCAGCTTTTCTTTGAGCTCGCGAACCTCCACGACGTCATCCCACGACAGCCACCGGCCACGTTTCCCGAACTTCTTCAGTACCCAGTTCTCGTACATCAGTCCTTCGTCGCTGAGGTAGAAGTGATCGCCGTACTGCAGGACGGCGGCGGCCAGCGTGCCGAGGAACAGAAGGATCAGAGCGATGATCGGAACGACCTCGATCTCCTTTTCGCCCTTCGAAAGATAGTCGAACACCAGCGCCGCCGAAGCGAACGACGCCGCGCAGGAAATCAGTCGCGCCACGGGCGAGCGGTCGAACTTGAGAATCCGGGACATGGGGTGGGAAGTATATTTTGCGGTCGGTTGATGGGGTTGGTGGTCGCGCGAAAGCCGGGGTCTCTGTCATTCCGATCCGGCGGAACCGCGGGGGCGGTGGTGTGGGAGGGAGCGGTGGAGCGCGGAGAGGAATCCCCTGCCGCTATGAATGACTCGCTTCGATCGAGGGGGATTTCTCATCGTGCTACACCGCTCACGCCCGCCCGCCGCCCCCGCGGTTTCGCCGATTCGAAATGACAGCACTCGGGCTCGTAAAAACCCGCAACCGCGCGACCGCAAGCGGCGCGATACAATCCCCGCCCCATGCGCTGGAGCCAATACTTTCTCAACACGTTGCGCGAAGTTCCCGCCGACGCCGACGTCATCAGCCAGAAGTTGATGATGCGCGCCGGCATGATCCGTAAAGTTGCCGCCGGCATCTACACCTCGCTGCCCCTCGGCCTCCGGTCGATGCAGAAGATGGAAGCGATCGTTCGCGAGGAGATGAACCGCGCCGGCGCGATCGAGCTGACGATGCCGACGATCCAGCCGGCAGAGCTATGGATGGAGTCGAAGCGCTGGGAGCGCTACGGCAAAGAACTGCTGCGCGTCAAAGACCGCCACGAACGCAGTTTCGTCTACGCGCCGACGGCCGAGGAAGTGATTACGGACACGGTGCGCGACGCCATCAACTCGTATCGCCAGTTGCCGGTGAACCTCTACCAGATTCAGACCAAGTTCCGCGACGAAGTGCGTCCGCGCTTTGGACTCATGCGCGGGCGCGAGTTCGTGATGAAGGACGCCTACTCCTTTCACGCCAGCCGCGAATCGCTCGATGAAACGTACGAGAAGATGCGCGTCGCCTACAGCGCCGTCTTCCACCGCTGCGCGCTCGATCACGTCGCCGTCGACGCCGACACCGGCAACATTGGCGGCTCGGCATCGCACGAATTCATGGTGCTGGCGCAGTCCGGCGAAGACGCTGTCGTGTCGTGTCCGAACTGCAAGTACGGCGCGAACGTCGAGAAAGCGACTTCGAAGTTCTTCGACGCCGATGCCTCGCCTGCTCCGCTGGCCGAGCTCGCGCCGATCCACACTCCCGGCACCCAATCCATCGACGACGTCGGCACGTTTCTCGGCAAGCCCACCTCGGCGCTCGTGAAGACGCTCGTCTTCGACACCGACAAAGGCTGCGTGATGGTATTGCTGCGCGGCGACCGCGAAGGCAACGAGATCAAGATCAAGAACCACCTCGGCGCCGAGTTTCTGGAGATGATGCCGGACACGCGCTTCGAGCAGGCCACCGGAGCTCCGGTCGGTTACTGCGGCCCGGTCGGCACGAAAGCGCCGCGCGTTCTCGCCGATGCCGCGCTGAAGAATGTCTCGAACTGGGTCGTCGGCGGCAACAAGAAAGACACGCACATCGCCGGCGCGAATCCGGGCCGCGATTTTCCAGTGCCGGAGTATGGCGATTTCACGACCGTCTTCGCAGGCGATCCCTGCCCGCGCTGCGACACGCCGCTGCAGATTCATCGCGGCATCGAGGTCGGCCACGTCTTCAAACTCGGAACGAAATACTCCGAGCCGATGAACTGCAACTACCTGGATGAAAAGGGCGCACGGCAGCCGATGATCATGGGCTGCTACGGCCTCGGCATCGGCCGCACCGTCGCCGCCGCGATCGAGCAAAGCCACGACGACGACGGCATCATCTGGCCGATGCCGATTGCTCCGTTCGAAGTCGTGGTGACCCAGATCGGCAAAGAAGACATCGTACGTGCGACCGCCGAGGAGCTGTATCAGAAACTGCGCGCGGCCGGCGTCGACGTACTTCTCGACGACCGCGATGAACGCCCCGGCGTGAAGTTCAAGGACGCAGACCTCATCGGCTTCCCGCTGCGCATCGGCGTCGGCGCGAAGAGCCTCGCCAACGGCCAGATCGAGTGGAGCTTCCGCCGCGATCGCGCTAAGCAGCTTGGTGCCGCGGATGAGGTTTTGGCGCGGGTGATTGAGGAAGTGACGAAGGGGCGACTGTCATCCTGAGCCGCCGAAGGACGGTCGAAGGACCCCCCGCGCATTTGCGTCACAAGTTCCGCCGCCCGACCCTGTAAATGCGCAGGGGGTCCTTCGTCGTCCTCCGGCACTTCGTGTCCTTCGGCGACTCAGGATGACAGCGATGGTTGTTTTGCTTTCCCGCGCCGCGCTTTGAGGTACGCCTCCACCTTCTCCACCGGCTGCGTGTTGAAGATCTCCTTCGCCGTCAGCCCCGCTTTTCGCGCCACCCATGTGCCGCTGATCAGCGCGGCGTATTCGTGGATGGAGTGGGCGTCGGGGTTGATGGTGAAGGCGACGCCGAGGTCGAGGGCGCGGCGGATGAGGCGGCAGTCGAGGTCGAGGCGGTTCGGGTTGCCGTTGATCTCGATCATGACGTTGCGCGCGGCGGCTTTCTCGAAGATGCGCTCGTAGTCGATCGTGTAGCCGTCGCGGGAGAGGAGCTTGCGGCCGGTCAGGTGGCCGAGCATCGTCACGTAGGGATTGTCGAGAGCAAGGAGCATTCGCTCAGTCATCTCGTCCTTCGTCATCTGGAAGCGCGAATGGATCGAGGCGATCACGAAGTCGAATTTCGCCAGCGTCTTCATGTCGTAGTCGATCGTGCCGTCCGGCAGAATGTCGGCCTCGGTGCCGCGAAAGACGCGCATCGGCGCGACGGCTTTCTCCTTCGCTGCGATCTCTTTCTGCTGGTCGCGAAGGCGTTCGACCGTCAGACCGCGGGCGTAGAACGCGGCAGGTGAATGATCGGTGATGCCGACGTATTCGAAGCCTCGGTCGCGCGCAGCCGTGAGCATTTCCTGCACCGTGTGGCGGCCGTCGGAGAAGGTCGTGTGGACGTGGAATGTGCCCCGAAGATCGGAGACCTCCACGAGGCGCTTGTGGCGTTTTCGTTTGAGGTCGTCGCCGGTTTCGCGGCGCTCCGGATCGACCCAGGCGACACCGGACTTGTCGAAGAGCTCCTTCTCGTTGCGGGCGCGGCCCAGCTTTCCTCCGGCCGCGAGAAACGCTTCGACGAATTGTTGGCTTCCCGTGGTGACAAGGAGCGTTGCGCCGAAGGCGTCGGGCTCCGCGAAGTGGAACCAGACATCGATCTCATTGCGCGCGAACGCCTTCACCGTGTTGTCGTCGATCCGTTCGATGCGCTCGACGAAACTCGCGAGCGCGCGCACGACAGGCTCCTGCGCGCGGGTGGCGATGACGATGTTGACGTTGCGGATGATCTCCAGGCGCCGCCGCACACTCCCCGACACCTCGGCGTCTTCGATCTCCTCGATCGCCGCGAGGTGCTCGCGAATCTGTTCACCGACCTCGACGCCGATCGGCAGAAGAAAGTGCGACTCGCGGCGCCGCGCTTTCTCGATGCCGCTGAGGATGTACTGCTCCGTTTTGGCGCCGAAACCTTTCAGCGCTGCCAGCCGGCCGGCGCGCGCGGCTTCCTCCAGTTCGCTGAGACTGCCGATGCCGAGCTGCTCGTAAATGACGCCGATCTTTTTCAGGCCGAGCTTCGGCACGCGCATCAGCTCGAAGATTCCGGGCGGGTATTGCCCTCGAAGATCCTCGAGATACTTCGAGGTGCCGGTGCGCACGAGCTCTTCGATGATCGCCGAGGTCGCTTTTCCGATACCCGGCGTCGCCTGCAACGCGCCGCTGGCGATGAGCTCTGCCGGCTCGCGATCGAGGCCGCGGATGCTGTTAGCCGCACGCTCGAACGCCAGCGCCTTGAAACGGTTCGTCTCGCTGAGCTCCAGGTAGTCGGAGATCTCGTCGAGTGCGCGGGCGGTGTCGAATTTGTTCATGGGGTTGTCGGGTGTCAGCTGTCAGGTGTCGGCTGTCGGGGTTTCGTTCGCTGAGTTGGGTTTGGTGATCGTCGCTGGCGGGCCGGGAATCTCTTTGGTAGCCGATGTTACTTCTCCCGACACCCGACAGCCGACACCCGACACCCAACGCTAGAATCACATCATGCAAGCAACTGACCGGCTGATCGTAGCAATCGATCGTTCCTCGCGCGACGAGATCCTGCGGCTCGCCGATGCGCTGCATGGCTCCGTGGGCGTGTTGAAGATCGGATTGCAGGCGTTTGTCGGGAACGGGCCGTCGATCGTGCAGGAGTTGTTGAGCCGAGAGGCGAAGGTCTTTCTCGATCTGAAGATTCACGATATCCCGAACACGGCGAAGCACGCGGTTGCGGAAGCGGCGTCGCTTGGCGTGACGATGGTGACCGTGCACACGTCGGGCGGAGCCGCAATGCTCCGCGCGTGTGCTGTCGACTCCACGCTCGTCCTCGGCGTCACGATTCTCACGAGCCTCGACGACGCTGAACTGGAGCGAATTGGCTTTGCCGGCTCGCCGCTCGACAGCGCCGTGCGGCTGGCGAAACTTGCGCAGGATTCCGGGCTGCGCGGCGTGGTGGCGTCGCCGCACGAGGTGGCTGCGATTCGCGAGGCTTGCGGCAGCGAAATGCGCATCGTCGTGCCGGGCATTCGCCCCGAGGGGAGCGAGGCGGGGGATCAGCGCAGAACGACAACGCCCGCCGCGGCGATCGCGGCGGGCGCAGATTACATCGTCGTCGGAAGGCCGGTCACAGACGCGCACGATCCGCGCGCGGCGGCGATGGCCATCGTCGATTCGTTAGTGTGATCCTGCCGCCTTCCGGCGCGCGACGCAGTTCGAGCCGGGTCCCGGGAAGAGGATCGACTGGCTGGAGAACTGGCGGCGGTTGCCGTTCACGTCGGTGCCGACGGCGCGAAGAACGTGAACGCCTTTGGTCGTGGCGTCGAGGTTTGCGGCGATCTGCCACGTGGAAACGGGCGTGGTCGATGGGACGTCGATGCGCGGCGGTCCGGTGAGTGATGCGGAGCCGAGGGAGCCGCCGTCGAGGAAGAGCTCGACGTTCGTGATCTTCAGCGTTCCCGTGACCCAGCCGTGGATGTAGGAGCCGCCGCAGACGGTGCCGGCGATCGTGTCGAACTCGATGCGGCCGGTCATGAGCGGGCAGGCGCCGTAGGTCTGCGTACCGGTCAGTTCACCGACGACGTAGACCAGCGAGCCGACGGAGAGCGGATTCCATTTCACCTCGTCGCCCTGCGTGTAGGAAACCTGCTCGTACTGCCGCGGGTCGCGTCCTTCCAGCATGGCCGTGGCGTAGTCGAAGACGTCGAAGGCGATCGTGCGGGCCGGCTGAAGCGTCTGGTAATCGAGCTCATCGATCATCGTGATGAGGCGGCCGTTGGCTTCATCGAACGCGGCCTGCGGATGGAAGATGATCGGGTTGCCGCGCTCGACCTGAAGGTTTGCGGTGGAGTGATACGTGTACGGATTGAAGAACGGCGCGCCGTTGCTGTTGGGCGTGATCATGTAGGTGATGATCACGTTGTCGTTGCCGACGCTGAGGAGGTTCGAGCCGTTGCTGACGAGGAACTTGCCCGGCACGGCGATGCCGTTCACCTGCGTGGGAACGGCCGGGTTGGTGAGGTTCCAGGCGATGGTTGCGCCGTTCGCGGCAGCGACCAGGAAGCCGAAGTTGAAGGCGATGTCGTTGTAGCCGCCGAGGGGGTTTTGAAACGTCGAGAGCGAGCTGACGCGGGTCGGCACGATCGGGTTGGCGACGTTGTAGATGTCGATCTGGTTGAAGCAGTTCTGCTGCGGCCCGGGCCCGTTTGCGGAGCACGGCAGGTCGGTAGCTGGATAGAGCGCCGCAAGCGTCGTCCCGCTGATGGCCAGACGGTGGTAGCGAAGGCCGGGCGTGCGGGAGACGAGGATCGGCGCGGTGCCTCCGGCGCGGACGTTGCGGAGGTCGTAGATCTCCAGACCGGCCTCACTGCTGACGTAGAGGAAGCCGGCGGCGAAGGCGACTCCGCCCTTCGTTTCGCGCGCGGCCAGCGCTCCGATGAAGTCTTCCCGGGCGATCTGCATGTCGCCGAGATCGGTGACGGTGTAGGTCGTCAGCGTCTGCCCGCGCAGTGCGAATACCTGCGAGCCGGAGCGGAAAACGCCATGTGGCGACTGGTAGAACGCAGTCGGCGCAGCGTTGGTCGCTACGAGCGTGAGCGGACACGTTGCCTGGTATTGATCGGCGAGTGCCGCCGTCGCAAAAAGGACAGCGGCCGTGAGGACAACCAGAGCGATCCGTGAAAAAACGCGCATACATGCCTCCCAAAAAACCACACCCAGAACGCGCTCGATAGAGCAGTATTCGGATTCGTCTTAGGCGCTAACTATCCATCAATTGGGCACTTTTTTCAACCTGCGGGCTCGTCGGGCGGCTTCGGTTCATCATCCGCAGCGCCGAAAACCTCGCGCCCCTCGCTCTTCGGGACGCCTTTACGGCCCGTGTATGATGTCTTCACTCAGCCTTCGAAGACGGGCGGGAGATGGAAACAACCCGGGCTTTCCGAGGCGTTACGAGTGGAACCTATGCTCGACGGTAATGTGCTCGTCCTCAACAGGGTTTTCCAGGCGGTGCAGATCACGTCTGCCCGCCGGGCGCTGACCCTGCTGTACAAGGGCCAGGTCAAAGCGGTCGACTCCGAGTACCGGACCTACGATTTTGACAACTGGGCCGACATCCCCGTCCAGGGCGACGATCACTTCGTACGCACTCCCAGCCGCAACATCCTCATCCCGCACGTCGTACAGCTCCTGATCTTCGACCGTCTGCCGCGGCAGGAGGTGAAGTTCTCGCGCGGCAACATCTATCTTCGCGACGGCAACCGCTGCCAGTACTGCGGCAAGAAGTTTTCGTCGTCGGAGCTCTCTCTCGACCACGTCGTCCCGATCTCGCGCGGCGGAAAGTCGACATGGGAGAACGTCGTCTGCGCCTGTCTCCCCTGCAATGTGAAGAAGGGAAACAAGCTGCTCACCGAGACCGGGTTGCAGATCAAACGGCAACCGGTCCGTCCGCGGTGGCATCCCCTCCATCGCCTGCAGGGACGAAACTTCCCCGACATCTGGAAGAACTTCCTCGACGAGGCGTACTGGAACGTGGAACTGTCGGAATGATGCGTGCGCCTGGCGGCGCACGCGTTGTCGGTTGTCGGTTGTCAGTCAGTTGGGTTGGTTGACGAGCGTCAGGAAGGCGGGCGTGTCAGGCGGGGACGCGAACCTTCTCGTACAAAAACTCTGGAGCGATGTCCGCACCATTCGGCCAGCAGATCGTGCCGTACTCGGCGAGTGAGAAGTTGCGGAAGTAGTTCACGTCCTTCAATGGCTCGAAGACCGGTCCCCACAGCTCATTCGTCAGATCGATCTCACCCTCGCTCCCGTCCGCGAACTTTGCCCAGATCGTGAAGTCGTGAACGTATCGGGCGTCTATGAGCGTGTAGTACATGTGAGTTAGTCCAGCGGATCGATCTTCTTTAAGGATTGTCCAGCTTGTGCGAGCTGCCAGTCCTCGAGTAGCTCCGTGCGATGAAGATGCCACCACTCCAGAACGAGTGCAAGCGCTCTCCGCTGCATCTGGCCGCTCACGCTTCCATCGGAGATCCGGACCGAGATGTCGGAGCCGGCGTACCACGCGTGAAAGTGCGGCGGATCGTGCTCGCGGTAATTGATCGTGATGATGATTCCGAAGAAGCGGCTGATCTCGGGCACGAGGCGATTCTACACACGAACAAAACGGCCCTTCGCCGGCTGTGCGTTGCTGGCGCACTCCAGTCGTTGGCGTCGCGGCCCCGCATCTCGGTGGCCTGGCCGGTATGCCAATCGACGCAAACGACGTCATCACCGGCGATTCGCAGTTCGATGAAGGGGAAGCCGAACAGCGCGAATCCAATCTCCAGCATTGGCTGCGGATGAGCGCGACTCGGAGCAATTGGTGTCGCGAGAACGCACTCAGAATCGTGAGATGAGACTTCCGTAGGCCAGATTCTCTGAGAATGATCAGAGTCATCGACACCACGAGGACAATCCAGATTGCTGACGGCAACACCGCCGCGTGGCCGACGAGATTTCTGACCGCAAGCGTGAGGAACGCGATGATGATCGTCGTAAACACGACCGTCGCAACCAGTCCGCCAAGTCCCTCCTTCACAATGAGCTCGGGCATGTCGAAAAGCTGGATAACTCCATAGGCGCGCGCCGAAAATCGAGCTGCAGCCGTGCTCCCTCCGTTCTTTCGCCGCTCCACGGCTCGATATTGCAGATCCTTCATACCCACGGCTGGCGCCGTGGGCTTTATTCTTTTGCCGCTCCGCGGCTGAAACGGGCGCTGTCGAAATGGCTTTTGAGCGAGGAACTAACACCTACCGCAAACCCAACGCGCGAAGCGCATCCAAACCGACAACCGACAACGCATCGTGCGGCGCCAGCCGCACGATGCAGCTATTTCGCCGCCAGATCCCGCAACTCCTCACCCTCATTTACAAATCGGTTGATCATCACGCCGTACTGCTTCTCGTACAGCTTGCGATAGCGGCCGCCGAGGTCCATCAGGGTGGTGTGTGTGCCGCGCTCGGTGATTCTTCCGTCCTCGAGGACGAGGATCTGGTCGGCGTTTCGGATCGTCGAGAGGCGGTGGGCGATGACGAAGGTCGTGCGGCCCTGCATCAGCGCGTTCAGTCCGTCCTGGATCAGTGCCTCGGATTCGCTGTCGAGCGATGACGTCGCTTCATCGAGGATGAGAATGCGCGGGTTGGCGACGATGGCGCGGGCAATGGCCACCCGCTGCTTCTGGCCGCCGGAGAGTCGGACGCCGCGCTCGCCGACGATCGTGTCGTATTTGTCGGCGAAGGCCTCGGTGAACTCGTCGACGTGGGCGATGTGCGCGGCGCGCAACACCTCCTCGCGCGAGGCCTGCGGGTTGCCGAGGGCGATGTTGTCGTAGATCGACTCAGCGAAGAGAAACGAATCCTGAGGGACGATGCCGAGGTGCGAGCGGTAGTCGGCCAGGCGCAGATCGCCCAGCGGCTTCCCATCGACGAGAATCTCCCCCTCGGTGGGGTGA